>NZ_BBJU01000008.1 GCF_000739935.1 Agrobacterium rubi TR3 = NBRC 13261 | reverse complement strand
CCCACAAGGAGGGAGATCGACTTGCGGTGACCTCCTGCCCATCTCTGACGTCGAAGGTGAAGCGACGTTCGTGCGCCCAGCCGATCTCCCCACCTGTGGGGGAGATGCCCGGCGGGACAGAGGGGGGCGCATCCGCACCCACGCCCAACGAGGTCTCACCTGATGCAAACCTCCTTCACCCCCCAGCAACTCACCGATCCCAACGTCGCGGAATCGGAAAAAATTCTGCGCAAATGCGTGCATTGCGGGTTCTGCACGGCCACCTGTCCCACCTATGTGACGCTGGGCAACGAGCTGGATAGCCCGCGCGGGCGCATCTATCTCATCAAGGATATGCTGGAAAACGACCGCCCGGCGGATAAGCAGGTGGTGACGCATATCGACCGATGCCTGTCCTGTCTGGCCTGCACGACCACCTGTCCGTCCGGTGTCGACTATATGCATCTGGTCGATCACGCCCGCGTCCATATCGAAAAGACCTATCGCCGCCCGCTTGTGGACCGGATGATGCGCAGCCTGCTGGCCTTCGTGCTGCCGCACCCGTCGCGCTTTCGCCTGGCGCTGAAGCTTGCGCGCTTCGGCAGGCCGTTCGCGGGCCTGTTTCGCAAGTCCGCGACGCTGAAACCCTTGGCTGCCATGCTGGATCTCGCGCCTCAAACAATTCCTGCCGCTTCCGCCCTGTCAAACCCCGGTAGCTATTCGCCCAAGATCGAAAAACGCGGACGGGTGGCCATTCTGGGCGGTTGCGCGCAGCCGGTGCTCGATCCCGCCATCAATGACGCGACCATCCGGCTTTCGACCCGGCTTGGCGTTGAGGTGGTGCTGCCGCAAGGTGAGGGCTGTTGCGGCGCGCTGGTGCACCACATGGGGCGGGAGGACCAGGCACTGGTCTCTGCCCGGCGCAATGTCGATGTCTGGACGCGCGAAATCGAGACCGGCGGGCTGGATGCCATCATCATCACCGCGTCCGGTTGCGGCACTACCATCAAGGATTACGGCCATATGCTGCGGCTGGATGCGGCCTATGCGGAAAAGGCAGCGCGTGTTTCGGCCCTGGCAAAAGACATCACCGAATATCTCGCCAGCCTCGATCTGGCGCCGCTGGAGCGAAACGGTCTGACGGTCGCCTATCACTCTGCCTGTTCCATGCAGCACGGCCAGAAGATAACGGCCATTCCCAAGCTGTTGCTGAAAGCCGCAGGTTTTACCGTGCGCGATCCGGCGGAAGGACATCTCTGTTGTGGCTCGGCGGGCACTTACAATATTCTTCAGCCGGAAATATCGGCGACATTGAAGGCCCGCAAGGTCAGGAATATCGAGGCGACGAAGGCCGACATCATCGCCACCGGCAACATTGGCTGCATGACGCAGATCGCCACCGGCACGGCCCTGCCCATTCTGCACACGGTGCAACTGCTGGATTGGGCCTATGGTGGAGAAAAGCCTGCCGTGATCGAAGCGATCCATAAAAAACGGGCGGTTTGAGCCGCCCGTTTTTCAATGTCCGGTCTGCTGCTGTAAAGCGCGTCCGGCCCCCTTGACGTCCCCCGCCAAAGTCGATGGCCGGACCTTAACCTATCTTTTTCAGAGAGCAACTTTCTTCACGCCCGTTTTCTACTTTTGGGCGCAAGGAATGACTTCACCGTTGCTATCAGATCACAATCACGCGGGTGCCGACATTCACGCGCTCGTAGAGATCGGTGACATCTTCATTGCGCATGCGGATGCAACCCGAGGAATTGTTGCTGCCAATCGTCCACGGCTGGTTCGTGCCATGAATGCGATACAGTGTGGAGCCGAGATACATGGCGCGCGCGCCCATCGGGTTTTGCGGACCGCCTTCCATATAGGCGGGCAGGTAGTGTCCCTTGGCGGCCTCGCGGGTGATCATCTCTTTTGGCGGCGTCCAATCCGGCCATTCGTTCTTGCGGGTAATCTTGTGCGTACCGGCCCATTCGAAGCCCGGCTTGCCGACGCCGACGCCGTAGCGACGCGCTTTGCCATCTGCCATCACCAGATAAAGGAAACGGTTGGGCGTATCGATGACGATGGTGCCGGGCGCTTCCTTGCCATCATATCGCACCATCTGCGGCAGAAACTGCGGGGCGATGCGCAGGCGCGGGTCCCCGGTTCTGGCAGCCGCCGCCTGCGGGCGCGGTTGGGTCACCGGACGCTGAAACAGCGAAGGGGAAGCCGGACGCTGCGGATAAACGACCGGGCGAACCTGCCCGCCGCCAAGCTGCATGACCCACGGCGCGGTCAGGTCTGGGCTGACGACGACCGGCGGGCGCTCCCGGTAGCGATCATTGGCAAGGGCTGGCACGGAGATGGCGGAGAGAAAGCTCAGCGCCAGAACAACGGATTTCATCGACATCGGGTGGACTCTCTACATGACACCGGAAAATAATCATCACGTTCGCACCTTGGAGACAGCGAATGGTAAATGGCACATCATGAAAAGGCGCGATTTGGATGAAACCTTTTAATAAGGTTAGCGCGCGGTTTTGAAACAGAGTGAATCAATGGTAATCACCGCGTCACCAACCACAAAGGCATCTGCTCCATGACTGAAACCGGCCTTATGACGGGCGAAGATGGCAAGGTCCGCTGCTTCTGGCAGCAGGGACTGGAAGACTATGCCAGATACCATGATGAGGAATGGGGCCGTCCCGTCGATGACGACAGACGCCTGTTCGAAAAGATTTGCCTTGAGGGCTTCCAGTCCGGCCTGTCCTGGCTGACGGTGCTGCGAAAGCGCGAGGCCTTTCGCGCCGCATTCTGTGGTTTCGATTTCGACAAGGTCGCGGAATTCGGAGACGAGGATATAGAGCGTTGCGTGGCCGACAAGGGCATCATCCGCCATCGCGGCAAGATCGTCTCCACCATCAACAATGCCCGCCGCGCCATCGAGATGCGCGATGAATTCGGGTCGCTCGCCCGCTATTTCTGGCGTTTTGAACCGCAGCCGGATGAGCGCCCGCCGGTGTTCGATTATGCCACCCTGCGCGCCAACCCCACCACGCCCGCCTCCACGCGCCTGTCGAAAGACCTGAAGAAACGCGGCTGGACCTTTGTCGGTCCGACGACCGTCTATGCTTTCATGCAGGCCATGGGTATGGTCAACGACCACATCGAAGGTTGCCACTGCCGCCCCCGCATCGATGCTCAACGGCTGGAGTTTTCACGCCCGTGACCCGATTTTTACACATTCTTCTGGCGTCTCTTCTCATCATCTCGGCGACGGCTCCCGCCCATGCGGAAGGCCGCAATGTCGATGGTATCTGGCTTGATGATGGCGAGGCGCTGAAACAGGCGGCGCTTCCCGCCTCCGGCCCGCTGGTGCTCAACGGCTGGACGCGGCAGGGCAGGGGCGATGTCTACCGCGTCAAGGTCAAGGCGGGCGAAACGCTGAAGGTAACGCTGACCAGTCGCAGCGAATTCGTCGTCATGGCGATCTTCGATTTCGCCAAGCCCGAGGACGACGCGATTTTTTTCAGCGATGCGGGTAAGAACACGGCGGTGCTGACACCCAAGGCCGACACCGACTGGCTGATCCGCCCCATCCTCGTTCTCAGCGCATCCCGCCGCGGGCTTGGGGCGAATTATACGATTACGGTGGAGAGGCAGCCTTAAGCTACCCTTTAGTGACCTCTGGCTTTCAGCCACTCTTTCATCATAGCTATCTCGGCTTCCTGCGCCTTGATGACCTCTTCCGCCAGTTTGCGGATTTCGGGGTCTTTGCCGTATTGCAATTGCACCTTCGCCATTTCAATCGCGCCCTGATGATGCGGGATCATGCCGCGCACGAAATCCACGTCGGCATCGCCGGTATAGTCCATGGCCATATCGCCATGCATTTTCTTGCTGGCTTCCATGAAGGCTTTCGTCGAAGGGCTGTCTGCGGCTGCGGGCTTCGACATGTCGTGGCCGGCATGGCTGCCGCTATCCTGCGCAAAGGCGGGCATGATGAGCGAGACGACAATTGCGGCGGCGAGGGAAATGGTCTTCATGGTGATCGTGGGTCCTTGTTCAATCCTGCGGAATATCGAGAAAATAGGACAATCATGTCAGTTCGCTGGCAACGACCGTGTGAATGATCTGATAATCGCGGCTTTCTTCACCAAACGGCACCACCGGCCAGTCCCAGCCGCGTGCAATCTTCGGAACGCTCACGCCATGCAACAGGTCTTCCTGCTGATGTCGCGTGCCGTTTTTATCGATCACTTCGAAGGCGGTATCGGTAATGATGCAGGCCTTGCAGGGAAGACCCGACAGACCATCCAGATGCGCCTGAATGAGCTGCGGCAAGGCGTCCTGCGGCATCGCGGGATCAGGCTGCTTTTCCAGACGGTTGCGAATACCGGTGCCGATTTGCGACAGAAGATTAGCCGACACGACGAAGTCGAGATAGGGCACCAGCCGCAGAAAACCTAACGGCTCCAGCGGTTTGCCTGCCGCCAGATCGTCATAGCCCGAGAGATCGCGGTGGTTCAGAACCACGGTTCTGCTGTGACGGGCATAGAGCTTGGCGCGAAGGCTGGCGAGATGCACCAGATCGACCAGAACCACGGTATCGAAACCCGCAGCCAGTTGCTGCAACGGCACATCCCGCAACAGGCCGGAGCCCAGCACGACAGCCGTGCGGCGCTGTTTCAGCTTGCCCGCAGCAGACAAAATGAAGCGCTTGCTGTTGTCCTCGTGCTCGGCCCAGGCTTTTCCACACCGGTTGGCCCGCGCCCACAGATTGACGGAATAGCGGATATAGGGCCGAAATTCCGGCGGCGTCTTGCGGTATGTCGCGGCGTAATTGATGGCTTCGAGGATCATGGTTCAGCGATAGACTTCTTGGGCAGGTGGCCGATTTCGATGACGAGTATGGACCGCTTTTGATCTTGAATGTCGCAAATGAAACGCAAACCGCTTTCCCAATATCGCCAGTAGTTGCCGAGATTTGCGCCGATTTTGCGCGGGTCGTCCAAGGCCGCCACCTGCTCATGCAAAAACGAGCGGATGCGGTGGCGAAGACTTGGATCGATGTCTGCGACTTTCGTTCGAAAATCCGAGTGGTACTCAATTTTCCACGTCACGCCACATCTCCTCCGCGCTGATGACCTTGGACTCACCACGCTGTATCTGCCGCGTGGCCTCTTCAGCCAGATACAAATCCTCCATATCCTCGATGTGCTTTTCGATGGCCTCGCGGATATAATAGGCGGATGTGCGGCCCGTGCGCTCGGACAGCGCTTTCAGGCGCTCATAGGTGTCGTCGGGCAGGCGAATGGCGGTCTGTTTGCTCATTGGGTTCTTCTCCCGGTAGTGGAGTGGGATGCGTGTATCCCACCTACCATCTTTTCCGTGGCCACGCCAGTAAAACTGCACCGCTGCGGCCTTGCCGCACAGGGCTTCGTCCTCTATGACACCGGCTTGATTTCAAGAGATAATTGGACCGGCCCCATGAGCGAAAAAGCAAAAAAGCCTCAGAAACTGAAAGCCCGCCTGCCGCGCGGCTTCGTGGACCGCTCTAGCGCCGATATCCATGCCACCAACGAGATGATTGAGAAAATCCGTGGCGTCTACGAACTCTACGGCTTTGATCCCATCGAGACGCCGCTGTTCGAATATACCGATGCGCTTGGCAAATTCCTGCCCGATAGCGACCGCCCCAATGAAGGCGTGTTTTCGCTGACCGATGACGACGACCAGTGGATGAGCCTGCGCTACGACCTCACTGCCCCACTCGCCCGCCACGTCGCTGAGAACTTCAACGAGATACAGCTCCCCTTCCGCACCTACCGCGCTGGCTACGTCTTTCGCAACGAAAAGCCCGGCCCCGGTCGCTTCCGCCAATTTATGCAATTCGATGCTGACACGGTTGGCGCGGCAGGCGTGCAGGCTGATGCTGAAATGTGCATGATGATGGCGGATACGCTGGAAGCGCTAGGCATCAAGCGCGGCGATTATGTGATCCGCGTGAACAACCGCAAGGTTCTGGATGGCGTGATGGAAGCCATCGGTTTGGGTGGTGAGGAGAATGCAGCACGGCGGTTGAATGTGCTGCGTGCCATTGATAAGCTGGACAAGTTTGGCCCTGAAGGCGTGAAATTGTTGCTTGGACCGGGCCGTAAAGACGAGTCTGGAGACTTTACCAAAGGCGCTGGGCTTGACGAAAACCAGATTGCCACTTTGATCCAGTACCTTAGTTGGAAATCGATACAATATACGCCCGTGGCAGGATCAGATAAGCTCAAATTAGAGACGAACAACATTTCAACCAACGAAGAAATTGTCGATGGGTTCGTTCAGTCATTTCCTATCGAGAAAGGTGCCTTTTCAGAAGGCATTGATGAACTTCGGATGATCGCGAAATTGACGGCGGCGGCTGGATATGACCGCAGTCGTATCCAAATCGATCCGTCGGTTATTCGTGGCCTCGAATACTACACGGGTCCCGTCTACGAAGCCGAACTCACGTTCGATGTCACCAACGAAAAGGGCGAAAAGGTCGTCTTCGGCTCGGTCGGTGGCGGTGGTCGTTATGATGGTCTGGTGTCGCGCTTCATGGGCCAGCCGGTTCCGGCAACGGGCTTTTCCATCGGTGTCTCGCGCCTGATGACGGCGTTGAAGAACCTTGGCAAGCTCGGTCAGGTCAAGCCGCTAGCGCCCGTCCTCGTCACCGTCATGGACGGTGATGTGGAGAGCATGGGCCGCTACCAACGCTTCACGCAGGCGCTGCGCAAGGAAGGCATTCGTGCCGAGATGTATCAGGGCAACTGGAAGAAATTCGGCAACCAGCTGAAATATGCCGACCGCATGGGCGCCCCTATCGCTATCATTCAGGGTGGCGATGAACGTGCCGAGAACGTCGTGCAGATCAAGGACCTGATCGAGGGCAAGCGCCTGTCCGGTGAGATAGAAGACAATGTTGCTTGGCGTGAAGCCCGTGTCGCGCAGGAAACCGTACCGGAGGCCGATCTTGTGGCCAAGGTGAAGGAAATTCTGGCTGCGCAGGCGGAAGATCGCCAGCGGGCAGCCGGAGGCAACTGAGCCGATGAGCATCCTCGCGCTCGACCACGTGCAGCTTGCCATGCCTGCGGGCGGTGAGGAGGATGCGCGCCGATTCTACGGCTCACTCCTCGGATTGTCGGAGCGCACAAAGCCCGGCAATCTTGCCGAACGTGGCGGGTGCTGGTTTGAACACGGCACGGTGCGCGTTCATCTGGGCGTCGAAGCGGATTTCAGGTCTGCCAGAAAAGCGCATCCCGCTTTCCTGGTCGATGACCTCGCCGATATACGAAAAACACTTGAACTGGCAGGCTGCCATGTGGTTGAGGATGAGCCGTTGGAAGGCTATGACCGCTTTTACGTCTATGACCCTTTCGGCAACCGCATCGAACTGATGCAGCCGTGCGCACTGTGATGAAAAGTAGCAGCCCATGCCCCTGATCGACATGCCGGATTTTGCCGGTGAGCTTCTGGATGAATTCGATGCGCGTCGCACCAATCGCGTCAACACGCCGGTCATTCAACCCGCCGAACCGTTCCTCGATATGGCCGGAGAAGACCTGCGCCGTCGGATTTTCCTGACGGAGAGCGAAACGGGCGAAAGCCTATGCCTGCGCCCGGAATTCACCATTCCCGTCTGCCTGCGCCACATCGAAACCGCAACCGGCACGCCCAAGCGCTATTCCTATCTGGGCGAAGTGTTTCGTCAGCGCCGTGAAGGTGCAAACGAGTTTTATCAGGCTGGCATCGAAGACTTGGGCGATACCGATGTCGCCAGCGCCGATGCCCGCGCCATCAGCGATGCCATCGGCATTCTGGCGCGGCTGCTGCCCGGTCGCAAGCTGACCGTGACGCTGGGTGACCAGCAGGTGTTCGAAGCGGTCGTCGCCGCCCTCGGCTTGCCGCAAGGCTGGCAGAAGCGGCTGGTGCAGGCCTTTGGCGATACGAAGCAGTTGGAAGCACTGCTGCAAAGTCTCGTCAGCCCCAAACCCATGACGGGGCTCGACGCGCGCGTCGCTGGTCTGCTGGCAACGGGCGAGGAAAAGGTGCTCGTCGAGTATATCGATAGCGTCATGCAGGACACGGGCTATTCCACTAATGCCAGCCGCGCGCCGCAGGAGATCGCCCGCCGTCTGCGTGAAAAGCTGGCGCTCGCCGCCACGCGCCTGCCGGATGAAAGCTTTGAGCTGCTGAAGCAGTTTCTATCCTTGCAAGCCCCGCTGTCGCAGGCATCGCAGACGCTGTCCGAATTTGCCGATAAGGCAAAATTGAAACTGGATGGCGCCTTGTCCGCGTTTGACGCGCGCGTTGCAGCGCTCGCCAATGGTGGCCTTGATCTTAACGCCATCACCTATGGTGCCGCCTTCGGTCGCCCGCTGGATTACTACACCGGCCTCGTTTTCGAAGTCGGCGTGGACGGCGAGAGTGCCGTTCTGGCCGGTGGTGGGCGGTTCGATCGGCTGATGACGCTGCTCGGCGCAAAGGACAAGATACCGGCGGTCGGTTTTTCGCTCTGGCTGGATCGCATTGAAGCCGTGAGTGCCAAACCATGACCATCACCATCGCATTGCCCTCCAAGGGCCGCATGAAGGAAGATTCCTCCGCTATTCTGGAGCGCGCAGGCCTCAAGGTTGTCGCCATCGGCAATGACCGCTCCTATCGCGGTCGGGTCGAGGGGCGTGACGATATCGAGATCGCTTACCTCTCGGCCTCCGAAATTGCCCGCGAAATCGGCAATGGCACGGTCGATTTCGGCGTCACCGGCGAAGACCTCGTGCGCGAGGATTTGAGCGATGTCGAAAACCGCGTCGAATTCTGCGCCCGCCTCGGCTTCGGCCACGCCGATGTTGTCGTCGCCGTGCCCGAGATTTGGCTTGACGTGGACAGCATGGCCGATCTGGGCGATGTCGCCTCCGAATTCCGCGCCCGCCATGGCCGCAGGCTGGCGATTGCCACCAAATACTGGCGGCTGACGCAGCAGTTCTTCTCGCGCCAGCACGGCATTCAGCTTTACCGCATCGTCGAAAGCCTCGGCGCCACAGAAGGCGCACCGGCGGCGGGGCAGGCGGATATCATCGTCGATATCACCTCCACCGGCTCGACGCTCAAGGCCAACCATTTGAAAATCCTGACCGACGGCATCATTCTGCGCTCGGAAGCCTGTTTCGTGCGGGCGCGCAAGCCGGAGCATGAGGGCGATGCTGTCGTCAGCGATATCCTTTCCCGCCTGAAGTCTGCCCTCTGAGAGTTGAAATTTGATCCGAACAAAAAAAGCCGCCGGATCGCTCCAGCGGCTTTTTCTATGAATGTTAGATCAGCTTATGCGCGGGCCAGGCTGAGGCCACGGCGTGCGTCGAGCGAGTAAGCGCCAGCGCCGAAGGTGGCGAGCAGGATGTAAGCGCCAGCCAGCGTGATGTTCTTCATCAGCATGATGCCGTTCAGCGTGTTGATCCAGCCCAGCGCCGCATCAGGCCAGCCAGGAACAGCAACCGTGCCGCTGTGGAAAACAAGACCGGTGAACACGCAGAATACGGCCAGCGCCCATGCGGCGATCTTCGTCTGGAAGCCGACGAGAATGGCAAGGCCTGTGACCAACTCGAATGCGCCTGCAAGATAGGCGAGAGCGGTTGCGGCAGGCAGGCCAGCACCGGTGATCATGCCAGCCGTACCAGCAGGATCCGTCAGCTTGCCGAAGCCGGAGAGAATGAAAATGAAAGAAAGAAGAATGCGTGCGATGAGCACAAGTGCGTTCTGGCTGCTGGACATGGAAGTCTCCGAGGATGGTGCCGGATGGCATGAATTTATGCCCGACATATGCGCCAAATTGTCACCCCGGAACAGATGAACAAGTGGAGACTATTTGTTCACTATTTGAAGACAGTGAGCGATTTGGCTGGCTTTAGTCAATTGGCCGGATTTCGCCACGGATAAGCCAACTTCCAGGCCCGAGTGCCGTGATCTCGTGCGGCGCGAGGTCCTTCAGCGGCACGAAAATAGATGACTGGCCGTGTTTGATGATCATGCCATCGACTTTGTCGACAAAGCTGTACACATCGCATGGCACCGCCGCACCGGAGCGAAGTGGGACGACCTTATCATCTACACACATGCTCGTGTCGGGGGTGCGGGTAATAAGTGCTGCCAGAATGAATCCAGCAGCCAGACAAAGGGCGGAAAGTAATCCATAGCCGAGGTAGCCTTTGGCCATAAGTCTGGGCGTTAAATAAAGAACGAGTCCGACCGCCAGAAGATAGGCCACGCCTGACAATCCAATTGCGATCAGGAACGGCGAACTGAACAGAAATAAACCAAGAAAAATACCGAAAAATGGCTGCTCCAAGATCCAGCCTGGAAAATCCCATTTTTCCCGCTCTGGTTTGATGGGCGGAGCGTCGAAGAGACGACCAAAATATATTAGACTGTTGAGGATAACGATCGAATGGAAGCTGAAGACGGCGGAATGCAGCAAGGCGGATAGAAAACTGACAGTGTTTGACGGTGCCGGCACAGGCAGGCTGATGATGTCATAAACGCATGATCCTGCGGCAAACATAAACACCGCAGCGACCAAAAGAAGCAATCGTTCATAAAAGAGAGACGATGGGATTCTGGCGCGTACCGTCACTGGCTCCGCTTCTGTTTCCGACACGTTACCTCCGTCACTTTGGTTGCGTATTCTGCCGTGCACTCGTTTGACGATATAGCGGCTCCAAAATCACCACAACAAAAAAGGCGGCCCGTGAAGACCGCCTTTCCGTATTCCAGAGGGTAAGACTTCTCAGAAGTCCATACCGCCCATGCCGCCGCCTGGCATTGGAGGCATCGCAGATTCCTTCTTAGGAAGTTCTGCAATCATGGCTTCTGTCGTGATCAGCAGGGAAGCAACCGAAGCTGCGTTCTGCAGGGCTGTGCGAACAACCTTGACCGGATCGACGATACCCATGGCAATCATGTCGCCATACTCAGAGGTCTGAGCGTTGTAGCCCCAGTTCTCTTCGTTCTTCTCGAGGATCTTGCCGACAACGATGGAGGCTTCGTCACCTGCGTTTTCAGCGATCTGGCGAACCAGCGACTGAAGAGCGCGGCGAACGATGTTGATGCCAGCTTCCTGGTCGTCGTTTGCACCCTTGACGGTGATCTTCGTGGAAGAGCGCAGAAGTGCAGTACCGCCGCCTGGGACGATGCCTTCCTGAACAGCAGCGCGCGTCGCGTTGAGAGCGTCGTCGATGCGGTCCTTGCGTTCCTTCACTTCGATTTCCGTGGAGCCGCCAACGCGGATAACGGCAACGCCGCCAGCGAGCTTGGCAAGACGTTCCTGCAGCTTTTCGCGGTCGTAATCGGAAGATGTTTCTTCGATCTGAGCCTTGATCTGGGCAACGCGGCCTTCGATGTCGGTCTTCTGGCCGGAGCCGTCAACGATCGTCGTGTTTTCCTTGGAGATCGAAACCTTCTTCGCCTTGCCGAGCATGTCGAGCGTGACGTTTTCGAGCTTGATGCCGATATCTTCGGAGATAACGGTACCGCCGGTCAGGATCGCGATGTCTTCGAGCATGGCCTTGCGGCGATCGCCGAAGCCAGGAGCCTTGACAGCAGCAATCTTCAGGCCGCCACGCAGCTTGTTGACGACGAGCGTTGCAAGAGCTTCGCCTTCAACGTCTTCAGCGATGATGACAAGTGGCTTGCCGGTCTGAACGACAGCTTCGAGAACAGGCAGCATGGCCTGAAGGTTCGAAAGCTTCTTCTCGTGGAGAAGAATGTAAGCGTCTTCCAGGTCAGCAACCATCTTTTCAGGGTTGGTGACGAAGTAAGGGCTGAGGTAACCGCGGTCGAACTGCATGCCTTCAACGACTTCGAGTTCGGTTTCAGCGGTCTTGGCTTCTTCGACGGTGATAACGCCTTCGTTGCCAACCTTCTGCATGGCTTCAGCAATGTCCTTGCCGACCTGCGTGTCGCCGTTAGCAGAGATCGTGCCGACCTGTGCAACTTCTTCAGACGTGGAGATCTTCTTCGCCTTGGACTGAAGGTCCTTGACGACTTCGGACACAGCGAGGTCGATACCGCGCTTGAGGTCCATCGGGTTCATGCCGGCAGCAACTGCCTTGTTGCCTTCGCGAACGATGGCCTGTGCAAGAACGGTCGCAGTCGTGGTGCCGTCACCGGCAATGTCGTTGGTCTTCGAAGCAACTTCGCGGACCATCTGTGCGCCCATGTTTTCGAACTTGTCTTCGAGTTCGATTTCCTTGGCGACAGAAACGCCGTCCTTGGTGATGCGCGGTGCGCCGAAGGACTTGTCGATGATGACGTTACGGCCCTTAGGACCAAGCGTTACCTTCACTGCGTCTGCGAGTACGTCGACGCCCTTGAGCATCTTTTCGCGCGCTGTGCGGCCGAATTTAATTTCTTTAGCTGCCATTGTAGAAAACTCCCGGGCTCATGCCCATTGGTTGTCATGTAAGGATGGAGAAAAACCGGCTAGATCAGCCGATAACGCCCATGATGTCGGATTCCTTCATGATCAGAAGGTCTTCGCCGTCGAGCTTGACTTCAGTGCCGGACCACTTGCCGAACAGAACGCGATCGCCAGCCTTCACGTCCAAAGGAACGAGCTTGCCGCTATCGTCGCGAGCGCCGGTGCCAACAGCGACGATTTCGCCTTCCTGTGGCTTTTCCTTGGCGGTGTCAGGAATGATAATGCCGCCCTTGGTCTTTGCTTCAGACTCAACGCGACGAACAACGACGCGGTCATGCAGCGGGCGGAAAGTTGTGCTTGTCATTGTCTAATCCCTCGATCAAATGACCTGTACGGACCCATATGTCAGGTCCGCGTGATGAGTGTTAGCACTCCTCATTGGAGAGTGCTAGCGAGGCAGAGATAGGGGTGCCGCTCTAACGAGTCAAGAACGGCCTGTCGGAAATATTTCACATAAAATGGTTATCAGCGGTTCATGACAGATTTTGTAACCCCGCCACCAACTGCCAAACCATCTCTTGCCGAACTCACATCGGTCTTCGCCCGCATCGGTTGCCTCAGCTTTGGCGGACCGGCAGGCCAGATCGGCATGATGCACCGCGTTCTGGTGGATGAGAAACGCTGGGTGTCGGATGCGCGCTTCATGCACGCCCTCAATTATTGCATGTTGCTGCCGGGGCCGGAGGCGCAGCAACTGGCCACCTATATCGGCTGGCTTCTGCACGGCGTCCGCGGTGGCATCATTGCTGGAACGCTTTTCATTCTGCCGGGCTTCTTCGCCATCGTGGCGCTCGCCGCTGCCTATTGTCTGTATCAGGACACCCACTGGCTACCCGGCCTTTTGTTCGGCCTCAAAGCCTGCGTGCTGGCCATCGTCATAGAGGCCTTGATCCGGGTGGCGAAACGGGCGCTGGTCAGCCGCTTTCTGGCGGCCATCGCCGCCGCTGCCTTCATCGCGCTGTTCGTCTTTGGCCTGCCGTTTCCGCTCGTCATTTTTGCTGCCGGTCTGCTCGGCTTTTTGAGGGCGCGACGGGGAGATCAGATCGAACAGGCAGAGACTGAGGACGACGCGGAGGCCACACCCGTCACGCTCCTGTCGCGGGTGAGGGGTCTCGTGCTCGGGCTGGTGATCTGGCAGATACCGCTGGCCCTGATCTTCCTCTTCTCCGCGCCAGAGACGCTTGCGACCCTGCAAAGCTTCTTTTCGCGCATGGCGGTGGTTACCTTCGGCGGGGCCTATGCGGTGCTGGCCTATGTCGCGCAGGTGGCGGTGGAAACCCATGGTTGGCTCAGCCCCGGCGAAATGCTGGATGGTCTGGCGCTGGCCGAAGCCACGCCGGGGCCGCTGGTGCTGGTGCTGCCCTATATCGGCTTTCTCGCCGGTTTCCGCCACGCGGAGTGGCTGGACCCTATGGTCGCCGGGATTCTGGGTGCGACGGTAACCGCGTGGGCGACATTCGTGCCCAGTTTCATCTTCATTTTTCTCGGCGCACCCTATGTCGAAAAACTGCGCAATAATCGCGCTCTGTCGGCAGCTTTGTCGGCCATCACGGCGGCGGTCGTCGGTGTCATTCTCAACCTGTCCATCTGGTTCGGGCTGCACGTGCTGTTTGGCGAGGTCATCCGCCTCTCCATCGTGCCGAGCTTTGGACCCGGCATATCCTGGCCGGTCTGGACTACGCTCGATCCCTTCGCGACCGGGCTTCTGGTTCTGTCTCTGCTGATGCTGATGCGCTGGAAAGTCGGCATGGTGCCGGTGCTGGCGCTTGGCATCGCGGGCGGTGTTCTTCGCCTCTGGCTGATGTGATGTCCCGCCGCGAAAGCACGGCGGCACCATCGGTTTACTTGCCCTCGACAGCAGGCCTCATCGTCGCCTTCCCACCTGCGTTGGATGACGCGCGCTGGCTCTTCGATGTGTAGAAGGGCCGCTCCACATATTTGTGGGCAAGGTAGGAGAAGGGAATGGCGGTGGCGAAGGTCAGCGCTGCCAGCATGGCGAAATAGGTGCCCTGGCTGAACCCCTGATCATTCAGCACATACATCCAGCCATAGAGCGGGATCATGTGTAGCAAGTAGAGCGAGTAGGACACAGTGCCGAGGAACATCATGACGGGATGCTCCAGAAACATCGCGACAAAACCCTTTTTGCGACCCTTGTCGCGCACCATGATGGCGCTGGTGAAGACGAAAATCCATGCGCCGATGGCCAGATCGAAATAACCCACGATGGCCGCCAGTGGCAGGACCACGGGTGGGGACATGAAGGGCTGGTCGTCCCAGCGCATTTTCCAAAGATAATAGCTGGCAATGCCGGACGCGAAATAGATCGCGTAATTGGCGAGGATCGCCCCGTTCGGCCAATGGCGGAAATACCAGACGCCCATGACGGAGGCGACCACGAAGCCTGCGCGTACAAGATTGCTGGAATGGTGAAGGCACCAGAAGGCCAGCGGCGCGATGAGATAGAACTGGAACTCGGTGGAAATATTCCACGCCTGACCCAGAAATGCGTAGGCCCCCAGCGGCAACCAGCTATCGGGAATGATGCCGTGCAGCATCGTCATGTGGGCAAGCGTGTGCATTTCCCAGCTCTCGAAACTGCGGTCGAGAATGGCGATACGGCCTGCATTGCGCACACTGTTGAAATCGGCGGTCTGCAGCGCCTCATAAGCGACCCAGGCGAAGGCGATCGACAGAAAAAACGCGAAAATATAAACGGGATAAATGCGTTTGATGCGGCGCGTGATGTAGGTGGAATAGTCCTCTGACAACGAGGACATCATGACGAAAATCACGAAACCGCTCATGATGCAGAAGATTTGCACCCGGATTTTCTCGTTGATCAGGGGTTTCAGCACACCCATGCTGTCCGGATCGATACCAGCCGCAGGCAGCAGGTGAACCAGAACAACCCATGCGGCCAAAAGACCGCGAAGACCCTCGAGTTGGTCAATTCTCTTCATCGATGGCTCCTCGGTTGAGCAGGCCAGCCCCAGCGCTTTAAAACACGTCAGGCGTGTGATCGCAATATGTTGCAGTGCAATAAGGCGAGTTTTCGTTTTTACGCCGTGGGCGCTGAGACACCTTTTTGCTTGTAATCGGCGTGCCGGTTTGCCATGTCACGCCCAAGCATTTTTTGGAAAATCTGGCATTTTTGAAAGTCTGGAAGCACCTCATGGCCCACCGCATTTCCACCCTTGGCGAAATCACAGATCGGTTCGACGTCGTTCTGTCCGATGTCTGGGGCGTGTTGCACAATGGCGTCAGCGCCTTTCCCGACGCGTCGATTGCGCTGGAAGCGGCGCGCAAGGCGGGCAAGACGGTGGTGCTCATCACCAATTCCCCACGCCCGGCACCTGGCGTCATTTCGCAGCTTCGGGCGCTCGGCATTCCCGATACGGCCTATGACCGCATCATCACCTCGGGCGATGTCACGCGTGAACTGATTTCGCAGGGTCCGAAACAGGTCTTCCTGCTGGGGCCGGAACGCGACATGCCGCTTCTGGAAGGCCTCGACATCGACGTGGTGCCTGAGACTGAGGCGACCGCCGTCGTCTGCACCGGCTTTTTCGATGACGAAACGGAAACGCCGGAAGATTATACGGATATGCTCAAGGGCTTCATCGCTCGCTCTGTGCCGATGATCTGCGCCAACCCCGATCTGGTGGTGGAACGTGGCGAGCGCATCATTCCCTGCGCCGGTGCCATGGCCGCCTATTACGAGCAGCTGGGTGGCGAAGTCCGCATCGCTGGCAAGCCGCATGCACCCATTTATGAAGCCTGCCTTGCTGCGGCCAAAGAGGTGCGCGGCGACTTTACGAAAGACCGGGTGCTGGCCATCGGCGATGGTATGCCAACGGATGTGAAGGGTGCCATCAACGCAGGCCTTCAGCTTCTCTATGTCAGCGGTGGCATTCATGCAGCCGAATACACGCTGAATGGCGAAACCGACGAGTCGCTGATGAATGCCTATCTGAAAGGCCAGAACGCAGCCCCCGGCTGGTGGATGCCGCGTCTTGCCTAACTGTGTGGCATCGGAATAGAGTCTGCCCATGACCGTGTTTCATCGCAATGAAAAGAAGGAACCGCTGCCCGAAAACCTGAAGGGCGGCGTCATCGCCATTGGCAATTTTGACGGTGTCCATCGTGGCCACCGCGCGGTGCTGGACCGTGCGCTGGAGCTTGCCGCGTCGCGCAATGTCCCGGCTCTGGTGCTGACATTCGAGCCGCATCCGCGCACCGTGTTTCGCCCCGAAACGCCCGTCTTCCGGCTGACACCCGCTTCCGTCAAGGCGCGGGTATTGGAAGCGGAAGGGTTCAACTCCGTCATCGAATATCCCTTCGACCGGGATTTTTCGCAGCGCTCGGCGGAAGATTTCGTCAAGTCCATTCTGGTCGACTGGCTGAGTGCAAGTGCCGTCGTCACCGGCGTCGATTTTCACTTCGGCAAGGGACGCGAAGGTGGCCCGGCCTATCTGATGGCCGCCGGAAAAAGGCACGGCTTCGATGTGATGCTGATCGATTCCTTCCGCGATGAAGGAGCGGAAGTCGTCTCCTCCAGCCGCATCCGGGACTTGCTGGCGCAAGGCGATGTTGCCGGTGCCGCTGGCCTGCTGGGATATCGTTACACCGTCGAAGCGGAAGTCATCGGCGGGCAGAAACTTGGCCGCACGCTGGGCTATCCCACCGCCAACATGGCGCTGCCACCGGAAACAGAACTGAAGCCAGGTATTTACGCGGTGCGTTTTCGCAGGGCGGATGGGAGCTTGTATGATGGCGTCGCCAGCTTCGGCTATCGCCCGACGGTGACGGAGGATGGCGCTGCCCTTCTCGAAACCTTCCTGTTCGATTTTTCCGGCGATCTCTATGGCGAGATTTGCTCTGTTTCCTTCTTCGGCCATCTGCGCGACGAGCTGAAATTCGACGGCCTCGAGCCGCTTGTCGCCCAGATCAAGCGGGATGACGAGGAAGCGAGGGCGTTGCTCTCAGGTGTGACGCCGCTGGGAGAGCTGGACGCGAGACTCTCCTTTTGATGCTCGGCCAGCGGTTTTGTCGGCCAGTGAGGGCATATTCGTGCCCTTAACCTCTTCCTTTTTACCGGAAAAACACATAAACATTGCGCATGTACCAATTTCGGTTGACGTTCATTTCCCGAATTATTGGCCCGGCCTTTCGCGCGCAGTAAGCAGCCGAAAGGTCCGGGATTTCGGCGCTTGCCTTGAGCGCCTTCCGCTTTTGCCCTCTTGCACTCAAGACGGCGCGACCTCTCAGCTTGAATGAGGGGGCGCCGCATAACGGTATGATCATGAACGACACCGCACAGACGATCGACTACTCCACCACGCTGTACCTGCCGCAGACGGATTTTCCGATGCGCGCCGGTCTGCCGCAAAAAGAGCCCGAAACCGTTGCCCGCTGGCAGCAGATGGGCCTCTACAAGAAGCTGCGCGCTTCCGCCGCTGGCCGCGAAAAATTCGTGCTGCATGATGGCCCTCCCTATGCCAACGGCAACATCCATATCGGCCACGCGCTGAACAAGATCCTCAAAGACGTCATCACCCGCTCGTTCCAGATGCGCGGGTTTGACAGCAACTACGTCCCCGGCTGGGATTGCCACGGCCTTCCCATCGAGTGGAAGATCGAGGAGGCCTACCGCGCCAAGGGCAAGAACAAGGACGAGGTTCCGATCAACGAATTCCGTCAGGAATGCCGTGAGTTCGCCGCTGGCTGGATCGCAAAGCAGTCTGAGGAATTCAAGCGTCTGGGCATCGAGGGCGACTTCGAAAACCCCTACACGACGATGAACTTCCATTCGGAAGCGCGCATCGCTGGCGAACTCCTGAAGATCGCCAAGAGCGGCCAGCTTTATCGCGGATCGAAGCCGGTCATGTGGTCGGTTGTCGAGCGCACGGCTTTGGCTGAGGCCGAGGTCGAGTATGCGGATGTCGAGAGCGACATGATCTGGGTGAAGTTCCCTGTCCTAATGGTTCAAGTTCAGCCAGGTTCTGGGAAATCCGATCTTTTAAATGCTCATGTCGTCATCTGGACCACAACGCCTTGGACCATCCCCGGCAACCGGGCGATCTCGTTTTCCTCGCGCTTCCCTTACGGATTATTCGAAGTGGAAACCGCAGAGAACGACTTCGGCCCACAGCCCGGCGAAAAGCTGATCTTTGCAACGAAGCTGGCCGACGAAGCCGCGAAGAAGGCAAAGCTGACATTGGAGCTGGTTCGTCCTGTGGCTGCGGCAGAACTCGGCGCGGTGATCTGCGCTCATCCGCTCGCTGAACTTGGTTACGACTTCGAGGTCCCACTTCTCGATGGCGATCATGTCACCGATGATGCGGGTACCGGCTTCGTCCACACAGCGCCAAGCCATGGTCGTGAAGACTTTGATGCATGGACGTCAAAGGTTCGCGAGCTTGAAGATCGTGGGATATCCACTAAAATCCCGTTCCCTGTTGGCGATGACGGTTTCTACACTGAAGACGCCCCCGGTTTCGGCCCCTCTGCCGAAGGCGGCGCTGCCCGCGTTATGGATGATAACGGCAAGAAGGGTGATGCCAACGAGCGTATCATCAAGGCGCTGATCGCGGCCAACAACCTGTTTGCCCGTGGCCGCTTGAAGCACAGCTATCCTCATAGCTGGCGCTCCAAGAAGCCGGTCATCTTCCGCAACACGCCGCAGTGGTTCGTCTATATGGACAAGGAGTTGGGCGATGGCACCACGCTGCGCTCGCGCTCGCTTTCAGCTATCGATGACACCCGTTTCGTGCCAGCCGCTGGCCAGAACCGCTTGCGCGCCATGATCGAGAACCGCCCGGACTGGGTTCTCTCGCGTCAGCGCGCCTGGGGCGTGCCGATCGCTGTCTTCGCGGATGAGCATGGCGAAGTGCTGCTGGATGACGCCGTCAATGCCCGCATCATCGAAGCCTTCGAGGCCGAAGGTGCCGATGCGTGGTTTGCCGATGGCGCACGCGAGCGCTTCCTTGGCAACCGTGCCGGTGAACCATGGGTGCAGGTGCGCGATATCCTCGACGTCTGGTTCGACTCGGGCTGCACGCACACCTTCACGCTGGAAGACCGGCCAGATATGAAGTGGCCTGCCGATGTCTATCTCGAAGGCTCCGACCAGCATCGTGGCTGGTTCCATTCGTCGCTGCTGGAAAGCTGCGCGACCCGTGGTCGTGCGCCTTACAACGCCGTCGTCACCCATGGTTTCACCATGGACGAACAGGGCCGCAAGCAGTCCAAGTCTCTCGGCAACGTCGTGGCACCGCAGGACGTGATGAAAGAGTCAGGCGCGGATATCCTGCGACTGTGGGTCATGACCACGGATTACTGGGAAGACCAGCGTCTGGGCAAGGCCATCATCCAGACCAACATCGATGCCTATCGCAAGCTGCGCAACACCATCCGCTGGATGCTGGGTACGCTGGCGCATGATACCGGCGATGACATTGCCTATGCCGATCTGCCGGAATTGGAACAGCTGATGCTGCACCGTCTGTCGGAGCTGGATAAGGTCGTGCGTGACGGTTACGATGCCTTCGATTTCAAGAAGATCACCCGCGCGCTGATCGATTTCGCCAATGTCGAGCTGTCGGCCTTCTACTTCGATATCCGCAAGGATGCGCTCTATTGCGACGCACCGTCGTCGTTGAAGCGCCGTGCATCTCTGTCGGTCATCGCAAAGCTGTTCGATTGCCTCGTGACATGGCTGGCTCCGATGCTGCCGTTTACCACGGAAGAGGCATGGCTTTCGCGTTACCCTGATGCGGAATCGGTGCATCTCGTTCAGTTCCCGGAGGTTCCTGCGGAATGGAAGAACGAGGCACTGGAATCTAAGTGGGATAAAATCCGCAAGGTTCGCACGGTGGTGACAGGCGCGCTGGAAGTGGAGCGCCGCGAAAAGCGCATAGGTTCGTCGCTGGAAGCGGCTCCCGTCGTGCACATTGCCGATGCCGAGTTGATGGCGGCACTGGATGGTCAGGATTTTGCGGAAATCTGCATCACCTCGGCCATCTCCGTTGTGTCGGGTGAAGGCCCGGCAGATGGCTTCCGTCTGAACGAAGTGCAGAAGGTTTCCGTCGAGCAGAAGCTTGCCGAAGGCCGCAAATGTGCCCGCTCCTGGCGCATCACCACCGATGTAGGCTCCGACCCAGCCTTCCCGGATGTCTCGGCGCGCGATGCGGCAGCACTTCATGAATTGGGCGTCGCTGTTTAAGAAAAGTACCGGGTGAATTGCACTTTAGCCGTTCATCCGGTAAACCTGCCTGAAATTGGCCGGATTTTAGCATCAATGCGGGCTAACGGTCGCGGGACGGCTACAGCATCAGCCCGGAAATCGACATCGATTTTCGGAATGCACGATGCCTTGAATTGGTATAAGAGCGCTCTGTAAGCGCCCGTATGGGCGCACGGCGCTTTGGGGCGGAAGGGTTTCCATGAGCATGACGCAGAGATTTCGCATCCACGGCACCATTTTTGGCGCGGTATCTGTTTGCCTTGCGCTCAGCGCCTGCACCAGCCCGACCTATGGCACGGGCAAGACGTCCGCCGAACAGCTGGTCGATGACCTTGGCAATGCCACGTCCATCACCGGCGACCAGAGCAAGCGCAATCTGAAATACAATCCGCGTCCCGGCCTCGTCGTTCCCGCCCAGGCCCGTGCCGACCAGCTGGCCCAGCCACAAAAGAGCCTCGCCAACCGCGAAACGAACCCGCAATGGCCAGAGACGCCGGAAGAAGCCCGCGAGCGTCTGCGCAAGGAAGCCGACGAAAACCGCGACAACCCGAATTACCGTTCGCCATTGCTGGCCGGTAACGGCACCAATGGTCAGATGACCGAAACCCAGAAGTGGGAAGCCTTCCGCAAGGCCAAGGCCGATGCGCAGGGCGGCACGGTTGTGAACAGCAACCAGCGCAAATTCCTCACCGACCCGCCGGTCGAATACCGCAACGTGCCGCAGGATCAGCTCGCTGATCTCGGTGAGCCGGAAGCGAAGAAGGAAAAAGAGCGCAAGAAGAATGCCGCCATGGCCGGCACCGGCAAGAACTGGTGGAACCCGTTCCAGTAACGGTTGATTGACGGCGGCGATTACTTATCGCTGAACGCGATTGGCTTGTAGGATCGCAAGCCCCAACCTCCGTCATCCTCGGGCTTGACCCGAGGATCTGACGAACCCCAACATCCAACGTGGGCAGACCCTCGGGACAAGCCCGAGGGTGACGTCACATTTGGGGTCAGCGACCACAGCCTCACTCGCCACGCTTCCCTTGAAAAAAACCGCGTAAAATCTCCGCACTCTCCACCTCCGCCATCCCCGAATAAACCTCCGGCGCATGGTGGCAGGTGGGCTGGTTGAAGAACCGCACCCCGCTCTCGACTGCACCGCCCTTCACATCGTTTGCGCCGTAATAGAGCCTGCGAATGCGGGCAAAGGATATGGCAGCCGCACACATCGTGCAGGGCTCCAGCGTCACATAGAGGTCGGCTCCCACCAAGCGTTCTTGCCCCAGTGCCTCGCAGGCCGTGCGGATGACAGCAATTTCGGCATGTGCCGTCACGTCGTTCATCTCGCGGGTGCGATTGCCCGAACGCGCAATCACACGGCCGTCCAGCACCAGCACGGCACCAATCGGCACCTCGTTTCGTGCGGCTGCGGCCTGCGCTTCGGCAAGCGCCAAGTCCATGAAATGCGTCGTTTCCGCCATTGTTCTTGCAATTTCCTCTTAACCAGTGCCGCGCGACCTGATAGGACACGGCAAACAACAGGCAAACAACAAATGACATTCAAAGACAAGCCGAAGCGCGCTGGCGGCAAAACATTCGACCGTGACAGGAAGCCGACATCTTCGGCCAAGCCTGATGCGGCGCGCGAAAAGAAGCCATTTGCCGCAAAGACCGAGACCGTGGCGACGGAAACGGCAGCGACGAAACCCGAGCGCATTTCCAAGATCATGGCGCGCGCAGGCGTGGCCTCGCGCCGCGATGTCGAGCGTATGATCATGGAAGGCCGCGTTTCGCTGAACGGCGTCAAGCTGGAAAGCCCGGCGGTCAACGCCACCCTGGATGACAAGATCGAGGTCGATGGCGAACCGATCCGTGGCGCCGAACGCACACGGCTTTGGCTCTATCACAAGCCATCCGGTCTGGTGACGACGAATTCCGATCCCGAGGGTCGCCCAACCGTTTTCGACAATCTGCCGAAGGAGCTTCCCCGCGTTCTGTCCATTGGGCGTCTGGATATCAACACCGAAGGCCTGCTGCTGCTGACCAATGACGGCGGCCTGTCGCGCGTTCTGGAATTGCCGACCACCGGCTGGCTGCGCCGTTACCGCGTGCGCGCCTATGGTGAAGTGGATCAGGCCGCTCTCGACAAGCTGAAGGACGGTATTGCCGTCGATGGCGTGCTCTACGGCGCCATCGAGGCAACGCTCGACCGCACCCAGGGCCACAATGTCTGGATCACCATGGGCATTCGCGAGGGAAAGAACCGCGAAATCAAGAATGTGCTGGGTGCCATCGGCCTTGAGGTCAACCGCCTTATCCGTATTTCCTATGGTCCGTTCCAGCTGGGTGACCTGCCGGAAAGCCAAGTCGTGGAAGTGCGCGGCCGCATGCTGCGCGATCAGCTTGGCCCACGCCTCATCGAGGCCGCCGGTGCGAACTTCGATGCGCCGATCTACGATGCCGTCACCGACGACGACGAAGCCCCTGCCCAGCGTCCTGTGAAGTCCGAATGGACCAAGCGCGGCGATGCGGAGCAGAACCCACGCGGTGGCAATTTCGCTGAAAAGCGCGACAATCCCCGCGACCGTGCGCAGGGCAAGCCAGACGCGAAACGTCCCGGCAAACCCTTCGCCAAGGGCCGTGATGACGAGCGTGACGACGACCGTCCCAAGCGTCCGCAGATGGGCAGCAACCGCACCGCCAATGTTTGGATGGCACCGGGTGCACGGCCAACGCGCGATGGCAAGGAGCGTAAGTCCGTCCGCGCCGAAGCCGAAAGCGTCTTCAAGCCATCGGCAGAGGCCGATGCCCGTCGCGCCATCGTCAGACACAGGGATGTGGATGGCGAATGGATCCGCGCCGACAAGCCTGCGCAGGACGAAAGCCGTGGACGCGGCAGAGGCGAACGCGGCGAAAAATCCTTCGGCGACCGTCCAGCTCGCGGTGGGGATCGTGGCGAGAAATCCTTTGGAGATCGCAAGCCGCGTGACGCAGGCGATCGTGGTGATCGCCCCCGTGGCGATCGCCCCTTCAGTGCCCGCCCGGATCGTGGTGACCGCCCGGCCCGCAGCGGTGAACGCAGCGAACGCCCTTACGGCGACCGCAAGCCACGCGATAATGCCGAGCGCAGCGACCGTCCTCGCGGCGCACGTTCGTTCGGAGATCGTCCCGCCCGTGCCGAAAAACCATTTGGCGACCGTCCCGCCCGCAGCGAGCGTCCGTTCAGCGACCGCAAGCCACGCGAAGAGGGTGATCGTCCCCGTGGCGAACGCCCGTTCGGCGATAAGCCGCGCGGTGCAAAACCCTTTGGTGACAAGCCCCGCGAAGGCCGTCCGTCCGGCGGCAAGCCCGGTGGCTTCGGTGGAAAACCAGCATTCGGCAAGCCGCGTGGCGAGCGTTCCGAAGGCGGTTTTTCGGGCAAAGGGCCGGGTGCTGGTAAAGGCCCGGATCGCGAGGGACCCGGCAACGGTCCCGGTGGCAAAGGGCCAGGTGGCAAACCTTCTGGGGCTAAGGGAATGACGCGTAATGCGGATCGTCGGCGGTGAGTTTCGCGGCAGGTCACTTGCCGCTCCGAAATCGAATACAATCAGGCCCACAATCGACCGTACGCGTGAAAGCCTCTTCAACATCCTGAGCCATGCCTATCCGGAAAGCCTGGATGGCACGCGCATCCTCGATGTTTTCGCGGGCACCGGCGCGGTCGGGCTGGAAGCTCTCTCGCGTGGTTGCCGCGTGGCGCTGTTTGTGGAAAACGGCGTCGAGGGCAGGGGGCTGTTGTGGGAAAACATCGATGCTCTCGGCCTGCATGGCCGCGCGCGCATTCTGCGCCGTGATGCCACAAAGCTTGGCAGCGTCAACAACATCGAACCCTTCGACGTGCTGTTCGCAGACCCGCCTTATGCACAGGGGCAAGGCGAAAAGGCGTTTGTGGCGGCCCATCTGGGTGGCTGGCTGGTGCCGGGTGCTCTGGCCATTCTCGAAGAACGGGCCGATGTTCTCGTCACCGTCGATCCGGCGTTCAAGCTGCTGGAAAGCCGTACCTTCGGGGACTCCATCATGCATTTCTACCGTTACGAGCCTTAAGCGGCATTTTGATCACGATGACGCGCGACCATGCGTTGCGCGTCACTCTCCTGTCGTCTTTGTGTCATAGAGCGGGACAGCACATGACATGAAGGAGAGGCCGCACCCGTGGCTGACAAGAAAAAGAAACTCTCTGGCAAGAAGCGCAAACGCAAAGACTTAGCGAGAGACAATCCTATCACCGAAGTCCGTGATCCGACCTTCGCGCTCGCCCTGGGTGGCGGTGGCGCACGCGGCATCTGCCACATCAACATCGTTGAAGCCCTGGATGAGCTGGGCATTCGCCCAACGGCTATCGCAGGATCCTCTATCGGCTCCATCATCGGCGCTGGAATGGCCGCTGGTATGAGCGGCCGTGATATCAGGGAATACACGCTGGAGCTCATGGGCAAGAAGGGCAGCGTCGCCAACAAGCTCTGGAGCCTCGGCCCCGCCTCCATGCGCCACGCCGTCTTCGGCTTTCGCCTCGGACAGTTCAATCTCGAACTCGTTCTCGATGCCCTCCTGCCATCGGCGATGCCCAAGACCTTCGACCGGCTGAAAATCCCGATGAAGGTCACCGCGACGGATTATTACGCGCAGTCCGAAGTCATCGTAGAAGATGGCGATCTCAGGCAAGCGCTTGCGGCGTCCTCGGCCATTCCCGCCCTGTTCATGCCCATCCGCATGAATGACCGCATCATGATCGATGGTGGCATTTTCAATCCCGTGCCTTACGACCATCTGCTGGACAAAGCGGATATCGTGATTGCGGTGGATGTGGTCGGCGGGCCGGAAGGCGATGGCACGACGATGCCGAGCCGTTTTGAGAGCCTGTTCGGTGCCAGCCAGTTGATGATGCAGTCGGTGATATCGTTGAAGCTGCGCATGCATCCGCCGCATATTTTCCTGCGCCCGCCGGTCAACCGCTTCAAGGTGCTGGATTTCCGCAAGGCGCATGAAATCCTGGCCGAATCCCAGGTCAGCAAGGATGATCTCAAGCGCCAGATCGAGATGCAGGTGGAGCTTTATCATCGCGGCCACGGTGTGGACGTATAGGCATTTCGCTCAATTACCGGTGAAATGCCGCTTTGGCCTTGCTGCAGCACAGATGCCGCAATAAATGGAGGTCAACGAAAGGCTTAGCCCATGTCCTCAGATATCGATTCCTTCAAGCTTCTCGAGCGTGCCAGCGAACTGGTCGATCTGGCCCGCCGCGCAGGCGCGGATGAGGCGGATGCCGTCATCGTGCGGTCCCGCTCGCAATCCGTTGGCGTGCGGCTGGGCAAGGTGGAAAGCACGGAGTCCTCCGAGAGCGATGATTTCTCGCTGCGCGTCTTCGTCGGCAAACGTGTCGCCAGTGTTTCGGCCAATCCCGGTTTCGACCTGAAGACGCTCGCCGAACGCGCCGTTGCGATGGCCAAGGTGTCGCCGGAAGACCCCTATGCCTGCCTCGCGGACAGTGGTCGGCTGGCAAATTCCTATGATGACCTGCAACTGTTCGATCCGACAGAAGTCTCTGCCGATCAGTTGCGCGAAGCAGCGCTCGCGGCAGAAGAAGCGGCACTTGCCGTTCCCGGCGTCAGCAATTCTTCGGGTGCCGGCGCCTCCAGCGGCATGGGCGGCCTGGTGCTGGTCACCTCGCACGGTTTTTCCGGCAGCTATATGGGCAGCCGCTTCGGCCGCTCGGTTAGCGTCATCGCCGGTGAAGGCACCAAGATGGAGCGCGACTACGACTATGACAGCCGCCTCTATTTCGCTGATCTTGACAATCCCGAAGACATCGGGCGGCGCGCGGGCGAAAAAGCGGTCAAACGCATCAATCCCCGCCAGGTCGATACCGGCAGCAATATCACCGTCGTGTTCGATCCGCGCATCGCTCGCGGCTTCGTCAGCGGCATTGCCGGGGCCCTCAATGGCGCATCGGTTGCCCGCAAAACCAGCTTCCTGCGTGACAAGATGGGCCAGCAGGTGCTGAAAAAAGGCCTCGTGATCACCGACGATCCACAGATTGTGCGCGGCCCGTCGTCGCGTCCCTTCGATGGAGAAGGCGTGCGCGGCGAAAAGCTTGTGATGATCGAGGACGGCGTGCTGAAGCACTGGTTCCTGTCGACATCCACGGCCCGCGAAATCGGGCTCGGACTGGAAACCAATGGTCGCGGCGTGCGTGGTGGAACGTCTGTCTCTCCGGCCTCCACCAATCTGGCGCTGGAGCCGGGCGATATCTCGCCACAGGATTTGATCGCCCAGGTCGGTACCGGCTTCTATGTCACCGAACTGATCGGCCATGGTGCCAATCTTCTGACGGGCGAATATAGCTGTGGTGCAAGCGGGTTCTGGATCGAGAATGGCGAAAAAGCCTTCCCGGTGTCGGAGGTCACGATTGCCTCCAACCTCAAGGACATGTTCATGCTGATAACCCCTGCAAACGACATTGACCGCAAATATGGCGTGGCCGCCCCGACGCTCGCGATTGAAGGCATGACCATAGCGGGACGCTGATGGCATCAATCAACGGTTGCTTTGGTGCCCGCACCATGCGCATGTTCGGGGACTGAAAACCGGCCTTCAGAAAAGGCCCGCGAAACGAACGACGATAGAATGACCGATACAAAAGGGGCAGACTGGCGCTCCGATCTCGACCTCATTGCGGATGCTGCCCGGCAAGCTGGCCGCGTTGCGCTCCAGTTTTTCCGCAAGGACCCGGAAGTCTGGTGGAAAAGCGGCCATTCGCCGGTGAGCGCAGCCGACTATGCCGCCAACGAGGTGCTGGCCACGATGCTGCAAAAGGCCCGCCCGCATTACGGCTGGCTTTCGGAAGAAACCGACGACAATGAGGACCGGCTGTCGAAGGAAACCCTCTTCGTGGTCGACCCGATCGATGGCACACGGGCCTTCATCAACGGCAAGGACACCTGGTGTGTCAGCGTGGCCGTCGTCCATCAAGGCAGGCCGGTCGCCGCGGTGCTCGTCGCACCCGCATTCGATGAGGAATTCACCGCATCGCTTGGTGCGCCTGCCATGAAAAACGGCAAGGCCCTATCGACTTCGTCCAGCATCGATGGTCAGATTCAGTTGGCTGCGCCGGAAGATGTGATCGCGCGGCTGCCGCAAAATCTCAAATCACGCATTCACCGCATTGCACACGTGCCGTCTCTGGCCTACCGGCTGGCCATGGTGTCGGATGGTCGCATCGACGGCACGCTGGTCAAGGCCGACGCCCATGACTGGGATCTGGCTGCTGCCGATCTCATTCTTGAGCAGGCCGGTGGCAAGCTGGTTGATCTCGATGGAAACCCGCTGATCTATAACCGTGCCAGTGTCCGCCATCCGGAACTGTGTGCTGCGGCAAACCATATTCTGCCAGATCTGTTGGCACCCTTGAACCTGTCGGCCAGAGGTTGATTTTCACTTTAAAATCCCGCAGATGAAAACCTCTCGGGACAATAGAGCATTAGAAAGAAGAGAAGAAAATGACTGTAGCGGGCAACCAGAAACAGCTTCTGCATCTCGTATTCGGCGGCGAGCTGGAAAATCTTCAGGACGTACAATTTCGTGATTTGAAGGCGTTGGATATCGTCGGCATCTATCCAGACTATGCAACGGCACTGACGGCGTGGAAGTCAAAGGCCCAGCAGACTGTGGATAACGCCCACATGCGTTATTTTATAGTGCATATGCACAGGCTTCTCGATCCGCAAAGCAAATAATCGCTGCTTTCCAACTGTGTTTGTACTATATCGGACAGATGGAAATATCAGCGAGTCTCGGTGGCAGAGACAGCGATCTTGAGGGCGCAGCGGAATTTTCGCTGGCCCGTGTCTGCTCTGAAACAAACATCTCTGCTCTGAAACAAAAAAAGACGCATTTTTGTAACAATACGCTTCCAGGCATCGACATGAAACGTCGCAGGCGGCCCGGAAGCGACCATGCCGAACCAACAAGACGGAACCCGTTGACCTCTTGCGTTTTGCGAACGCAGAGCTTCGGCGGAGATCACAGGGGAAAGCTTTGCGCGAAATGATCGAAGGCAGCATGTCATGAACAGCCGAATCGCACGTTTCGCCCTTTCGGGTTACAGAATTGCCGGTGCCGCAGCCTATCCCTTCGCCCGACCTTACCTCATGTACCGTTCCGCCAAAGGCAAGGAAGACAAGACCCGCCGCATGGAGCGTTTCGGTTATCCGAGCAAAGATCGCCCACGCGGCCCTCTGGTCTGGTTTCATGCCGCAAGCGTAGGCGAGACCCTTGCGCTGGTTCCGCTCATCCGCGAGATCAGAAAACGCGACATTCACGTTCTTTTGACCACGGGCACCGTGACCTCGGCAGAGCTCAGCCAAACGCGTCTGGGTGATGACGTCATCCACCAATATGTGCCGCTCGACGTCAAATTCTCCGTCTGCCGTTTTCTGACATACTGGTCGCCGGATGCGGCAATCACAGCCGAGTCCGAGATATGGCCTGTCACCATGATGGAGCTCGAGCGCCGTCACATCCCGCAGATACGCGTCAATGCGCGGCTTTCGGACCGGTCCTTCGGGCGCTGGCACAGCCGCTCTGATTTTGCCGAGGCGCTGTTCAGCAAGCTGGCCTTGGTCGTTGCCCAGTCTGATGTGGACGCAGAACGTTTTCGCGACTTAGGCTCATGGCCGGTCGTTGTGTCGGGCAATCTCAAGGGCGATACGGACCCGCCACCGTGCGATGCCACGGCGCTCGATACCTATCGCCGCCAGATCGGCAATCGCAAGACGTGGTCTGCCATCTCGACATTCGATGGCGAAGAAAAAGCCGCCGCGACCGTGCACAACGCCATCAAGTCCCGCAATGGCCAGCTTACCATCATCGTGCCGCGCCACCCTGAAAGAGCCGATGAGATCGAAACCATGCTGAAAGGCATGAACCTCACCGTCGCGCGCAGAAGCCGCAACGACGTCATCACACCGGAGACCGATATTTTCCTGGGCGATAGCATCGGCGAAATGGGCCTGTACCTGCGGTTGACGGAGCTTGCCTTTGTTGGGCGCTCGCTAACTGCGGAAGGCGGCCAGAATCCTTTGGAACCAGCCATGCTCGGTTGCGCCGTCTTGTCCGGCGCCCATGTGCAGAACTTCCGCGAAGCCTATCAGAAGCTGTTGCGTTCGGGTGGCGGGCGCATCATCCGTGATATCGAGATGCTGGCGAAAGCGGTGCACTACCTGCTCGTCAATGACAATGAGCGCTACAAGATGATCGATGCGGGCGGCAAGGTCATTCAGGATATGCGCGGCGCACTGTCGTCCACCATCAAAGCGCTGGAACCCTATATCAACCCGTTGACGGTCACAGCGAAACTCCAGCCGCGCAGCGCCGCAGTCGGTTAATCATGGATGCAACCGTGACAGCGCGGTCGGCCGCTGCAATCGCCGCCATTCTGTTCGACAAGGACGGAACGCTGATCGGCTATGATGCCAGCTGGGGTCCGGTCAACCGCGAACTTGCCGCGATTGCGTCCCAGGGCAATGCTGAGCTGGCCGACAAACTTCTCCTAGCCTGTGGTATGGACCCCGTCACCGGCCATGTTGCGCCGGACAGTCTTCTCGCCGCTGGCAACACTGCGCAAATCGCCGAAGGTCTGGTGGCGGCTGGCTCACCGTGCGATGTGGCGGAACTCACCAGACGCCTCGATCAGCTGTTTACCGACGCCGCCGGACAATCCGTTGCGGTGACAGATCTCAAGGCCTTCTTCGCACGATTGAAGGGCAGGGGCTTCAAGCTGGGCATCGCGTCGAGCGATAACGAAGCCTCCATCCGCGAACTCGCCAGACGCTTCGGCTTCGAGACCGATCTCGATTTCGTCGCCGGTTACGACAGCGGCCACGGCACAAAACCACAGCCGGGTATGGTGCTGGGTTTCTGCAAGACCATCGGGTTAGCCCCGGAACATGTGGCGGTGGTTGGTGATAACAATCACGATCTGCATATGGGCCGAAACGCAGGCGCTGGCCTGCGCATCGCCGTTCTCACCGGCACCGGCTCGAAAGAGAGCCTGTCAGCGGATTGCGACTATTGTTTCGATGATATTACGGGCTTGGAAACTCTCCTGCCGTAACGCGCCACAGTTTAAGCGTTTTCCCTGAAACCGCGTCCTTTGCAAAATCCTTACCTTTCTGGCAGATAGCTGCTGCGACCAAATAGGGAACGCGGGAGTTTTAAGGCTCATGGTTTCGGAAGCACCGCCATTCTGGTGGGAAAAATCCGGTTGGCAGGCGTGGGCGCTGGCGCCGTTTTCGTTCGTCTATGGCAAGGTGGCCGGGCGCACGATGAAGAAGGCCAAGCGGGCATCTGTTCCCGTTCCCGTCATCTGCATCGGCAACTTCACCGTCGGCGGTGCGGGCAAGACGCCAACCGCGATTGCCATTGCTAAAGCAGCCGTCGCCAAAGGGCTAAAGCCCGGCTTTCTCAGCCGTGGGTATGGCGGCACGCTGGATGTGACCACACTGGTTGACGCCCACCACCACCGCTCTGCCGCCGTGGGTGATGAACCCTTGCTGCTGGCACGCGAGGCAACCACCGTCATTTCCAGAAAACGCGTCGAGGGTGCAAAGCGTCTGGTCGACGAAGGCGTCGATCTCATCATCATGGATGACGGGTTTCAGAGCGCACGGTTGACGCTGGATTATGCCCTCGTCGTCATCGATACCCAGCGCGGCATCGGCAATGGCCACCTTGTTCCGGGTGGTCCAGTGCGCGCACCGCTGGACGAGCAGATGCGTCAGCTCACGGCCATTTTGAAAGTCGGTGATGGTCAGGCGGCGGATGCGATCGTGCGCACGGCGGCACGTGCCGGCAAACCCATTTTCGTTTCCTCCATAAGGCCCCGACCCCAGCCGGATTTCGTGGGCAAACGCGTGCTCGCCTATGCCGGCATAGCCGATCCCAACAAGTTCTACCGTACGGTCGAGGCGCTGGGCGCAGAGGTCGTTGCAAAAAGCGCTTTCCCGGATCATCATCATTTCAGTGACGAGGAAATGCGAGACCTGGTGGACGTCTCGCGCAAGAGCGATCTGCTGCTCGTGACCACGGCCAAGGATGCGGTTCGCCTGAACGGTCACCACGGAACTGCGTCCGAATTGCTCGCCCGCAGCCTCGTCATCGAAATCGATATGGTCTTTGACGATCCCAACGCTGCGTATGCGATTATCGATGCTGCCATGGAGAATTGCCGCCGCAGACGGCTCCAGAAAATCTAGCCTACAACCCTGTATCGTTTAATCTCGCGCGCAACACGGAACAATCTGACGTTTGGCGAGCTTTCATTAGAAGACGAGCATCAGACGTGTTCGCCAACGATTTCAGGAGGAATTTATGCCGCAGAGCCCAGAAAAGAAGGTCTTCACTCCGCAGGAAAGCCGACAGGGTTTGAAGGGAAGCCCGGTGCTGATCATCTTGGTCATCAGCCTGCTGCTGGCAGGTGCGGTCTGGATCGTCGCAGAAACGTGGGGCGAGAGCACCGCGCCAGCGACGACCGAGACACAACCGGCCCCTGGCCCGTCGACACCGAATGCGCCTGCCGATCCGGGCGCGCAGGGGACGCGGTCTTTCGATAACAACACACCAGCGGGTGCAGCACCCGCAACCGGCGGCACGGATAGCAACCCCAATCCTGGCCAGGCAGCCCAGCCTGCGCAACCGGCACAGCCTGCACCATAAGACGGAAACGAAAAAACCGGGCATTGCCCGGTTTTTTTGTGTTGCTGAACTGAACCGGGCATGTTGCCCGGCTCATATCAGTGTATGGCTTACGCAGCCTTTTGGGCTGCTGCGTTCACGGATTTGCTGGCAAGTGTGGTCAGTGCTTCGTCCGTCTTGGACTCTTCCTGCAATGTCGCATCCAGAAGTGGAACGACTTTGTCGTAGCCAAGCTTCTGCGCCCAGGCCTTCAACGTGCCGTAACGGGTAATTTCGTAATGCTCGACCGCCTGCGCGGACGAGATCAGGCCAGCGTCGAGCGCCTGCGTGCCCTTGTAATCTTCGATGATTTCTTCGCCTTCGGCAATAATGCCCTGGATCGCTTCACAGGTCTTGCCCTGCGCGCGCTTGCCGATCAGCTCGAAAACCTCCTGGAGACGTTCGATCTGTCCCTGGGTTTCTTCCTTGTGCTGCTCGAATGCAGCCTTCAGCTTCGGGTCTGTCGCAGCGCGTGCCATTTTCGGCAACGCTTTGAGAACCTGCCGCTCGGCATAATAGATGTCTTTCAGTGTGTCATAGAAAAGGTCGTCGAGTGTCTTCTCGGCCATTGTCAGCTCCCATTGAAAACGTGCGGGTTGGTAGTGCACGGGTCTCTAACAGGGAGGGGCACCCATAGTTCCTGATGGGTTGTGCGCAATGTTAATTATACTTTAGAAATATATTTTTTGTGTGTGAAATCAGGTATTTCGCCGTTGGTTGGGCAGGGCGCCCGCACGTTTTTCGGCTTCCAGAGACGCAGCCGCATCGGCATAGGGCTCCTGGCGCGCCACGCTCCAGTAACGCAGTTCGTCCAGCGGAATGAATTTGCCGGTCATTGCGCAGACGACATGAGAGCCGGTCTGCACGATGCGCATATCGCCGTCGAGATATTCGACTTTCGCCTCGCGAGCGCTGCCGCCTTCAAATCTGTTCATCTGTCCTGTCTCCGTGATTGCAGCCTTTTTAGCGATGGCTTTGAAAGAATGCCAGTCCGCTCAAGGTCGATAATCTCAACTTCTGCCAAAAAGCTTTTCGATATCCGCAAGCTTGAGCTCGATATAGGTGGGGCGGCCATGGTTGCACTGGCCTGAACCCGGCGTGTTTTCCATCTGCCGCAGCAAGGCGTTCATCTCCTCCGGCCGCATGCGACGGCCTGCGCGCACCGAGCCATGGCAGGCCATGGTCGCTGCGACATATTCCAGCTTACTCGCCAGACTGCCTGCCGTGTGCCATTCCGCAATCTCGTCGGCCAATTGCCGCACCAACCCTTGCACGTTCACCTCGCCCAGCATGGCAGGGGTTTCGCGCACCGCCACCGCACCCGGCCCGAAGCGCTCGATGGACAGTCCCATACTGTCGAAATCGGCAGCATGCTCCATCAGCCGGTCGCAGTCTTCTTCCGGCAAGTCGATGATCTCAGGAATGAGCAAGACCTGCGATGCCGGTCGCTTGGAATGCAGGGCTTTGCGGATTTCCTCAAAGACCAGCCGCTCATGGGCCGCATGCTGGTCAACGATCACCAGCCCATCTTCTGTCTGCGCCACGATATAGTTGGCGTGCACCTGCGCCCGTGCCGCTCCCAGCGGATAACGCGCCGGCTCGGAAACCTGCGCGGCAGTATCGGACGCATCATAGCGGTCGGCCCGCGCCGTCGGCATGGTGATATCGGCAAAGCGGGATTGGTCGGTTTCGTGCAGTGCCATGCCGCTTGCGCCGGACAGCGGACGTGACGGCGAGTTGGCAGGCGACCACGCCTGCGACGCAAACGGCCTGACAGTCGAAGGGCTGTAGCCGGGGCGAAACGCATTCATCATCTGCGCCGCACCTGTCGTGGTAGCACGGTCCCCCTCGCGGGTGAGCGCTTGACGCACGGCACCGACGATCAGCCCGCGAACAAGGCCGGGATCGCGAAAACGCACATCGGATTTGGCCGGATGCACGTTCACATCGACAAGCGCCGGGTCGAGTTGAAGCGACAAAACCGCAATCGGATAGCGGCCATGCGGTATGGTCTCTGCATAGGCACCGCGAATGGCAGAGAGCAGCAGCTTGTCCTGTACGGGGCGCCCGTTCACGAACATATATTGATGGGCAGAGTTGCCCCTGTTGAAGGTCGGCAAACCGGCAAAGCCCGTCAACGTCACGTCTTCGCGCTCGGCGTCGATCTCGATGGCGTTGTCCTTGAAGTCCGCCCCCAGGATTTGCGCCATGCGGGCCAGATGATCGTCGCCCGTTGCCGGAAATTCCAGCGTCGAACGGTCGGTGCCGGATAGTACGAAGCGGATATGCGGAAAGGCAATCGCCATGCGCTTGACGATTTCGGTGATCGCCCCGGCCTCGGCCTTCTCGGTCTTCAGGAATTTCAGGCGCGCGGGTGTGGCGAAAAACAGGTCGCGCACCTCGACGATCGTGCCGGTATTGGACGGTGCGGGCCGCACCGGTGACAGTTTGCCACCGGCAACGGAAATGATGGCACCTTCCGCCGCGCCCTGCTGGCGGCTGGTAATCGTCAATTTGGCGACCGAGCCGATGGAGGGCAGGGCCTCGCCCCGAAAACCGAGGGTGCGGATATCGTCCAGTGTAGCTGAAATCTTGGAGGTGCAATGCCTGCGGATCGCCAGTTCCAGATCGGCAGGCGACATGCCACAGCCATTGTCGGAGATGCGTACCAACCCTTTGCCGCCACCCGCCGTGGCGATCTCGATGCGCGTGGCTCCGGCGTCGATGGCGTTTTCGATCAGTTCCTTCGCCGCGCTGGACGGGCGCTCGATGACCTCGCCTGCTGCGATCTGGTTGATGAGTGTTTCGGACAATTGCTTGATGGACATGACGCCATTTTCGGGGATTCGCGGGGTTTGTGAAAGGAAAATCGGTGCGCGTTGTCCAGATGTGCGCGTTGTCCCACCTATTCTTTCTCGGCATACAGCGTTAAGCGCGTCTTAAGGTAAACCTTTTAGTGTCTCATCAACTTGAAATGAGTGCAGCACCACATCCTTTCGACCTGTTCGAAAGGGATGCGACGGAACGCAGGGCCCCGTTCGCATAGACTGGAAATCTGCTTCAAGCCGTCGGCCCGCATGTCCCATATATTCAGCCATTTCGGTGCGGCCCCTGGCCGGTTTTTGAAAGTGAAATTCGCCGTGAGACGTGCGTGTGAGGTTTTACGATGAGTGGGGAGGCGTCGGTTCGCGCAGATATTCACACTGCCATGCTCGACGCCATTTGCGACGCGATTTCGTCTGCCTTGATCATTTACGACCGCGATGACCATATCGTCTTTGCCAGCCGCAGAATTCTTAGTTATTTCGCCCTGTGCGAAACAAAGGTCGCCGTCGGAACCCGCCTTCGCGATTTTCTGGCAGCGCTCTACGATTGCCAGAAATTATCCGAAACCAACCCGCCAGTGCATTGTAGCGAGCGGGAAGACTGGATTGCCGATCGATTGGCATCCCACTGGAAAGAACGTTCCGAATGCGTGGAGCAGGCTGCCGGCGACAGGTGGCTGCGCTTCATGAAACGACGCATGCCCTCGGGCATGGGTATCTGCGTCATCTCGGACATTTCCGAACAGAAGAAGCGTGAGGATCAGTGGCGCTCCGATATCGAACGGGTGCAACTGACCGAAGAAATTCTGGATACGCTGCCGCTGTCGATTTTCGTCAAGGATTTCAACACCACCTACGTGGCCGTGAACAAGGCTGGCTGCACGCTGCTGGAAACCTCGGCGGATCTCATTCTCGGGCGCACCGTCTCTGATATCCACTCCGATCCGCTGGCGTCCCGCATCGATGCGATGGATCGCCACGTCTTTGAAACGGGTTTGCCCGGCATCTTGCCGGAACGGGTCACGCGCCTCAGCGGCGAGGAGGTGCTCGTCATCACCCGCAAGCAAAGGGTGGGCAAGCCCGGCCGATATTTCCTTGTCACCACCATGGACGACGTGACGACCTTTGCCACCGCCGGAATGGATGGCGCGAAGGTCATTCCCGGTCTCGAACATATGACGTTTACGCCGTCTTCCTACATGGACGACGAGTTTCATCAGGCATCCCAAATCCTTAAAGGTCGCACCGTTCTTCTGGTCACGCCCAATGCCGAGCTTGGCGAAGCTGCCCGTAAGAAAATGGAAGCCGTCGGCGTCGATTGCGCGGTCGCACTGAACCAGACCGAGCAGAAAGCCTTCATGGAGTTTGCCGCATCGGTCCATGTCCGCATCGACCTCGTCATCGTTGACGTGCAACTGGATATGGCATGCCTCGACCTGCCGCAGACCTATGGTGTGGATGCGATGACGATCGATGATTTCCAGCTGGGAAGTTCGATCATCAACCAGACCACGCGCCATTTCCGTTTCCGCGGTCACGTCGCCAATGCAGCCCCTGTCGATGGAAACTGGGAAATATCGCCGCCCGCCACGCCTGCGCTTGTCAAACGAACCGGCGTTGATGTTCTGGTGGTCGAAGACAACAACATCAACCAGATCGTGTTTTCGCAAATCCTCGAAGGTCTGGGTCTGACCTACAAGATTGCAGCAACAGGCAAAGACGCCATCCGCGCCTTCGATGAGGAAAAACCGTCCTTCGTGTTGATGGATACGACCTTGCCCGACTTCGATGGTTTTGAAGCAGCTCGCAGATTGCGCAAGATGACGGCCAATGACCGTACCCGGATACCGATCATCGGTGTCGTGTCGCTGGCTTTTGAAGGTGACCGTCAAGCCTGTATTGATGCGGGCATGGACGACATGCTGCTGAAACCCATCAGTCCCGACATGGTGGACGTGTTGTTCAAGCGTTATCTTCCGCAGCAAGTCGGTAGTATTCGCGGTTGATCTTGGTAAATAAGCATCACGAAAGTAAGATAATGCTAAATTCTGTGGCTATTTTACTCAGTTCAGCGATAGTGTCCTTGGAGAATCAGTTTTCCTGAAGTCCGCAATTCCCAACAATCCATCGTCCAGGATGTGCGAATGAAGTCGCCTGACCCCAATGCGCCGCAAGTCAGCCAGAACGAATTGCAGGCCATGGCTTACAGCGATCCGCTCACGGGCCTGGGCAATCGCTATCGGCTGCGCGACAAGGTGCGCATGCTCGCGGCTGAACGGTCCAGCGACCCGGCGCCGTTTACTATTGGCGTTGCCAATATCGACGGCTTCAAGCCCATCAACGATCTGTTCGGTGTCGCTGCCGGAGACGAAATCCTCTGTCAGGTCGCTCATCGCTTGAAGGCCTGCGTGCCGGATGGCGCCATCGTCACCCGTCACGAAGGGGATGAGTTCGCCTTCGTGCTGCCACTGGTGTTCGAGCGGGTCGGTGCCGAGCGTGTCGGACAGATGATCAAGGATGTGCTGTCGGCCCCCTATGATCTCGGTGACCGCAATGTGCGACTGTCGTCTTCGTTCGGCTTTGCCGTCTATCCCTTCGCAGGAGACGACTTCGAGGATTTGCTGAAAAGTGCCGAAACCGCCCTCTACCGTTCCAAGCGTCGCGGGCGCGGCCAGATCACAGTCTATTCACGCGAGATCGCGCAGGAGATGAAGCGCGCCACGCAGCTGGAGCAGGCGCTTCGAAACGCCATCATTGCCGATTCTGTCGATGTCCACTTTCAGCCGATCGTGCGTTTGAGCGATGGCATTGCCGTGGGTTTCGAGGCTCTGGCCCGTTGGAACGATCCCGATCTCGGTTTCGTCTCGCCGGCCACCTTCGTCCCTCTGGCCGAAGAGCGCGGCTTTATCGATGCTCTCTCGGAGACGCTGCTGCGCAAGGCGGCGGAAGCCGCTTTGTCGTGGCCACGCGAGTTGTTCCTGTCGTTTAATTTGTCGTCGGCACAGTTGATGGACCCGGGCACGGCAGAAAACATTCTTTCCATTTTGCGGCGTGTCGGTCTCGATCCGCGCCGGTTGGAACTGGAAATCACCGAAACTGCGGTCATGACATCGGCCGAGACCGCCCAGCGCATTATCAGCGAGTTGAAGCAGTCGGGCGTGCGCATTTCGCTCGACGATTTCGGCACAGGCCAGTCCAGTCTCGGAAGACTGCGTGATTTCTCTTTCGACAAGGTCAAGATAGACCGCGCCTTCGTGTCCCGCATCAGCACGGATCGGCCGTCGGAGCATATCATCAAGGCGATCGTTGCCATGTGCGACGGGCTGGATCTGGAAGTTGTTGCAGAAGGTATCGAGGATAAGACCGAGGCCGAAAAGCTGCGCGGTTTTGGTTGCGCCATGGGGCAGGGCTATTTCTATGGCCGCCCGGTGGATGCCGCTGCCACCCACCGCTACCTTCAGGAAAACTACCGCGAACTGGCACCTGTGGGCCGCGACTTCGGGTAGTCTTGTAAGGTCTGAATTCAGACCTTGTAAGCGCTGTCAAAAACGCCGTTGACCTCTATCCCCAGATCGACAGTGGTGCCGTAAAGCGGATTGGCCTTGACCGTTTCTGCATCCAAACCTTCGCAGGCGGATGTCACAGCCAGTCGATTGGCAGATGCGCCGAAAAAGGCGGGGCATGTGCTTTGCGTCGCAGGCACTTCATAGCGGGCCAAATGCGTGCCATCGGACGAATAGCAATCCACCGCACCCATTCCCCAGCATGCGTTCCAGATATTGCCATCCGCATCGCAAACCGAGCCATCGCTGCCGCCTTTCTGGCCGACGCGATCGATCAGCACCTTGGCCGTGCCAGTCGGAAGCCCCGTTGCCGGGTCTAGCGGCACGGACATCACCTGGTTGACCTTCGTGTCCACGTAATATCCCGTGGCCCCATCGGGTGAAAAGCAGATGGAATTGGAAATGCTGATGTCCGTAAACAGCGTCGTCACCACGCCTTTGGCAACGTGATATATGCTTCCGGCCTTCTCCTCGGCCTTCTTGCCCATGGTGCCGATCCACAGCGCACCGCTCTGGTGCACGCGGCCGTCATTGGAGCGGTTGCCCGGCTTGCTGGGCTCGAAATCGGCGTGCAGAAACAGGTCGCCGGTTGCCCGGTCGCGAATGAACAGGCCTTCTTCGGACGCCAGCAATTGACGCTTCTCGTCGATCCGCGCCACCACGCTTGCCATGAAGGGTAGGGCGTGAACGGTTTTCGTGCCGGTCGCGGGGTCGTATTCGTGCAACTCCTTGCCCAGAATGTTGAGCCAGCAGAGCTTATTGGTGATCGGATCGAAGCTCGGGCCTTCGCCCAGCAGCATCTGGGTGTGGTCCAGCACGGTGCCGGAAAACGGATGAATGTCAGCCATGCTTACGCTCCTATCGCAATATCATAGGCCTTGACGGTCAAAACAGCGCGTTCCTGTACCTCTGCCGTCGTCATGCCCGGCTTGTAGAGGCTGGTGCCAAGGCCAAATGCCGTCACGCCGATGCTGGTATAATCGCTGAAATTCTTGTCGGACACACCGCCCACCGCTGCAACCAGCGTATCCTTCGGCAGGATGGCGCGGATGGCGTTGATGCCGGATGGTCCGAGAACGCTGGCGGGGAAGAATTTCAGGCCCGTTGCGCCTGCTTTCAGGGCCAGAAGTGCTTCTGTCGGCGTCAAAACGCCGGGCATGGTCACCATGCCTTTTTCCCGCGCGGCGGTAATGACCTCGACATCGACGTTCGGGCTCACCATCAGCTTGCCACCGGCAGCATCGAGATTGGCGACATCCTCGACGGTCAACACCGTGCCAGCGCCGATCAGCGCATCCGCTGGTGCAAGCTTGGCGGCGATCTCGATCGAGCGGAAGGCATCCGGCGAATTGAGCGGTATTTCGATGGCCCGCAGGCCGCTTTCCAGCAGGCCGGTCACGACGGCTTCGGTCTCCTCCGGGCGGATGCCGCGAAGGATCGCGACGAGTGGGTATTTCATGTCGGGGAATGGAATGCGCATGTCTGGTATTCTCCTCATGGCCAAATGGCGTTGGCGGCTGCCACAAGCCCGCGGCGAACGGCGTCATCGGCGTCTATAATTACGTAGTCGATAGATAGGGCGGCAAAAGCTGCCTTGTAGAGTTCGCCCAGCGCACCGGATGCGATGAGGATGACCTTGGCGTCCTTGCGCGCGCTGGAATGCGCGCCTGCGATCTCAAGGCCGATCATGGTGCCGGACAGCTTGGCTTTCGCATCTGTCGCGGAAAGGCCGTGCAGCAACTGGCCGGATCGCACCGTAAACAGCCGGTTCGTCGCCATTTGCGGGTTGTTGTAGCTTTCGGCAACGGCACTCTGGAAGGCGGGAAGGTCGCCGGTGAAGGCTTCCGCACTCTCCACCGCATGCGACAGGATGGAATGTTTCGAGATCACGTCGAACAGTTCGCCGGTCATGAAGGTGGAAAAGCCCGTGACCTTCAGATTGCTGACGCTGACCCATTTGGAATGGGTGCCCGGCATGCAGACGAGCTGTTCTCCTGTGCTGTAATCAGCCGATAGCGCACCGAGAAGCTGGGTTTCTTCACCACGCATGACATCGGGCGTGTCCTGCAACCGTTGCGCCAGCCCCGGAAGGATGCGGATATCGGCCGCTTCGCCGGGCACACGAACGGCGCCCTTCAGCACATCTGCTAGATCAGCTGGAACGTCCACATAGCCCGCCTCGACCCAGCCCTGACGCGCACCCGCCATGCCGCAGATTACCACGGGCAGGTCAGTAGGTGCGGAAAGGGCCGAAAGATGCGAGGCCAGAACATCGGGAAAGCCGGTTCGCATGGCGGTGGTCATGCCTTCGCCGCTGCGCCGTTCGCCCATGATATCGCCGGACTTGCTCATCAGCCAAAGCCGGAAACTGGTCGTCCCCCAGTCCACGGCAACATATGCGGCATCAGCCATTATAAAAGACCTCCATCGATAATCATGGTTTGGGCCGTCATGGCAGCAGATGCCGATGAGGCCAGAAAAAGACAGGGGCCGACAATATCCTCAGCGACCAAAACGCGCTTGAGGCATTGTCGTGCAACGGTCTGCGAAATCGATGCATCCGTCAGCCACAATTCCCTCTGCCGCTCGGTCACGATCATGCCGGGCAGGATGGCGTTGACGCGGATATTTTCAGGCCCCAATCGTCCGGCAAGGCTCTTCGTCAGCCCGACAATCCCGGCCTTGGCCGTAGCATAAGCGGGCAACTCGCCCATGTTCAGCAGATAGGAAATGGACGAGAAGTTGATGATCGACGCACCGTCCGCCTGACGCAGATAGGGAAGTGCCGCCTGCGTCACGAAGAAAACAGGCTTCAGGTTCACCGCATGGTTGGCGTCCCAGTATTCGCTGGTGACAGTGTCGATATCGTGCCGGTCATCCCGTGCCGCATTGTTGATCAGCACCTTGATGCCACCGATCGCATTGACCGCCGTTTCCACGGCCTTCGCCAATTGCGATTGGTCACGCAGATCGGCTTTGACGAAGGTCACGGAGTGACGGCCCGTGCCCGACAATCTTTCGACGAGCGCCTCGCTGGCTGCCTGATCGATATCGATGAAGGCGACCTTGGCACCGCGCTCGGCAAAGGCTGCAACAAGGCACGCACCGATACCGGAGCCGCCGCCGGTAATCAGCACGCCCTGATCCTGAAATTCGGAAAGCTGTGTCAGGACCTCTGTCGACATGGCATCCATTGCGCATTGCAAGTTCCATTATTTGGAACTATGTTTCATTTAACGGAATAGTGCCTCTGACCTCGTCTCAAAGTCAAGTGTGTCAGATGCGCGCGGAGAATAGCATGGCTCCCCATGATGTGAAGAAGACTGAAGACAGCACCACAGGAACGCTCGGCAAGGCCATATCGTTGCTGGAGCTGGTCGTCATGTCGCCACAGCCGCTTCGTTTTACCGATATTCTCGAACGCTCCGGTCATCCGCGTGGCACGCTTCACCGCCAATTGGTGCATCTTTTGGAAGAAGGCTTGCTGGAGCAAAACCAGGACCAGACCTACCGCGCCGGTGTGCGTCTCCTGACCTTCGCCGCGCAGGCTTGGAGCACCAACGATCTGCGATCCATCGCCGCACCCCATCTTCGTGTCCTGCATGAGAAAACCCAGGAATCGGTGCACCTCGGCATATTGCGCGGTGCCGAGATAACCTATCTCGACAAGATCGATGGCAAACATGCGGTGCGCATGCATTCACAGATCGGCCGCATCTCACCCGCTTATTGCACCGGTGTCGGCAAGGCAGCGCTCTCGCTTTTGTCAGAAACGGACCTCGATGAGGTCGTCAGCACCATCGTCTTTCGCCCGTTTACCGAAAATACCGTTACCACCGCCATGCAGTTGAAACGGCAGGTTGCTGAAATTCGGGATCGTGGCTTTGGCTTTGATCTGGAAGAGCATGAAAGCGGCATTCAATGCATCGCGGTCCCCATCCATGCTGCCAATCAAAGGTTTCACGCCGCCATTTCGGTCACAGGACCAGCCTATCGCCTGACGCGTCAGTGTCTGGAAGGTTGGTCTTCTCTTGTGCGAGACGCAGCGCAGAATATTTCGAACGATATAGTGGTGCGGCTTTCACCGGCGTGTATTTAAATCGGAAACGCAGCGGAGACAGGGGATGGAGCCTGTATAGTGATGAATTGTGAACGTCATTAATGGCAACTTTTGTTTGCAAAAAATTCATAAGTGGATATTTATTGGTCCCGGGATTTGCGCGTGCTCGATCTCTTTCATTTAGCTGAAACTGTAAAGAACCCTATTCAATGCCGAAGCCAGATATTTCCAGTTCCGCACCTTTGGGGGCGGAATGCGCGCAGGACGTTGCTGAACTCAAAACCCAGTTCGATATCTTCCGCTTTTTGAAGACGGTTACGGAATCCTTCGCGATGAAGGCCTTCATGGTCGTCAATATTCCCACCAACACTGCGCTGGAACTGTCGCATTACACCATCATCACCAACTGGCCGGCAGAGCTTCTGCACCAATACGATCATGAGGGAATGCTGACCCGCAGCAATGTCCTGCGCAACCTGAAACATTCCAGCGTTCCCTTCTGGGTCAACAGGGATTTCGTTCTGCGCGGCCAGGACGAAGCGTCTATGAAGAGCATCATGGCACTCTTCGACCGCTTCCAAATGGTCAATTCCATCTGGTGTCCGGTTCAGGATGCCACGGGCCAGCGCGGCGCCATCTCCTTTAGCGGCAGCAGGTCGGGCTTTTCGCCAAGCGAGACGGCCGAGATCGCATTCATCTCCGCGCATGTGTTCAGCCGCCTTGCCTATATCCGCAGCCTGGACGCCCGCATTCCAGATACGTTGACCGATCGCGAGATCGACTGTCTGAACTGGACAGCCGCTGGAAAGACCAGTGTGGAGATTGCCGAAATCCTCACGCTATCGGAGCATACCGTCAACCATTATCTGAACCGTGCAACCAAAAAGCTCAATACTGTCAATCGCACACAGGCGGTGGCCAAAGCATTACGCGTCGGCCTGATAAAGTAGAACTATTTTCCATTTTTCGATTGTTATCTTCATCAACGTAAGCAATTCTCAAGTCGCTTGCGGCAGAGGAGATTCGTTTGTCGGCGTCGAAGAGCTTCAAGGCTGGGTTTTCTCCGACAATTGATTGTGCGACGCTCGTTGTCGCTGTTGAAAAAGGGTTTGCTGCCGATGACGGCCTCACCCTCGACCTGATGAAAATGAACAGTCCCGGCGATTTGCTGGTGGAATGGGAAAGAGGCGATCTGCACGGCCTTCACCTGTCCGCGTCATTGCCCGTCGCTGCTGCTCTGGGTCTGCCTGATCTTCCCGCCGGTCTCATCGCACCGTTTGTCCTTGCCACCGGCGGCGCGACGTTTGCCGTGTCTGAGAGCTTGCATGACAAGCTGGTGCAGGAGGGGATGAAAATACCCGATCCCGGAACCGTCGCCCGTGCTTTGGCCCGCGTCGCGTCATCTCGCCAGTCGGCAGGCCTTGATCGGCTGGTTCTGGCGGTCGAACACCATTTGTCCGTATCGACATTCGAATTGCGGTATCTGCTGGCAAGCGCGCGCCTGCCTGCCGATTGCAAGATCACCTTTTTGGAAGCACCGCCTGCCGCGATGCCATCCCTGCTTGAAAGCGGAGAGATCGATGGCTTTTATGTCGGGGAACCCTATGGCACCGTCGCCGTCCTGCAGGGCGCAGCGCGCATCGTCACCACCAAATCGCATATCTGGCAAAACGCCCCGGAAAAGGTTCTGGCCGTTTCGCAGGATTGGTCGGATGCCTATCCCGCAACGCTGGAAGGCCTTCTTCGCGCACTCTATCGTGCCGGGGAGTGGTGCTCGAGCACCGCCAATATTGAAGAGCTTGCGACCATTCTCTCTGATCCGAAATATCTCGATACCGACAGCGAGTTCATTTTACCGGCTTTGACCGGCTATATTCCCCACTCTCCTACGCGCCTGCTGGAATGCAGCGGGTTCTTTTCCACCAGCGGCAAGGCTGCCAATTTTCCCTGGCAAAGCCATGCCTTGTGGTTTTTCAGCCAGATGCTGCGCTGGAAGGATTGCCCGCCGGAATTCGCCAGCGATCCCAAAGTCTATGATGCCGCCAGCGAAGCCTTTCGCCCGGATATTTTCCGCAAGGCCATGCGGCCCATCTTTGCGCCGGTTCCCTCGGCCAACCTGAAGATCGAGGGCACATTGAAGGTCCCGGTCTATGTCGGCGCGTCCCGTTCGGGCCTCGTCTTGGGGCCGGATGCTTTTTTCGATGGCAGCATCTTCGATCCGGAGAAATTCGACACCAGCGATGAAAACTGACGATTGGGCAGCACCTGCGCTTTATCGTTGGCGAAACCCGTGCGCTTGGTTATGGAAGACCGGCGTATGGGACAATGGATAGTGACATGACACAGGTCGACAAGAAGCAGATCGAGCAGGCACTGGAAAGCGTGGCTTATCCCGGTGGCGATAAAAGCATCGTCGCGCTTGGCATGGTCTCGGAAATCTTCATTGCCGACGCCAAGGCTTACTTTTCCATCACGGTTCCGGCTGATCAGGCCGATGCGATGGAGCCGCTGCGGCTTGCTGCGGAAAAGGCAGCGCTCGGCGTATCCGGCATCAAGGCGGCGATGGTCACGCTGACGGCGGATCGCAAACCGGGCGCGAACCCGCCACAACCTGTCGCGCGGTCTCAGCCGAAGGCAGCACCGCAGCCGCGCACCAAGACCGGCGTGCCCGGCATCGGCGCCATCATCGCTGTCGCATCGGGCAAGGGTGGCGTCGGCAAATCCACCACCGCCGTCAATCTGGCGCTGGGCCTTCAGACGCTTGGCCTGCGCGTCGGCATTCTGGATGCCGATATTTACGGGCCGTCCATACCGCGCCTTTTGAAGATTTCCGGTCGCCCGCAGCAGGGCGAGGGTCGTGTCATCATGCCCATGGAAAATTATGGCCTCAAGGTCATGTCCATGGGTTTTCTGGTCGATGAAGAAGCCGCCATGATCTGGCGCGGGCCGATGGTGCAATCCGCCCTGATGCAGATGCTGCGGGAAGTCGCCTGGGGCGATCTCGATATTCTGGTGCTGGATATGCCACCCGGCACGGGCGACGCGCAATTGACCATTGCCCAGCAGGTGCCGCTCGCGGGCGCCGTCATTGTCTCTACACCGCAGGATATGGCGCTGATCGATGCGCGCAAGGGCATCACCATGTTCCGCAAGGTCGAGGTGCCGCTTCTGGGCGTGGTCGAAAACATGAGCTATTTTATCGCCCCCGATACCGGTGCGCGCTACGATATTTTCGGCCATGGTGGCGCGCGTGCGGAAGCAGAGCGCATCGGCGTTCCCTTCTTAGGCGAGGTGCCGCTGACCATTTCCATCCGGGAACTGTCGGATGCCGGGACCCCTGTCGTTGTGGCGGAACCGGATGGTCCGCAGGCGCAGATTTACCGCAATATTGCACAGAAAGTATGGACGGAAATCGGGGCAGGTCGTCAGAGACCAGCACCGAAGATCGTGTTCGACTAGCCTCTATCGATGCACCCTGCGCATAGCACTCGGTCTTTCGCATCGGTTGACAGTTTCGCGCCTGCGTAGAGAAAGCGCAGAATTTCCCGTATTTTAACCACCATTGGCATCTGCCCGTTAATATCTGTACGTTTAAACTATTGAAGTTGCTAAATTTTTTTTCGTGGATTCCCATCGACATCGCAGACGCCGCCCATCTCTCAACAGACCAACATCATAAACCCGCCCGGCACTGGACTTGCCGCGCTTGGAAATTAACCCTTGATTATTGAGGCCATTCAGAGCATAGCCCTGCGCCGTTTGATCCCTCGTCCATCCCGGACGTTTGCGGAAGCCACACATGATGTGTTAGAGCAGCGTATCGACCCTCGTCGGTATGCTGACCGGAGAAACTGATTGATCAAAGCCTATCGCTCGAATTGCGAGGCAATCAGCCTGTCGGCGGACCATGGGGTCACGCAGATTTCGGACGATATTGTCTGGATCGATCTTGTGAACCCCAGCCGCGACGAGGAAATCAAGGTCGAAACTCTGCTGGGTGTCGAGCTTCCCACGCGTGAAGATTTGAAGGACATCGAGCCCTCCAGCCGTCTCTACATGGAAGACGGCAACGTCTTCATGACCGGCTCGTTGGTCTGGAATGCGGATTCAAAAGATCCCCGGCTGACCGATGTCGCCTTCATTCTGGCGGGAAAACGGCTCGTAACCATCCGTTACGCGGAACCCAAATCCTTCAACCTGTTCATCGCCGCGATCACCCGCGTGCCGCATGATATGCGCAGTGGCACCGCCTTGCTGTTGAAGCTTCTGGAAACCATCGTCGATCGCACAGCGGAAATTCTGGAAAATTCCGTTGTCCGCATCGATGACGTGGCGGCGGGCATTTTCGGCGACAAGGCGCGCAGCAAACGCAAGGCGCCGCGCTATCTGGAAGACAAGCTGGCGGACATCTCCGCCTATCACCGTCTGATATCGAAGGTGCGCGACAGCCTCGCCTCGATTGCACGTCTTCAGTCGTTTCTGCAAGCAACACCCAATGTCCAGCAGGACAAGGAAGCCAAGGAAACGGGGCGCTCCATCGGGCGGGATATCAAGTCCCTTTCGGAGCATGCCTCTTTCATCTCGGGCAATCTCACCTTCCTGCTGGATGCGTCGCTGGGCATTATCAATGTCGAGCAGAACGCCATCATCAAGATTTTCTCCATCGCGTCGGTCGTTTTTCTGCCCCCGACGCTCGTGGCATCCATTTACGGAATGAACTTTAACGTCATGCCGGAGTTGCAGTGGTCCTACGGATATCCACTCGCTGTCTTCATCATGCTCATCTCGGCCATCATTCCGTTCATCTTTTTCCGCTGGAAGGGCTGGCTTTAACCGGTCAGAATCACAATGTCTCATGCCATGGACAAGGAATGCATCGAAAAGCCCGAACCGCACGATCTCAGTCGGAAAGGCTTTTTTGCTGCCATGTTGGGTTCGGTCGGCGTCGTCTACGGCGATATCGGAACGAGCCCGCTCTACGCCTTTCGCGAAGCGCTGAAGCCCATCTCCCATGATGGCCTGACAGAAGCGGAGGTCATCGGCCTCATTTCGTTGATGATCTGGTCGCTCACCATTATCGTCACCATCAAATACATCTGTTTTCTGCTGCGTGCAGACAATGATGGCGAAGGCGGCACGCTGTCGCTTCTGGCACTTTTGATGAAGAAGGCGGGTAACAAACGCGGTGTGCTGGTCATGCTGGGCTTGATCGGCGCGGCGCTATTTCTCGGCGATGCCATGATCACGCCGGCACTATCAGTTCTATCGGCGGTGGAAGGCCTCAAACTCGTCACCCCGCGCATGGATGACTTCATCATTCCCATTTCGGTCGGAATTCTGGTGGGTCTCTTCGCCATCCAGTCTCACGGAACGGAATTCGTTGCCAAGTTCTTCGGACCGATTACGGCTGTCTGGTTTCTTGTCATGGGCTTCGTCGGGCTGATCCATATTTCCGATGATTACAGCATTCTCTATTCCTTCAACCCTTACCATGCTGTCGAGTTTCTGCTGGCCGAAGGCTTTTACGGCATCGTCGTTCTGGGTGCCGTGTTCCTGACGATCACCGGGGCGGAAGCGCTCTATGCGGATTTGGGGCATTTCGGGCGCAGACCCATTCAGTGGGCGTGGTTCGTGCTGGTTTTCCCGGCTTTGACGCTCAATTATCTCGGTCAGGGCGCACTGGTTCTTAAAGATCAGTCCGCCATGTCCAACCCGTTTTACTTGATGTTCCCGCAATGGGCGCTGCTGCCTGCCGTCATTCTGGCAACGGCTGCCACCATCATTGCCAGCCAGGCGGTCATCACCGGCGCGTTCTCGCTCGTGCGTCAGGCCATCAACCTTGGCTATCTTCCGCGCATGGAAATCCTGTTCACGTCGGAAACCAACACCGGTCAGATTTATCTTCCGTCGGTCAATACAATCTTGTTGTTGGGTGTCGTTGCACTGGTCCTGACCTTCAGGAGTTCCGACGCGCTGGCAACGGCCTACGGCATCTCGGTGACAGGCGCCATGGTCGTCACCAGCCTGTTGTTCTTCCAGTTTGCCCGCAGCCACTGGAAGTGGTCCCGTACCGTTGCCGCCCTGGTGATCTTCCCGTTCATCTCGCTGGAACTCATCTTCCTTGGCGCAAACCTGCTGAAAATCCATGATGGCGGCTATGTGCCGGTGCTCTTGGCCATCGCCTTCACCATCATCATGACGACATGGCAGCGCGGTTCGAAAATCCTCTTCGCCAAGACCCGTCGCACGGATGTGCCGTTGAAGGCCTTCGTCGCGTCGGTCGAAAAGGAAAGCTCGCATGCGCCGGTCCGCATTCCCGGCACGGCCATCTTCCTGACCGGCGATCCGGAAACCGCACCTGCGGCCCTGCTGCACAATCTGAAGCACAACCACGTCCTGCACGACAAGAACGTCATCCTGACCATCCGCACGGAAGACACCCCGCGTGTTCATCCCGACAAGCGATACACGATCACCAAGGTCAGCGATCGCTTCGTCGTCGTCGAACTGCATTTCGGTTTCATGGAAACGCAGAACGTCACGCAGGCCCTGGGCTATCTGAGACGCACGGGCTACAAGTTCGATATCATGTCGACATCGTTCTATCTGGGTCGGCGCAAACTCGTGCCGGATCCGAAGTCCGGCATGCCGGGTTGGCAGAACCGCCTGTTCATCGGTCTTGCTGAAACGGCGGCAGACCCTTCCGATTACTTCCGCCTTCCGGCCAACCGCGTGGTGGAACTCGGCTCACACGTCGTGATCTGATCTCACAGACCTTTCCCGTTCTGCGCAGCGCCATCCTTCTTCAGAAGGGTGGCGCTTTCGCATGGTCACACGTTAACGTGAAGCCTGCGGGGCGAGCGCCGTTAACCAAGCATCAAGGTTAATGAGAGATTATCCGGTCATAACAACTGTTTGCGTCTGTGTGCCGGAGTGCGGGTTTTGCGTTCGAAAAATGTATCGCGTCGCGGGTTCTTCTTTTCGTTTGAAAAATGGACATCGCCTGTCATCTTCGGCCTTGCCGCCTGGCTGGTCTTTCCATCTCTCGCCGCACGCGCCGATCTCGCCTCGCTGCTGGCCGGTCTCGACGCCGGAAGCGAGCAGTGGCGCATGGTCTTGACCAATTCTCCGGCAGGGTCTGTCCACAATGCGTCGCTCGCCTTCAACAACGCGGATGCGGCACCTGTGCTGAGCGGGTCCGGGATGATCACTGCCGACGGTCGCAAGGTGGCTTTCGTCACCGGCAAGAACGGTAAGGAAACCACGCCCGATAGCGACCGCGTCAACCGCGCGGGCAAAAAGGGCCGGGTCGTTTCCTCCGAAATCATGCAGCCGCCGAAAGCCTTCACTGCAGGTTCCGTTCTCAACCGCACCAGCATGCTGGACACCAAGCCCCTGCAAGGCACGGACCGCACGGCCTTCGTCAAGTGGAAGAAGAGCAAGGATATCGAGCTCGCATCCTTCTATTTCCGTCGCGACGACAAGAAGGCCGAAAAGAACGTTTCGCCAATGGTGGCCGAGTTGATCACCAACCGCACCGCCGATGTTCTGGCGACCGCCTATGCCCCAGCCGAGCCAGACTTCGCCCGGGAATCGCCCTTCGATGCCATCCTGAAAAAGCCCGATGCGGGCCGCTTCATTCCCAAGATCGCCTCGGACGACCACGCCTGGGCGGCAACGCCGTTGCCAGCTGAGGTCTTTTCCGCAGCAGAACAGCAATGCCTCGCATCCGGCATCTATTTCGAAGCACGCGGCGAATCGGTCAAGGGTCAGGCAGCCGTCGCGCAGGTCATTCTCAACCGGGTTCGCAACCCCTCCTATCCGAAAACCATCTGCGGCGTCGTCTATCAGAACAAGGATTGGCGCAATCGCTGCCAGTTTTCCTTTGCCTGCGACAATATAAAGGACCGCATCAACTCCGAACGTCACTGGAAGATGGCGCGCGAAGTGGCCATGGCGACCTCGGCTGGCAAGATTTGGCTGTCGGAAGTCGGATCGGCCACCCACTACCATGCCGTCTATGTGCGCCCGGCCTGGGGCAAATCCATGAAAAAGGTCGGCAGAATCGGCCTGCACGTCTTCTACCGTACCTATGGCGGCGGTTGGAGCTGATATAACTGGCTTTTTACCGGGATAACGTCATGAAAATTGCCGATTCCGGACGCCATTGAGGCCGCAAATTCCAGAATATAAAGCAAGCCATTGTTTTTGATGGATAAATTTGTATTCCGTGAAGCGCTGTCAGTGCCTTGACTAGAGAAGTCCCTAAAACTATGTTGCGCGCGACTTCAGAGCGGGCTGGAACAGGCTCAAAGCCCTGCCGTTTACAACTCCAAAGAGTTCTGGCAATGCCAGTGTGGAGACAAAGGGTGGGATTTGATAATGACCGGCAACCGTAACGATAGTCTGGAAGAGCGCCGCAAACGTCTTGCCAACGAGTTGGCAAAGGTGAGGGCGGAGGACGACGCGGAGGCGCGGACGGAACAGAACGCAGCTGAGACCCGCAAGGGTTTCGCAATGGCGATCAAGCTTTCCTCCGAGTTCATTGCCGCCGTCATCGTCGGCGCGATGCTGGGTTATCTTCTGGACCATTTTGCTGGCACGTCGCCGTGGGGGATGATCGTTCTTCTTCTTCTCGGGTTCTGTGCAGGCGTGTTGAACGTTCTGCGTTCCGCCGGAGTGGTGGCCAAGCCACCGCTTCTCGAAGGCGGACTGGGGAAAGACAAGGGTGGAGAGCAGGGCGACTGATCGCTCCTTTCCATAGACAGTTAAGTGCGCGTCACGCGCGGCAACAGGTAAAGAGGGCAGCCGGTGGCAAACGATCCGACGCATCAGTTCATTGTACAGCCGATCATCCCGATTGAGATCGGTGGCGTGGATTTTTCGTTCACCAACGCGTCTCTGTTCATGGTTGCCACTGTCGCTGCCGCATCCGGTTTTCTTTATTTTGCAACGTCGAACCGCGGTCTCATCCCGACCCGCATGCAGTCCGTTGCTGAAATGTCCTACGAATTCATCGCCTCCATGCTGCGCGAAGGCGCGGGCAAGAAGGGCATGGTGTTCTTCCCGTTCGTGTTTTCGCTGTTCATGTTCGTGCTGACGGCAAACCTTTTGGGCATGTTCCCGTATTTCTTCACCGTCACCAGCCAGATCATCGTCACCTTTGCACTGTCGTGCCTCGTCATCGGAACGGTCGTCGTTTACGGTTTTTACAAGCACGGTCTGAAATTCCTGGGCATTTTTGCGCCAGCCGGCGTGCCTGCGGTTCTTCTGCCGCTGGTGTCGTCCATTGAAATCATCTCCTTCCTGTCGCGTCCGATCAGCCTTTCCGTTCGTCTTTTTGCGAACATGCTGGCCGGTCACATCACGCTGAAGGTCTTTTCGGGCTTCGTCGCTTCCATGGGTGCGCTTGGCGCACTTGGTATTGGTGGCGCAATCCTGCCCCTCATCATGACGGTCGCAATGACCGGTCTGGAATTTCTCGTCGCCTTCCTGCAGGCATACGTCTTCGCGGTACTGACTTGCATGTACCTGAACGACGCCGTGCATGGCGGTCACTGAGAAGTAAAGTCGCTGGCCCCGGAAACCGGGTGTCAAAAATAGCCGCAACAACCCATTCTAAGGAGCTTAACATGGAAGCGGAAGCAGCAAAGTACATCGGCGCAGGTCTCGCATGCCTCGGCATGGCTGGCACGTCCCTCGCTCTCGGCCGTATCTTCGGCGATTTCTTGTCGGGCGCACTGCGCAACCCGTCTGCCGCTGACAGCCAGTTCGGCCGTCTGGTATTCGGCTTTGCCGTTACGGAAGCTTTGGGCATCTTCTCGCTGCTCGTCGCTCTCCTTCTCCTGTTCGCTGTTTAATATCGGCATCAGGTCTGGATCACGGCTCGCACAGGCGTGCCGTGATCCTTCGCATTTGCACGACCCCTGGAGGTGAGCATGTTCGTGACCGAGGCTTTGGCCCAGTCAGCACCGGCGACAAGTGAAACGAATACCGGAACTCCGGCTGTCGGTCAGACCGCTCCGGATGCAACGCATACGGAAACCGGAGTGGCACAGGATGCCGGTCACGGGTCCCCTGTGTTTCCGCCGTTCGATCAGTCCACTTACGCATCCCAGCTTCTTTGGCTGGCCATTACGTTCGGCCTTTTCTACGTGCTCATGAAGAAGGTCATCGTGCCGCGCGTTGGCGGCATTCTCGAAGACCGTCACGGCCGTATCGCACAGGACCTCGATGAAGCATCCCGGCTGAAGGCCGAGGCAGATGCCGCCATCGAAACCTATGAAAAAGAATTGAGCGCCGCTCGCGCCAAGGCCGGCTCCATTGCCGCTGCCGCCCGCGACGCTGCGAAAGTCAAGGCAGATGCAGATCGCGCCGCAATCGAAGCTGATTTGGCGCAGAAGCTGACAGCGGCGGAAGCCCGCATCGACAGCATCAAGCAGCAGGCCTTTGCCGATGTCGGCACCATTGCCGAGGAAACCGCGACCGCGATCGTCGATCAGCTGATCGGCCTCAAGGTCAAGGACACGGATGCTAAGGCTGCAGTGGCTGCCGCATCCGTCGTGAAGGGAGCTTGAAATGGCGTTCGATGCAACATTTTTCGCCCTTGTCGGCCTTATCCTCTTCTTCGTCCTGATTGCCTATCTCAAGGTTCCAGGCATGTTGGCAAGCTCGCTCGATGAGCGCGCCGGCAACATCAAGGAAGAGCTGGCGGAAGCCAAGCGCCTGCGTGAAGAAGCCCAGCACCTTCTGGCTGAATATCAGCGCAAGCGTAAGGAAGCGGAAGCCGATGCAGCCAATATCATTGCTGCTGCGGAACGCGAAGCCGCTGCCATGACGGCCGAAGCCAAGGTGAAGACGGAAGAATTCGTCGCGCGTCGCAATGCGCTCGCGGAACAGAAAATCAAGCAGGCCGAAACAGACGCCATCGGAGCGGTGCGCTCTGCTGCCGTCGATCTTGCCATTGCAGCATCTGAAAAAATCCTTGCCGAAAAGACCACGGCAGCTGCAAAGGCAAAGCTTTTCAATACGGCCGTGAGCGACGTCAAGACGCGCCTGAATTAACCGGATTGCAAAGCGCGCAAGCGCTGCCACTCTCCAGAGCCTTATGACCCCGCTGAGCAATCGGCGGGGTTTTTGTTTGTTCTATACATGTGGACTGAGGCAGACTTGGTCGCAGGATCTTAGACATTGATAAGCGCTAATTGAGACAAGTAAAATTTAACAAAATATCAACAATGATAGTCCAATATATACATCACGTTTAGCCGTGAAATATATCTGCAAGAGTATGCCGTCGCGTTATTGATCTATTCGCTACGAAGTGTTGAAGGAATAGAGACTGCACGACACGTGATTGCATTTTTCACTTTGAGGGACTGTCATGAAAATATCCATAGGTGTCGTTCTTGCTGGTCTTTCGGGGGTAATGCTGCTCGTTGCAGGGGTGCAGGGAAGTTTCTCAATTTCGTCTCTCACCCAGATCAGAAGCGGGATCGATACGATTGTGGGTGATCGTGTGCCCTCCTTCATCCTGTTGGGAACGATCAATGGTGAAGTCGGCAATATTCGCAATGCGCAAAGCTCGATCGTAACGGACTCGCCGGAAAGTTGGCCGAAATACGAAGCGCAGCTGCAGACAGCGCGCGCGTCGCTGGCGTCAAGTTTCCGTGAGTATCAGACAAATCTGATCGACGAGGCAGACAAGAAGCATTTCGCTGTCTTCGACGAAAAATGGAAGCTGTCCGAGGCACGCTGGAACGACGTCAAGGCCTTGTTGACAGCGGGTAAAATTGAAGAGGCACGCGCAAGCTTTGTGGGTGATGCATTGGCATCCTATGACGAGGCCAAAGTCGAGCTGCAGGCCGCTGTCGAGGATATGGAGGCAGATGTTCAGGGAGAGGGTGATGCCACCACGCAGATTGCGGAATCCGCTGCGACACTCAACTACATCTCGCTCGGCATCGCTCTTGCCATCGGTGTGGCAGCTGCCCTGTTCGGCAATGTTCATCTGGCCAGACCGCTTGGGCGGATGACGGGTGTCATGCGGCGCCTGTCGGATGGCGATACGGATATCACCATTCCTGCACGCGGCAGAAAAGACGAGATTGGTGCGATGGCCGAAGCCGTGGAGATATTCCGTCAGGCAGCCATCGAAAACCAACGCCTCGAAGCTGAGGCGGAAACAAACCGAAAGCAAGCCGAGATCGAGCGTCTTGCCACGCAGCAAAAGGCCGAAGCGGACGCGGAGGAAAGATTGCGGATTGCGACATCTGGCCTGGCGGATGGTTTGCGTCGCCTGGCGTCCGGCGATCTCGCCTTCCAGATCAACGATGTCTTTGCGCCAGACTTTGAACAGCTCCGTCACGACTTCAATCGCTCGCTCAAGCAATTGGGCGCAACCCTGTCGGATATCTCTCATTCCATCGACGCGATGAACAATGGTACCCGCGAAATCGCTGAAGGATCGGTCGATCTGTCCAAACGAACCGAACAGCAGGCCGCGACCTTGGAAGAGACGGCCGCAGCCCTCGACCAGATCACCGTCAATGTCGCCAACTCCACAAAACGTGTGCAGGAAGCACGCGGTGCGGCCAGCGAAGCCAACCGCGCAGCCAAGGTATCGGGCGACGTTGTCGCGACGGCGGTCGATGCCATGCACCGCATCGAGCAATCGTCAGGCCAGATTTCCAACATCATCGTCGTCATCGATGAAATCGCTTTCCAGACCAATCTTCTGGCGCTGAACGCCGGTGTCGAAGCTGCCCGCGCGGGTGAGGCCGGCAAAGGCTTTGCCGTGGTTGCCCAAGAAGTGCGGGAACTGGCTCAGCGGTCGGCAAAGGCTGCCAAGGAAATCAAGGAACTGATCGGCAAATCATCGGTGGAAGTCGAAAATGGCGTCAATCTCGTGCGCCAGACCGGCGATGCGTTGAAAACCATCGGCAGCCATGTGACCGTCATGAACGAGCATATGGGCGCGATTGCCTCGTCGGCTCAAGAACAGGCGACGGGTCTGGCCGAACTCAACACGGCGGTCAACCAGATGGACCAGACGACCCAGCAGAATGCTGCGATGGTGGAAGAGACGACATCGGCGACATCGTCGCTGGCCAGCGAAAGCGAAAAGCTGCGCACCCTGCTCCAGCAGTTCCAGCTGAGCCCGCGTGGATCGCAGGGTCGCGGGCAGGATAGCTACGAGATGAGGCGCGCTGGCTGATCAACCAAGCGTTCACTCCACCAGCATGGGCCGGAAACTC
>NZ_BBJU01000009.1 GCF_000739935.1 Agrobacterium rubi TR3 = NBRC 13261 | reverse complement strand
GTCACCTATTGTCTAGCGACCAAACACCCATCACCACCCCGGCGCCAACTGCCCCGTCCTGACCCGCGCCAGCTTTGGAAACTGCTTGATATCCTCATCCAGCTCATCCGGCGGTGATGCCAGCGAGATGTTGTCCAGACACGCGGTAATGTGGTCGGTGATGGCGTTGATGAGTGACGGCGACAGGCCGGGGCGCTTCATCAGGCCGATCTGTACGGGCGGCAAAGGCGGGAAGCCGTCTGCTGCGGTCAGCACCTTCATGCCCGTTCGAAGGGTCGATTCCGGCAGCACAGAGACTGCCATGCCCGCCAGAACGGCAGCAGCGATGACGGTGGACGACCAGCTTGTGAACAGAACCTGATAATCTCGCCCATCGGCATCCAGCGCCGAAGCAGCCAACTGTCGCCATTGGCAATCGCGCCGCCCAACGGCGAGCGGAACCGGCACATCGTCGCGCAGCGGATGGTTGGCAGAGGCCACCCAGCAGAGCGGCTCGGTGCGAACGATATCGGAGGCACGGGCGCGTGGATTGTGGGTCACCAGCGCGATATCCAGCTCTCCGCGCGCCATCTTCTCCGCAAGGCTGACGGAGGGCTCACAGACAATGTAGAGCTCCACATTCGGATGCGTCTTGGCGAAACGACCGATGATCTCGGGCATATAACGGTCTGCGTAATCATCCGGCGTGCCGATACGCAGCGTACCTTCCAGCCGGTTGTCATCGAAGGCGGCCACGGCTTCGTTGTTGAGGCGAATGATGCGGCGGGCATAATGCATCAGTTTTTCGCCTTCCGCCGTCAGCCTGTTACCGCGTCCGTCCTTCGCGAAAAGCTGTTTTCCCAGCCGCTCTTCCAGCCGTCGCATCTGCATCGAGACGGCGGATTGCGTCTTGAAAACGCGGTCTGCGGCTTTGGTGAAGCTGCCGGAATCGATGATGGCGATGAAGGTGTGCAATTGGTCAATATCGAGGGGTGCGGACATGGCGTGCCATCCATAAGAATGATTGATGCGTGACATTAGAAACATTCGTTGGACTGATCAATGGTCTTGCGACATTTTGACGCTCGAAACACCGAACAACCAAATGGTCATCCGCCGATGACCGAACCGGCGGCCTCACACGTGGGTGTGCAGGCAGTGCCTCATCGTGCCTAAAATGAAGGGATAGTGTCATGCGCACGGCAGAACGGAAGATGGAACTGGGTTTGATCGCACCACGCACCGCGACCTTTGAACAGGTTGTAGAGAGTGCCGGCAAAGGCTTCCTGACGTTTCTGCGCCGAATTTCCAATCGCATCGCTGCCAACAGGCTCGTGGAGATGGATGACCATCAACTCGCCGATATCGGCCTGACACGCAGCGATCTTAAAAAGGCGCTCGATACGGGCCTCATGGAAGATCCCACAACACGGCTTGCCCGCTGTGCCAGAATGGCCGCCGCAAAAGCCCTGTAAGCCAAGGCCTCAATTCGTTTCCCCCGCAGGGTGATTTGCCAATAAGCCCTGCATTTGCCCGGTGCTAGCCCTCGAGCTGCACCGGGTTTTTTGTGGGTTCGCCTAGTATTGGTACTCGTCAAACACCGGCAAGACCGACTGGTTCCAGCGGCCATTGTAAGCAGCCAGCAGATCCTCGGCCATGGTCGCTTTCTTCGCCAGAACTTCGTCCAGCGGGTTCAGGAACACGCTTTCGTCCTGTCCGTCTTCGTTGAGACGCTTGCGGTTGCGCAGGCCATCGCGGGAGATCGAGACGGTTTCGCGCGCAACATCCAGCAGGGAGCGACCTGCGACTGTCGCCTTCAAACCTTGAACCGGTACGGTGTCGCGCATGGCGATAACGTCTTCGACGGTCCAGTCCTTCGTCAATTCGTCGGCAGCGGTCAGCGCGCTGTTATCATAGAGCAGGCCGACCCAATAGGCGGGCAGGGCACAGATGCGACGCCATGGGCCGCCGTCGGCTCCACGCATTTCAAGGAAGCGCTTGAGGCGCACATCCGGAAACAGCGTCGACAGATGGTTGGTCCAGTCGCCCAGGTTGGGCTGCCATTCGGCAATCTGGCCCTTCAGCGCGCCATTCATGAACTGGCGGAAGGTCATGTCGGTACAGTCACGATATCGGCCATCGCGCACGATGAAATACATCGGCACATCCAGCGCCCATTCGACATAATGCCGGAAGCCGAAATCCGCCTCGAAGGTGAAGGGCAAAACGCCGGAGCGGCGGTTGTCGGTATCGCGCCAGATATCGCCGCGCCAGGATAACAGCCCGTTCGGCTTGCCCTCGGTAAAGGGGGAGGAGGCAAACAGCGCGGTGGCGAGCGATTGCAGCTTCATTGACACGCGCATTTTGCGGCGCATGTCGTCTTCCGACGAAAAGTCGAGGTTCACCTGAATGGTGCAGGTGCGGTACATCATATCCAGACCCTGCGTCCCAACCTTGGGCATATAGCGGGTCATGATGGCGTAGCGGGATTTCGGCATCTGCGGGGTTTCATCGAGCGTCCACAGCGGGCTGCCACCAATGCCGAGGAAACGGATGCCCATGGGCTCGGCAATCTCGCGCACGGTCGCCAGGTGACGATTGGATTCCTTGCAGGTCTCGTGCAGGGTTTCCAGCGGCGCGCCGGAGAGTTCGAACTGGCCGCCGGGCTCGATGGAAATTGCACCCATGCCGGATGGTTCGCTCAGTCCGATGATGTTGCCCTCATCGATGATGGGCTCCCAGCCCAGTTTCGCCTGCATGCCTTTCAGCAGCGCGGAAATACTGGCATCGCCGAAATACGGAACGGGCTTGTTGCCATCTCTGAAGAAGGCGAATTTCTCGTGCTCGGTGCCGATGCGGAATTTCTCAACGGGCTTGCAGCCTTCGGCCAGATAGTCGATCAATTCCTGTGCGGAGGAAATGGGTGTCTGGTCGGTCGTGTCGCGGGCCATGAAGTTACCTTGTGGTCGATGATGCCGTTCGGGCTTTGAATTCGCTGATAGGGTGCCGCATCGCTGCACGCAAATGAATTTCTTTTAAGCATGGTTTGAGCGCGTTTGTTTTGCGCCGTGGCCATGCTCCGTAGTCCACTATTTCCAATCACCCAGGGTGGCCTGAATGACCGCAAGTGCGGCCACCGCTGCCGTATCCGCCCGCAAAATGCGCGGACCGAGCGGAATGGGCGTAACGGATGGATGGTTGCGCAGCAATTGCCGCTCCTCTTCCGAAAACCCACCCTCTGGCCCAACAAGCAAGGCGATCTGTCTCTCCTCTATACGGTTGAGAACAGGCAACGGATTTTGCCCTTCGTCACCCTCGTCACAATAAATGATGCGCCGCGCGGCAGGCCATGTTTCCAGGAGGTCTTTCAGCTTGATGGGTTCTTCAACCTCCGGCACGGCCAGAATGCCGCATTGCTCCGCCGCTTCCACCACATTGGCGCGCAGCTTGTCGAGATTGGTGATCTTGCCCTGAACATGCTGCGTCATGACGGGCTGAAGCAGGCCAGCCCCCATCTCCACGGCCTTTTGCACCAGATAATCCATACGGCCGGTTTTCAGCGGGGCGAAAAGATAGTGGAGGTCCGGTGCGGCAGGCTGTGGCCGCGTCTGCTCGGTGGCCGTCAGCACGATTTTCTTGCGCGTTGGGTAGGAAAGCTGCGCCTTCCACTCGCCATCGCGCCCGTTGAACAGCAGGATTTCCGTCGCTTCCGGCATGCGCAGCACATTGGCGAGATAATTGAACTGGTCGCTGGTGGCCTCGAAAGCTTCACCGGCATTGAGGGATTGGCCGACGAAAAGCCGTTGCATTCGAAAATTGGCGCGCATGTTTCTCTTTGATATTTCGGGCAGACATCGCTGCCACTAGAGCCTGATGAAAAGAATATACATGATTCCGTAACAGCCTGCCGACAATGCCGCGCTGGTCGGAACGGTAATGATCCAGGCGGCGACGATGGTCATGAAGTGCGAGCGGCGCACCAGATAACGACGGCGAACCTCGGAGGAATTTTCATTGTCTTCGCCAGTTTCGCGTTGCCCATTGCCGGTTTCCGAACGCGCGGGTTCGAGCTGGCGTCGGGCATTTTGCGTGTACCACTCACGAAAGAAGCCGACCCCGAAGACGGCACCGATGGCGGTGTGCGTCGTGCTGACAGGCATGCCGAAGCGGGAGGCGACGAGAACGGTGAGAGCGGTCGAGACCGATACGCAAAAGGCGCGCATGGGGTTGAGCTTGGTGATCTGCTCGCCCACCAGCCGGATCAGCCGCGGCCCGAACAACAAGATGCCGCAGGACAGGCCGAATGCGCCGATCAGCATCACCCATTGCGGTGCGCGCGCAGTCTCACCGACGATAACACCCTGTGTGGCGCGCACGATGGCAACCACGGGGCCGATGGCATTCGAAACATCATTGGCGCCATGGGCAAACGACATCAACGCTGCCGCCAGAATAAGCGGCCACTGAAACATCTTGCGCAGAGACTGGTTGCGGTTCTCAAGGCCCTGCGATTGCCTGGCAATCAAGGGAATGCATAGACGCCAGCTCAAAAGGCCAACCGCCAGCCCTGATAAGACCGCTGTTCCAAACGAAATGGTGACAACCTGATGGAACCCCACCCAGATGAGATAGGCGGTAAAGACACCGCTCATGATGCCGATCAGCACAGGCACCCAGATTTGTGCAGCAGCGATCTTGTCGTCACGATAGATGATGAATTTCTTGATGAAGGCCAGCAGGAGAATGGCGAAGAAAGCGCTGATGAAAGGCGTCGCGACCCAGGTCATGGCGATGCCGCCCAGCGAAAACCAGTCGACCGCGCCAAAGCCATAGGCAGCGGTACCCGCGCCAGCCACGCCGCCGACGACGGTATGCGTGGTGGAGATCGGGGCTTTCAGATAGTTGGACAGATTGACCAGCAGGGCCGCTGTTATCAGCGCCGACAGCATCGCCCATGCGAAGATGGAACTGTCGGGGATTGTTCGGATGTTGATAATCCCGCTGGATATCGTTTCCACGACATTGCCGCCGGTGATCACCGCCCCCATGACTTCACAGATGGCACCGATGATCAGTGCTACCGCAATCGGCATCGCCTTGGCACCAACCGCAGGGCCGACATTGTTGGCCACATCCTTGGCGCCGATGTTCATCGCCATGTAAGCACCGATGATCACGGCCGCAAAGACGATCATGCCGCCGGGCTGTCCGATGACGAAGACACTGGCAACCAGCGCGGAGATGATCAGGAAAAGCAGGCCGAAACCTTGTGCCGTCAGACCACGGCTGAGATGATAGCTCGCTTCCTCGACAAGCGAAAGCTTATCCAGATCCTTGTCCAGGGTCGGCTTCATTCGGTTGTGGGGTGTTTGCGCCATCTGTCTGCTTTCGGCTGCGGTATGACCGCATGTGCAGGCGCAGGCGGTTGGTCTGATTTATAGATTGACGATTTTCTGCGTCGGATGCTGTTGCGTTTGCGCCATTTGCTTGTCGAAAGAAAGGAAAAGTTCCTTTAGCTCCGGCTCGTTGACGCGGCGCGACGCTTCCTGTGGCGTAACCCACTCCAGCTTGCGGCTTTCCCTTTCAGGGAAATTCTTCACCAGATCGACGACCTCGAGAAGATGCACCTGCACCCGGCAAAGAACCTTTACGCCATTGCGCAGCTTCTTGTCGTAATCGAAAAATCCGAAATGGGCCTTCTCGACACGCCCGCGCACGCCCGCCTCTTCGAAGGCTTCCCGCTCGGCAACCGCATGTGCCTTCTTGCCCTCCATCGGCCAACCCTTTGGAATGACCCAACGACCGGTATCCCGGCTGGTCAACAGAAGGACTTCGATCTCGCCACTCTTCTTCCCGCGACGATAACAAAGCGCTGCATATTGCTGCCGCGGAGGGCGGCGCAAAATCAAGCAGACGTCATTTGCAAGTCGGGTCAGAAGATTCAATTCATGAAGTCCTTATGTATTTAAATTCTAATATACGCGGTGTCCGGCGTGATAGCCAGATAGGCCTTCGCCAACACAACGTATGGTATTAAACGATTCGCTTAATTGTCCGGCTGTGACGGGCCAAGGTCAATGCTACCTGAGCAAAGGCTCAAGCATTTTTGATGTTGAACACATATTTGATGTGATCGAAGCAGGCCCTAAAGGGACATCCAGTGCTTCAGACCCGATATAACGCCGTCTGCCTCTTTTTCAAGTACGCAGACGATATTGCTGTGCTGAGCGGCAAGCGCTTTCAGCTCGGGCAAGGCGTTGGCAACGGCTATGCCGCGCACGCTAGGCAGTTCGAACATCGCCCTGTCATTGCCTGTATCTCCAGCAACAACAACCTCATCCAGGCCGATTTCGAGATGATCGCAAAGCCATGCGATTGCTGCTCCCTTGTCGGCTGCAAGGGGCAGAATATCCAGATCACGATTGCTTGAATAGACGATACGCGCGTCGATCCCATGGTCCGTCAGCCGTTTTTCGATCGCGGAAAGATCAGCCTCGCTGGCATCGTGCAGGTACCAGCTGGATTTCAAGCCGTGCTGGTAACGCTCCGGTTGAATGCTCATTCCGGGAATATCTGAGACCAGCGATAGAATCTTGTCCGTGTCGAAGGCGTGCCCGAGAGACGCCGTGTAAGCCTGCCGCAATGAGGGTTGTTCACGGCAAGACAGCATCGTTCCAACGCCGCCGATGACGTAATCCGGTGCGGGCAAAGGCGCCTCTTCCATCAATTCGAATTGATCGTCCAGAAGGCGCCCGCTGTTGAACACCAGCAGCGGGCGGCTGTCCTCCGGCAGGGATTGCCAGAAATCGCGAAAACGGGCCGTTGCGGCGTCATCGCCAACAACGGTCCCATCAAGATCGGTTGAGAAGAGACGAACCGGTTTCAATCGCCATCATTCCATGGTTCGGCCCAATCGGACTCTTCTAGGACAGGCATCATCGGACGCCCCTCGACGACGGCCAGAAGCTGCTGGGCAATGCCGGTCCACGTGAACAGGCTGCGAGCCTTGTGAGCGCCCATGCGCGACAGGCGACCATAAAGCCGTTCATGCTTGAACGGCTTCATCATGGTGATGCCGAGATCTTCCTTGTCGAAAGGATCGGCAAACAATGCATGACGTCCATAGCTGACGGCACGGAAGAGACCACCATGAATGGTGACGACTGTGGGCGTGCCACTCGCCATCGCTTCGATTGCGGTCATGCCGAAGGGCTCGTATCGGCTGGAGAGCACGAACAGGTCAGCTGCACGGTAGATATCCGGTAGGTCCTCATCGGCGACGTAGCCGGAGAAGATGACCTTGTCCCCGAGGTTCAGGGATTTCACCCGATCCTTCAGCTGGTTGAGGATCGTTGTTTCCTGCTCGTCCATGTTCTCGCCGCCCACGGCAAGATGCAGGCGCGCTTCCGGCTCGCGTTCGGCCAGCACGGAAAAGCCGTCGATCAAGAGATCATAGCCTTTGTTGGTGGCCAGACGTCCAAGCGCGAGCACCGTCTTGCCCTCGAAACCGAAGCGCTGACGCAGCATCTGGCGCGAGCCTTCCGACACGGGGAAGAAGCGGTTGTCATCATAACCCGGCGGGATCATGTGGATGTGTTTGCGCTTCAAGCCGTAATCTTCGATCAGCACGTCCAGCTGCACCGGCGTCGTGGCGATGACCATATCGCAGCTGCGATAGATGATCAGTTCGTGCTGGATGCGCTCCTTGAAGTTGAACTCCAGCTCGAAGGTGTCAGCCTTCTCGGGGTAGTCCGTTTCCATCTGGCGCTTTTTCCAGATGCCGATGGAGTGTGGCGTATGGAGATGCGGAACCTTCAAGGCTTCGGACAGGCGTTGGCCTGCCACGCCTGCATCCCAGTAATGGCTGTTGATGAAGGTATAGGCGAGGTCGTTTTTCTTCATGAAACGGAGCGCGTTTTCGCACCATTCCATCATGTGACGGTGGAGGTATTCTTTCGGAATGAAGTCTTTGCCGCCGCACGGAATGCGCACGACACGCACGCGTTCATCGACGTCGTCAATCTCTGGCTGGTCTTCGAACTGGCGGGTATAGAGGTCGACAGTGTAACCAAGCTGGCCGAGTTTCTTGGCGAGTTCCAGGACATAAACGACCTGTCCGCCGGTATCTGCTGCGCCAAGTGGCGGGTGTGCGGCTACGTAGCCATGTGTCGATATGAGTGCTATCCGGGGATAGCGTTCAGTTTCGCTCAAGGTGATCATAGCGTCCCATCGTAGTAAAAATTTCCAGTTAACTAATTTAAAAGCGCCTGAAGCTGGAAAAGTTCCATCAAAAGACGATAAAAATTCCGAAATATGGTATCAGTAGGGCGTAAGGCCTAATCTCCAATGAGGCTATGGCAGTGGCTCTCCGGTGTAGGAAGCCGCAAAACCGGGTGACGGCGCAGCCAAAAGCCTCGATGAACTCGGCATCAGATATCGCCACGCCTTGCGTCGCGACAATAAACCCTCGTAACATCATGTCGATCTGTCGCTTGGGTTGGGAGGCCTGTGAAGTACGAATGTCGCAAACCATTGAGTTTTTGAAGCCACGCTCCTCCGTGCTCGACAACCGCGCCAGGATCGTCGCGGACCTTGCCGATCTGCTGCCGCCGGACTGTCTGGTTCACGAGCCGCGTGAACTGGTGCCGTTCGAGACGGATGCCTTCGTCTCCTATCGGCGTGTGCCGCTTGCCGTTGTCTTGCCGAAGACCACGGAGCAGGTCTCCGCCGTCATGAAATACTGCCATCGCTATGGCATTCCCATCGTGCCACGTGGGGCGGGGACCTCGCTGTCCGGTGGCGCCATACCGCAGGAGGATGCGGTGGTGATCGGCCTGTCGAAAATGTCTGCCATTCTCGACCTCGACTTTTTCAACCGCACCGCCACCGTGCAGGCTGGCGTCACCAATCTTTCGATTTCCGACGCTGCGGGCCCGGAAGGCTTTTTCTATGCGCCCGACCCCAGTTCGCAGCTCGCCTGCACCATCGGCGGTAACATCGGCATGAACTCCGGCGGGGCGCATTGTCTGAAGTACGGCGTGACCACCAACAATCTGCTGGGCGTCAAAATGGTGCTGGTGGATGGCACGGTGCTGGAAGTGGGCGGCAAACATCTGGATGCGGCGGGTTACGATCTGCTCGGCCTGATCTGCGGTTCGGAAGGCCAGCTTGGGATCGTCACCGAAGCGACGGTTCGGCTGATTGCCAAGCCGGAAGGTGCACGACCTGTTCTCTTCGGGTTCGAAACCTCCGATCAGGCCGGTTCATGCGTGGCTGATATCATCGCGGCGGGCATCATTCCCGTTGCAATCGAGTTTATGGACAAGCCTGCCATCGAGATTTGTGAAGCCTTCGCCAAGGCCGGGTATCCGCTGGATGTCGGTGCGCTGCTGATCGTCGAGGTGGAAGGGTCCGAGGAAGAGATGGACGCCATGCTGGCCGACATCGTGTCCATTGCCCGCAGGCATGCGGTAAAGACGGTGCGCGAATGCCAATCCGCCACGGAAGCCGCCGCCATCTGGAAAGGCCGCAAATCCGCCTTCGGAGCCACGGGCCGCATTGCCGATTACATCTGCATGGATGGCACGGTGCCGCTCAGCCAGTTGTCCTATGTCCTAAAGAAGACCGGCGAAATCATCGATAGCCTCGGCCTTCGCGTCGCCAATGTCTTCCACGCCGGTGACGGCAACATGCACCCGCTCATTCTGTTCAATGCCAATGACCCGGAAGAAGTGGCGAAAGCAGAAGAAGCCGGTAATCAAATTCTGCGCCTCTGCGTCGATGCGGGCGGTTGCCTGACGGGGGAACACGGCGTCGGCATCGAAAAGCGTGACCTCATGCGCCACCAATATTCCGATGCCGATCTGGCACAGCAGATGGCGGTGCGCTCGGCCTTTGACGAGGGCTGGATTCTCAATCCATCCAAGGTCTTTCCATTGGAAGGACGGCCTGCAACATGAACGACATGCTTCTGCCTAGCACCGAAACCGAAGCTGCCGATATGATCCGCGATCATGCGCAGGCCAGCCGGGCGCTGGCGATCTTCGGCGGCAACACGCGCTCGGGCTTCGGCAATCGCGTCAAGGCCGAGGTTTCGCTTTCCTCACGCAACATCACCGGAATCGTCGCCTATAACCCCGCCGAAATGGTGATGACGGTCAAAGCCGGAACACCCGTTGCAGAAGTCGAGGCCGCATTATCGGCGGCCAACCAGATGATGGCTTTCGAACCCATGGACCACCGCGCCGTGATGGGCACCGTGGGCGAGCCGACAATCGGCGGCGTGTTCGCTGCCAACGTCTCCGGCCCGCGCCGCTTCGTGGCGGGTGCCGCGCGTGACAGCCTGCTGGGCATCCGCTTTATCAACGGCCAGGGTGAAGCCATAAAGGCGGGCGGTCGGGTGATGAAGAATGTCACCGGGCTTGATCTGGTCAAGCTTCTGGCGGGCTCTTACGGCACGCTCGGCTTCCTCACCGAAGTCACATTCCGCGTCCTGCCGGTGCCGCCTGCGCAAACCACGCTCGTCATATCCGGTCTTGAAGACGAGGCCGCAACCCATGCCATGGCCGCCGCCATGGCGACCAGCGTCGAGGTCTCCGGCACCGCGCATCTGCCGGAAAGCGTCAAATCGCGGTTTCTGGACGGATCGCTGCCGGATGGTGCAGCAACCGTTCTGCGGCTCGAAGGTCTTGCCGCGTCGGTAAAAGCGCGGTCGCAGAAATTGCAGACGATCCTTTCCGGGCTTGGTCCTTCCATCTTTCTCTCCGAGGACGACAGCAAAACCCTGTGGCGGGAAATCCGTGACGTGACGCCCTATGCAGCCAATCTTGCAAAACCACTCTGGCGCGTCTCCGTCACCCCCTCCCAAGGCCACAAGCTGGTGGCAGCACTGCGACTGGATGCGGGTATCGATGCATTCTACGACTGGCAGGGCGGATTGGTGTGGATGCAGATGGAGGCGCAGCCGGAAGCAGAGCTTTTGCGACATTACGTTAAAGCGGTCGGTGGCGGTCATGCGACATTAATACGCTCGGAAGTGCGGGAAGGCATTACGGCGTTTGAGCCGCTTTCGCCGGTGGAGGCAGCACTTTCCAGTCGCATTAAGGCAAAGCTTGATCCGGCAGGGATTTTTAATCCGGGGAGGATGGGAATATCGTGATGGTCGAAGTCTTGGCTT
>NZ_BBJU01000010.1 GCF_000739935.1 Agrobacterium rubi TR3 = NBRC 13261 | reverse complement strand
CCCTCAAGGGGGGAGATCGGATTGTCGCAACCTTTCGAAGTTCTCGATTGTCGAGTTTGAAGTGGCGCGCATGCGTCTTGCCGATCTCCCCCCTTGAGGGGGAGATGCCCGGCAGGGCAGAGGGGGGTAAGCCCCACCCTCAGCTCCATCACATCAGAAAATCTTCGAGAACTGATCGATATTCTTCGCGTCATAAACAAACGGATCGGCCATCGCGGCTTCGCTGTTCTCGCCGACCTTGATCTTGCCCATGCGTCCGGCTGCGATTTCCGAACCCGGCTTGCCGTCTGCTTCGCCCTTGACGAGGCGGTAGGCGATCTGGGTGGCGGAATAGCCGAGGTCGATAGGGTTCCAGATGGCGAATTCCTTCGTCGCACCCGACTTGATGGCACCCGCCATTTCGGAAGGAAGGCCGAGGCCGGTGACGAAGACCTGGCCGATCTTGCCCGCATCCTTCACCGCCTGCGATGCAGCCAGCACGCCAACGGTTGTCGGGGCGACAATGACCTTCACATTGGGCTGCGAGGTGAGAAGACCCTGGGCTTCGCGGTAGCTCTTGTCGGCAAGGTCGTCCCCGTAAACTGTCGTGACGAGATTGAGGCCGGGGAAGTCCTTCAGCTGCTTCTTCATCTCGTCAATCCAGATATTCTGGTTCGTAGATGTCGTGGTGGCAGAGAGGATGGCGAAATCGCCCTTGCCGCCTTCCAGATGCGCGGCAGCCAGTTGCAGGCACATCTTGCCGATCAGCGCGTTGGAGGATGGGTTGAGCTGGAGAATGCGGCCTGCCGGGGCCACGCCGCTATCCCATGAGATAACCTTGATGCCGCGCTGGGCTGCCTTCTTGAGGGCTGGCACAACCGCGTCCGGATCGTTGGCGGAAATGGCGATGGCATCCACGCCCTGCGCGATCAGCGAATTGATGACCTCGATCTGGCCTTCGGCTGTGGTCGTGGTCGGGCCGGTATAGATGATCTCGACGCCGCCGAGTTCCTTGGCGGCTTCCTGCGCGCCCTTGTTGGCAGCTTCAAAGAAGCCGTTGCCGAGCGATTTGACCACAAGCGCGATCTTGATGTCTTTCGCCTGCGCCATGCTGCCAAAACCGGCAACGCCGATGGCGACGCTCAGTGCCAGGGCCTGGCTTAATCTTCTGCGTGACAGTTTCATGTTGGTTCTCCTCCCGATTGAACTTCATTCTCCGCTGCGGTGCTCCTCAAGCAACCGAAGCGGAATCCTCCTCGTCCGGCGGTCGCGTCTGCGTCGCCACCGCCGGTCCGGCCACGATCAACGTTACGCCCGCTGCCTCCACCATCCGCGCTGCCTCGTCTGAAATGCCCTCATCGGTAATGATGGTGGACACGTTTTCCAGCGGGCAGAGAATAAGGCTTGAGCGTTTGCGGAACTTGGAGGAGTCGATCATCACGATCAGCTCTTCCGCCTGCCGCATCAATTTCTGTTCGCTCTGAATGACGAGCGCATCCGACTCCATGATGCCGAGCGCGCCGACACCCTGCGCGCCAATGAAGATCCTGCGCGCATAAAAATTGCGGATCGCGTCGTTTTCAAAGGGCGACAATATAAGGCTCTGGTCGCGATAGATCGCGCCGCCGGGAACGCTGACATTGCACTTGGAATGCTTGACCAGATGTTCGGCAATGGCGAAGGAATTGGTCATGACCTGCAAACGGCGGGCCGACATGTAATGCACCATCTGGAAGGTCGTGGTGCCACCATTGATGATGATGGCGTCGCCTTCCTCACAGAGATCCACCGCCTTGCGCGCAATTGCGCGTTTCTTATCGATATTGACCGATTCAGAAACCCGAAATGGCCGAGCGGCCAGATTTCCAAGCTGCGGCGGATGCACCGCTTCTGCCCCGCCGCGTACCCGCCGCAGCTTTCCCTGCACATGCAAGGAGGCGATATCGCGCCGGATCGTCGCTTCGGAAGCGTCCGTCAGTTCGGCAATATCCTGCACCGTCACCACAGGCTTTTCCTGTATGGCGCTCAAGATGATGCGATGGCGTTCGCTTTCGTGCATGGGGTCCTCCTGATGGTCAGTTATTCGTAAAGTTCTGATGTTGTCAATCAAGTTCGATCAAAATAAACAATGTTGCGATGCAGCATGAAAATTTATGATCGTTTATGATTGACATTGTCGTTTTGAATGCGCGATACCTGCCTGCATTGGGAGGCGGGCTGGTTTGAAAGTCTGCAGATAAACGACATGGGAGGATATTGCGATGGGCCAGACGGGTCTTCTCGAAAACCGCTGGGATGATGCCTATGCGGCAACACTCGATGAGCCGGGCAAGCTGCTCTATCGCTCCAATCTCCTGGGTGCAGACAAGCGCATCACCAATTATGGCGGCGGCAATACCTCCGCCAAGGTGCTTGAGAATGACCCGTTGACGGGCGAAAAGGTCCGCGTCATGTGGGTCAAGGGTTCGGGCGGAGATGTAGGCACCATCAAGCTGGATGGTTTTGCCACGCTTTATCTCGACAAGCTGGAGGCGCTGAAAGGCATCTATAAGGGCGTGGAAGACGAAGACCGCATGGTTGGTTTCCTGCCCCATTGCACCTTCAATCTCAACCCGCGCGCCGCCTCCATCGATACGCCGCTGCACGGTTTCGTGCCGTTCGATCATGTCGATCACATGCACCCGGATGCGATCATCGCCATTGCCGCCTCGAAAAACTCCAAAGAGCTGACGCAGCAGATTTTCGGGTCCGATATCGGCTGGCTGCCATGGCGGCGCCCCGGCTTCCAGCTGGGTCTCGACCTCGAAGCCTTCGTCAAGGCAAACCCCGCCGCCAAGGGCGTGGTGCTGGAAAGCCATGGCCTGTTTACCTGGGATAATGATGCCAAGGCCTGCTACGAGCTGACGCTGGAGATCATCAACAAGGCGATCACCTGGTTTGCCAAGGAGACGGAAGGTAAGACTATTTTCGGTGGTGTGGTTGCCAAAAGCCTGTCACCAGAACAGCGCCGAGACATCGCAGCCCGCCTGATGCCTGAAATTCGTGGCCGGATCGGTCGTGACGAGCGCAAGCTCGGTCATTTCGATGATCAGGACGCCCTGCTAGAATTCGTCAATTCCAAGGATTTGAAGCCGCTGGGTGCGCTCGGCACATCCTGCCCAGACCATTTTCTGCGAACCAAAATCCGCCCGCTGATCCTCGATCTCGATACGGCAAATCCCGATGTGGATGCGCTGCTTGGCGGTCTTGATCAGGCGCTTGCCGATTACCGCGCCGATTACGTCAGATATTACAAGACGTGCAAGCACGACAACTCGCCTGGGATGCGGGATCCCAACCCGGTGATCTTCCTCATTCCCGGCGTCGGTCTGCTGTCTTTCGCGAAAGACAAGGCCACCGCGCGCATTGCCGGTGAGTTTTACGTCAACGCCATCAACGTCATGCGCGGCGCTTCCACGGTCTCGGATTATCAGGGGCTGCCGGAGCAGGAAGCCTTCGATATCGAATACTGGTTGCTCGAAGAGGCGAAGCTTCAGCGTATGCCAAAGCCGAAGAGCTTGGCTGGCCGCGTCGCTTTCATCACGGGCGGTGCTGGCGGCATCGGGCGCGCGACGGCGGAGCGTCTGGCGAATGAAGGTGCGTGTGTGGTGCTGGCCGATATTGACGAAAGTGCCCTGGACGCCACCAAGTCGGATTTCGAAAAGCGTTTCAGCGCGGATGCCGTTCGCACCGTCAAGCTTGACGTGACGAAGGAAGACGCGGTGCTGTCAGCCTTTATCGAAGCCAGCGTTGAATTTGGCGGCATCGATATTCTCGTCTCCAACGCCGGCATTGCCTCCTCTGCACCTGTCGAAGACACGACGCTTGCCATGTGGAACAAGAATATCGACATTCTGGCAACAGGTTATTTCCTCGTCTCACGGGAAGCCTTCCGGCTGTTTCGTCGTCAAAAGCTCGGCGGCAATGTCGTTTTCGTGGCATCGAAGAACGGTCTGGCCTCTTCGCCAAACGCTTCTGCCTATTGCACGGCAAAGGCTGCGGAAATCCACCTCGCGCGCTGCCTAGCACTTGAGGGAGCCGACGCTGGCATTCGCGTAAACACTGTCAACCCGGACGCGGTTCTGCGCGGTTCGAAAATCTGGAATGGCGAGTGGCGTGAGCAGCGGGCTGCTTCCTCGAAGATCGAAGTGACCGATCTCGAGGAGCATTATCGCAATCGCTCCATGCTGAAGCTGAATGTTTTCCCGGAGGATATAGCGGAAGCGATCTACTTCCTGACATCGGATGCATCGGCCAAATCAACCGGCAACATCATCAATGTCGATGCGGGCAATGCGCAAAGTTTCACCCGCTAAATGCGGGTGAGATAGGCTTATTTGCGCAGAATAACCCAGATGGCATGGATGATGCCGGGAATATAGCCGCAGAGCGTCAGCAGGATGTTGAGCCAGAAGTGCAGGCCAAGGCCAACCTGAAGGAACACGCCGACTGGCGGCAGGAAAATGGCAAGAATAATACGAATTACGTCCACGATTGAATATCCCGTCTGTTTGTTGCTGCCCCCATAACGTGGGAAACGCCGGATTGGTTTCAAATGCGGGGACGCGGACCGGGAGGAACACATGGTTGAACTGAAGATTGCCGCCGATATTGTCGAGCGCGAGAACGAAAAGCGCCAGGCGGCCCACGGGTCAGACTATGATGCGCTGGGCGAGCATCTGGCGCGGCGCAATATCGATATCGAAGCCATTACTGAGCAGGTGTCGAAATTCTTCGTGGCCGTCCCGTCCTGGGGTGTGGGTACCGGCGGCACGCGCTTTGCCCGCTTTCCCGGAAAGGGCGAGCCGCGCGGCATTTTCGACAAGCTGGATGATTGCGCCGTTATCAACCAGCTGACAGCAGCAACGCCAAACGTCTCGCTGCATATTCCCTGGGACAAACAGGACCCGAAGGCGCTGAGAGCCCATGCCGATGCGCTGGGTCTCGGCTTTGATGCGATGAACTCCAACACGTTTTCGGATGCGCCCGACCAGCCGCATTCCTACAAATACGGCTCGCTGAGCCACGCAGATGCCGCCACGCGCCAACAGGCTGTTGACCACAACATCGAATGTATCGAAATCGGCAACGCCCTCGGCTCCAAGGCACTGACGGTGTGGGTGGGCGATGGCTCCAACTTCCCCGGCCAGAGCAATTTTACCAAAAGCTTCGAGCGGTATCTCTCCGCCATGGCCGATATCTACACGGCGCTGCCGGATGACTGGCGCATCTTTTCCGAACACAAGATGTATGAGCCCGCTTTTTATTCGACCGTGGTGCAGGATTGGGGCACGAACTACCTCATCGCCAATACGCTGGGCGACAAGGCCTTCTGCCTTGTCGATCTCGGCCACCACGCGCCCAACACCAACATCGAAATGATCGTCGCCCGCCTCATCCAGTTCGGCAAGCTCGGCGGCTTCCATTTCAATGACAGCAAATATGGCGATGACGATCTGGATGCAGGCTCCATCGATCCCTACCGCCTGTTTCTGGTCTTCAACGAGCTTGTCGATGCCGACCACCGCGGCGTCAAGGGCTTCCACCCGGCCCACATGATCGACCAGTCGCACAATGTAACCGACCCCATCGAAAGCCTCATCTCCAGCGCCAACGAAATCCGCCGCGCCTATGCGCAGGCGCTGCTGGTGGACCGCACGGCCCTCGATGGCTTCCAGCAGGACAATGATGCGCTGATGGCATCCGACACGCTGAAACGCGCCTATCGCACCGATGTCGAGCCTATTCTTGCCGAAGCGCGGAAGAGATCAAACGGTGCCATCGACCCCGTTGCCACCTACCGTGCCAGCGGCTACCGCGCTAAGATCGCAGCCGAACGCCCGGCATCGAAAGGTGGCAGTGGCGGCATCATTTGACGCTATTTGCGAGAACCAAAAACCTTAACAAACGAAGGCACGCAAAGACGTGCCTTCACGCTTTCATAACCAAATATGTCCGCCGTTAAAAAATCGTGTTTTTCGCCCCATCATCTTCACATTCACGGTTATGTTAGCGAGGCATGAAGAAGCCAATAGACAAATCCGGCCTGATTTTCGTAGCAATGCTATGCGTGCTCGTGGGCATCGTGCTGAGCATCGCCTTCCTCAACGGCGACAGGCAGCTTTCACCACAAAGCCAAGATGGGACGTTGATCCGGAGGACGACAGTTCAGCCGCAGCAGTGATGCTTGCGGCTTTCCTTATGCGTATTTTCGTTCGCAAAGATGATACGGCTCCACTAGACATTCCGCGGGGATGCCCCACTCCTTATGCAGCCTATGGATCATATCCACAGTAAGAGCGCGTTTCCTATTCAGGACTTCTGAGGCGCGCGAGCGTGAACCGAAAAGCGCGGCAAGATCACTTTGAGTCCGACCGGTCATCTCCATATGCGTTTTGATCAATTCCACAGGTTCAGGCGCGTCGATGTGGTGATGTTTGTCCTCAAAGGCTTCGATGAGCGTAGCTAGCACATCGAACCTGTCGGCATCAGGCGTTCCGAGATCAGGCGGATTGTCAAAATAAGGGCTGATCTCCGCAATGGCCCAAGCAAGATCAGCATCGGTTTTGATGGCGCGAATATTGTCCATTACACTGTCTCCGGGTCGATCTGGTCGTAGTCTTTATGGGTGCCGACAAACTTGATCAAAACGCGTTTGCAAGCATATGCGACATGGACAATCAGGCGATATTTGTTGCCTGAAATGTCGAAAATCACGCGGTTATCCGAAACGAAATCCACTGTTGAACCAAACGCTGTCTTGACGTCTGAAGGTCTGCTCCACTCTGCCTTGCTGACAATCGCGTACCACGTCTTCAATGGTGTTTCGGCCTGAGCATGGCGCTCCCAAAACAGCTTCAATGTAGACTTCGCGATGATCTGCATGATGCAGACTGTACGGCATTCCCAATTTGGGAACAACGGGAAATTACCAAATTGGCGATTTTAAGTAAGCGCGGCTTAATGCTGAGCTTTCACAGCAAGCATATCAATAAAAAAGCGTAACATGAGATTGAGTGCCGTTACAAAGACTGGTGCCGCTTGCAGGACTCGAACCTGCGACCCCATCATTACGAATGATGTGCTCTACCACCTGAGCTAAAGCGGCTTGCCAAGCGCCGAATATGTGTCGGCGAGACGTATGGCGGGCTGATACAGGCATTGGGGATGGATTTCAAGCCTTGAATACGGGTTCGACTAAAAATCCCGTATCGCCACCCAAGCAAGCTCCTTCACGCCAGAATGCGGGCCTTGGCGGCGTCGTATTCCCGGGAGAGCCGCTCGACCACGGCGGCAACGGGCTCCACGGCTTTCACCGCGCCCACGCCTTGGCCAGCGCCCCAAATATCTTTCCACGCTTTCGCGCCACTGGTTGCTGCTCCGAAATCCATTTTCGAAGGGTCGGCTTCCGGCAGGTTGTCCGGGTCCATACCGGCTGCGAGGATGGAGGCTTTCATGTAGTTGCCGTGAATGCCGGTGAAATAGTTGGAGTAGACGATGTCGTTGGCTTGGGCGTCCACGATGGCTTGCTTGTAGGCATCGGTCGCGCGCGCTTCCGTCGTGGCGATGAAGGGAGAGCCGATATAGGCCATGTCGGCGCCCATGGCCTGGGCGGCGAGAATAGCGCCGCCATTGGCGATGGCGCCTGCCAGAAGCAGCGGGCCGTCGAACCATTCGCGGATTTCTTGCACCAGCGCGAAGGGCGATAGCGTGCCCGCATGGCCGCCCGCGCCTGTCGCCACCGCAATCAGCCCGTCTGCCCCCTTGCGGATGGCGGAATTGGCGTGGCGGTTGTTGATAACGTCATGCAGCACGATGCCGCCATAGGAATGGATCGCGGCATTCACCTCCGGCACAGCCCCCAGCGAGGAGATGACGATCGGCACCTTATATTTCACGCAAAGACCCAGATCATGCTCCAGCCGCTTGTTGGAGGTATGGACGATCTGGTTGACGGCAAAGGGCGCTGCCGGTGTCTCAGGGTTTGCGGCATTATAGCTCGCCAAATCCTCTGTCATCATCGCCAGCCATTCGTCCAATTGGCTTTCAGGGCGGGCATTGAGCGCCGGAAATGCGCCGACGACACCGGCTTTGCATTGCGCCAGCGTCAGGTCCGGATGCGAGATGATGAATAGCGGCGAGGCAATCACCGGCAGTCGAAGATTGTCCCTGAGTACGGACGGCAGCATGTTTCCTCCCATGAATGACGTTTACGCGCACGTAAGATGTAGCGAAGCCGATGGGATATGAAAAGCGAAAAAGGCGAGGGTGGCGGATAGCACAGGGTACGCACATGCGGAGTGCTTTGAGCATGGCCATCTCAGCGTCACCGCCGCTTTGGCCATCTTTTCCCCAAGCCATTCCGATATTTGCCAAAGACTTCTCTTGCGGTTGGGCAAGCGAGAGGTTACCGAATCGTAAACCTATGGCGCAATGCCGCAAAAGCCTTTCGGATGGCGAGAAAAGGACCGATAGTGAGCGGACTGGAAACGGCAATCAGGAATGCCCTCGAGAAATCGGACCGATCGAGCGCCGAAGTGCGGGCACGGATTTACCAATCATCGCGCCAGGCGCTGGAAGCCGGTTTGCGCAAGCAGGGCATAGACGACCCGGAGGTCGTGGCACAGCAGCGCCAGCGGCTCGAGTCTCTCGTTCACACGATCGAGGCCGAAGAGCGAAACCGCCTGCTGAGCGTGGTCGAAGATCATGTGCGGCGCGAAGCATCACGCACATCTGCACCCGCCCAACCTGCCGTAAATGCTACCCCCCAGGTCACACCGCCGTCACCGCGCGACGAAGAGGAAGACGTTTTGCCGGTCGAGGCAGAAGTTCGCGGCGAACGGCAAAACGAAGCGCCAACCACAATCCGTGGCGATGGTGTTGATTTTCATGCCGAACGCGGGGTGATCGCGCCCGACGCGCGGTCTGCGCCCGTTGCCGATGCGGCATCTTTGTCCTTCACGCCGGAACGTGCGGCAAAAGCCCGCCGCAAGAAGGGCGTCGTTGCCCGGCTGTTCATCTATTTCACGCTTCTGGCGTTTCTCGGATGTGGTGCCTGGTGGATTTACAGTTCCGGCATCCTGTTGAGCCCATCGGAGCGCGACACTGGGGTGCCCAACCCGCCACCAGAGGTGCAATCAGAAGATTTTACCGGTGCGGAAGCCGCACCACAGCCAAGCGTTGAAGCCGGGCGTGGTTTTTCCGATGCCTGGGAAGAGGTTTTCAATGCCGAGCGCGGCAATCAGGGTCTTCAGGCGGGTTCACTTGCTGCCGTCGAGCCGATCGCCACGGCCGCTGGAAAAGCGGTGAAACTAACCTCGCGCGTCGCGGAAGCGGACGGCAATATCGCCATCACCGTTCCGGCCGACGTTTTGCGTGAAATGGCGGGCAAGTCCTCGACCATCGCAATCACCTTGCAATCCTCCAGCGACCGCCAGACGCAGTTGTCCATCAGTTGCGATTTCGGAAGCCTCGGCGATTGTGCCCGCCACCGCTTCACAGCAACGCCGGAGCGTGCGGATATGTTGATCAACGTGAACTTTGACCGGACATTGGCGCCAAACGCCCCGGGCAGCATCATCATCAACAGCGATATCGATGGCAATGGACGCCCGGTCAATCTCTATTCGGCGCGTATTTTGCCGGGCGAGTGAGGGATATCCTCTCCGTCACCCCGGTCGCCGGGGTGACGTCGCGGCTGCTGCCGCGAGGCTCTATTTCAGAAAATCCGGCCCGGACCCGAGAATTTTGTGATCGATATCGCCGATCACCGTCTTGTCCTTGCCCTCATAATCCAGTGTTTTCAAAATGTGTTTGATGAGGTTGATGCGGGCGCGGCGCTTGTCATTGGCACGGATGACGGTCCAGGGCGCTTCGTCATTATGGGTCTTTTCCAGCATCAGGTCACGCATCGCTGTGTAGTCGTCCCACTTCGTCAGGGCGGCAATGTCCATGTCGGACAGTTTCCAGGCTTTCAAAGGGCTGTGCCGACGATCGTGAAAACGGTCAAGCTGGGTTTCGCGGCCCGTATCCAGCCAGAACTTGAACAGATAGGTGCCCTCATGGACGACCATCTTTTCAAGGCGCGGAGCCTCTTTCAGGAAACGCTTGTGTTCTTCCGGTGTGCAAAAGCCCATGATCGGCTCGACGCCTGCCCGGTTGTACCAGGAACGGTCGTACATCACGAACTCGCCAGCTGTCGGAAAATGGGAAATGTAACGCTGGAAATACCATTGCCCACGCTCGGTTTCGGTCGGCTTGGTCAAGGCAACGACACGCGCGTTACGGGGGTTGAGATATTCCTTGATGACGGAAATGGCGCCACCTTTTCCGGCGGCGTCACGTCCCTCGAAAACGGACATGACGCGGGTGCCGGTCGCCTGTAGCCAGGATTGCACCTTGACCAACTCGATCTGTAGCGCCTCCAGTGTCTCGTCGTATTCCTCCCGCTTCATCTTCTTATCGTAGGGAAAGCCACCGGCCGACAGCTTGTTGTCTTCCACCCAGTCCGGCAGAACCGGATCATCGATGTTGAAGATGCGGGTTTTTCCGTTGATCTGAAGTTCTACCGAACGGTCCTTGGCGTTTTCGCTCATCATTGCTCCCTGAGTGCTGGTTGTGGCGAAGCCCAACGAGACGAGCCTCCACTGCGCATGGATATCAAACTGTGGGAAAAGACATAGTGATGAATCTCTGTCATGAAAGAGCGATAAACTGTTTCGATGCGCGAATTGCGGCGAAAGGCGAGGTGAATGGAGATGGCGAGGAATGAAGGCAGTGCATCGGGACGATATTTGAACAAGCTTCGCCACAGCTGGTTGCCCATTCTGGTCGTCTCGATCCTCGCCGTCGTCGCCTCTCTCGAATTGCTGTCTCCTTATGTGCCTGCCGTTTTGTGGTGTGCTGCTGTTCTGGCCATTCTGGCCGTCAGTTCCGGAACCGCTTTGAAGGTGCAGGCGCGAGTGGAGGCAGCCGAGCCGTCCGACGATGCCCAAGTCGTCAGCGAGAGCCTGATTGCTGGCGTGCGTTCCGGGCTTGCCGCGCTCGATACGCCGGTTTTCATTCTGGACCGCAATGCCAGCGTTCTCTTCGAAAACGCCGCTGCCGAACGCGCATTCGGCGTGCTGCCGGTTGGCTCGCACATATCCGGTCGTCTGCGTTCCCCAGGCCTGCTCGATGTTATCAGAGAGTCGATCGCAACAGGCGAGGCCAATCAGGTCGAGCATTCCGAGCGTCTGCCGTCGGAGCGCGTCTTCATCGTTCGCATTGCCAAGGCCGAGACGCATCGCGAGGCGAGTGCGCCGATCTATGTTCTGTCGTTCCGTGACATCTCCGAATTGCGACGCATAGACCGGATGCGCAGCGACTTCGTTGCCAATGCCAGCCACGAACTGCGCACGCCCTTGGCATCGTTGCGCGGCTTCATCGAAACCATGCAGGGCCCGGCCCGCGATGATCCAAAGGCGCGGGAGCGGTTCTTGGGCATCATGCTGGATCAGGCCACCCGCATGAGCCGCCTTGTGGATGACCTGATGTCGCTGTCGCGGCTCGAGTTGCGGGCGAATATCGCACCAGATCAGAAGGTCGATCTCGTGCCGTTGCTGGGCCATGTACGCGATGCGCTGCTTCCGTTGGCGCAAGACCTCGATGTCTCCATCAAACTGCATATGCCAGACGGCAAGGTAGAGGTGACGGGGGACCGCGACGAACTGGTGCAGGTGTTCCAGAACCTTGTCGAAAACGCGTGCAAATACGGGCAGGACGGCAAGGTGGTGGATGTCAGCCTGCGCTCGGATGCCGGCAAGCCGGTCGAAGTCAGCGTGGTGGACAAGGGTCCTGGCATTCCAGCCGAGCACGTGCCGCGTCTGACCGAGCGCTTTTACAGAGTGAGCGTTGCAGACAGTCGCTCGAAAAAAGGCACGGGTCTGGGGCTTGCCATTGTCAAACACATTCTCACCCGCCACCGCGCCCGGCTGATTATCCGCTCGGAGCTTGATGTCGGCACGGACTTTACGGTGCGATTTTAACACAAGACTCGCATAGATCGTGGCGTTACAAAAAATTCATATGAAAATCAGTAATTTAACCTGTCACAAATACTTCATCGAAGTGACATAAAAGGGTGTGGCAATACTGGTTATGAAGAGGCCGCCGGGGCAGCCCAGATTGGGCAGAGGGTAAAAGCTACTGCCGGCAGCGTCCACACATGCCCGCCACGGGCCCCATACGGGAGAGTTATATGAACATCGTTAAATTGTCCGCCGCAGCCTTGGTGGCTTCGGTTGCCTTCGCAGGTGCTGCCGCTGCTCGCGACCAGATCCAGGTTGCCGGTTCGTCCACCGTTCTGCCTTACGCAAAGATCGTTGCTGAAACCTTCGCTGAAACCTTCCCAGACTTCAAGGCTCCGGTTGTTGAGTCCGGCGGCACGGGTGGCGGCTTGAAGGCGTTCTGCTCGGGCGTTGGCGAAGGCACCATCGATATCGCCAATGCATCGCGTCCGATCAAGGCCGACGAACTTGCAGCCTGCAAGACGGCTGGCGTCACAGACGTTCAGGAAGTCAAGATCGGTTACGACGGCATCGTGTTCGCCATGGACAAGTCCAACAAGGACCTCAAGCTGGTACCGAAGGACCTTTACCTCGGTCTCGCCGCTGAAATCGTCAAGGACGGCAAGCTCGTTGCCAACCCTTACAAGAAGTGGACAGAAATCAACAAGGACCTGCCGGATGTCGCGATTGCCGCTTACATCCCTGGCTCCAAGCACGGCACACGCGAAGTCTTCGAAGAGAAGATCATGGCTGACGGCTGCAAGGAAGCTGGCGCAACCGAGGCTCTCAAGACCCTCGTGCCAGACGCCAAGCAGGCTGCCGCCAAGTGCATCGCAGTTCGCAAAGACGGCGCCGCTGTCGATATCGACGGCGACTACACGGAAACGCTGGCCCGTATCGATGCCAACAAGGGTGGCCTCGGCGTGTTCGGTCTCGCATTTTACGAAAACAACAAGGACAAGCTGAAAGTTGCGACCGTCAGCGACGTTGTTCCGTCGACTGAGACCGTTGCAAGCGGCAAGTACCCAGTGTCGCGTCCGCTGTTCTTCTACGTCAAGAAGGCACATGTCGGCGTTATTCCTGGTCTGAAGGAATATGTTGATTTCTTCCTGTCTGACGAAATGATCGGCCCTGACTCGCCACTGGCAAACTACGGCCTGGTTTCCGCGCCTGAGGCAGAGCGCAAGGAAATCCGTTCGAAGTTCGAAGCTGGCACCACGATGTAATCATGCTGAGAGCGCGGCCTCCGGGTCGCGCTTTCATCCTTCTGTGGAGTGTTGCCTGCCGTTTATCGAAACGCTTAAACCCGGTGGTCACCTTGTGTATCAAGCCGGGCTGTGTCGGCTGACGCTGAACACAGGACATCTTCGGTCAAGCCGCCGAAATTTTTATCGCGTTTGAAAGTGCCCGATACCGCATCGCGCCATGTGGCGTGTCGAGGAAAGTTTCATGAACACACCTATCATTTTGCTGATACTGGCGTTGATCGGCATCACCAGTTACGTGCTTGGCACGCGTCGTGCGGTTGCGCTGGCAGGTGGTCGTCCGTCATCCATGCATTCTCGCGCCGGTTACCATGGCTCTTATGCGCTTGTATGGGCAATATTGCCGTCCGCCTTCATTCTCGCCGTTTGGCTCATCATCAGCCCGATGGTCATCACGGCAGCGGTTCGTGCCGAGTTTCCTGAAAATATTCGTGCCCAGTCCGAGGCGCAGCAGAGCCTGAACTATGGCATGGTCGGCTCCATCGCCCGCGGCCTTCAGCGTCTGACACCGGAAGAACACGCCGCCGTCGAATCCGGTGCGCCAGTTCGCCCGCTGCTGGCCGCCAAGGGCGTTGCCATTGCCGGTGATCCTGAACCCTACATGGTCGAGGCCGCACAGACGCTCAACACCATGACCACATCCAGCCGCATCGGCATGATTATCGTGGTGCTGGGTGCCGCCTTGCTGGGTGCCCTCTATGCCATCCGCGCCATAGCGCCTCGCTTCCGTGCCAGAAACAAGGTCGAGCGCGTGATCCTCGGCGCTTTGCTGCTCGCATCTTCCCTCGCGATCTTGACCACGATCGGCATCGTCATGTCGATGCTGACGGAAGCCATTCAGTTCTTCAACATGGTTCCGGCCCACGAATTCTTCTTCGGAACCGTCTGGGATCCGCGCTTTGCGGCTGCAGGCGCAACCGAATCTGCCGGTCAGTTCGGCCTCATTCCGCTTCTGGCGGGTACCCTCTATATTGGCTTCGTGGCCATGCTGGTGGCTGTTCCGGTCGGCCTGTTCTCAGCCATCTACATGGCGGAATACGCCTCGCGCCGCGTGCGCTCCATCGCAAAGCCGCTGCTGGAAGTTCTGGCCGGTATCCCGACCATCGTCTACGGTTTCTTCGCGCTCACCACCGTTGGTCCGTTCCTGCGTGACATCTCCTCGCAAATCAATGGCCTTACGACCGGTGATTATACCTCCTTCATCCAAGCGCAGAGCGTTCTGACGGCGGGCTTCGTGATGGGCATCATGCTCATTCCTTATGTGTCGTCGCTGTCGGACGATATCATCACCGCCGTGCCCCGCACGATGCGTGACGGTTCGCTTGGCCTGGGCGCCACCCGGTCCGAGACCATCAAGCGCGTTATCCTGCCGGCTGCTCTGCCTGGCATCGTCGGAGCCATCCTGATGACGGCATCGCGTGCAATCGGTGAGACGATGATCGTGGTTCTGGCCGCCGGTGTGGCTGCCCGCTTGCAGATCAGCCCGTTCGAACCCATGACCACGGTGACGGTGAAGATCGTCAGCCAGTTGACCGGCGACCTTGAATTCACCTCGCCGCAGACCCTCGTTGCCTTTGCGCTTGGCATCACGCTCTTTGCCATCACGCTATGCCTTAATATCTACGCGCTCTTCATTGTGCGCAAATACCGGGAGCAGTACGAATGACCGACGTTGTTTCTTCGGCGGCTGGCGTGCCAGTCGCGCCAAAGACGGCCCGTCGTGATATCGGCATCAAACGCCGCTATGCTGCAGAGCGCCGCTTCCGCACCTACGGTGTCGCCGCGATTTCTTTTGGCCTGATCTTTCTGTTCCTTCTCATCTGGTCGGTTGTCGGCAAGGGTTACACGGCCTTCCAGCAGACGACGATCACCGTTCCGGTGGAGTTTTCCGAACAGATCATCGACCCTGATAATCAGCGCGCGACCAATCCGACCAAGCTGGTGACGGCGAACTATCCTGTTCTGGCTCGCAACGCGGTTGCCAGGGCACTCGGCGTCTCTCTGGACGACCGCACGGCTCTGCGCACCATTGGCACCATGGTTTCGGACAGTGTTCGCACCCAGTTGCGTGATCTCGTGACATCCGATCCCAGCGTGATCGGAACGACACGTAACGTCGCGCTTCTGGCCTCTGGCGATATCGACTCTGCCTTCAAGGGTCAGTTCGACATGACCGGTGAAGAAGCCAACCGTCGTGTCTCCGACCAGCAGGTCAAGTGGATGGACCAGCTGGTCGCCAACGGTCAGCTCGCCAAGCAGTTCAACACAGGCATTTTTCTCAACGGCGCATCGAGCCGACCGGAAGCTGCCGGCGTGGGCGTGGCGCTGATCGGTTCCTTCTATATGATGATGATCGTTCTGGTGCTCTCGCTGCCGATTGGCGTGGCAGCATCGATCTATCTGGAAGAGTTTGCGCCCAAGAACCGCATCACCGACCTCATCGAAGTCAACATCAACAACCTCGCAGCCGTGCCGTCGATTGTTTACGGTCTGCTCGGCCTGTCGGTCTTCATCAATTTCATGGGCTTCCCGCGCTCGGCCTCTCTGGTCGGTGGCTTCGTGCTGACGCTGATGACCCTGCCGACGATCATCATCGCCACCCGTGCCGCATTGAAGGCCGTGCCGCCATCGATCCGCGCTGCGGCTCTGGGGCTCGGCGCCTCGAAGATGCAGACGATCTTTCACCATGTGCTGCCGCTGGCCATGCCGGGTATTCTCACCGGCACCATCATTGGTCTGGCCCATGCGCTTGGCGAAACCGCACCTCTGCTGCTCATCGGCATGGTCGCCTTCGTCGCAAACTACCCGACAACGCCGATGGACCCGTCCACGGCCTTGCCGGTGCAGATCTATATGTGGGCAAACGAGGCAGAGCGCGCCTTTGTCGAACGGACATCCGGCGCTATCATCATCCTGCTGATGTTCCTCGTTGTCATGAATGTTGGCGCAATTCTCTTGCGGCGTCGCTTCGAGCGGCGCTGGTAGAAGGAGCTTAAAACGATGAATATGTTGTCGGAAGCAGCAATGGAAAAGGCGCTAGACAAGAAGATGAATGACGTTTCTCATAAGATGATCGGCAAGGACGTTTCCGTCTATTACAGCGACAAGCGTGCGCTCTATGACGTGAACCTCAACGTTCGTGAAAATACCGTTACCGCGCTCATCGGTCCTTCGGGCTGTGGCAAGTCGACGTTTCTGCGGACACTGAACCGCATGAACGACACGATCGACGGTTGCCGCGTCACGGGCAAGATCACGCTCGATGGCGAAGACATCTACGACAGCAACATCGATGTGGTGGAGCTGCGTGCGCGTGTCGGCATGGTGTTCCAGAAGCCGAACCCGTTCCCGAAGTCGATCTATGAGAACATCGCCTACGGCCCACGCATTCACGGTCTTGCCCGCAACAAGGCGGATATGGACCAGATCGTCGAAGCCAGCCTTCAAAAGGCCGGTCTTTGGAACGAAGCCAAGGATCGTCTGCTGGAGTCCGGCACAGGTCTTTCCGGTGGTCAGCAGCAGCGTCTGTGCATCGCCCGTGCCATTGCCGTCAGCCCAGAAGTCATCCTGATGGACGAGCCATGCTCGGCGCTCGACCCGATTGCTACCGCCAAGGTCGAGGAACTGATCCACGAGCTTCGCTCCAACTACACCATCGTCATCGTGACGCACTCGATGCAGCAGGCCGCCCGCGTTTCGCAGCGCACCGCCATGTTCCATCTGGGTCATCTCGTTGAGGAAAACGACACCGACAAGATGTTCACCAACCCGGATGACCAGCGCACGCAGGATTACATCATGGGTCGCTTCGGCTGATCCTGTCGCTGATTGCAACCCGTCGCGTCGAACCGCTCGAGCCTGACAGGGCTTGTGGTCAGCCGCACCGAAACTGGAGAATTCGACCATGCCGACCAATTCGCACATCATGTCTGCCTACGACGAAGAGTTGAAGTTCCTGAGCCGCCGCATCGCCGAAATGGGCGGTCTGGCGGAGCAGATGTGCAGCGATGCGTTGCGCGCCCTCGTCAACTCCGATGCCGCCCTGGCCCAGAAGGTTATCTCGGACGACACGATCCTGGACAATGCCGAACGCGAAATCGGTGACAAGGCTATCGTCACCATCGCCAAGCGCCAGCCCATGGCCGCCGACCTTCGCGAAATCATCGGTTCGCTGCGCATCGCAGCCGATCTGGAGCGCGTCGGCGACTTGGGTAAGAATACGGCCAAGCGCGTTATCGCTGTTGCCGGTACCGGCGTGCCTCGCAAGCTGGCACGCGGTCTCGAGCATCTGTCCGAACTGGCGCTGGTGCAGTTGAAGGACGTTCTGGATGTCTATTCCACCCGTTCGGCGGAAAAGGCACAGACCATTCGTGAGCGCGACGAGGAAATCGACGCCATGTACACCTCGCTGTTTCGCGAGCTGTTGACCTATATGATGGAAGATCCGCGCAACATCACCACATGCACACATCTTCTGTTCTGCGCCAAAAACATCGAGCGCGTCGGCGACCATGCCACCAACATTGCCGAAACCATCTATTACATGGCCACCGGTAGTCAGCCGGAAGGCGAGCGTCCCAAGGACGACAGTTCCAATACGCTCGGTGCAGTCACCGAGTGAGTTCCCTATAAGCCTGGCGGAGTCCCATAGTCATGGTGCCGAAAATAGCCGTTGTTGAAGATGAAGAAGCATTGAGCGTTCTTCTTCGCTACAATCTGGAATCCGAAGGTTACGACGTGGACACGATCCCGCGTGGTGATGAAGCGGAAATCCGCTTGCAGGAGCGCACGCCGGATCTGCTCATTCTTGACTGGATGCTGCCAGGCGTTTCCGGCATCGAACTGTGCCGCCGCCTGCGGATGCGCCCGGAAACGGAACGCCTGCCGATCATCATGCTGACCGCGCGGGGCGAGGAAAGCGAACGCGTGCGTGGTCTGGCCACCGGCGCCGACGACTATGTGGTCAAACCTTTCTCCACGCCGGAACTGATGGCACGCGTTAAAGCCATGCTGCGCCGCGCCCGCCCCGAGGTTCTGTCTTCGGTTCTGAAATGCGGCGATATCGAACTGGATCGCGAAACTCACCGCGTTCATCGCAAGACCCGAGAAGTCCGCCTGGGACCGACCGAATTCCGCCTGCTGGAATTCCTGATGGTCTCGCCCGGCCGCGTCTTCTCGCGTTCCCAGCTTCTCGACGGCGTCTGGGGCCACGACATCTATGTGGATGAACGAACCGTCGACGTCCATGTTGGTCGCCTGCGCAAGGCACTCAACTTCTCCAACATGCAGGATGTCATCCGCACCGTGCGCGGCGCGGGATATTCCATGGAAGCCTGAAGTCGTCACGTGCTTATTCGTGATAGGATGTGTTTCAAGAACGCGCGCCATGTTGATCTCTGGGGATCAGCGGTGCGCGTTTTGCGTTTAGATTGCCTACCTATGTTAGGCAGGTGAGGGCGTCTCCTGTCCATAAGCGTAGACCGAAGATATATTTTCCTGACGGTCTCCCGGATTTGATGTGGTATCATCACAGGAATATTTGAACGCCTTAAATGTCAATTTCGTGAATAAAAACAGTGATTAGGGCACCCCGTCGAATGATCGTGTCGGTGTTCTCAAGCAACAGATCACGAAAGCAGATGGATATGAAGACGAAGTCCGATCGTCATTATCTGAAAATTAAAGTTTGACTATCCGGCGATAAAGCTCTATCAATGGTTTATCGATATTTTTCTTGCTGAGCTTTGGTTGCCGCGCGATTAGCACCGCGTTTTGAACTAACCCTTTCTTCAAAAAAATCGCTATAATCGCACGCAGGGCGTAAGTTCTGCGATCTATCTCTTATGCTTTGAAAGGGTTCATTATGACCACAGGCACAGTAAAATGGTTTAACTCCACCAAGGGCTTCGGCTTCATTCAGCCTGACAACGGGGGCACAGACGCATTCGTACACATCTCCGCTGTAGAGCGTGCAGGTATGCGCGAAATCGTTGAAGGCCAGAAGCTGAGCTACGACCTTGAGCGCGACAACAAGTCGGGCAAAATGTCTGCTTGCAACCTCCAGGCTGCTTAAATAACGGGATCTGCTTTCCCTTGACCACGGATGTACTGGCACTGTTGAAAGCATGAGACCAACCGAGGTCAGGCACGTTGCCTGGCCTTTTTTTGTGCCGCTCGGCGGCACCCGCTTCGGGTACTGTGCCTTTATGGCGTAAAACAGGCTCCAGGCTGTCGATCCACCACGCATCGGACTTCCAGAAAATCGATCCCGATTTCAGGCCGACGCGACAGGAAGGAAATTTCATGTCTGAAACACACAGCAAATCGCGCAAGCAGGCCGAAATCGCATTCGGCGCCACGCAGACACAGTTTTTTGCCCGCGGCCATGCGGTTGAGGAGATCAATTCGATTACGCAGGCGCGTGACGAAAAGACGCTCAGACTGCGCGAAGCACGTCTTGCCAAGGAATTGCAAGATAGCCTGAACCCGCCACCCGCTCCTACGAAACGTGGTAAGAAATCCTGATCGCAAGATCGGTATGACCACTCAACTGGAATAGAGATTTGAGAAACACTCGAAATATCAAAAACAACGAAGTTTCCGAACGCCGCGGCGCCGCCGCCGACGCAAAGGCCGCTCTTTTGAAGGCCTATCGCGAAGCCAAGGAAGCTGCTGCGCCAACGCTTGAAGCCAAGCAGGCCGAACAGATCGCCGTTGCCGAAGCCCGCAGAGCGCGCCAGGCCGAACGCGACCAGCAGAAACGCGACGACAAAATCCGCCTCGAAGCAGAAGCCGCCCAAAAGCAGGCCGAACTCGAAGCCGCCGCAAGTGCTGAAGAAGACGCCCGCAAGCTTGCCGATAAAAACCGCATCGCCCGCGTCATCGAAGACGAAGCAGCCCGCAAGGCAGAGCGCGATCGCCGCTATGCCAACCGCAAAGCCCGCCAGGGCTGAGCTATCCGCCATGATCCAGCAGCCGTTCGAATGAAGGGCTGCGATCTGGCTGGGCAGGACTTGTTGTCATTTGTGCCTGAGTGCACGTGGCGCTTGAACCGCCGATGAGAGATGCTGGTGCATCTCCGCGCAGCCATTGTGCCTTGTGGGCTCCGTCTTTGACGTTCCGCAGAATTGCTTTTCCACGAACGTAAATTTGGTCGCAAAACCTCCCGTTTCATGGGAGGCTTACGTCATCTTGAGCAGACACAGCTAGGCCGCTAAGATGAGTACATGGCGTCGTAAGGCTATAGAAACTGCGCCCGATATCCGAGGACAACATCGCAGGCTTGGTCGCCGTCGGCCGCGTGGATAGAGCTGCGTCTGTTGTTTGACGATTCCGTCAGAAGCGGCGACATGGAAAAATCCCGGCGCATCATCGATTATGCGCGCTATTGTCTGTCGGCCCCGCACAAAAAGGCCAACACTGCTGTCGCCGTCGGCTTTATCGAGCATTTGGCGGACGATGAGTGGTTGCGGAACCGCCTGCCGGAGCTTATCACCGCGCAGGATGCACGCGAGTGGCGTGAAATCTTGGCCTACCACAGTGACGCGCACGTTGTTGACGCGTTAATCGAAGCTTGCCGATCCTATCGGCCCCGTCTTTAAAGTCTTCCGTCAGTTCCAGACATAAAAAAAGCGGGCCAATGGACCCGCTTCCTTGTGTCTCGCAATGTGCGCTGGCCATTAGGCTCTGCGACGTTCGCTAACCGGCTGGTAAGCCATCTTTGCGTGGAACTTGCAGTATGGCGAGGATTCCGAGGCGTCGCAGCCGCAGAAGTGGAAATCGTCCTTCAGTGGATCGCCGACCGGCCATTTGCAGGTGCGTTCCGTCAGTTCCGTCAATGTCAGGCGAAGCGATGTCGGCAGGACCGAGGTGTTGACCGGCACATATTCCAAAACCTGTGCGCTGTCGCTGTCCTGATCGTCCTTCGGTGCCGTGCGCATGGTTGGACGTGGTGTTGCTGCGCGGGCCTGGAAGGTGTTTGCAGCGCGAGGAGCAGAAGAGGTTGTCGCTGCTGCCGGACGCTTTGCTGCGGCGGGGCGTGATGTCGAGACAGTGCCGCCGGCTTTCGCGCGGCCTGGCAGGTTCAAACGGTGGACTTTACCGATGACGGCGTTGCGGCTGACACCGCCAAGTTGTGCTGCGATCTGGCTGGCGCTCAGGCCCTCGGCCCACAGCCTTTTCAATCTCTCAACGCGTTCATCAGTCCAGTTCATGCCGCTTCTCCGCTTGTCGCGCAGGCAGAATCAATCTCTAATGCCGCGGAGTGAACCACGCGCAGAGTGTCCGCCAGATTGTAGGTGACTAGTTCCGCCGCTTGCAGTCTAGTAATTGAAGATTAACCTAATCGTCGGCTGACTCTCTGACAAGAGTCCCGGGAATCATCTCGAATCGATTTTCCGGTTTTCCCCAACTTGCTGCATTTGTGAGTCAGAAAAGCAACACTTCGTATGCTGTCCAAAATCCCATACCATGGCTTGAGAATGCCGGAAAATGCGGACATTTGTTGACATCGCCAAGTGAAGTGGCAATAGTGATCGCGTAGTACAGGAAAGACACCAAGCCGCCGCGAGGCGGCATTTTTGATTTTCAGGCACGGGAAACCGGTAAGCCCTCTTGACAGCGCCTTTGCGCAGGGAGTGATACAGCCATGGCCGACACCGCGCCATTGTTCGATACGTTTTCCAGAGCCCCGCTGCGCTTTGAGCGAGGAGAGGGCGTTTGGCTCGTCACGGAAAACGGCGAGCGATATCTGGATTTCGGCGCGGGCGTGGCCGTTACTTCGGTTGGCCACAGCCATCCGCACATGGTGGATGCCCTGAAATCGCAGGCGGAAAAGGTCTGGCACCTGTCCAATCTTTATGAGGTTGCGGGACAGGAAGTGCTGGCCAAGCGGCTGACGGATGCAACTTTTGCGGATAAGGTGTTCTTCACCAATTCGGGTGCGGAATCCCTGGAATGCGCGATCAAAACCGCGCGCCGCTACCATTACACCCACAGTCATCCGGAAAAATTCCGCATCATCACCTTTGAGGGCGCCTTCCATGGACGCACGCTGGCGACCATCGCAGCCGGTGGCCAGCAGAAATATATCGAGGGCTTCGGCCCCAAGGTCGAAGGTTTCGACCAGGTGCCGTTCAACGATCTTGATGCGCTGAAGGCGGCCATCGTTCCGGAAACGGCAGCCTTGCTGATCGAGCCCATCCAAGGCGAGGGCGGTGTGCGCCCCGTTTCGCCGGAATTCCTGCGGGAACTTCGGGCACTGTGTGACGAACACGGCCTGCTGCTGATTTTCGATGAAGTGCAGACCGGCGTCGGCCGTACCGGCAAGTTCTTTGCGCACGAATGGTCGGGTGTGACGCCTGACATCATGGCGGTGGCCAAGGGTATCGGCGGTGGCTTCCCGTTCGGCGCATGCCTCGCGACGGCGCAAGCGGCTTCCGGCATGACGGCTGGCGTCCACGGCACGACCTATGGCGGCAACCCGCTGGCCATGGCCTGCGGTAATGCGGTGCTGGATATCGTTCTGGCTGACGGCTTTTTGCAGCAGGTACGGGATGTGACGCTGGTGTTCCGCCAGGGCCTCGCATCGCTGAAGGACCGCTACCCCGACGTGATCGAAGAAATCAGAGGCGAGGGCCTGCTGATCGGCGTGAAGGCGAAAGTGCCGTCCTCCGATCTGCTGCATGCCATTCGTGCCGAGCGTCTTCTGGGCGTTCCGGCGGGCGATAACGTCATCCGTCTGCTGCCGCCGCTTGTGGTGACGGCGGAAGAGGCGCGAGAAGGTTTGGCCCGGCTTGAGCGTGCCGCGGAAAGCCTCACCACGAAAATGGCAAAAAGCGCTTGAAAAGCGCACTGTCCAGGCAAGCGCGCCGCGCGGCCTGCATCAATGGGACTGTATTGAAATGGCATCAGCAAAGCATTTTCTAGACCTTTCGGCCGTCGGTTCGGAAGACCTGCGGGTTATTATGGACGACGCCCGCACCCGCAAGATCGCCACCAAGAACGGCACAGCGGAAAAGCCGCTGGCCGGCAAGATGCTGGCGATGATCTTCGAAAAGCCGTCTACCCGCACCCGCGTCTCCTTCGATGTCGGCATGCGCCAACTGGGCGGCGAGACGCTGTTTTTGTCCGGCACGGAAATGCAGCTTGGTCGCGCCGAAACCATTGGCGATACGGCCAAGGTTCTGTCGCGCTATGTGGATGCCATCATGATCCGCACCACAGACCATTCGCGCCTGCTGGAGTTGGCCGAACACGCCACCGTTCCCGTCATCAACGGCCTTACAGACGATACCCATCCCTGCCAGATCATGGCCGATATTCTGACCTTCGAAGAGCATCGCGGCCCCGTCAAAGGCAAGACGATTGCCTGGACGGGCGACGGCAACAACGTGCTGCATTCGCTGGTGGAAGGTGCGGCCCGCTTCGGTTACCGCATGAACATGGCCGTGCCGATGGGTTCCGAACCGCATGACCGGTTCCTCAACTGGGCACGCAACAATGGCGGCGAAATCATGCTGTATCATGATGCAGAACGGGCCGTGGAGGGTGCCGATTGCGTTGTGACCGACACTTGGGTGTCCATGAACCAGGAACACAAGGCCCGCGGTCACAACATCTTCCAGCCCTATCAGGTCAATGCTGCCCTGATGGGTAAGGCCAACAAGGACGCGCTGTTCATGCACTGCCTGCCGGCGCACCGCGGCGAGGAGGTGACGGATGGGGTCATCGATGGTCCGCAGTCCGTGGTCTTCGACGAGGCCGAAAACCGCCTGCACGCGCAAAAGGCCATCATCGCCTGGTGCATGGGCGTCATCTGACCGGTCGCACGTGGAGGCCGCACGGAAGCGCTTGAATTTCAGGCATGGCTTCCTATTTTTAGCGCAGTTCAATGCCGCCGTTTTTGAAACGGCGGCCTTTCATCACCTGTTCGCCGCCCGATGGCCTGGTGCCGGTTCGCGTCTCGCAAGAGCACGGGTCGGACCAACAACGCTGTTTTCAGATAATCTGCCCGTTTAGCGAAAGTTAAGCTGGGGCAGTGGTTCCGTTTTCATCGCCCCCGGTCTATTTGTGCGATACGAACATCACGCCTGTCGGTCGTTGCCTCTCGGTTTCGATCAATCTGCGCAAGCACAGGCGACGGACGTCAAGGAGTTAGGATATGGCAGACGCGACGGTACAGCTGGACGATCTCGAATTGGCTGGCGATGACAAGGTCGTTCCTTTTCAGGTGGAAGGGCTGGATGTGCGCGGACGCGCCGTCCAGGTCGGCCCGCTTCTCAACGCCATTCTGGCGCGCCATGATTACCCGCCGGTGGTCGCCCGCCTTTTGGCGGAGGCCGTGGTTCTGACGGCACTCATCGGCACGTCTCTCAAATTTTCCGGCAAGCTGACGCTTCAGACCAAAAGCGATGGCCCCGTGGACCTGCTGGTAGCGGATTTTTCCGCGCCTGACAGCATGCGCGCCTATGCTCGCTTCGACGAGGAGCGGCTGGCGGAGGCGATGGCTTCGGGCCAGACCTCGCCGGAACAGTTGCTGGGCGACGGCATCCTTGCCTTCACCATCGACCAGGGCGTCGGCATGCAGCCATATCAGGGCATCGTTCCCCTGGATGGGTCTTCACTGGAAGACATTGCGGGCACCTATTTCCGCCAGTCCGAGCAGTTGCCCACCCGTGTCCGACTTGGCGTCGCCGAACTCTTCGACCGCGATGCCAATGGCAATCTGCGCCGCGGCTGGCGCGCAGGTGGCATTATCGCCCAGTTCCTGCCACAGGCACCGGAGCGTCTTCGTCAGCGTGATCTGCACGGCGGCGATGGCGATGACGGTGCGGCCGAGTATTCGGAAGACGACGCCTGGACCGAAGCCGTCGCTCTTGTCGACACGGTCGACATGGACGAATTGACGGACCCACAGGTGCCGGCCGAAAAACTACTGTTTCGCTTGTTCCACGAGCAGGGCGTTCGCGTCTACGATCCGCAACTGATCCTCGACCGCTGCAATTGCTCGCGCGACAAGATCAAGGGCGTTCTGTCAGGGTTTTCTGCGGAGGAAATTCAAGACAGCCAAGAAAACGGCATCATTTCCGTCACCTGCGAGTTTTGCTCCACGACGTATCATTATCCGATCGAGGAACTGGAAGCGGTGAACTGAGGACAGGGCGGGATGATATCCCGCCTTTTTCAATTCAGCACGCGGGTCAAACCGGGGCTATCCAGAGAAAATGCAGGAATGGCGACGATGAAGACTTCGCCATTATCGGCCTTCATTTCATAATGGCCGAACATCATGCCGGATGGTGTATCCAGCGGGCAGCCCGACGAATATTCATAGGTGTCGCCTGATTTGAGGTGCGGTTGCTCGCCGACCACGCCCGGGCCGGACACTTCGTCCACCTGGCCGGTTTCGTCGGTGATGTTCCAGTACCGGTTGAGCAGCGTCACGGCCACGTCGGAGTGGTTGGAAATCACAACGGTGTAGCCCCAGACATAACGGCTGTCATCCGGGTCGGATTGCTTCTCAAGATAATAGGGGTCGACGGTGACCTCGATGTCTCTTGTCACGGCTCGATACATTCACGCGGCCCTAAGTCATTGCTTGTTCAAACATTCTACACCAAACGCGCAAGTCATCGTCAAGAAACTGCAAGTGGTCGCAGGATTTCGATGGCTATAATGACGGCGCACTTGGTCCAGCGGATATCACTTTAACGGTAACATCCCGTTACCATATCTTTTGTTGGGCATGGTGACCGGTCTTGAACGCGTTGTGACGCAGCACGTGCCATCGAGGTAGGGCAGTGACGGCCCGGTCTGAGCGCCGGGCCGTAGTCTTCGGATCAGGCGGAAACCTTCGCGATGGCGGCCGCGAAATCCTCCAGCAGATCATCGGTATCTTCGATGCCGCAGGACAGGCGCAACGTGCCGCCGGAAATGCCGAGCTCAGCACGCGCCTCGTCCGTCAGGTTCTTGTGGGTGGTCGTGCCGGGATGCGTAATCAGGCTCTTGGCGTCACCCAGATTGTTGGAAATCTTGACGACTTCAAGCGCGTTTTGCAGCTTGAATGCCGCTTCCTTACCACCCTTCAATTCAAAGCAGACTAGCGTCGAACCGCCCGTCATCTGCTTGGCAATGATATCAGCCTGTGGGTGGTCGGCTCGGCCGGGATAGATCACCTTGGCGACCTTGTTCTGCTCGGCGAGGAAGTCAGCAATCTTGGCAGCATTGGCCGTCTGCTGGCGCACGCGCAGTGGCAACGTCTCGATGCCCTTCAGCAAGGTCCAGGCGTTGAAGGGCGACATGGCAGGACCCGTATGACGGAAATAATCCTGAAGCTCTTCCTCGATCCACTTTTTGTCAGAGAGCACGACGCCACCGAGGCAACGGCCCTGGCCATCGATATGCTTGGTTGCGGAGTAGACGACGATATGCGCCCCCAACTCCAATGGCTTCTGGAAGAGCGGCGTCGCGAACACGTTGTCGACCACCAGCTTCGCACCGATCTGGTTTGCAAGCTTGGCAACACCGGCGATATCGACAACTTCCAGCGTCGGGTTCGTCGGGCTTTCTAGGAAGAACAGCTTGGTGTTGGGCTGGATTGCCTTTTCCCAGTTGGCCAGATCACGGCCATCGACCAGGGTGCATTCGATGCCGTATTTCGGAGCCAGCGTTTCGACGACCCAGCGGCAGGAACCGAAGAGCGCGCGGGCAGCAACGATGTGATCGCCTGCCTTCAACTGGCACAGAATGGCAGCGCTGACAGCGGCCATGCCGGATGCCGTGGCGCGTGCATCTTCGGCGCCTTCCAGAAGGCACATGCGCTTTTCAAACATGTCATTGGTAGGGCTGGCGTAGCGGGCGTAGATAAAGCCCTCGGTTTCGCCCTTGAAACGGGCTTCCGCCGCTTCCGAGCTGTCATAGACGAAGCCCTGGGTCAGGTAGATTGCCTCGGAGGTCTCGCCATATCCGGACCGCAGCGTGCCGCCGTGTACCAGCTGTGTTGCCGGGCGCCATTTCTTGCTCATGTCATCACCTTACAAACAAAAAAACCGGCCGCAAAAGCAGACCGGTTACAAGCGCACCCGGTCTTTTTAGCCACTTATTTAACGTGGCTGCAAGCCGACCGGCCAAATCACCACGGGATAAGATTGCCTTAACTCCGTTAACGACTTGCGTCAATGCCTGGCTTTTGGTTTTGTCGCCGTGAAAAGGGATGATCAAACGATGACGAGAACGACGGGCATACTTGCGGATGGCGCGATCCGGGAACTGTTCGCTTCAGGCCAATTGACGAGCGAACGGTCGCTGGATGCCGACCAGATTCAGCCCGCCAGCCTCGATCTGCGCCTGGGCGCGAAAGCCTATCGCGTCCGCGCCAGCTTCATGCCCGGCCCCACGACAAAGGTCATCGAAAAGCTCACGCGGCTCAGCCTGCACGAGATCGATCTCAGCGACGGCGCGGTTTTGGAAACGGGCTGCGTCTACATCGTGCCCTTGATGGAAGCTCTCGCACTCCCGCAGGGCATGTCGGCCTCGGCAAACCCGAAAAGCTCCACGGGCCGTCTCGACATCTTCACCCGAGTCATCACCGACCACGCGCAGGAATTCGACAAGATTCCAGCAGCCTATAACGGCCCGCTCTATCTCGAAATCAGCCCGCGCACCTTCCCCATCGTCGTGCGCCAGGGCTCCCGCCTTTCGCAAATCCGCTTCCGCATCGGTCATTCCGTGCTGGCCGATACCGAGCTGCTGGCCCTGCACGAAAGCGAGATATTGGTTGCCAGCGAGACGCCCAACGTCTCCGGCGGCGGCATTGCCCTGTCCATCGATCTCCAGGGCTTCGGCGAACTCGGGCTGATCGGTTACCGCGGCAAGCATCACACGGCGGTTGTCGATGTCGACCAGAAGGCGGCCCATGACGTGCTGGATTTCTGGGACCCAATCTATTCGCGAGGTCGCGCCGAACTCATTCTCGACCCGGATGAATTCTACATCCTCGTCTCGCAAGAAGCCGTCCACGTTCCGCCGCTCTACGCTGCCGAAATGACACCCTTCGATCCGCTCGTTGGCGAATTCCGCGTCCACTACGCAGGCTTCTTCGACCCCGGCTTCGGCCACGCCAGCGCCGGCGGCACCGGCAGCCGCGCCGTCCTCGAAGTCCGCAGCCATGAAGTCCCCTTCATCCTGGAACACGGCCAGATCGTCGGTCGACTTGTCTATGAACACATGCTCACCAAACCCGAAGGCCTCTACGGCTCAGGCCTCGGCTCCAATTACCAAGCGCAGGGCCTGAAACTCTCAAAACACTTCCGCGCCGAATAACCACAAAGCTTGACAGCCCCCAGGAACTATCAGACCCTCAGGTCTGCGCGGGTGTAGCTCAATGGTAGAGCAGCAGCTTCCCAAGCTGAATACGAGGGTTCGATTCCCTTCACCCGCTCCAATCATCTGGTATCGTTGCGTTTTTTGCCTCTTACTCCTGTCGATTTACCGATCGATCAGGCGACGCAAGATCGCGATTTTAATCTCATCTCGCGGCCGCCCAAACACCGCATGGTTTCCAGATAAGACGCAAATCTTAACGTCGTCTCTTCGGCCGTTAGCTACTCTACTTTTGCTAATCTTTGCTGCGCTGGAACAAAAGCCATTCAACTCACGTTGGTTTCCCGAAGAGAAAAGGAATTACCAATGTCCAAGATGGTAAAAATCATTTCTGCATTTGCTTTAGGCGCCGGTTTGTCGGCAGGCATTGCTGCGCCCGCGAGCGCGCTGAGCCTCATCGCCCCTGCCTATGAAACACAGGCGCAGACGCAGGCTTCTGGTTATGGCAACTCCCCCATTGCCTTTACTGGTGGTGCAGCTGGAAGTGCAGGTTCGGAAGGGTTTAATCTCTCCGAACAGGAAATCAACCACGTGAAGTGGTGTGCCCAGACCTATGTGTCATACCATGCAACAGACAATACTTATCAAGCTAAAAATGGTATTCGTACTGCCTGTAAGTCTCCTTATTGATAAAATCCAAGTAAAAACCAGTTAATTTAATTAAAATTTTAGTGATTTCTTGATCTCGGCTTGTGTGGCGTCTTGTTCCACACGAAGGGTTTGTAGCGAAGCTCGTAAAGCGCGCGCCACGCAGCAACGGATAGCATCAGCCAATAGAGCGGGGTATAGAGCCACCGTTTGCCAACAAGCTTGCGCTCATGCGGTATCATCGCGCGTCTGCCCATCAGTAGAAAGATCGTGTAGCTGGCGACAATGTTGAGCATGTCGATACTGAACATCACGAGCTGAGAGGCTGACAGCGCCGCCATTCCCTCTGTCCAGATGATGTGGCCGATATAGAGAACGTACAGAATAAACAGTGGATGCGTGAGCGACGACAGCAGCATCCCGCCGATTAGCAGATGGAAAACAAGATAGGCCTTCCACCCCATTTCCCTGGAAATGGCCACTGGCGAGCGCATCATCACCAGCCAACTTTGTAGCCAGCCCTTGAACCAGCGGCTGCGCTGGTTTAGCCAAACGAAAATGTCTGTCGGCGCGTCCTCGAGTGTCTGGTAGCTGATGACATCGGATTGGTAGCCCAGCCTGTGCAACCGCAGCCCAAGATCGGCATCCTCAGTGACATTATAGGGGTCCCATGCTCCGACCTTTCGCAAGATGGCAGTGCGAAAGTGATTGGACGTCCCGCCGAGCGGAAGAGGCATCTTCATGCGCGCCAGCATGGGCAACATGCGCCGAAACAAGGCCGAATATTCCAGCGAAAAGGATGAGGTGATCCAGGAGGCATTGGCATTGCTGATAATGAGCGGCGCTTGCAGACACGCAAGCTGGTCTGTCTCTGTGCGAAAGCGGGCGTAGGCTTCTCGCAATTGTTTGGGATGGGGGCGGTCTTCCGCATCGTAAACCGCGATGAACTCTCCGCGCGCGCCCGACAGAGCATAGGTCAGTGCCTTCGGTTTTGTTCGCGGCAAGGATGGCGGCACGCGGACGAGTTCGATGTGATAACCGGGGTTGAGGCGGATGATCGCATCGATGGTGGCGGCGTCGTCGGCTTCGCAAACGAGTTTGATATCCAGCCGGGATTTCGGCCAGTCGAGCCGGTCAAGCGCGTTGATGAGCTGCTCCGCCACCGCTTCTTCGCGGTAGAGAGCGACGAGAATGGTGTAAACAGGCAATTGCTCGTCGTTCGACTGCTCGATAACAGCGAGGTTGCGCCTGAAAGGCTCATCCCGCTTGGGAACAAGACGAAAGAGCACGGCTGCCATGTAAAGCGCGGCCGTGACAATGTGCAAAAGCTGAAATGTCAGCGCTGGCGACAGAAGCATCGATCCGACAAGACAGGCTGCGCACATGCCGAGCAGAAACCCCTGTTTTCCATGCAAGGTAATGCGTGCGGAATAGAGCGGCGTCGCTTCAAAGAGCGCGTTGATAGTTTGCCGGGTCCGTCGTTCCGCACCCGCCGTCCACACGGCTTTTCGAAGCGCGGACGGCGTGGTGACGATGAGGTCGGCGGCAACCATCGGTCTGGTGTCGAGTGCTGCCTTCAGCCGCTCGATGCTCTCTATGTCGGGGGTAACAGCGATATAGGGTTTGGCGTCGGCTGGAGACAGGCGCACCATGCGCGTTTCCAGCAACTGAATGTCGAGCGACGGTGTGTCCACCACGATTGCCCCATCCAGCTCAGCGCTGAATGGCAGTCGCAAAAAGCGGGCGAAGGCACCGAAATAGGCGTCTTCTGTCACCAACCCGTCGGCCAGCAACTCCGCCTCGAAACTCGATCCATTGCGTTGGGCTCGCGCGGTATATCGTTCGATATGCGGTTTGCCCAACCCAAGCGATTTCAGAAAGGCAACGTCGTCCCGCTCCGGCGTGGTTTTGCCAAACAGCGAGAATGGATCATCTTCCAACGGATCGAATGCTAGAATTTCGCCTTGCACCAGCATCGCGTTTTGCGAGACTTGTGTATATTCTTCAAAACGCGACATACACAATCAGCCACCGTCAATGGTAGCGCCCCAACAATGCACGTCCGGATGATATACATGCGCCCCATAGTTGCACCCCTGAAAATTAGTAGTATTTTTGCTTTCTTGGCCGGTGCGATCATTTTTTCAGCCCCGATTCAGCCGCACGCGCAGGATTTGGCACAAACTGGGCGCCTGCCTGTGCTGTTCGATGCGCAGGAGCGCATGCCCGGTGCAGATCTATCGACTGTCTCCCGCGTGCGTTTTTTGATGTCGGTGGATTTCCCGCCGTTTAACTTTACCGATCAGGATGGGCGTCTGGTGGGTTTCCACGTCGATCTTGCCCGAGAGATCTGCGCACAGCTTAAGATCGAAAACAAATGCCAGGTACAGGCGCTGCCGTTCGACGAGCTGGAAGCAGCGGTGGAAATGGGTGAGGGTGAGGCTGTCATGTCGGGCATCGCCTCCAGCTCCGATCTGCGCAAGAGTTTCAGTTTTACACGGCCCTATACGCTTTTGCCTGCTCGCTTCGCGGTGAACAAAGCGGTTAAGCTGGATGGGCAATCGGCCAGTGCTCTGTCTGGCAAAAAAGTCGGCGTGGTCACCAACTCCCGCCATGAGGCGATGCTGAAAGCCTTTTTCCCGGCCGTTCTGGTCAATGGTTTCGATGGTTACGAGCCGATGTATGAGGCCCTGAAATCCGGCAAGATCGACGCCGTCTTTGCCGATGGCCTGCGCCTGCCGTTCTGGGTTGCCGGCACGGCGTCCAGTGGCTGCTGCGCCATGTTCGATGGCCCCTATATGTCGGACCGCTTTTTGGGCGAGGGTCTGTCGATCATGACGGTCGATCCGGAAAACAAGCTGGTCCCCGCCTTCGATCAGGCGCTGGCTGCGCTGTCGCGTAACGGGCGTCTGGAAGAAATCTACCGCCGCTATTTCCCTTACGGAATGTTTTAACGCGAATTACTGGCTGGCCCAGATAATCCGCGCCATCCATTCCACCTCGTTGAGATCGAAACTGCGGTTGGGATGCTCAGGGTTGAGCGAGAAAAGCTCGATGGTTTTGGCCGTCTGGCGGGCTAGGACCTTGGCCATGACCTCGCCATCCCGGGTTTTCACCACCACGCGGTCACCGCGCCGCACCTGCGCGCCCGGCTCCACGATCAGCACATCGCCATCGCGGTACAGCGGCATCATGCTGTCGCCTTGTACTTCCAGCGCATAGGCACCAGCCTTGTTGGCGGGCGAAGAGGGAAAGTCCACCACGTCCCAACCTTGGCCGGCGGGAAAACCACCATCGTCGAAAAAGCCACCGGAGCCCGCCTGGGCAAAACCGATCAGGGGAATGGCACCCGTCTGGGGCGGAAAATTGCCGTCGGGCAGGGCGTTTTTGTTCGCGTGCCCCATGGCAAAGCCGAAGAATTGGTCGATCGTCGCGCCGGTTGCTTCCAGAACCTTGGAGATGGATTCGGTCGATGGCCAGCGCTGGCGTCCATCCGGTCCCACCCGCTTGGATTTGTTGAACGATGTCGGGTCCAGCCCCGCCTTGCGCGCCAACCCGGACGGCGAAAGCTGGTTCCGGTCGGCAAGCGTGTCGATCGCACTCCAGATATTATCGTGTGACAGCATGTTCAGGGCCCGGGTGGAGCGGCGTCGTCACGCGGCTCTCTTCGATATAAAGTGGAACCTAGCCAAATGTGTCCAAAGAGTAAAGTAATAAAAGGAATAAAATCCTTATCTTTATGCAACCAAAGTCGACATATTGATCTTTGAAAGCTGAATGACGGCCTGTGTCCGGCTATCGACTTTCAGTTTCAACAATATCGCCGAGACATGCGCCTTGATCGTGGCTTCCGATACGCTCAACTCATAGGCGATCTGCTTGTTCAGTAAACCTTCGCCGAGCATGCCCAGCACGCGGTTTTGCTGTGGTGTGAGGGTTCGCAGACGATTGATCAGGTCGGCCATATCGGGATCATGATCCAGCCCGGTCTGACAGGATGCCGGTATCCAGACATCACCCTCCAGCACGGCGCGAATACCGGCGCGCATGTCCTCGATGCCGGATGATTTGGAGATGAAGCCGGACGCGCCAAGCTCGATGGCGCGGCGCATGGTGGCCGGATCGTCGGTCGCGGAAACGATGACGATGGGCAGGCTGGAAAACTCTGCCCGAAGCGCCATCAGCCCGGAAAACCCGCTGACACCCGGCATGGCGAGGTCCAGCAACATGAGATCGGCATCCGGCTGGTCAGCGGCTGCTGTCTTTGCCGCCTCGAAATCACCGGCCTCGATAATGGTATTGTCGCCGTCCAACCCCGCAACCGCCTGGCACAACGCGCCGCGAAACAGGGGATGGTCATCGGCGATGATGATGGTCAGCTGTGACATGCCGCGCCCCCTCCCAAGAGCATTTCATGTGCGCATCATTTTTCGGGAAGCCTTCTCAGACATCAAGACCCCAGAACCCAAGGATTGCGTAAATGTCGACGCAACACAAGCGCTCAATACGTCCCAAGGCCCATACCGCGCCGTCAATGCGCAAAATTCTGTGTGAAGCGGTGGACAAGCACAGGCATTTGCGGCAAACCGCCCGCATATGAAGGAGACGCCGCATGAGTGAAACGCCCCCGATTATCAATCAGGTCATTTACAAGATCGTACCGACAGACCTTTGGCGGGACGCGAAGGAAGCGGGTGTTTTCAAGGGCGCAGCCATAGACCTCAAGGATGGTTACATTCATTTCTCCACCGCAGCCCAGGTCAAGGAAACTGCGCTCAAGCACTTTGCCGGTCAGGACGATCTTCTGCTGGTCGCCGTCGATGGTGGCGCGCTGGGTGACAAGCTGGTGTTCGAAACCTCACGCGGTGGCGATCAATTCCCACATCTTTACGCGCCTCTGCCCTTGAACGCGGTCCTTTGGGAAACACCGCTGACACTTGATGATGAAGGCGCCCACCAGTTTCCGGAGATTGCATGATGAGCGGAATTTTTTCCTCGATCGGTCGGCGCGGCCTGTTTCTGATAGACCCGGAAGTGGCCCACGGCATGTCGATCACCGCGCTGCGCTCCGGCTTCATCCCCACCTGCATGGTGCCGCACGATCCGCGCCTGCAACAGACGGTCGCTGGCCTCGTCTTCCCCAACCCACTTGGCATGGCGGCTGGTTATGACAAGAACGCGGAAGTGCCCGGCCCATTGCTGAAGCTGGGTTTCGGCTTTACAGAGATCGGCACGGTCACGCCGCGCCCGCAATCGGGCAATCCTAAACCGCGCATCTTCCGCCTCGTGGAAAACGATGCCGTTATCAACCGCCTCGGTTTCAACAATGAAGGCCATGCCGCAGCCCTCGCGCGCCTCATCGCCGCTGGCCTGCGCGGCCTCGTCGGCGTCAATATCGGTGCCAACAAGGATAGTGAAGATCGTATCTCGGATTACGTAAAGGGCATCGAAACCTTCGCCTCCGTCGCCTCCTATTTTACCGCCAACATCTCCTCGCCCAACACGCCGGGCCTGCGTGATTTGCAGGCGCGCGAAAGCCTGTCTGCCCTGTTGAAAGCCGTGCTGGAAAAGCGCGATGCCGAGGCACAGAAGCTGAACCGCCCCATTCCGGTCTTCTTGAAGATCGCGCCTGATCTGACGGAGGAGGGACTGGACGATATCGCCGCAGAAGTGCTGGCCCATAATCTCGACGGCCTCATCGTCTCCAACACCACGCTGTCGCGCGATGGCCTGCGCCCCGGCCCCAATAATCACGAAACCGGCGGCCTGTCCGGCAAGCCGCTGTTCGATCTCTCCACCACGGTTCTCGCGAAAATGCGCAAACGCGTCGGCCCCGCTCTGCCCATCATCGGCGTCGGCGGTGTGTCATCCGCCGAAACCGCGCTGGAAAAAATCCGCGCCGGTGCCGATCTCGTGCAGCTTTATTCCTGCATGGTTTATGAGGGGCCGGCTCTTCCGGGCCGCATCGTGCGCGGGCTTTCCACATTGGTGGAGCGTGAACGGGTTGGGAATATCCGAGAATTGCGCGATAGCGCGGTGGATGGCTGGGCCGAGCGGACGATTTAGCGGATAAATACGAGGCTCCCACCTCCATCATCCTAGGGCTTGTCCCTAGGATCTAATCACGCCTCCAAAATCGCAACGTAGCAGATGCCCGGGACAAGCCCGAGCATGACGACGGAAACGTTTGAAAGAGCGTGTAACGGTCGCTTTTTTCCGCCTTCTCCCCGGCGGGGAGAAGAAACCAAGCCGCAACGCCATGCCTTCAAGTGCGGGGTGACGGAGAATTACAGGTCGAGAGGCCTCTAATCCAACCCCATCACCGGCAAAGCACCATCGCCCAATACGGCCTATTCTTCGCCGCCGCATCATAGGCAACCGCCACACCCAGCCCGCCATAATTGCCCAGCATATTCTCCAGATGGTGCGGAGAGCTAATCCACGCCTTCACCACGCGTTCGACCGTATCCTGCCCAGCCGCAACATTTTCAGCCGCAGGCAGCGGCACGCCGCCGTCCTTCATGCGGATGAGAAAACTGTCGGTTAGGCCGATGAGATGCGCCATTTTCTGCGCTTTCACCATGCGGTTGGCCTGATAAGCGGCGGCCTGTTGGGCGGCGCTGTTGACCGAAAGTAAGGGTAGGCCCTTCGAGCGGCGAAGCTCGTTGACCATGGGCAGGGCCGCAGCCGTTTCATCGCGCGTGCCGGAGGCCACACCCTTGTTTGTGGGCGTGGAAACGCAGGCCGAAAGAGCGGCACTGGCAGACACCAGCACGAAGCCGCGTCGGGAAAAGGTAAGCAGGGAATGTTGGGTCATATCAGCGGCGGAAGCTCAAAAGGCGAAGGATGATGAAAACGGGGACGACGATCACGGCACCCGCCAGCAGATAGTCGCCGATGCTGCCCAGAGCGCGGAAGCCGCTGTGCCAGAGGTCGAGCACGAAATTTCTGACGCCATAGATGATGTTCCATGGTGTCAGGCCGAAGACAGCCATGACGAAGCCGACGATCAGAGATACGACCAGCAACTTTATGATCGTGCGCGCTACACTGTCACCCAGCACCTTATCCACCTCACCGGCCATCTGCAAAATCTCCTGAATTCAGCCAAGACATAGAAAGCATGGTGCCTCAATGCAAGCGTCGGCGCATTATCAGCGCCATATTTGCCGGTGCCATGAAATAGGACTTGAGTTTTTTTATGGCCTGATGAAAGACAGCCCACCTCTTTCAGGAAAGCGTGCATGGCCCCACACCAGTTTTCGTCCGGCGATGCCATCGCAGACCGGCGCGCAGATTACGCCCGCATGCTGGCGGAAAGCGCAGATCACACTGCTGCTGCCGAACTGATGGAGCAGGCGCTGGAACTCACACCATCATGGGCCGCCGGCTGGGTCCAGCTGGGAGACTATTGCGACAAGGCGGGGCAGAGGGACAAGGCCATAGCCGCCTATGAGACCGTTGATCGCCTGGACCCCGAGGGTATCTTCGCAGCCCCACTCAAACTCGCCGTACTCGGCGCCGCCGAAACACCGGAGCAACCGCCAAGCGCCTATGTCGAAGGCCTGTTCGATGATTACGCCGACCGTTTCGAAACCTCGCTGGTCGAAAAGCTTGAGTACAGCGTGCCGCAGAAACTGGCAGCCCTAATCGAAACCGCAAAACCAATTGGCGACCAATTCACCTGCACAGTCGATATCGGCTGCGGCACCGGCCTGCTGGGTCTCGAAATCCGCAATTGGACGCAGCGCCTCGAAGGCTTCGACATCTCCACCAACATGCTGGCCAAGGCCGAAGAAAAGACCATCTACCACCATCTGGCGCAAGCTGATCTTTCGCTCGCAGCAGAAACATCCGGCCTCTTTGCCGATGACCTTCCCCATCACCGCGCCGATCTGGTCGCAGCCGCCGATGTCATGATGTATCTCGGCAGTCTCGAAACCGTCATGCCGCTCGTCCTGGCGCTGCTGGCACCGGGCGGAACCTTCGCCTTTTCGGTAGAGGATGCAGGGAACGAGGAAGGCTTTATCCTCCTGCCATCCCTGCGTTACGCCCATTCGGAAGCCTATGTTCGCGCCTTGCTGGACACATCCGGCCTGCAAACGCTGGACACCCGCAAAACCACCATTCGCAAGGACGCCGGAAAACCCCTCTCCGGCATTCTGTTTCTTGCCAGAAAACCCACCTGATCTTTTCGTTTCTTGCCTTTTTATCGATAGGTCAGCCTTGCTTACGTATCGATATTGAAACGCGGCCTCTTGCAGTGCAAAATAGACCCCGTTGAGCCGATCCAATCGCAAGAATGACGATGCGGCGATGCACTCTCATAAAACTGACAGTTCCATTTCGGGGTAGCGCGCATGGCATTCACGAGAAGCGTCTATGGCATGTGGAGTGCCGATCCGGCCAAGCACGCGCCGGTGGAAGACATTCAGGGCATCGTCACCGGAAGCATCGTCTCCGCACTCGGTTTCTACCTTCTCGCCAAGGTCGGCCTGCTCACCGGCGGCACGGCGGGCGTCGCCTTTCTTCTGCACTACGCCTTCGGCATCAGCTTCGGTCTGCTGTTTTTCCTCGTCAATCTTCCCTTCTACTACCTGTCCTTCCGCCGCTTGGGCCTTGCCTTCTCGCTCAAAACCTTCATCGCCATCGGCCTCGTGTCGGTGCTGACGGAACTGGAAAGCCGGTGGATGGTGGTGGAAAGCATCAATCCGCTCTGGGCCGCTCTGCTCGGCGGTCTTCTCCTGGGTTACGGCCTTCTGGCGCTCTATCGCCACCGCGCCAGCCTCGGCGGCATCGGCATTCTCGCCATCTACATTCAGGACCGTTTCGGCATCCGTGCCGGTCTCATCCAGCTTGCCTTCGATAGCTGCGTCATGATCGCCGCCTTTGCCGTCATCAATCCCGAAACGGTGCTTTACTCCATCGTCGGCGCCTTCGTACTCAACCTCTTCCTCGCCATCAATCATCGCTCGGATCGCTATATCGTCGTGCGCTGAACGCTTGAATTTTCGGCCAACGCGGCGCAAAGAGTTAAGACTGCAACGCGGGGACAATCATGAGCGACATAGCAGAGCGCAAGCGCATCAGGTTTTGGGCGTCGACATCAGATAAGCATTCCCTCGTGGAAGATGCACAAGCCGTCGTCGCGGGCAGCATGCTTGCCTCGCTCGGTGTGGTGCTTCTGTCAGGCGGTGGACTTTTGACCGGCGGTGTCGTCGGCGTCGCCTTTCTGCTGCACTATGCTACGGGCCTCAGCTTTGGCCTGCTGTTCTTCCTCGCTAACATGCCGTTCTATTATCTCGCTCTGCGCCGCCTCGGCCTGGCCTTCACCATCAAGACCTTCTGCGCCATCGCGCTGACGTCTGTCCTGTCGGAATATCTGCCGCACCTCATCGTGCTGCAAAACGTCAACCCCATCGTCGCGGCCCTCTTTGGCGGGCTCACGGTCGCCGCCGGCATGTTGGCCCTGTTTCGCCACCGCACCAGCCTTGGCGGCTTCGGCATTCTGGCGCTTTACCTGCAAGACCGTTTCGGCATCCGCGCAGGCCTTGCGCAATTGGCGTTTGACTGCACGGTCCTCATCTGCGCCTTCTTCGTCGCCACCCCCTTCATCATTCTCTGCTCCATCCTCGGCGCGCTGGTCATGAACCTCGTCATCGCCGTCAATCACCGAAACGATCGCTATATCGCGATGTAAGGCCCTTCTTTTTCGCCCGTGTTTCACTACTTTAGAGCAGTGAAACACACAGAGCCCCCCATCTCCGGCGTAGACGTCGGCACCTTGCCTTTATCCTTCCAGAAATGGTTCGGCGAAAAGGGCTGGAGCCCGCGCGCCCATCAGCTGGAATTATCCGCTCGTGCGCGATCCGGCGAAAACATGCTGCTGATAGCGCCAACCGGGGCGGGCAAGACTCTGGGCGGCTTTATGGCCTCGCTGACCGATCTGGCAGAACGCGGCAAGGTTCCACCCGGCTCGGCCTTCGTCGGCGTCCACACGCTCTACATCTCGCCGCTCAAAGCGCTGGCTGTCGACATCGAGCGTAACCTGATGAAGCCGGTGTCGGAAATGGGCCTGCCCATTTCGGTCGAAACCCGTACCGGCGATACGCCGCAGTCCAAACGCCAGCGACAGAAGCTGAAACCACCCGACATTCTGCTGACGACGCCCGAACAAGTCTCGTTGCTGCTCGCCAACAAGGAAGCCGAACGCTTCTTCAAAGACCTGAAATATGTCGTGCTGGACGAGCTGCATTCGCTCGTCACCTCCAAGCGCGGCCATCTGCTGTCGCTGGCCATTGCCCGCATCCGCAAACACGCCCCCGCCATGCGCACCATCGGTCTTTCTGCGACGGTGGCAGATCCGATGGATTTGCAACGCTATCTCAGCCCGCAGGCAAAAGGCGAACCCACCGCCGGTCTCATCATCGTCGATGGTGGCGCAAAGCCAGACATCGCCATTCTCGGCACGGAAGAACGCATTCCCTGGTCCGGCCATTCGGCGCGTTACGCCATGCAGGATCTCTACCCGGCCTTGAAAGCCCACAAGACGACGCTGATCTTCGTCAACACCCGCTCGCAGGCCGAGCGCATCTTTCAGGAACTCTGGACCATCAACGACGACAATCTGCCGATTGCGCTGCACCACGGCTCGCTGGATGCGGGCCAGCGCCGAAAGGTGGAAGCGGCCATGGCGGATAACAAGTTGCGCGCCGTCGTCGCCACCTCCACGCTTGATCTCGGTATCGACTGGGGCGATGTCGATCTCGTCGTGCATGTCGGTGCGCCCAAGGGGGCCAGCCGCCTTGCCCAGCGCATCGGCCGTGCCAATCACCGCATGGACGAACCCTCCAAGGCCATCCTCGTGCCCGCCAACCGCTTCGAGGTCATGGAATGCCGCGCAGCACTGGATGCCAACTACATCGGCGCGCAGGATACGCCGCCGATAGCCGAGGGCGCGCTGGATGTGCTGGCCCAGCATGTCCTCGGCATGGCCTGCGCCGAACCCTTTGACGCCGATGACCTCTACCGCGAAGTCACCACCGCTTCGCCATACGCCAACCTGCCGCGCGAGATGTTCGACCGCATCGTCGACTTCACCGCCACCGGTGGTTATGCCCTGCGCACCTATGAGCGTTACGCCCGCATTCGCCAGACGAAGGACGGCCTGTGGCGCGTCTCCAACCCGCAGGTCGCCATGCAATATCGCCTCAATCTCGGCACCATTGTCGAGGCGGCAGAACTGAATGTCCGCATGGTCAAGCGCAATGCTAAGGGCACCATCGGTCGCGGCGGCATGACGCTCGGCAAGGTCGAGGAGCATTTTCTAGAGCAACTGGTGCAGGGCGATACCTTCCTCTTCGCGGGCAAGGTGCTGCGCTTCGAAGGCATCCGCGAGAGCGAATGCCTCGTCAGTCAGGCCTTTTCCATGGACCCGAAAATCCCGTCCTATGCAGGCGGCAAGTTTCCTCTCTCCACCTATCTGGCAGATCAGGTCCGCTCCATGCTGGCCGATCCCGCCCGTTGGCACGCCTTGCCGGATCAGGTGCGCGACTGGCTGGCGATCCAGAAGGAGAAATCCATCATCCCCAAACGGGATGAGCTGCTGGTCGAGACCTTCCCCTTCCGCAAGCGCTTCTTCATGGTCATGTACCCCTTCGAGGGGCGGCTGGCGCACCAGACGCTCGGCATGCTCTTGACGCGGCGGCTGGAGCGGGCAGGGGCCAAGCCCATGGGCTTCGTCGCCACCGATTATTCACTGGCCATATGGGCGCTGGAAGATATTGGCAGACGCCTGCAATCCGACCGCCTGTCGCTGCCCGATCTCTTGGATGAGGACATGCTGGGCGATGATCTCGAAGCATGGCTCGACGAATCCTTCATGCTCAAACGCACCTTCCGCAATTGCGCGATCATTTCCGGCCTCATCGAGCGCCGCCACCCCGGCAAGGAAAAGACCGGGCGGCAGGTGACGGTGTCTGCCGATCTTATTTATGACGTTCTTCGCAGCCATGAGCCCGATCACATCCTGCTGGAAGCCACGCGGCGCGATGCCGCAGCCGGACTTTTGGACATTGGCCGTCTTGGCGATATGCTAAGGCGAATCAAGGGCCACACCACCCATTGCGCTCTGGAGCATGTCTCGCCGCTGGCCGTTCCGGTCATGATGGAAATCGGGCGCGAGACGGTGCCGGGCCAAGCCATGGATGACGTGCTGGCCGAAGCCGCCGATGAGCTGATTGCGGATGCGATGTCATGATGCATCCGCTTGCAAAAAATGAAGGACAAAACCGAAACGTGCTGAGCCGACTTGCCCTGAGCGACAAATTTGCCACCGGCTTCGAATGCCTCGGCTCGGAAACCGCCATCAACGGCGTCGCCGGCTGGTGCGATCCGCTGGGCGGGCTGTACCTGCCCGACCTCTCGCTGCTGGTCGTCTCGGATTTGCACCTGGAAAAGGGTGCTGCCTTTGCCCGCCGAGGCCGCCTCCTGCCGCCCTACGACACCATCGCCACGCTCAAAATCCTGTCGTCGCTGATCACCCGCTACGACCCGAAGATCGTCGTCAGCCTTGGCGATAATTTCCACGATCGCATCGGCTCGCAGCACCTGCCGCTGCCGCTTCGCGATCTCATCAAGGAGATGGCGAAGGGCCGCGAGTGGATCTGGATCAACGGCAATCACGACCCCGATGGTACGGTGGATTTGCCGGGCTCCTCGTCGGATGAAATGTTCTACGGCAACCTCGTCTTCCGGCACGAACCGAAACCGTGCGCATCGCCGGGCGAAATCGCCGGCCACCTCCACCCCGCCGCAACCGTGCGCCGCCGCGACAAATCGGTACGCCGCCCCTGCTTTGCCACTGACGGAACCCGCATGCTGATGCCAGCCTTCGGTGTGTTGAGCGGCGGGCTTGATTTGCGCCACAAGGCGATGAATGGCCTGTTCGATCATTCGGCGCTGGTCGCGCATCTTCTGGGCCGGGACCGGATTTATTCGGTTCGGTTCAACAACCTGCTCGGCTGATTGCCTTCAATGATAGGCATTGGCTGTAACAGCACTCTTGTCGATCTGCGCACCGGCCAGCTCCAGAAAACGGTCAAGCGGGCAGGCTCCATCCCTCGCTTCGCTTTCGCATCCGGCCACGGCAATAGCTGCCTGAAGGGGCGGTGACTGCTCATCGATCACAGAGGCGTTGCGAATTTGGTCGAGAGATGGCGCAACGAACCCCATGCGAACATAGCTCTTGCCTGTTGCGTCATGCAGCCGCTCGAAGGTCAAAGCCCCGGTTGGCGGTGTCTCGTCGTCCAGATAGGGCGGGATTTTCCAGTGAATGCCGAGCATCGTCGCGATTTCGGCCTGCTGCGTATCGCTGCCCATGAACAACAGGAATTTTGCATCCGGCGGTCCGTCCTTGGAGGGCTTCGTATCAAGCGACAGCAAAATCTGGTTGAGGAAGTCCGATGCATCGCGCTGCGCCAGATAGGGTACGCGGTTGCCAACATCGTATTTCATCTGGCGCAGGGCGGACAGGCGGATGATGTCGTCCGCCGTCGAAGCCTTGCCGAAGGCGACCTGATCGGGCGGAAAGCCATTGGCATATTGCAGCAGAAAAACCTGAACGGCGGTGCCGGCTTCGGCAAGCGGCCCTTTGACGGAAACGCTCGCTGGCTTGTCATTCTTGGCCGCTTTGACGTCAAGCGCCCACGGACGGTTTTGAAGCGAACAGGCGCTATCGGCCGCGTCGCAGCCTAGGATCGCATCCATCTCCTTCATCAATGGTGCGGCCTTTTCCTTCATCCTGTCGAAGCTGCCGCCAGCGGCCTGCAGAATAGCGGCCTTTGCCTTTTCGACGTCGATTGCGCCAAGCGCCGTTGAGGATGCCTCATAGAGCGGGTCGGGACCATCACCCTTAAAAGAACCAACTTTGAGCCCGCACCCCTCAAACATCGCCGACAGGACCACATTGCCGGTATCGATCGTGCGTTGAACCGTGCTGTTGGCCCAACCGAAGATGGTATCCGGTGCAGGGCATCCGCTTGAAGGCACGAGACCTTTCGAAGCAAGCATGCCAACTTCCCACTTGGCCAGTTGCGCAGCGGCCTTGGCCCCGTGCGGCGTCAACTGACCGTCCTGCGCATCCCACATCGGCCATTGTTTGGCAGACATCTGCGCGAGTTCCTTGCTGCTGGTCTGCGGTCGCACGCCATGGCGCATCAGTGCAATATATTTGTCGCTGACTAATGTCTCGGCATGCGCGGAAATGGAGGTGGTGAAAGTGATGAAGGCCGCAAGAAAAATCCGGTCGAGGCGCATGTTTTCATCCTGAAAATCGCTCAGTCTCGACTGATGAATAGGATCGCTTCGTGAAGTTTTCGTGACGCTCAATCGCGACGGAACAGAAGACTCGCACCCCAACCCGTCACGACGGCCAGCAGCACGCACAGCATGCCATAGACCACCGGCGTCTGGTGCGCGGCATCGGTAATCGCCTGCTCCATGCCGGTCTTCACCACGCGCAGTCGCAATTCCTTCTGCGCCACGGGCATGCCGCTCTTGAACAGATAGGCACGCGCCGTGTGAACGCCGTTGGGGACGTTGGCGGGTAGGCGCAGCGTCGCCCAGAACAGGCCGGTGCGTTCCAGCCGCACGCCGGTCGTGTCGTTGCGGTAAATACCGCTCGACAGTTTCAGGCGGCGATAGGCATCTTGGAAGTCGTAGACATTGTCGGGCACGCCGGAAAATACCGCGCTGCGCAGCGGCAGGTGATCGACGCCCAGGCCCATGGCTTTCAGCGTGCCCGGCGTTGCGATGTTGTCGATATTGCGGGTGCTGGCCATGGAATAGGATTCCGGCAGCGGGGCAAAGGTGATCGCGCTGGTGTTGATCCAGATGCCCGCCACCCGGCTTTTCTTGCGCACGGTGGAATATTCATTTGGGCCTTCCAGCGTCACCACGATGTCGTACTGCCCGATGGCCAACAGCAGCTGGTCGGCATTGTTCAGCGCGCCGAACATGGTGAAATCAGCGCCACGAAAATCCGAGGCAATGGAGATTTCGGTGGTCGATGCGCCGATCTCGATGTTTTCCTGCAGGGTTCGCGATTGCCCGGTGGCATCGGGCGCGATCGGCAGCGGCGGCGTTTGCGCCAGTGCGGATGTGCAAAACGCGCTCAGGGCGGCGGCGAGAAGGGCGATGCGGATCAATAGCCCAGCCCTCCGACAGCCACCGAAAACAGGTCTTCGGGTCTCAGCACCAGCCCGATGGCAAGGCGAATGCCCACCGCCAGCACCAGCAGCGCCAAAAGGGCACGCAGCTGTTCGCCACGCAGTTTCTGGCCGACACGGACGCCATATTGCGCACCGATGACGCCTGCCAGCATGAGAATGAAGGCCAGCACGATATCGACGGAAAAGTTTGTCGCCGCCTGCACGATGGTCGTATAGGCGGTAACGAAAATGATCTGGAACAGCGAGGTGCCGACGACGACATTGGTGGGCACGCGCAAGAGATAGATCATGGCGGGCACCATGATGAAGCCACCGCCGACACCCATGACCGAGGTCAGCACGCCGATGCCGAACCCCAGCACGATGATGGGAATGACGCTGAGATAGAGCTTCGATTTCTTGAACCGCATCTTCAGAGGCAGGCGGTGGACCCAGTTGTGATGGCCGGGACGGCGCAGCGTCACCTTTTCGTTGCGGGAAGAGCGGCGGATGGCCGAGATGCTTTCCTTCAGCATCAATGCGCCGACGGTCGACAGCAGGATGACGTAGAGAAGCGAGATGATGAGGTCTAGCTGACCGATGCTGCGCAACAGCGTAAACAGCCACACGCCGACCGTCGCCCCGCATAGACCGCCGATCAGCAACATGCCGCCGAGCTTTACGTCCAGCGTGCCGCGCCGGAAGTGACTGATGGAGCCTGAAACGGAAGAGGCGACCACCTGGTTGGCGCCGGTGGCCACGGCAACAACGGGGGGGATGTTGTAAAAGATCAAAAGCGGCGTGATGAGAAAGCCACCGCCGACACCGAACATGCCCGACAGAAACCCCACAGCTGCGCCCATGCCCAGAATGATGAAGATATTCACCGATAGTTCCGCGATGGGCAGATAGACAGTCACATCAGGACCTCGGACATGGTTCCGTGCAAAAAGGCAAAGCCGCCGTGAGGCGGGCTTTACCACGAAGGGGTGGTATCTGTCTGAATGGCGAAGGCAGAAAGCCTTGCGACCTTACCGGTCATGCCCGTGGCGGGCATGACTGTCAATTATTCAACGGCAAATACGTTGATAATTTGAAAAGATCGGCAAAGACCGGAATTACTTGTTGCGGGCCAGCAATGCGGTGACCAGCTCGTCGGTAATGCGGCCATCGGGCGTCTGTCCAACGGACTTCTGGAAGTTTTTGATCGCCGTCACGGTCGCGCGGCCCAGCTTTCCGTCCGGTTCGCCCGCCTTGAAGCCATTGTTGTTGAGAATGGCTTGAATGTTGCGGATCGCCTTCTGCATGTCGACGGACGATGTCTTGACCTCTTCGCCGCCGGTCCATTCGGCGGGAAGATTTACCGAATTGGCGTCATCGCTCATGGGCGTTACCTGCCACGCGTCGACCTTCGCCTTGGCGCTAGCAAGTTGTTCCGGCCGCATGGCCTTGGCCACATCGTCGCGCTTCTGCCCAGCATCGGCGTCGCCGTCACGGGCGGCAATGGCAAACCACTTGTAGGATTCTTCCAAGCTCTGTTGCACGCCGCTGCCGCGGGCATAAAGAATGGCAAGGTTGAACTGGCTGTCACGAACGCCGAGGTTGGAAGCCTTGATGAACCAGTCGCCAGCAGCCTTGAAATCCGGTGCACCAGCAGCGTCGGATGCGAGCAGAACGGCCAGATTGTGCATGGCACCGGCGTTGCCCTGATCTGCGGCCATCTGGTAGTAGCGCTTGGCTTCGGAAAGATTACGCTCTACGCCGTTGGCCTTCTCGTACATGTTGCCAAGGCGATATTGCGCAGGCGCAAAACCACGGTCGGCGGCCAGCTTGTACCATTTGGCAGCTTCGGTGCGGTCGGCAGCAACGCCGCGACCATCGGTGTAGCGCGCGCCGATTTCAAACAGGGCCTGACGGTCACCCTTGGCGGCTGCCTCGGAGAGCGATGCCGGCTTGATGGCTGTCGGTACGGCGATGGTGTCGGCCGTTGCCAGGATTTGCTGCTGAACCTCGTCCACCTGTGCGGCGGCAGGCGCCTGTTCGGCAATGTCGGCCCCACGGTCAGGAGCAGGCGTTTGGATGGCGGGTGCTTCCTCAGGAAGCGGTGAGCCGCCAATCGGACGCGGGTCGATCTGGTTGGTCTTGGCGTCGGGACCGACCTGCATACGCTCGGCCGCTGCCTGGACATTCTCATCGATCATTGTGTCGGATGGAATGGTTACGGCAGGTTCGACGCTGGCAGGTGCTGCGTTCACAGGGGCAGCTGGCACGGCTGGAACAGAAGACAAGGGCTCGGTGGCTTTGGGCTCGATCACCTTCGGCTCGACCGCGATGGATGCAGGCTCGCCACCGATAAAGGACTTGACGGCGGGCATTGCCATCATAGCCAGCAGAATGGCACCGATACCCAGCAGCAGCGGACGACGGTAACGCGACAGGGCAGAGCTCTGCTGTTCAGCCGTCGCTGCGCGCTGAGGTCGGGATGCAGAACCCTTATCTGGAACGCTTTCCTGCGCTGCGGCCTGGGCTGCACGGCGGGCAGCGGCAATGAAGTCCGCGCGGTTGTCGCTGTCGCCTGTGCCTGCACGGGCTGCCGCCGTCTGGCTGGCACGGACGCGCTCGAGGATTTTCTTGATATCCGGCGCACCGGAGCCGGGCTCTAGCAACTCGGTTTCAATATCCGCCTGCAAAGCATCGACCGGGTCGAGCGAGGGCGCGGGATCAACCTGCGTACGTGCGGTAACCTCCGGCTGCGACGCCTCATCGGTCTTGGCAGCACTGGATTTGAAACGGCTGGTCAGGCTGGACAGCAGGCCACGCTTTTCCTGTGCTGCGGGCTTTGCAGCGGCAGGCGGCACCAGCGTATCGGTCGCCATTTCGGCATCGAGTTGGCGCGACAGGTCGCTTTCGAACGTCGTACGGTCCTGCTTGCCGATCAGGCCTTCTTCGGGAAAGCTGGCGGCAGGCATGCGTGCGCCATCGTAATCCGCCCAGTCGTTCTCGCCATTGGCAGAAGGAGAGGTCGCGGTCCGCGGCGCATTGCGGTTGTCGAGATTGTCGAGGCGGCCAGCAATCTGCACCAGCGTTTCATGCAGCGCTTCAAACGTGCGGTGGGTGCGCTCTTCGGTGTTGCGGCTCAAACCTTCCAGCTTGCGAAGATCGTTCGCCAGTTCGGTCAGGATGGCGATATCGGAGCTGCTGGCGTTCTGCGCCAGATTGTTGCGCGTGTGCGCTTCCAGAACGGCTTCCGCCGCCTGGCGAGCGGCTTCGATGATGTATTCATCGCTCGACGCCATGTATTCTTCGATAGCGGACATGCGCTGGTCGAGTTCCGGCGACATGCCAGCTGGGTCAGCTGCAACAGGAGCCTTGGTCTCGTCCAGTTTGGCGGCGATGTCGCTCAAACGGTCTTCCAGGCGCTTGAAGGCTGTGTCGTAGGATACGGCCTTTGCCGGTGCGGGCTTGGCTTCGATTTCCTCGATGCGGCGCGCGATCTTCTCCAGCCGTTCGGCCAGCTTGTCGTTGACGGCACCGGTTCCAAGTTCATCGATCTTACGCGAAATCTCTGTCAGCGCCGATGTCAGTTCCGGCTGGCTGGACGGGCGCTGCGAACGCTCCATCATCTTGGAAAGCTGATCCAGCCGTTCGCCGAGCTCGGAAACGCTGCGTTCGTTAGACAATTCCTCGATGCGGTTCGTCAGCGCGTCGAGACGGGCACCGAGCGCGTCCGATGGCTTTTCTTCTGCGTCAGAAACGTCCTTCAGCGTGTCGATCTGCGACGCCAGCGCGCTCAGGCGGCTTTCCAGGCGCTCGGCAAGGGCGGGGTCGAAGGTGGGGGCGGGCCTGTTTCCGGCGGCAGCAATGGCACGGCTGATTTCGTCAAGCCGCTGGTCAACACCGGAGAAGTGCTCGGAAAATATGCGTTCGTTGGGCTGAACGTGCTTGCCCAGATGCTCGACGGCACTGGCGATGGTCAGAAGCTTTTCTTCCAGCGCACGGACCGGGCCGCTGCCGTTCATGGAGGCGAGCTGGGTTTTGATATCGTCCAGCCGATAGGCCAGACCAATGATTTCGTCCTGCAACGGCGCGGGGTCAAAACCGCGCAAGGTGTCTTCGACTGTCTCCCAGCGACGTTCGATCCGGTGCACGCTGTCTTCACGGGCGACCTGATCCATCAAAACGCGCAGTTCTTCGAATTCGCTGCGCAACGCTTCGGCGTCGGGCGAAGTGGCTGCCCCCATCCGCTCGATGCTGGCGGCCAAACGTGCGACGTCCTCGCGAATGTCTTCGGCGAAATCCTGATCTTCTGCAAAGGATCTGATGTTGCGCAGTTCGGAACGCACGCCCTGCATTTCGCGGGCAACGCCTTCGGAAATCTCGTGCTTCAGTTCCTGGCGCAGGCTGACCAGCGCTTCTGCGACTTCGCGCAGCGCCGCATCACTCTGAGCTTGGGGAGCGGGGGCAGGGGCTGAGCGCTCGTAACGGGCTGTGGGGCGCGGACGCGCTGGGGGAATAGCGGTCGAAGCGCGGTAGTCGCGCTCGACGTAACGACGGTCGAGATCACGCTCGATCACGGTTTCGCCGCGTGGCGCTTCGGCTCTCTGGCGTTCCCAACGGGCATCGAGCGCCTGCTGGCGCTGGCGAATTTCATTGACCGGATCGAAACGGGCGGATGTGGAGGCTCTCGTCGGGCGGGACTGAGGCGCCGGGCGTTCGGTTTCGACGCGTGTCGTTTGATTGTCGAGGGAAGGGCGAGCGGTGGTGGCGCCCAGCAAATCCTCTATCCGGGCTTCCAGGCCTTCGATAGTGCGATTGAGCGCATCCAGAGACGATCTGTCGCTATGCTGCTGGGAATTCGATCGCAATCCGTTCATCGTCCTGCCCGCTTCGTCTTTGCCCGATGGTGTTCCCCCTTCTGGTCGACACCGTCGAGGCGAACATAGGTCTTTTCGATTTCATTAAAGGACCCCCACGATTCCCGAAGCAGTCCCCTGAAGAGGAACAATTGACGAAGTGTGGTTAATTATTTATTAATTAGAGGTTCCTTGTTTAACGATTTCTTCAGCATTTAGCTTGTGCGAAACTTGCCAAAATGGCGAAATTTCACCATTAAATTGATTTAGAAATATCTAATTATAATTATTGGATTGACGTAATCGCTGTGCATAAGGCGGTAAATGCGCTGATTTTCTTGGATTGTGCGTCCTCATTTGAATCAAAGTGCGGCTTCGTACTCATTTAAGCCCTGCGCGCACCGCTTGCGGTAAGATTACGCCATCCAGTTGTGTAAAAACTGCGTGCCGCTTTCACATAGCCGCAACGTTTCTCGTCCAACATCCCAGCCTTCCCTGACGAAATTTTGTTCTGAAAGCCATTTGACGTTTACGCGCACGTCAAATATTGTTGACCTATCTTGAGGCCGGATGATCTCCGGCGAGCGATGCGGAGGATCATCGGTAATGCCTGTTTACAAGGCCCCTGTTAAAGATACGCTTTTCATTCTGAACGACGTGCTCGGTATCGAGCGCTACAACAATCTTCCCGGTTTTGAAGACGCCACGCCCGATATGATCGAGGCGATCACCGGCGAAGCCGCAAAGCTGGCTGAAGAACAGCTTTTCCCGCTCAACCTGTCTGGCGACCAGCAGGGTTGCAAGCGTGCCGAAGATGGTTCGGTCTCTGTGCCGGATGGTTTCAAGCAGGCCTACGATGCCTATTGCGAAGGCGGCTGGACCGGCCTAGCCGTGCCGCCTGAATATGGGGGCCAAGGCCTTCCCTATACGCTTCACGCCGCCATCGGCGAATATATGTCGTCGGCCAACCTGTCGCTGATGATGTATCCGGGCCTGACGCAGGGCGCGATCGCTGCCGTTCTGGCGCATGGCTCCGACGAGCAGAAGCAGACCTATCTGCCGAAGATGGTCGAGGGCACATGGTCCGGCACCATGAACCTGACCGAGCCCCATTGCGGCACCGACCTCGGCCTTCTGCGCACCAAGGCCGTGCCGCAGGGCGACGGTTCTTACAAGATTTCTGGCCAGAAGATTTTCATCTCGGCTGGCGAACATTCCATGACCAGCAACATCATCCATCTGGTTCTCGCCCGCATCGAAGGCGCGCCAGAGGGGACCAAGGGTATCTCGCTGTTCATCGTGCCGAAGTTCCTCGTCAATGAGGATGGCTCGGCCGGCAGCCGCAACGGCGTGGTCTGCGGTGCGCTTGAGCACAAGATGGGCATTCACGGCAACGCCACCTGCGTCATGAATTACGATGACGCGACCGGCTACCTCATTGGCGCCGAGAACAAAGGCCTTTCGGCCATGTTCGTGATGATGAACGAAGCCCGCCTCGGCGTTGGCCTGCAAGGCCTGTCGGTTGGCGAAATCGCCTATCAGAACGCCGTGGAATATGCCCGTGAGCGCATTCAGGGTCGCTCTCTTTCAGGTGCCAAGGCACCGGACAAGAAGGCCGATCCGATCATCGTCCATCCTGACATCCGCCGCACGCTGATGACCATCAAGGCCTATAATGAAGCCAGCCGCGCCTTCCTTCTGTGGACCGCGCTGCAATCCGACATCGCTCATCGCGCAGCAGATGAGAAGGAACGTCAGGCGGCTGACGATATTCTCGGCCTCGTCACCCCCATCCTCAAGGGTGTGCTGACCGACAAGGGCTTCGACCACGCCGTCATGGCCCAGCAGGTCTTCGGCGGTCACGGCTATATCGAAGAACACGGCATGAGCCAGTATGTGCGCGATGCGCGCATCACCATGATCTACGAGGGTGCCAACGGCATTCAGGCGCTCGACCTCGTGGGCCGCAAGCTGGGCCTCAATGGCGGACGTGCCGTGATGGCGCTGTTCAAGGAAATCGGTGATTTCTGCGAGGAAAACCGTAGCGATGAAGCCCTGACACTCTACACCAAGGGCCTCAAGAAGGGCCTGAACGACCTGCAGGCAGCCACCATGTGGTTCATGCAGCACGCCATGGCGAAGCCCGACAATGCCGGTGCCGGTTCCACAGATTACATGCACCTCTTCGGTCTGGTCGTGCTCGGTTACATGCAGGCCCGCATGGCCAAGGCCGCGCAGGCTGCCTTGTCTTCTGGTTCTGCCTCTGACGAGCAGTACCTCAAGACCAAGCTCGTAACGGCGAAGTTCTTCATGGAGCGCATTTTGCCGGAAACGGCGGTTCGCAAAATCCGCATTGAGGCAGGTGCCGATACGATGATGGAGTTGGCTGCGGAAGCGTTTTGAGGGTGGGAGCAAGGGGCAAACCCCTCACCAACAAAATCTAAGACTTAGCTTCGCTAAGATCTTGATTTTGTGTCCTCTCCCACCCCTTCGACAAGCTCAGGAGGGAGAGGTAGGGCGCGGAGAGCGCGGCGTGTTTATCTCTCCCCTTGTGGGAGAGAAAGCGATTTCAGCATCTTAGCTTCAGCTAAGTGCTAGAAATCGCAAGTGAGGGGTCCACTCACGGCCTCCAAAGATTTCGAAGGCATGCAGATGCCGACAGGGAGATGAGAAATGACTGACGTATACATCTACGACCACGTCCGCACCCCGCGCGGGCGTGGCAAGAAGGATGGTTCGCTGCACGAAGTGCCGTCCGTTCGCCTTGCCGCCAAGACGCTGGAAGCCATTCGCGACCGCAACGGGCTCGATACATCCACCGTCGATGACATCATCATGGGCTGTGTCGATCCTGTCATGGATGCCGGTGCCGTCATTGCCAAGGGTGCGGCCTTCGAGGCCGGTTATTCGACCAAGGCACCGGGCATGCAGATTTCGCGTTTCTGCGCCTCGGGACTCGACGCCATCAATTTCGCAGCCGGAAAGGTTGCCGCGGGCGCTGACGAGATCGTGATTGCAGGCGGCGTGGAAAGCATGTCGCGCGTCGGCATGGGCATGTCCGGCGGTGCCTGGTACATGGACCCCTCGGTCAGCTTCCCGGCTTACTTCATGCCGCAGGGCGTGTCCGCCGATCTCATCGCCACCAAATACGGTTTCAGCCGTGATGATGTCGATGCTTTCGCGGTAGAGAGCCAAAAACGCGCCGCCCACGCCTGGGAGAACGGCTATTTCAAGAATTCCGTGGTCCCCGTGAAAGACCAGAACGGCATCACAATCCTCGACCGCGATGAGCATATGCGTCCCGGCACTGAAATGCAGGCGCTAGCCTCGCTCAACGCATCCTTCCAGATGCCGGGCGAAATGGGCGGCTTCGAAGCTGTTGGCATCATGGCCCACCCGGAAGTGGAGCGCATCAACTACGTCCACCATGCGGGTAACTCATCCGGCATCGTCGATGGTGCCGCTGCGGTTCTGGTCGGCTCCAAGGCTGGCGGCGAGAGCATGGGCCTGAAACCCCGCGCCCGCATCCGCTCCTTCGCCAATATCGGCTCCGACCCCGCGCTGATGCTGACCGGTCCGGTTGACGTGACCGAAAAGCTGCTGGCGAAAACCGGCATGTCGATTGCCGATATCGATCTCTTCGAACTCAACGAAGCCTTCGCCGCCGTCGTGCTGCGTTACCTTCAGGCCTTCGATATCAGCCACGACAAGATGAACGTGAACGGCGGCGCGATTGCCATGGGCCACCCTCTGGGTGCCACCGGCGCGATGATCCTCGGCACGGTTCTGGACGAACTGGAACGCCGCGATCTCAACACCGCACTGGTCACGCTCTGCATCGGCGCGGGCATGGGCACGGCAACGGTTATCGAGCGGGTTTGAATGCGTAGCGTCGCTGCCCTTACGTCCGTCATCCCGGCCTTGAGCCGGGATCCAGCAGCGCGGCGTCTGCCGCGCGAAAGGGTTCTTTGACGCGACAGACGTCGCGTCACTGGATTCCGGCTCAAGGCCGGAATGACGGAGAGAGTGGGCAGGCGGCATCGAAAAATTCAGGGAAGAGGAATCCCACTATGAGCACTTATACCAATTTCACCGTCGAAACAGACGCAGACGGCATTGCCCTCGTCACCTGGGACATGCCGGAAAAATCCATGAATGTCTTCACAGCCCAAGTGCTGGAAGAGCTGGATGCCATCGTGGATGCCACCGTCGCGGATGCCGCCGTCAGAGGCGTGGTATTCACATCGGGCAAGAGCAGCTTTTCCGGCGGCGCGGACCTGTCGATGATCAAGTCCATGTTCTCCTTCTACAATGAAGAGAAGGCCAAGAACCCGGATGAAGCGTCCAAGAAGCTGTTCGATCTCGTCGGCAAGATGAATGGCCTGTTCCGCAAGATCGAGACCAACGGCAAGCCATGGGTGTCCGCCATCAATGGCACCTGCATGGGTGGCGCGCTGGAACTTTCGCTGGCCTGCCATGGCCGCGTTGCCTCCAACGCCAAGAGCGTTAAGCTGGCGCTGCCGGAAATCAAGGTCGGCATCTTCCCCGGTGCCGGTGGTACGCAGCGTGTCTCGCGCCTTACTGATGCGCAGTCCGCGCTGCAGATGATGACGACCGGCCAGTCGCTGACGGCAAGCCGTGCGAAGTCCATGAACCTCGTGCATCAGGTGGTGGAGCCGGATCAGCTCATCCCCGCCGCCAAGCAGATGATCAAGGACGGCCTGAAACCAGTCGCCCCATGGGATGAAAAGGGCTTCAAGGCCCCCGGCGGCGGCATCTGGACACCAGCTGCGGCCCAGCTCTGGCCCGCAGCCCCGGCCATTCTGCGCCGCGAAAGTGCTGGCAATTACCCGGCAGCCCTCGCTATTCTCAAATGCGTCTATGAAGGCCTGCAATTGCCTTTCGACACCGCCCTGAAAGTGGAGCAGCGTTACTTCACGGAAATCCTTCGCTCGAAAGAAGCGTTTGCGATGATCCGCTCGCTGTTCATTTCCATGCAGGAACTCGGCAAGGGCGCCCGCCGTCCAGCTGGCCAGCCCAAGAGCGATCTGAAGCATGTCGGCATCGTCGGTGCGGGCTTCATGGGCGCGTCCATCGCTTACGTCACCGCCGTCGCTGGTCTCGATGTCACCCTCATCGACCGCGATGACGAAGCTGCTGCCAAGGGCAAGACCACTTGCGAAGGTCTGGTCAAGGACAGCGTCAACAAAGGCCGCATGACCCAGGAAGAGGGTGCCGCCATCCTCGCCCGCATCACACCAAGCTCGGATTACGCTTCGCTGAAGACCGCAAACCTCGTCATAGAAGCCGTGTTCGAAGACCGCGACGTGAAGAAAGCCGTGATCGAAGCCGTGGAAGCCGTCCTTCCCGAAGGCGCGATCTTCGCTTCCAATACCTCCACTTTGCCCATCACCGGTCTGGCGCAGAATTCCAAGCGCCCGACCGATTTCATCGGCATTCACTTCTTCTCGCCTGTCGAAAAGATGATGCTGACGGAAGTTATCATCGGCAAGGAAACCGGCGACAAGGCGCTGGCCGTGGCTCTGGATTACGTCGCCAAGATCAAGAAGACGCCGATTGTCGTCAACGATACCCGCGGCTTCTTCGTCAATCGCTGCGTGCTGCGTTACATGGCGGAAAGCTATGACATGCTGATCGAAGGCGTGCCCGCCGCCATGATCGAAAATGCCGCGAAATTCGCTGGCATGCCTGTGGGACCACTGGCGCTCAACGACGAAGTCGCCATCGACCTATCCTACAAAATCCTCAAGGCCACCGTTGCCGATCTCGGCGAAAAGGCCGTAGATCCGCGCCACATGGAGCTGGTCAAGAAGATGGTGGAAGGCGAGGGCCGCTTTGGCCGCAAGAACGCCAAGGGCTTTTACGATTATCCGGCCAAGCCTGCCAAAAAATCTCTCTGGCCCGGCCTGAAAGGTCTCTATCCGCAGCAGAAGCCGGAGGACGTCGACATGGACGTGCTGAAACAGCGCTTCCTCGTTACCATCGCTCTGGAAGCAGCACGCACGGTCGAAGAAGGCATCGTGACCGATCCGCGCGAAGCCGATGTCGGCTCAATCCTCGGCTTCGGCTTTGCGCCATACACCGGCGGTGCGCTGTCCTACATCGATGGCATGGGTGTGAAGACCTTCGTGGAACTGGCCGAAAAGCTCAGCCAAACCTACGGCCCGCACTTCAAGCCCACCTCGCTGCTGCAAGACATGGCCGCCAAGGGCGACACCTTCTACGGGAGGTTCGACCCTTATGGGGCTGCTGCAAAAGCCGCCTGAGACCAAAATCACGCAACCATCAGCAGGCCCTTCGGGGCCTGTTTCTTTGTCGATCTCTCTCGATATCAATCTGTAATTGCGGCGCCAGTGTATAATATAAAAATTATAGAGGACCGTTACAGGGAATGGCCGTCCTTGGCCACGTTAACTCTGGTCGTAACATTCTCCATTACTTGATATTATTCTGATGACATAATATCGGCTTTTCCTTTATATCCAATTTTGGCAACGGCTGGGGCACCATTGCTTACCTGATATTGCGCGCCTCGATTCCAGAGGATTTTTCCATGAAAAGAACCATCTTGGCCGCCGCCTTTGTGCTGGCGCCGTTTTTTGCGCAGGCCGAAACACTCAAGTTTCCCAGCGAAGCGCCCATAGCATCGGTCAAAATTCCCAATGACTGGGAGCCGAAGGAAACCGAGACCGGCGTTGACGCCACATCGCCCGATGCCGCAATCTACTTCTCCATCGATGTCGCCAGCGACAAGACCATGGACAAGGTCATCGACGACGCCATCAAGTTCCTCACCGACAATGGCGTGGAGATCGATGCCAGCACCAAGTCGGATTCTGGCGATGTCGAGATCAATGGCATGAAATTCGGCAGCATCGAGTTCGACGGCAAGGACGAAGACGGCCCCGTCGAAGTTTCCCTCGGTTTTGCCGCGCCCAGAGAAGGCAAAATGCTGGTCGTGACCTATTGGGGCACGAAAGCCACGCAGGATGCACACAGCAAGGAACTGGTTGGTATCTTGCAGTCGCTCAAGCCTGTGAACTGAAATCCTGCATCCTTTTTCCGCCTTCCGCGTTTGCAGACTATCCACCGTCAAGCCGTGACCATCACGGCGATAAACGCGTATAGCGAGAGGAATTTCAATGCGGGCGCCGGTACGTTCCCATGGTTTCGACAAACCATCAGACCTTGAAGACGAACTTTATGAACTGGACGATGATATGAGCACAACACCCAGAAAGCCCGCCGCCCGCGCAAAGGCCTCCGAGAAGACATCCGTCGACGCCTCGCTTCGAAAAGAAGTGGATGAGCTGCGTCATCAGGTCGATGCCATCAGAAAACAGGTGGAGAAGCTTCAGGCTGAACGAAAACACCAGCCAAAGCCGCATACATCCAGCCACAGCGCAGACGTGGCAAACTGGCTGCCCGTCATACGTTCGGTCGCCATCACCTCGATTGCGGGCCGAATCTTCTCGTCATCGCCGATCATGGCGCTGCTGGTGGCCGCCGTGCCCTTCGCACTGGGTCTATCTGCCGGTTCGAAGTAGCAGAAGCCACTGCTGTAATATCGAACACAAAAGGCCCTGCCGCTCGCGGTAGGGCCTTTTGTGTTACTTCATTGCGCCATCGAGCTTCGCCTTCCAGCCACCGCCGTCCAGTTGCTGGCGAACGAACTCATCCACGGCCGCTTTCAACGCTGGGTCCTTGCGCACCAGATACGCATTTTCGAAATGCGTGAAAGGCTCTTCCACTTTCACTGGGCACAACACACCGGGGTGGAGTTTGGACTGAAGGTCAACCTCTACCCCGTCGGTCACCATAACATCCGCTTCCTTGGCAGCAATCTCGTCAAAAATCACCCGGTTGTCGGGAAAGACTTCGATCTTGGCATTGGTGAAATGCTCATGGGCGAACTTGTCGTTGGTACCGCCCGGATTGACGATGACACGGGTGGACGGCTGGTTAATGGCGTCTACGGTCGAATATTTCGTCTGATCTTCGCAACGGGCAATGGGTCGCTTGCCGTCGGTGATAACAGGCACGGAGAAATCTCCAACCTCGGCGCGTGCCGGATTGACCGTAATGCCGCCCACCACAACGTCGAATTTGTTGGCCTTGAAGTCCTCCAGCAATGTCTTCCACGTGGTCGGCACGAATTCCGGCTTGACGCCCAAGGAGGCTGCCAGTTCCTGCGCCATGGAAATGTCGGCACCCGTCAGATCGCCCGACGGGCTTTTGTAGCTGAAGGGCTTGTAATCGCCTGTCGTTCCGATTTTCAAAATGCCTGCGTGCTTAATGGTCGCAAGTGCGCTTTCGTCGGCGTAAGCCGGAGCCGTGAACATGACGGCTGCAATGGCAAGCGTTATCAGTGACATCTTCTTCATTTATGTGTTCCCCTGGCTGTACCGTGATGAATAGGGGCTGTTTCATATGCGCGGTGAGAGGTCCCTCTCATTTGTTCTTTAAGGAAAAGCGGGGCGCAAGCCAATTGTGTGTTTCGCAACAAAGTTTCACCGGTTTACGATGATTGAGGACCCAGCCGCGTGCGACCGAAAAAACTGTCAAAAAAGTTTCGTCAAGCGCTTGCCATGGCCGAACAAGATGTTATAACCCCGCTCACTTCCGGGGCAGCAAGCTTCTCCGGCGCTGGCCAAAAGCGAAGGTTCTGACGAGCCTATAGTGCCCGAATAGCTCAGTTGGTAGAGCAGCGGATTGAAAATCCGCGTGTCGGTGGTTCAAATCCGCCTTCGGGCACCATTCTATCTACATGATATTGTTTGGTGTTTTGGCATCCTGCTATGTGTTAGTCCTGTCGCGTCTAGACACACTTTCGGTTTTCTCTAGACGCTTGGTGTTTTCCTTCTGTTCACCTCCGCCTCAAAGTCGGCGATTGTTTCGGTCATCTTTTTCGACATATCGGCGCGGCGGGAATAGTGCCGTGCCATGGCCTCTGTCTTCTGTCCGAGCATCTCTGCGATGGCTGAGTAGTCCTTACCCATTTCGCGCAATATGGTTGCGACGGTGTGCCGTAGGCCTTTGAGGGTTAGGCCTGGTTGGACATGCCCAGCCTCTTCAAGTTTTACCCTCACTGGAAGCCATGACGCCCTGAAGCCCGAAACGGTCCACGGCTTGCCGTAGCTGTTTGCGCAGAGCGTGATTGCGTTGTGCTCCGGCTGCTCGGTGATGGCATCAACAACCGGCTTGGGAAGCGGCACCCAGACAGGCACTCCTGTCTTGCCTCGCCTAGTGTCCAGCTTGCCTCCAGAAACGGCCGTACGCGGTAATTTGAGGGCGTCCTGAGGGTCAAGTCCACAATACATCATCAACATCACGGGAAGACGCATATGAGCGGGTAGGGCGGCTGAAATTGCGTCGCGCTCAGAATCCATCCAAGGCCTGTTCGCCTCAGGCGCATCAATCGCTTTGCGGACGCGCTTTACCTTAGAGACCGGGTTGGCGGCCATTAACTCCTGCTCAATCGCATGCTCGAACATGATCGACAAGACGGTAAGCGTGTAGTTCGCAAACTTGCGCCTCTTCTTCTGAAAGGTCTTGTCTCGAAGGCGCGCAACCCAGCCTTGAGTGAGCTCAGTCAGAGGTGATTCCGCAAGCGGTCGAAGATACTCGAGGACCTTCTGATAATCGGACTTACTACGTGTCTGTATCGACTGGAAGCCAGCTGACGTCCGATAGGAAACGATCAACGCTCCCAACGTGCCAGGCTTTGCTGCCTCGCCTTTGGTGTCTACCTCGATAGCTGCCAATTCGGCAAAAAATTCAGCAGAACCAAACTCTGCAGCAATGCGCCGACCGGACTTGCGATGATAGGCATACCATTTGCCAGTCTTCGGCTCAAAGTATCGTTTGAGACCTTTAATACGAACCACCGTCCCGGTCATAGCGCATCCAGTAACTGGTCGGCCGTGCGCGGTGCGTCTTCCTGCCCAGCAAGGCGATCTATCCATGCGTTGATAGCGTGGACATCATATCGCTCCATGCGAACGCCAACACCTAACGCGATTGCGCGCACAGGGCACACTGACCCGAAAGGCGGCACGCTGAGCCCGCAATAAGTAGCGGCTTGCGACTTCGTCAGAAGCCGCGGAGGGCTGTTGTCATTTGCTACGCGCATGTGTCCTCCTCTTATGTCATCACAATGGGTCTTTTGGATTTCACATGCCAAAAGTCCACAACGGGCTCGAAATAAAGTTTGGCCCCACTCAACCTGTGGTGAGCAGGGCCGCGGCGGTTCGTTGCTGGTGAGGCCGAGGTGGTGACTACACCGCCGCTGTCTTTGGTCGCCTGATTTGGCGAGGAAACTTTAGTGCTGCCGCGTCGGCCAGCGCCGCCATTCGGCAAGCTGCTCCACGGATACGCGGTCGAAGCCAATGATGCGCAACCCTTCAAGGGCATCGAGTGTGGTTTCAAAGAAGTTCGGGAGACCATCCCAGAAAGCGGCCTCGACCTTGCCATCAGGGTCGATGGCGAAAATTGTTACCCAGTAGCGATTACCGTCAGGTTTGGTGAATTCGATTTGATCGCCGACCTGAAAGCGGTCGGCGTTTCCTGATTCCAGCAGATTTGCAAATGCTTCCCGCGATCTTCTTGGAAAGAAAACGGGCGACACGTGAGGTGTGACGTGTACGGTTCCTAATCTTCTTCTGTCTGCATGCGTCATTTCGGTGGTCTCCTCGTTGATCCGTTTGTTTCTACGTGATACCTATGGATCACAAAAACAATACAGTCAATACCTTTGGATCAAATTTATGCCTAAAGATCAAAATGTGACAGGGAATCAGATATCGGCCGCGCGCATGCTTGCTGAGATTTCTCAGAAGGACCTGGCAGAACGTGCGAACGTGTCGGTACCAACTATTAAAAGGATGGAGGGTTCTGGAAACGGATTCCTTAATTCTACGAACAACGTTGCAGCTGTCATTACCGCTCTGGAACAAGCCGGGATTAGGTTTGTCGATGATGGTCAAGCATCCGCAGCCGGCGGCCCTGGTGTGCGTCTCTTGAAGTCTCCCGGCGAGTTCGATACGGACCAATCACAAACCGTTCAATATCCAGAGCATCTTGAGCCAGACGCGCCGACAGGGGCGGGCGGTTGACGCTCGACTGAGCGGCCATTAACCTCTACCTGCGGTCACCAACCGCAAGGCTACCCGCCTGTCACCACCGAACGGGATATGTTCAATGCGCTTCTAAGCGCAGGATGGTGGGCGTGCATGAGCCAAGAAACTCTAGATAGAATCTACACCGCCAATGAAGCTGCAGACATATTGCGGCTGTCAAATCGGGCTCTCATCAAGCTCGCCAGGAAGTATGGTCGCTGCTCGAGGTTCGGCCGGGACTTTCTGTTTTCAGAGGCTGACTTGCTGGCGATATGGCAGGTGCTACGCGAGCCTGCAAAAGAGCCGAGACGGGCAGTTGTTCCGGCTCCGTCAGATTATCAGCTTCACAACAGCCTGCTCGCGCTATCGCGGCGGTCGAATAAGAAGGCGAAAGTCAATGTCTGAACCGCCCCGCTTGATCGGCCGCAAGGAAGCCGCCGCCTATCTCGGCATCGGCGAATCCACGTTCTCCCTCTGGGTATCAACGCACAAGATGCCGCCCCCGGTGCCTGGCACGCGCAGGTGGGACAGGAAGGCGATAGACGCGAAGCTCGACGCCATAAGCGGCATTGATCTCGCCTCTGACACGATCGAAGATGAATTCGAAAAATGGGAGCGCGAGCAAAATGCGAGAAAGGCTGGAAAAACCGGTCAAAAAAAGACGCTGCGGTGATCGGCTACATTGCGCTGGCAGATAGGTTAACCATGCAGCGCATGGCCGAATAGAGAATAAATAGGTGCAAGCTCGTCATCTGTAAGGGGGCTTCCCAATTTTGCGGATTCTGGTTTCTCTGAAACAACATACATCAGAAGTAGGACAGCAGGCACGTCGTATAAAATATCAACGGGAGAACGTTCTTGTAGCGCATCTTTCACGTAGGGCTTTCTTTCTAGCCAATTTTCAAATTTTACCTTAAATTCTGAATCTAAAATTTCTTTGTAATGATCGATAATCGCTGTGTTTAGAGGGGATGTTACTGGATTTTTTCCTGTAATTTCTCTGTATCTTGAGAATACTAATTCTTCAATTAGTTGATATTCTTTTCCAGAATCTCTGATTAGCTCCACCACTTGCGAAAAATAATCATCGGTTGCTTCAATGAGTGCCATGCTCTTGGCCGCAGCTCTCACCATTGAGGGGGTCGTGGAGACACTTGGTTTGTAAATCGTATCGTGTGTTAATTCGCTATAGGCATGCTGAAGCAGAGTTCTCACCTGTATTTCGCACGGAATGTTTTCGGGTATGGTGACTCCATCGAATACAATTCGATTTTTACACCTGACGACATAGTGTAAAGATTGATATCCGAACGTTGACGGGTTTGCCTTTCTCTCTGCTTCCCCGTCTCTAGATTTCTCGACTGTCCAGGCGTCAGATACTTCTATAGAACCTCCAACCAAACGAACGTCTTCACTAAGTAAAACTACAAATCGGACGCCGACTTTGTCTTCTATGTCATCGTATGGATTGCTGTAAGCCTTCCGGATAAACGCTTTTTGAAGGAGAGAAGAGTCTGTTTTTACTCGTGGTTTAACTGGGATTCGAAGAAAAAATCCCGCGTCTTGCATGGGGATCTGTTGTTGAATCAATTCGAGAACGTGGGCCGACACGAACCGACCCCACGCCTCGTAGAGGGCTTTCTCGCGTTGCCACCTATCAATGAATTGAGATCTTATGTCTGTCACAACTGATCAGTAATCCTTCGCCGGATAGTTATCTGAGTCCATGTCCGTTCATCGCTCTCTGCGTCAGCGGGAATTTCATCGATAGTCACCTCCTTAGTGTGCAGAAGCTCTGGAGATACCGAAAATTCTACATTTTCGCCGAATTTGAACTTACGACGTCGCAGACGGCCTGCCATGTTTGCGGTGTCCCGAACGACTGCACGATCAGGGAATTTTTTTGAGGCTAGAAACTGCCGGAAGTTGTCTTTTTGTTCATTAGGAAGGTAGCTGTCGGCAAACTCTTGCGCGGTGAATGTCGGTGCTTTTTCCGTCTTTATGAAAGTGTACAGAGCGTCATTCAAATCGCGGCGCTCCTCATGACTGAAAGCCCCGCGTCTTACAAAGTCTTTCGTCAAATCAAAAAATTTAGATGTTTCGTAGGGTCCATTTGAAGGGAAAAGGCATCCGAAAAAATCTTCATAGAAATATTGAGCGGCGCTTTCGCGATGGTTACTCGATATGTTGCTGTCAAAAACAATCGCGCGCCATTCAAAGCTCTCGTCTTTTGGCTCCTGGAGAAGGAAGCCAATCTTATATAACCTTGTTGCAGGTGTCAGGAAGATATTTTCGAGGAACTCAGTCAGAATTGTTTCGGCGTCTTTCCTCCGCCTAAAGCCGCTCTGTGTTTCCGCTTTGATTACTCCTAAAAAGTTCCGTTTGGGAACGCCAAACGATCCATCAAAAGTGATGACAACACCCCCAGGAATACTTCTGGCTTTTTGCGCAGATGCGAGTTTAGTTGCAATATGCCTAGATTTTTCTAGAAATATTTCGTCATTTGCCTCCAAAAGGTCTGAAGCGATATCAACCATGCTCCCTGACGAAAAATCAGAAATTTGCATCTCTATGCTTTTTGCTTGTGCAGAAAGAGCCTCTGTCACGCGCAACGTAAACGCCACTTTAGCCGGAAGCGACAGATCTTCGAGGGCCGCGCCAAAAACAGGTGTTTTTGGCTGCCTATCCTCGTCGCGCTTCAGCACTTCGTGCATTACTATTCGATTAATCTTCAGGTTTTCGAGCTGCATAATGTCTCCAGAATCAATGGCTGGTTGAATTATCAGCATAATCACCGAATACTTAGTTAGCTCAATAAGAACATAAAGTGAACATAAGCCTTTATTTGTCCGTTCGTCAAGTATTTATAGGAAGGGCGGCGCTATGCCGCCCATACCTAGATTTTGATACCGCGTGGGCCCGCTTGCTTTAACACCTTCATTGTGTTCGCTGCGAATTCTCGGTTCTGCCGGTCAAGCTGCGCCTGAAGACGGGCAATCGCCGCACCGTCGGCGCCGCGGGCATCGATGTTGTAAACAGGGGCAATGGTTGGGCTGGCCTGCGACTGTTGCGGTGACAATTTTGGAATGCTGGGCGGCTGTATTGAAGGCACGCTTCCGAGAGTTGCGCCCATTTTGTGATTAGGTATAACCTCTTCCCCGCCACCGAAGCGCACAAGTTCCGGGCCTTCCTCACCAACAATTGCCATGCCGGGTCGTGCCGAGCTTGTGCCCTTGGCATACATCGGTACGCCTGAACCACCAAACATGCTCAAAATGCCGCTGAGAAAGCCACCGCCCCCACCGCCACCGCCGAACAGGCTGCTTAGAAAACCACCTCCGCCGCCAGCACCCGAAAAGTTCTTGACCTGAAACATGCTGTTGAGCACGTCGTTGAGGAGAGAGTCCGCAATCTTCTTGAGGCTGTCCCTGAAGATGTCGGCCGCACTCGCGCCTTCGACAAAGCCATCAATGATGCCGCGTGTCACGTCCTTGGCGGTGTCCAACGCTTGCTGCGCCGACTCGCGGATCTCATTCTGCTTCTCGGCAAGTTGCTCGGCTGCCGAACCGGCTCGAGCGTATGCTTCTGCCGCGGCGTCAATTTCAGCTGCAAGCGCGGGAGTGACTTCCTTGCCTGCCTTCTGCGCAGCATTGATAAGATCTTGCTTAGCAGCAGCCTTCTCTACCGAAAAACCATAGTCGTCCACTAACGGGTTAAGCGCGGCCTGTGCGGCGTATGCCGTGGTCAATGCTGCAGTCCGTTCTTTGATCTGCTCGATCTCGCGCTGATATTCGTTTTCGCGCTGTGACTTGCTGCCACCCGACTTGGATTTGGTAACGGTCACCTTGTAGTCGTCGATGGAAACTGGATCCACCGTTGGTGCGGCCGGGAGCCGACCACTCTTCGAGACCTTCGGCATAGCCGTCTCTTCGAAGGCCGTGTTGATGCGATTCTGAATGTTTTCTTGCTGGAGCGACGAGCCGATCGGGCGTCCGAGAAAGGCATCATTCTGGAGCTTTGAAATCTTGTCGAACACACCAGGCAGACCGCCCAGCGCGCGCTTCAATTCATTTACCTGCCCAACCCCGTCGGTGATCCATCCGACGAACCTACCAAGATCACTCTCGGCCACGCTGACGACGACACGCCCGAAATCTTGAACGATGCCCGCAAGCTCACTGATGCCCGAGCCAAGTTTCTCGCTCGATCCGGTGGCCTTGTCGATTTTTCCAGCGGTATCCACCAAGACGTTTTGAAGCCGGACGAAGTTGTTCGCTGTGGTGGATTGCGCACCCGCTAGGCGGCCCTCAAGTGTGGCGGCACCAACATCGAAAGCGCGAAAGAAGGCCTGCGACGAAACCTTTCCGTCAACGACAAGCTGGCGCAGCTTGGCGACTGAGCCGCCCGCTTCTTTTAGGCCGGCCGCAGCGGCCTGGGCGATTGTCGGCGCACCTTCAAGGACAGAATTGAATTCCTCGGCGCGAACTACGCCACCACCCAGCGCTTGCGACAACTGAAGCAATGCACCGGAGGCTTCGGTTGCTGATGTGCCGCCCGCGCGCAATGCCATTGCGATCTTGTCGGTGAAGCCGATCAGTTCAGCCTGGCCAACGCCCAATTCATTCTGAGTGAGGGAAAGTTTGGAGTACAGGGTGGTCAGTGATTCTACGGGGGCTGCATTTTTCTGCGCGGAAGCAAACAACTGCTCATAAACATCGGTCAGTTGCTGGCCTGACAAGCCTGCTGTCTTGAGAGAGTTTTCGATCCGCTTGGAGGCGTCCATGAGTTGGACGGCAGCCTTGATTGCAGCGCCGGCTGCAAATGCACCAGCGAAACTAGCCGCAGCCGCGCTTGCCGACTTGCCGATGCGGTCACGCATGCCTTCGGCGCTCTTCTCTATCTTTTTGAAATTGCGATCAGCATTGCGGGTGGCGCTGGCGATCTTCTTTTCGAATTCGGTCACGCGGGCCTCAAGCAACACCGCCATCCGTTCATATTCAGTTGCCATTTTTTTTGGTGCTCCGAATTGCTTTGGAAATGCCGCGTTTGATTTTTGCTGCGGCTTTCTTGCTTGCCATGCGATGGCCAACGAAAAAGAATGGCTGCGCTCGCGCGGCTAAGGTGCCAAATTCGACGAGGTGAGCGTAGCGGACCTTGGAATTGCCGGCGGTGATCATCGCCGCATTCTCAGGAACCACGGTAGCGCCACCAGGTTGGCTGTGGGACGGCGTTCGCTGCCCGCCGTGGGTAACTTCAATGCTGTCCTTCAAATCGCCGTCGTCGACCGGTGCCAAGGCTTTCATCACGCTGGCGATGTCATGTGCGGCCGACGTGATAACCGGCTGCGTCTGCTCGCGCACGGCCTTCGGTATCCTCTCAAGCCTGCGCTTAATTCGATCCCAGCCTTGGAGCGTTTTAGCCATCTGTTGGTTCGTCGCCGTCCGCGTCAGGCACGCCCTTACCGTGGAAAAACGCGTCCACGATCTTCACGACCAAGCCGAAGTTCTCGGCAGCTGGCCTTTCCTCTACATTTGTGCGCACCATGCGCAATGCGTCCGTGGGGGCCATGCCGCCGCCAATGAGACCGAGCCGCACCAGTTCGCGGGTATCGTTCAGGGCGGCAACACCGGTCCGCATGATATTGATAAGCGTCGCGTAGAGGCTTCGATCGGTTGATCGTTCCCATTCTGTGGCCAGAGGCCATGTCAGACCGAATTTGTAGGTGCCGTCGGCAAAGTCGGCGTCGATAAGTGCAAAGGGCTGTGCTGTCATTTTAGATTTTCCTTGTGGATTGCAGGTGGCATGTATCGACGGGACTCAAGATTGAGCGCTTCATCAGAAGATGAAAAAATCGCTTGCCGTCGCTGTTGGATTTATTGGTGGTTTGGTGCTGTTCGCAGTCGGGCGTGAGATTGCACTCGACGAGAGATCGTGGCCGCAGTTGTTCAGCGACGCGTTACGCGCTGTCGGCAGGCTTGGGTGGGGTCGATACGACATTGATTACCGGCCTTGCTGCGGTGGTTGCTGCCTACCTAAGTATTCAAGCTATTCGTGCACAGATCGACCAAGAGCGAAGATTAGAAGAGGGTCGAAGGACTGCGAAGCTCGCGGCTGCGAGGTCTGTTCTAGCGCTGTCCCTGAGCAACCTCTGTGATTACGCCACTACTTGTGCAAATAAAAATCACAGTCTTCTCGTCCAATGTGGTGATGAGAGGCTACCGCGGGCCATAAGCTTGCCAGACTTCCCGATTGTACCGGATATAGCCGTCGCCTACATAAAGCAGGAAGCCGCGAAGCGCTTAGGCATGAGCATTTAGCTTTTCTTGCCCCATGTTATGGCATGGGCCGCACATGCCACGCCGGTCGCGCTCAACTATCAACAAGACTTCCTGAATCGGCCAAGAAAGCCAAAAAACCTAATGTTTTCTCGCGCGCGCTTGCGCGCACGGGAGGCTTTTTTCTGTGTTTGCATTAACGTTGCATTCCCCCGCCGGTCCCTGGCCGAAGCAGGTCTAGACTTTTTTCATATGCCAGGGGTAGCCGACCCTCATATTTTGAATTGGAAAAGTGTACGCGAATGACCCTCGCCGGTCCCCATCTGCCGATGGGTCTGGACTTCGGAGACACCCGTTAAAGGTACGCGGCCTCACCCCAGCTCGTGACCTCGCGCACATTCACTGCCTTTGATCGGCCGTCGACACCAACAACTTTGTCGAAGTCGAAGCGCTGGCCTAGCCGTGGCTCTTCATGGTCAGGCATCGCGCTGATATGCACGAACTCGCCAGCGTTGCCGCTATCGCCGTCTGCCTGGATGAAGCCAAAGCCACGGTCTCTTACCCATTTGATAATTCGGCCTGATGGTATGTGTAGTCCTCATGTGTGTGAAAGGGGTGGCCAGCCGACGGGGCTCATCGACTGGCCTTTGATGGCAGGGATAGGAGCAACCCTGCCATCTGGATTGGTAGTTAAGATGCCTCAAATTCGCCCGTTACCAGAGACTCAGGACGATAAACCGCAAGCGCCAAGCGCTCCTCAATTCGGGCCGTCGCAAGGTTGCGCTCAAAGTCGTCTACGTTCTCGGTGCTGATCTCGAACGTGACCTGCTGACGGTCAAAGACTTGGGCAGCGGTAGCCAAGGCACCAACGAGGAACTGGCCCGCTGGCATGGCCGTGGTGTCTACAATAGGCAGACGCCAAATGCGGCCCTGACCACCTTCGACCGGATCGACAATGATGTAGTTGCCGTCTGCATCCTTTGTCAGTTCGAGTTCTGCCAGGTCGTCCGGATTCATCACAATGCCCGTCGCGCGGTACTCAGCGCGGCGAACCTGCTGAATTGCTCGGCGGATCGTGTCAACGCGCGTATCGCCAACCTTGCGCAAGCTCTCGTCGAACTCAGTCGCCTGCGGAATCAGGCCCTGCAAATTTTGACCTGTACCAGAGCCAAAGAGGAGCTGATTTTCCTCGACGATCTTCAGGCCGGTGGTGCCACGCAGATCAAGGTAGGAAACCAAACCCGCGACATCGTCAAGCATCTGCTTAGAAATCTTGAAGAGATGCGCAACTGTGCGGACTGGAGCCGTCTTCAAATCGAAAGTGATATCCGAGTACGGTTTCAAAGTTGTCTCGGCCACGGGTGCAGCATTGTTGGTGAAGCCAGTTTCCTGCACATACTCAATGCTGCCTGCCGTCGTGGTGCCAGGCGCGATGAGGTCGCGAACCGTAAGGACGCGCTGCGCAGGAGTGACGATGCCGGGGCGTCGGTCAGCGGGTACCAAAGATGTGCCGAGAGAACGGCCAGTGCCGACTGTTGTGTTGCCCGACGTGATGGCCGCAGATTCGACCAGGGCGCGACCGCGATTAGCACCACCGTTGAGTTGCTTGAACGCAGGGCTGTTTACCAGCGAAGATGCAAGACTGTCGGCATCGTCGAAACCGGCGTTGTCTTTCTCGCGGGCCGCGCGCTTCTCCAGCCCCGAAATTCGCTCAGACAGATCGGAAGTAGAGGCGTTGAAAGCAGAGCCGAGCTGCTCGATTTTTTCTGCAATAGTGTCAGTCATTCAGGTGTCTTTCTCTGTGTAAGAAAATGCGCCGAGGTAGGCCAACATGTGCGGCAAATACGGTCGGGCGGTTTTGTCTGGGTTTGCGGCGTTCCACGTGTCCATTGTTTCGACGTGGCGCTTTGCGGCCCGGTACATTTCGCGGTGTGTTGCGATCTGGTCGGGCGTCCGGTGCTTTTTGGAGGTCTTTTCGCGCTCGGCAATCTGGGATGCTTGCAGGCGTTTTTGAAAGTCAGCCTCAGCGGCCTCTTCTCTAATCTGTTCGAGAAGTTGCGATATTTCAGAGGTCATTGCGCGGCCCGCCATTCTCGCGCCAGCGCTTCGAATGCCGATCCCGACACTAGCGACTGCTTGACAGCGCCAGTGGTCTGCGTGGCACCAAAGACGGCGTGAACACCATGGCCACCGACATCGGCTAGAATGTCGACACCGGGGTTTTCCAGATCATTACGAAGTACCATGCTCTTGATGACCGGGGCGAAAGGGTTGGTCCTGCCACCATCGAAAGCGGCAGCGATAGCCTCGACAAGCGACAAGCAAAGCTCGCTGGAATGAATACGAGCGAACTTTTCCACGCTCTCGCCGACGGTACCCAGGCCGTTGTCAGCCAGTACAGCGATAAGCAGCCGCGCCATCTGGTCAGCGGATAAGGGTGGATAAGTACGTCCCGCCGCTTTTGGCAGAACGCCTGCGTCAGAGGCGCGCTGTGCCAGCGACGTGACGCGACCAAGACCGATGCCAAGTGTTTTTGATAGGGCAAAGCATGCCGCAGCTTTTCGCACGGTGCGCCTCCTTTCGTTTTTCAAAATGAATGTTTTGGGGCTTTAAAAAAAATGACCGCATGCGCACCAGCCGTTCTGCCGAAGAGACGAAACAGGGCTGGTGCGCGCGATCAAACCGAACGGGGACGTTCGGGATTTCATGGTGGCAGTACATCCGTGCTCACCGTGACGGGGATTGGTGGTGAGCCACCGCGCGGGGCAACCCACCTTCAGAGCAGTGACGGCTGCCCCAAAAACAAAAGGCCCGCATCGCTGCGAGCCAATCTCTCTCTTATACCTTTTGGCGCGGGGAAAAGGGGTACCCCTATGCGGTCAGCCTGTCCTGAGTGCTCCAGTAGCGGTCCAAGATGCCGAAGCCATCGAAGACGCGGGCGCGAGCCTCGCCCTTGGCACCTTTGCTACCAGCGCCAAGCCGTTTGCCGATCTCGTCGAGTGTCAGACCATCAACCACTGACCATTCGAACGCATCAAGGATGGTGGGAACGTAGGCGAGTTTGGCTCGGACAAATGCCAATTCCCGCTTCGCGTCGATCGCCGCAAGTATTGGCCAGTCGCCATTCCACTTTTTCGGGACGGGTGCCGCCATGTTCCGACGCGGCTGCGTGTAGACCTGCGCTTTCTTACCAGTGACTACCTTCACACCCTTGGGCCTGCCTTCATCGTCCTGGTTCTCTACGAGGAATAGGTTTTCGCATTCTTTGCCTATCAGCTGCGTGGGCCGTGACGCCGTGTCGTGCAGGTCGCGGTAGCGGATGGCGAGGTCAAGGCAATGGTCCTTGCCCTCCGTGCGAAGAAGCTTCTGGAGCGGCCAGTCCTCGTTGTCATTCGCCGCCTGGCCATTGAAACGATCGGACGAATACCAGGCCGTCCCATTGGTGCAGAACTGCTCGACTTCAGCTTGAGTGGCAATCGAGAGGAAGATTTTCGGCAGGGGATCGCCTGCCATGAGAACGACGTCTCCGCGCTTCATCCGCGCGCGCCTTGGCGACCATTCGCCCTCATCAAGAATAGCGGGCAGCGTGTCGCGCCGGTCGAATACCGGGATATCTTTTTCCATAAGGCCGTCACCTTCGAAAGAGTGAAATGTCTGTGGTTACTGTCAATTTTGGTCGACAAAGACATTTTAGGTTTTTCGTCGGGAAAGCGTGTGGGGTGGTGTGAAATAAATTTCGGGGGGTGGCTTGAACGTAAAGGTCACACTCCCCAAATTGTTAATCAACAACGAAATAGCCGCGTGTGTTGAGGGTCACCCAGGCTTAAGGAAAAAACCCTCAAAACATGGTTGGACGGCAGCAAGCGGCTACAACAAGAGCCTGCTGTCATAGAGAGCGGAGAAGCCCATGCAGGCGATCTTTCTTCTCGAAGCCAACCAGTCGACGGGTTCCGTCCGAGTGGCTCTTGATCTCCGGATCAATTTGGCTCCACTCTTCTGGATCTTTCGACTGTAATGAAGAAACCCCTCTTGCTCCCGCAGGAGGGGTTTTCCATTTCGACCACTTTTCGTCTATATCCTGCGTTGGTAGAAATATAAGCAAACTTAGACCGGGGCGCGTGCATGGCAGAGATAGTTGTTGGCTCTCGTTGGCGCTGCCCGTTTTGCAGCAATAACTCTATAGTAAGCAAAGATAATTTGACTAGGTCAATTGCTTTGGTCAACGGCGTGTCCAGACACGGAAATCGGGCTGTCTCAATAACTTCCATTTCGTGCGCTGACCAAGATTGCAGGGAGCTCTCTCTGTACGTAGATTTCGGCCCCTATAATTCATCGAGATCCGCCAATGGATTCGTGAGTTATCAGATCAACGACTGGCAGATTGAGCTCAGCAAAAGTCTCCTGCCAGACGGTGTCTCTGTATCTGTGCCATCAAATGTCCCAGAAGAGATTGCGATTACGTACAGAGAAGCGGCGAGAATCGCAGATATTAGTGGCAGGGCTTCAGCTGCTATGTCGCGTCGCTGCCTTCAAGGCATGGTCCGCCACTTCTTCGATATCCCTACTAACAAAAGGGGCAACCTCGGTGCGGAACTCTCGTTAGTCAAAGATCGAATAGATTCCGACATGTGGGAAAACCTGCTCGCCGTCCGAGCCGTGGGCGACATAGGCGCTCATATGGACAACAATGTCGACCAGATTATTGACATATCCCCCGATGAAGCCCGCATACTGCTCGCGCTGATCGAGAGCCTTTTCAAAGATTGGTATGAGGTTCGAGAGAAGCGGGAACGGTCATCATCCGCATTGAAAGAACTTTTGGCGAGCAAACGAACTCTACAAAGGGAAGCAAAGCAAAAATCGATCGTCGTGGCGGATGAGGACTCTGACGACGAGTAGGTAAATTGAACCCGATTAGGTTTGAGTTGTCCGCCATCCCCGAACTACTTGCTCACCTGTTGTACGGGCTCACACTGCTGACACCTCCATGAGTGCTTGGCACCGGTAAGCGCTTGCCGCACTCGTTGCCGGACGTCAACGCACGAGGCGTTTCATCATCTTGTCGATCAGATGCGCATCTCCCCCGAAACGATCTAAGACCTCGACAGCCTTCGGCAAACTCAGCGAGTACACTTCCTGAAGCTTCTCAGCGGTATATCGTTTGATTTTGGTCTGGCTCATTTTGCATTCTCCTTACGGCCCGCAAATGCAAAGACACGAAGATGAGTTCCTGTGAGGCACGTATGAAATCTGACCTACAAATCTCTCACCCTTTTCAAGATCCAACTGGGCGAAGCGTTACGTGTTACGTTACGTACCCACCCTTCTAAGAAGGGGTGGGGTAACGGTAACGCGGTAACGCCTGCGCCTTAACCCAGTGAGAAATCGTTACCGTTACTAGGAGGCGTTACGGTAACGCAGATGGTAACGCGGTAACGGTAACGCTCCAGAGGCCAATTTCATCTTTCGAAACCAGCCCTTTTTTCTCAAGGTTAGGCTTGCCAACAGAGAAGCGTTTGCGATGAGCCGAGCCTGACAAGCCCTCTTCTTTGTGGGTGTCGAATGCTTCCCGCCACTCCGCTTCCGTTGCGGGCCTGCCAATTGAATATAGGGCGGCAAGTACCGGCTCTTCGCTCTTGCTGGCCGAGGCTGCGTTATCGTTGCTTGCGCTCGGGATCTTCGGCAGCTTCTGCTTGACTTGATCGAGCTCCAGCGGCACCACAACCGATGCCGTGATTTCTCGGCCGCTGCGCTCATCGACCTGCACAACTCGGCTCTTTATGCCGTAGGCGAACTTCGGCTTTAGGTTCTCTGCAACGTCGTTGTCTTTCTGAACCGTGGCCAGCGAACCACCTTTTAGCTTTTGAACGCGCACTGTCTGGTCGAATGCGGCAAGCAAATTGCCATGCCCACGCAGACGGCTGTCGTCACCGATCGGGGTGTGGTGGACAAGAAGTATGTGCGCGCCAGTCCATTTCAACGTGCGCTGGAGATGACGAGCCAGCTTGGCCGTCTCTTCACCGCCGCTGTCAGAACCGCTACCTAATGTGCGCGATAGGGTGTCGATGACAATGAGGTCCACGTTGAACCCGTCGCTTCCGGTATCCTGCTCAACATCCCACGACTGCTGCTCGACATCGTAGACAATCTGCGACAGGCGATCGGAATCATCACCGATGAAGTCCAGATCGCCGTCATAGATGGCCAGCCTCATAGCCTCTTGAAGATTGTGCTCATCGGTGAACGCTTCGACACGGCGCTGCACCTGGTCGGCGCGCTCAAGGGCAATGTACAGCACGTCACCCCTCAGCCACTCTGCGGGTTCCGTGGCATTTGCCTCGCAATACATACCAGCGCCGCGCCCCATCCAAGGAAGGCCGCTCGCGACATGGCAAGCGATATCCAAGGCGATGGTACTCTTCGTTGCTCCCGGCTCGCCGAAGAAGCAAGAGACCTCCCCCTTGGCTAGGAAGCCGTCAACGATATAATTCTTCGGGGGGATGTTGCCGAACGTGCGATGAAAGCGAAACTTCGACGTAGTGTTGGCCGCGAACTTTGGTCGTTCGGCTCCGAACCAGTCAATGTCCCTCATCGGCGGCCCTCCATCGCTTCAACCGCAAGGGCAGTCAATCTTTCAGCAAGCGGCTTAGAAAAGGTTGCCGTGCGGCGTGGGCCAGCTTGCGGCGAGAACAGAAAGTGCGCGCCGTCGGGCTGCCGCACCAGGCGCAATCCGTATAGGCGGATGTGGTCATTGAGCTCAACGTCAACGAAGGCGATGCAGTCTTTCGCACCGCGCTCACCTGTTGGGTGGCAGTAGAGAACTCTCATTGGTTTCCTTTCGGCGCACGAGCGCGGCCCACCGGCGATGGCCGGCAGGCTGGTTAAATCGTTGATTGGAAGACTTTATTTTGGACGGAATCAGGTGCCGTAGGTTCGATACTATCGACCGCCACCAAGGTTTTGCCTTCTAGACAAACTTACGCTAACCGATTGCTTTCGGCCCGCCGTCTAGACAAATCCGTGACTGTTATCGCATTGAAATCCACATCAACGGCCCGGATTGAAAATCCGCGTGTCGGTGGTTCAAATCCGCCTTCGGGCACCATTTAACTTTTCATCTTTGAAATGATTGAGCTCATGGTGCTGCTGTGTTGCAGTCTCACGTGTTGCGATAGCTGGATCGATGTCGGCCGATTAGTCAGGCATGTTTTTAGGGCACAGGTATCCCTTGAGATACCCGGCATCCCTACTCCGCGTAAACCTCGCCCGCTGATGTCACGATCTGCCATTTGCCATTGATATTGTTCATCGAGAGCAGGCGGCTGTCGTCGGGGAGGACGGAGCCGATTTGGACGAGGAACATGCCGGATTTGTCTTCGATGAGGGCGCGGCCGTTGGAGACGTGCAGCAGCTTGAAGCGGGTGCCGCCTGGAAAGGGTTGAGAGGCGCCTCTGTCGCTTCGGCTTTCACCTGTTCCACTGGTCGGCAGTGTGGCTGTCGTCAGAGGATCGACCTCAAGAGACGCCGCGTCGGTCTTGGTGTCAGGGGCGATGCTTTTATCGTGTGGCATCACGCTGGTTAAGCCGCCGCCCTGTCTTTGTGGCACATGTTTGAGCGCTTCCCAGCCATTGCCACTGATGCCGAATTTTTCCGGGTTGAAGAATACGTACCATGGCAGGGCTGCGGCGGTCGCTGCGACCACGATGAGGCCGCCGGTCAGATATCGGTCGAAATCCCGGATCGACCGTCTTTGCCGTGCATCCCGGTTGATGGTTTCGTTTGTCTTTGTCTGGATCAGATTCATGGTCATCCCCGCCGCTGCAAGGGCGCTGGCTGATTGTTGACGGGTGCGTTGCGCAATGCATTCGCAAGCTCGGCATAGGCATCGATAACGGGTCGGTCGCCCGGCGATTGTTTCAGCACGTCATAGACGAAGGGCACCTGTTTGACGGCCATGTCGAGTTCGGCGTCCACGCCCGGTCGATAGCCGCCGATGAGGCGCAGGTCCTTGGTCTCTTCGTAATTGTGAATCAGCGATTTCAGCCGTGAGACCAGCTTCTGCTGGTCCGGCGTCCATGCCTTGTGCGACAGGCGCGAAATGGAGGCGAGCGGGTTGATCGGCGGATAGCGGCCCTCATCTGCCAGCGCACGGTCCAGTACGATATGCCCGTCGAGAATACCGCGTGTGGAATCGGCAATCGGGTCGTTGTGATTGTCCCCATCCACCAGAATGGAGATGATGGCCGTGACCGTTCCCGTGCCTTCAGGGCCGGGTCCTGCACGCTCCAGCAGGCGCGGAAGCTCGGTAAACACGGATGCGGGATAACCACGCGCAATCGGGGGCTCTCCGGCAGCAATTGCCACCTCGCGAATGGCGTGGGCAAATCGGGTGATGCTGTCGGCGATGAAGAGGACGTTTTCGCCCTTGTCGCGGAAGTGTTCGGCAATCGTCATGGCCACCAGCGGTGCCATCTTGCGCAGCATCGGGCTTTCATCGCTGGTCGCGACGATGGCGATGGATTTGTGCATGTTGTCACCGAGCGTGTCCTCGATGAATTCACGCACTTCGCGACCACGTTCGCCGACAAGCGCAATCACGACCTTGTCGAAGGCGTCGGCTCTCGCCAGCATCGAGAGCAGTGTCGATTTACCGACGCCGGAACCTGCAAAAATACCAAGGCGCTGCCCGAAGCAGAGTGGCGTGAAGATGTCGATGGCTTTGACGCCGGTGCGAAAACCCGAGATGACACGGCTGCGCGTCATCGACGGCGGCGGCAGCGCCATGACCGAACGCTTTTTCGGGCCTTTCAACAAAGGCCCCTTGTTGTCGATGGGCTTGCACAGCGAGTTGATGGTGCGCCCGCACCAACTATCGTCAGGCTGAACGCGAAATTCGCCTTCGCGCAGCACGATGTCGTTGACCCCGATGGGATCGCCCGGCTCGATGGGGCAGACATAGATCAGGTCCGGTTCGACGCGAACCACTTCACCCAGATGCAATCCCGCGACACTCTTGTGCACGACGAATTCGCCCAGCCGCACGTGTTCCGACAGACCGGAAACGGTGTAGTGGCCCGCCGCAATCGTCCTGACCTTTCCTCCGTGCGACATCGGCATGCCGGCTGCGACCTGCGCTTCCATCATTTGCGCAAGCGCTTCCAGCTTTGGAAAGATGTTTGATCGGGCCGGCGGCGCGACGGGAGTGTCGGTAACCGTATCTGTTTCGATGTCGATCTGGGTGTCCATTTACGTCAACCGCCGCTTACTGTCCGCCACCAAGGGTGCGGATGGCCTGCGAGAAGGAATCCTCCGTGGATTTCATCAGCGAAGAGATGCCGTCGAACGCGCGGTTGACCTGCACGAGCTGGGTCATCTGGCTGATGGCGTTGACGTTGGATTGCTCGGCATAGCCCTGCATGACACCAACGGCCGAATTGTCGACCACTGGCTGCGGCGCTTCGGAAAAGATCACGCCGCTGTTTTCATAGCGCACGAAGCCCTTTTTCGCATCGGCGGAGAACAGGCCGAGCTGGGCAACCGTGGCGCCGTTTTGAACGATACGCCCATCCGAGCCGACCGTCGGCTCACCAGCGGCAGGGTTGAGCTGAATGGGCGCGCCACCGGCATCGACAACCGGATAGCCCTGTGTGGATACCAGTTCACCCGTCACCGACATGGAAAAACGACCGTCACGCGTCATCACCTGGCCGGCCGGAGTGTTGATGCCGAACCATCCATCACCCTTGACGGCGAAATCCAGCGGGTTGCCAGTCTTTATCATTTCGCCGTTGCGGGTTGAAAGGTAGTCGCTGCCCTGCGTCACGAAGGCGATGTCTGCCTTCAGATCGTTGCGCGTCTGGCTCATCACCTGGTCGAACTTCACTTCCGTACCGCGAAAGCCAACCGTATTCATGTTGGCAATGTTGTCGGCGATGGTTGTGAGACGGCGCTCCAAAGCGATCTGGGAGGAAATGCCGACGTAAATTCCTGATTGCATGGTGCTCTCCTGTTCGGACAATGAAGAAAAGGCGCACTGCTTCACAGCAACCTCGTATATGCCCTGAAACTAGAAGCGCTTGCTTGCGCGAAGCTTTTGAACGCAGCCATCTGGGTCTGCGGGATATTCCGACCGAGTGTCGGCGCTGCCAAAATCACAAGCGCGGCAACGGCGGCTGATAAGCCAGCCTCGCACAAGGCATGTCACCTATTCCTGACATGCGAAATTGGCATCAGACGCGAGCTTCAGATGAACATTCTTATCGGACTAGTGATTACCTTCGGCTGTATTATCGGCGGCTACATGGCCATGGGCGGCCATTTGAACGTGCTGTTCCAGCCGTTCGAGCTTGTCATCATCGGCGGCGCGGGTATTGGCGGCTTTATCATGGCCAACCCCATGAAGGTGGTGAAGGACAGCGGTAAGGCGCTTGGCGAAGCCTTCAAGTTTGCCGTTCCCAAGGAGCGCAACTACCTGGACGTTCTCGGTGTTCTCTACTCGCTGATGCGCGATCTGCGCACGAAGTCGCGCAACGAGATCGAAGCCCATATCGACAACCCCGAGGAATCCTCGATTTTCCAGACCGCTCCATCGGTTCTGAAGAACAAGGAACTGACGTCCTTCATCTGCGACTACGTTCGCCTCATCATCATCGGCAACGCCCGCAGCCATGAGATCGAAGCGCTGATGGACGAAGAAATCGAAACCATTCTGCATGACAAGATGAAGCCGTATCATGCCATTACCGCGATGGGCGATTCCTTCCCCGCCATCGGCATCGTGGCCGCCGTTCTCGGCGTTATCAAAGCCATGGGCAAGATCAATGAATCGCCTGCAGTTCTGGGTGGCCTCATCGGTGCAGCGCTCGTCGGCACCATGCTGGGTATCATCCTGTCCTACTCCATCTGTAATCCGCTGTCGGCGCAGATCAAGATCGTGCGCACCAAGCAGCACCGTCTCTACATCATCGTGAAACAGACCTTGCTCGCCTATATGAACGGCTCGGTTCCGCAGGTTGCGCTGGAATATGGACGCAAGACCATTTCCAACTATGAGCGTCCGTCCATCGATGCCGTTGAACAGGAAATGATGAACCCGGGTGGCGACCAGAAGGCGGCTTGATGATGGCAAATGTTGCCCAGACCACTGTCACGACCATGGAACCGGCGCTTCTCGCAAAGTTGACGGGTGGTCTTGGGGACAGCAAGAAAGTCGCCAAGATAGGTGCCGAAATCGGCCAGCTCTACAGCAATTTCCTGCCCGACATATTCCACAGCGAAACCGGCATCGCCATCGAGGTCGAGTATGTCGGCTGCGAATCTGGCCTGATGACCGATCTCGTTCGCAAGCTCGACAAGGATTTTGCCGTCGCTGACTGCTCGTTGCGCAACTGGTGCTCCAACTTCATGATGGCGACCAGTACCTCTTTCATCATGGCGTTGATGGAGCGGATGCTGGGCGCTGCCTCAGATACGGTCATCGAGCCGGAAGTGCGGGCGCTGTCCCAGATCGAACTGGATCTTGCAGCCCTTGTCATGGGGCGCATCGGTGATGTGCTGCAATCCGGCATCAACGCGCAAGGCAGTTTTGAAGCGACGATCAACCCACCGTTCAACGGCAATGGCAAAAGCGCGTTCGAAGACGCCATGGCTGCACAATTCGGCATGCTGATCCGCCTCAAGGTTGATATCGGCAAGGTGGCTTGCGAAATCGTGTTGGTCGTTCCTCAACGCACGCTGTTGAAGACGACAATCGTTGCGCCCAGACCATCGGCGCAGGCGATAAAGAAGCAGGAAGAGTGGATGGAGATGATTTCCGAGCAGGTAAAGCGCTCGCAGGTCACGCTCGAAGCCAAGATACGCTTGCAGAGCCTGACGCTCAAGACGATCTCGCGGCTGGTCGCCGGTGATGTCATTCCATTCCGCGATATTCGCCAGGACGACATCTGCGTCGAAGTCAGCGCCAATGGCGCCAATATGTACAATTGCGAGTTCGGCCGCGCAGGCGATCGATACACCGTTCGGGTAAAGAATAACGTCTCCACGGATGACGAAATTCTCAGACATTTGATGGGTTAAATCCTGAACGTGCCTCCCCACGAGGCATGGGCAGCTTGACGCAAGTTTCAAAGGGAATAATTAGCGCATGGCTACGAAAAAGACAGCAAAACCCGAAGATGATTTGATGGCTTCGCTCGATGATACGGGCGATCTGGATCAGGCAATTGGCGATCTGCGCGGTGTGCTGAAAAGTGATTCGGAAGGATCGCTTTCGGACTTCGGCGATTTTGGCGACTTCGGTTCGACGACCGCTGAACCGGAAGGTGGCGATCTTGCTGCATTCGGCGGTGGCATGGACACATTCGGAACGTCCGATTTCGGCTCTGCCGAACCGGCCATGGGATCGCCATCGCCATTGGGCAGCGGTCTCTCCGACAATCTCGATCTGATCATGGATATCCCCATCGATGTGCAGATCGTTCTGGGCACCAGCCGCATGCTGGTTTCCGGATTGATGGGACTGGAAGAAGGTGCGACGATCGCTCTTGAGCGCAGAATCGGCGAGCCTGTGGACATCATGGTGAATGGCCGTTGCATCGCGCGTGGCGAGATTACCGTTCTGGAAGATGACGATACACGTTTTGGCGTAAAGCTGATCGAAGTGATGAGTACGAAGAAAGCCTAATCCCTGTGGGGACGGAGAGGAAAGACCATGATGGACTTTGAAGATTTCGGTAACCCTTTAGCAGGGAAACCGTTGTCTCAGGCCGATAAGGCCGCCGCCGTACTTCTGGCGATGGGAAAAGGCGTGGCGGGAAAGCTTCTCAAGTTTTTCACGCAGGCCGAGTTGCAGACCATCATCAATTCAGCCCAGACGCTGCGGGTCATTCCTCCCGATGAACTCGCAGTGATCGTGGCTGAATTCGAAGACCTGTTCACCGAAGGCACTGGCCTTATGGACAATGCCAAGGCCATCGAAAGCATTCTCGAGGAAGGTTTGACACCTGAAGAGGTCGACGGCCTTCTGGGTCGTCGTGCGGCATTCCAGTCCTACGAAACCTCGATCTGGGACCAGCTTCAGGACGCAGACCCGCTGATTATCGGCAAGTTCCTGATGCGCGAGCATCCGCAGACGATTGCCTATATCCTGTCCATGTTGCCTTCGTCTTTCGGTGCGAAGGTTCTTCTGACCATTCCCGACGAGCAGCGCGCCGACATCATGAACCGTACGGTCAACATGAAGGAAGTCAGCCCTGCCGCCACCCAGATCATCGAAAAGCGTGTCCTGAACCTGATCGTGGAACTCGACGCCGAGCGCAACGCAGCCGGTTCGACGAAGGTCGCCGATCTGATGAACGAACTCGACAAGCCGCAGGTCGATACCCTGCTCAGCTCGCTCGAAACGCTCAGCAAGGAAGCCGCCAACAAGGTCAAGCCGAAGATTTTCCTGTTCGAAGATCTTCTCTACATGCCACAGCGCAGCCGCGTGCTTTTGCTCAACGACATTTCCGCCGACATTCTCACCATGGCGCTTCGCGGCGCCACGATGGAAATCAAGGAATGTGTGCTGGCATGCATCAGCCCCCGTCAGCGCCGCATGATCGAATCGGACTTGGCTGTGCCGGCGGCATCGCTCAACACCCGCGAAGTGGCGATCGCTCGCCGCGCCGTTGCACAGGAAGCCATTCGTCTGGCCAATTCCGGCCAGATCCTTCTGAAAGAAGCCGCCGTGGCGGAACAATCCGCCGCAGCCTGATCGTTCGCTGGTCGATAAACCTGTGTGGTAGCCACGGATGGCTTGCGAGCAGAGGTGAGCCTCTGTACCCTACGAATTACGGCCTGCCGATTCCGGCGGGCCTTTTTTGTTCAGGGGACGTGTCTTGTCAGACGGCGAAGACAAAGACAGTAAAACAGAAGACGCAACAGAGAAAAAAATGAGCGATGCGATGGAGAAGGGCAATGTCCCTTCCTCGCACGAAGCCTCTCTCTTTGCCTCGACACTTGCTATTTACATCTATCTCGTTTTCTTCGTTCCCGATGGTATCAAGAGGCTTGGCGAAACGCTCAAAGACATCATCGAGCGCCCGGAACAATGGCGTTTGAACACGGCCGCGGATCTGGTTTCGCTGGGGCTGCACCTGTCGAAAGAAATGAGTGCGCTGTTGATGCCGGCAGCGATCATGCTCGTTGTCTTCGGTCTCGGGCAGGCGTTTGCGCAAAACCTGCCGCAGTTCGTGCTGGATCGAATAACCCCACAGGTGTCGAGAATATCCGTCGTCAAAGGCTTTCAGCGCATCTACAGCGTCAACGGCATGGTCAATTTCGGCAAATCGCTGTTCAAGGTCGTCGTCGTTGCGATCATCATGGTCATGGTTTTGAAGAAGGATTACTACAATCTTCTCAATGCCCTGATGACCGACCCGCACAGCATCATGACGACAGGCTACGAAATCCTGAAAAAGATGGTGATCGTCGTTCTGTTTTCCACCGGCATTCTGGCCGTGGGCGACTACTTCTGGACCAAATACAAATGGCACAGCGACCTGCGCATGACCAAGCAGGAAATCAAGGACGAACACAAACAATCCCAGGGCGACCCTGTCGTCAAGGCCCGTCAGCGCTCGATTGCGCGTGATCGCGCCCGCCGCAGAATGATGGACGGCGTGCCACGCGCCACGCTCGTCATCACCAACCCGACTCACTACGCCGTTGCCCTTCGCTATGTGAAAGAGGAGAGCGACGCGCCGATCGTGGTTGCAAAAGGTCAGGATTTGATCGCATTGAGGATCAGGGAAATCGCGACCGAGAACGGAATACCGATTTTTGAAGACCCGCCACTTGCCCGCTCCATGTTTGCGCAAGTCTCGGTCGATAGTGTCATACCGTCAGTATTTTATAAGGCAGTCGCGGAACTTATCCATAAAGTTTACGCCGCACGCCAAAGCAAAAGACGGGTAAACTGATCAATATGAAAAAGTGCTCATATTCGGCCGAAAGAGAAGAAATATTGGCTCGCGCGATTAGCCCTGTGGCCGCCGAGCTTCGTATGATCGATGCGGGAGATCTGATCTCACTATTGAAATTTGAATATTACAGCAGCCTTTCCGATCTGGTGGATTCGGCTGCCGAGCTCTATTTCCATCCCGGCACGGTCTATTTCGGAATTGGTGGCGATTATTCGCTCGACTGGGACACCTATCCCGAAATCACGCTGGATCTGGAAATCAAGCCGAAGGGCGTGACCATCTATGCACAGCTGATGCTGGGCAAGGATCAGGCCTGTGTGAATATCAATCACATCAATTTCCAGAACCCGTCGACCGATCCGAATGAAAACACGGCATTTCTAGCCGATAGTCTGCGTCATGCGGCCTTCTATCGCACGACCGACAAGCCCGCCGCCACCATGACGCATTAGGCGCAACGCGCGCCGAACTTCTACATCCATGACATCGAGAAGCAGCTACCGACAATCATACTCGATTCTCGGTAGCTGGTTTTCCCGGTGTCAGAGGCTCTTGCCGAGAATGTAGCGCGACAGCCGATCTGCGGCGTCTTCGATCTGTGCCGGATTGCGCAGGAAGCAGGCGCGCAGGAACAGCTCTCCCCCTGAACCGAAGGCTGTGCCGGGTGCCAGACCGACGCCGACCTTGTCGACGATGTCGAAGGCGGCTGCGCGGCTATCGGTGACACCATCGATTTTCAGGAACGCGTAAAGCGCCCCATCGGGTTTGAGCGTTTCGACGCGATTGGTGGCAATCAGCGCATCGCAGAGAATGTCGCGGGATTGGGCGGCGCGGGCGAAATTCTGTTTGATGAAGTCATCTCCATGATCGAGCGCTGCAATGGCGCCACGCTGCATGAACTGCGCCACACCTGAGGTGGAATACTGGATGAGATTTTCGATGACCTGCCCGATTTCAGGCGGTGCGACGAGCCAGCCGACGCGCCAGCCGGTCATCGACCAGTTTTTCGAGAAGGAATTGGCAAACACGATCCGGTCGCCATCTTCCATGATGTCGAGGAAGGATGACGCGCGGGTCCCGGCATAATGGTAGAGCGCGTAAATCTCGTCGGCGATGATCCAGAGACCATGCTTGCGGGCGAGGGTTAGAATATCGCGCAGGTTATCGAGCGTCGCCGTCCAGCCGGTCGGGTTGGATGGGGTGTTGATGAACAGCGCCTTGGTCTTCGGCGTGATCGCCTGTTCCAGCTTGGCGACATCGATATCCCATTTGCCGTTGGTGAAATCGATACCCACAGGCACCGCCTTGGCACCGGCCACGCCGATGGCCGCGACGATATTGGGCCATGTCGGCGTGAGGTACACAAGCTCGTCCCCCGGCGATGTCAGCGCTTGCACGGCAAGGACGATGGCCTGCATACCGGAACCGGTAACGTAGAAATGGTCGGACGAGAGGCTGGCCGCAAAGTGGCGCTGGTAGTAACGGCTCAGCGCCTCGCGCAGTTCTGGAATGCCGCGCTGCCAGGTGTAGAAGGTCTCGCCGCCCGCCAGCGCATCTGCCGCCGCCTGTGCGATGAAGGCAGGCGTTGGAAGATCGCCTTCGCCGACCCAGAGCGGCAAAAGGTTTTCGCGCGCATGGGCGTATTTCTTGACCTCGACGATGCCGCTTTCAGGCGCAGCCAGAGAACGGGCACTTAGACTTTGCAGAACCGACATGAAAAAAGGCACTCCAGTGTGAGTGCCTTCTTTAGCGCATGAAAAGCCTGTCTTGCATGATATTCCGTGAAGAGATCACGGATTTTTCTGATGGATCAGATGCGATTGGTGCCAGAAGTTTTCAGCAGATCGCGGATTTCCATGAGAAGACGCACGTCTTCCGGCGGCGGAGCAGGTTCCTTCTTTTCCTCGATCTTCTGACGCTCGACCGACGAGCGCAGCTTGTTCACGCCCTTGACCATCAGGAAGATGATCCAGGCGAGGATGACGAAGTTGATGACGACGGTGAGGAAGTTGCCATAGGCGAAAACCGCACCCTGCTCACGCGCAGCGGCAAGCGACTCAGCGGTTACTTTCGAGCTCAGCGGCAGGAAGTAATTGGCAAAATCGAACCCGCCGAAGATGGCGCCAACAATCGGCATGATCAGATCGTTGACCACCGATTCGACGATCTTGCTGAAGGCAGCGCCGATGATCACACCCACGGCGAGGTCCATGACGTTGCCGCGGGCGATAAAGGTTTTAAATTCGTTGAGCATTCAGATGTCCCTCTTTAAAGCCCTCTCTCAGCCGTCGCATCCGCGACGGCCAACGCACAATAACATCCAATTTTCGAATGTGCAGATATACGCAACAAAAACACGATTGGTTCCGCCATCTTAAACTTTATGCCAAGGCCTGGCCAATTCTCATTTTTGTGGAACTGTCCTATGCTCGACCGCGAGGACGGTGGGGGAGAACAGCCAGGTGCTTCCGGGGTGGGTCATATTCGGTTCGGCATTCGCCTATATTCTGCTGCTGTTTGCAGTAGCAAGTTATGGCGACGCCAAGAGCCGTGGCAAGCCGCCCTCGAAAAAGGGCAGGCCCATTGTCTATGCGCTGAGCCTTGCGATCTACTGCACATCATGGACCTATTTCGGCGGCGTGGGTCTGGCGTCCGAGCGCGGGCTTGAGTTCCTCGGCATCTATACCGGACCGATCCTCGCCTTCACATTGGGCATGCCCATCCTGCGGCGCATCGTGGAACTGGCGAAGGCCGAAAAGTTGACCTCGGTCGCCGATTTCATCGCGGCCCGCTATGGCAAGAATCCGACGGTGGCGACGTTGGTCTCGATCATCGCGCTGGTCGGGGCCATTCCCTATATCGCCTTGCAGCTGAAAGCCGTGTCCAACTCGGTCGCCGCCATGGTGGACCCGAGCGATTACGGGATTGGCAGCGGCAACCTCTATTTCCTCGATCTGCCGCTGCTGGTGACGGTCGTCATGGCTGGGTTTGCCGTCATCTTCGGCACCCGCCACACGGATGCAACGGAGCATCAGGACGGGCTGATCCTCGCCATTTCAATGGAATCGGTCGTCAAGCTGGTCGCCATCTGTACGGCGGGTGTCTATGTCGTGTTCTTCCTATTCGACGGTCCGTCGCAGCTCTGGGAACTGGCGTCGAAGAACGAACAGGTCATGCAGGCCATGTCCTACCAGACACCGATCAGCCGCTGGATCGTGCTGACGCTGCTCTCGGCCTTCGCGATCATTCTCCTGCCGCGCCAGTTCCATGTAACGGTGGTGGAGAACCGCACGCCGAACGAGTTGCGCATGGCGGGGCTGCTGTTTCCGCTCTACCTCATCGCCATCAACATCTTCGTGCTGCCGATTGCCATTGCCGGGCTGCTGACGCTGGGTAGCAGCGGTGACGCCGATCTCTATGTGCTGCAATTGCCACTGGTGAACCAGATGCCGGTGGTGTCGCTGGTCACCTTCATCGGTGGCTTCTCGGCGGCAACCGCCATGGTCATCGTCGCTTCAGTCGCTCTCTCCATCATGGTCTCCAATGATATCGTGATGCCGATTTTCCTGCGGCAGAAGCTGTTGAACCGCACCGCGCATCGCGACGACTTTGCCAAGACGCTGCTGAACATTCGCCGTACCGCTATCTTCGCGGTTCTGCTCTTGGGCTATGCCTATTATCGCGCCGCAGACAGCGCGTCGGGTCTCGCCTCCATCGGTTTGCTGGCATTCGCGGCAATCGCGCAAATGGCACCGTCCCTACTGGGCGGGCTCGTCTGGCGGCGGGCCAATGCGCGCGGGGCCATTGCGGGCCTGAGTTCAGGGTTCTTCGTCTGGGGTTATCTGCTGTTTCTGCCCAGCCTCGGCGGGCCTGACAATTCCCACATCGCGACGACGGTTCTGAGCTTCCTGCTGCCCGGCGTAACCGTGTTCAGCGGTCCCGGCGCTGACCCACTGGTCAACGCCGTCACGCTCAGCCTGCTGGTCAATTGCGCCGCCTTCGTGCTGGGGTCGCTGTCGCGCAATCCGCGCCCAGTGGAGCGCATCCAGTCGGGCATTTTCGTGAAGCGCCATTCGCGATCGCAATTTGCGACGCGCGGCTGGAAAACGCGCGTCAGCGTGGGTGATCTCAAGACGGCGGTGGCACGCTATCTGGGCGAGGAGCGCATGCTGCGCTCGCTGTCGGCCTACGAGAAAACCGCCGGGCGCAAGCTGGAAGATGACCAGCCGGCAGACATGGCCCTTATTCATTTTTCCGAACAATTGCTGGGCAGTGCCATCGGCTCGTCTTCGGCGCGGCTGGTGCTGTCGCTGATCCTGCAGAAGGTGGAGGATACCAGTGCCGACACGGTCTGGCTGCTGGATCAGGCCAGCGAAGCGCTGCAATATAATCAGGACATGCTGCAAACGGCGCTGGCGCAGATGGAGCAGGGGATTGCCGTGTTCGATAGTTCGCAGCAACTGACCATCTGGAACCGCCGGTTCCGCACGCTGCTGGACCTGCCGGAACAGTTCGGGCGCGTGGGTCTGCCGCTCAACGAGATCGTTGCGATGCTGGAAGAGCGCGGCGATATCGCAGCGGGTCAGCAAAAGCAGACCATCGACCTGTTCCTGACCATGGACATGCCGTTCTCGCTGGTGCTGGCGGGAGGTGCTCGCATCATCGAGGTGCGCTCCAATGCCATGCCGGACAAGGGCATCGTCGCGACCTTCACCGACATCACCCAGCGGGTAGCAAGCGATCAGGCGCTGAAGCAGGCAAACGAAACACTGGAGCAGCGGGTGGAAGAGCGCACCGGCGAGTTGACGCGGGTGAACCATGAGTTGGCCGAGGCACGGGCCGCTGCCGACGAGGCCAATATCGGCAAGACGCGCTTCTTCGCTGCTGCCGGACACGACATTCTCCAGCCGCTCAACGCGGCCCGGCTTTATTCGTCGGCGCTGGTGGAGCGGGTGGGCGCGTCTGAGAACGGCTCCCTTGTCCAGAACATCGATTCGGCGCTGGAATCCGTTGAAACGATCCTGGGGGCGGTACTCGATATATCCCGCCTCGATACGGGCTCGATGAAACCGCGTATGGCATCGGTCCCACTCAATGATCTGTTCAAACGCGTCGAGACGGATTTCGCGCCCTTGGCACGGGAGAGAAACCTCGAACTGATCGTCATGCCCACCTCGCTGACGGTGAAGTCCGATATCAACCTGCTGCGCCGCCTCGTGCAGAACCTCGTCTCCAATGCCATCAAATATACCATTTCCGGCAAGGTCATCGTCGGCGTCCGCCGCCGGGGCAAGGAAGCAATCATTCAGGTCTCCGATTCCGGCATCGGCATCCCGTCTTCCAAGTTCCGCACCATCTTCAAGGAGTTTGCGCGGCTGGACGAGGGGGCAAAGACGGCCGCGGGCCTTGGCCTTGGGCTTTCCATCGTGGACCGGCTGTCACGGATATTGCACCACCCCGTTCACCTCTCGTCCGTTCAGGGCAAAGGTACGACGTTTCGGGTGCATCTGCCGCGTGAAGTCACCCAGGGTCGCGCTCCAAAAACGGTGGAGCGCAATGCTCCGCGCCCGATTGCTCAACAGATGCGGGGCTTTCGTATCCTGTGCATCGACAACGAACCGAAGATACTGGAAGGCATGGCACTGCTGATGTCCGGCTGGGGGTGCGAGGTCGCCCAAGCAGCCTCGCTTGCCGCCGTCTACGATACCTTGGCTAACCAGATCGAGCCTCCCGATATGATCGTTGCCGATTACCATCTGGATGATGGCGATGGGATAGATGCTGTCCTTCGCCTCCGGCGTCTGTATCAGAGGGACATTCCAGCCCTTCTCATCACCGCCGACCGCACCCCGGAAGTGCGCGCGCAAGCGGAAAAGGAAGGAATCGCCGTTCAGCACAAGCCCGTCCGGCCCGCAGCCTTGCGCGCCTATATCAACCAAGTGTTCAGCGTGACGCGGGCAGCGGCGGAATAAGAGTAGAACTGAACGCCGCGCAACGAAAAGGGCCGCCCGAAAATCGAGCGGCCCTTGAATTCACATGATCAGCTGTTGACCTTATGCAGCGCGGTTGTAACGAGCCTGCTGCTGGTTCGGTTGACCGATCTGGAAGCGTTGCACCAGGCCGAGCAGGGCTTCGACCTCTTCAGACAGCATCTGGGTTGCAGCACTGGACTCTTCGGCCATCGCTGCGTTCTGCTGGGTCATCTGGTCCATCTGGTTGACGGAGCCGTTGACTTCCTGAAGCGCAGACGATTGGTCCGCCGTGGCTGTCGCGATGGTCTCGACGTGTTTGCTGACGACGACGATCTGCTGGCTGATGTCGGACAGAACCTGCCCGGCTTCCTGCACCAGAAGCGCGCCTGTGCCGACTTCGGTGGTGGACTGGTTGATCAGCGTCTTGATTTCGCGTGCGGCATCTGCCGAACGCTGGGCAAGCTCGCGAACTTCCTGAGCGACCACGGCAAAGCCCTTGCCGGCTTCACCGGCACGTGCAGCCTCGATACCGGCATTCAGCGCCAGCAGGTTGGTCTGGAAGGCGATGTCGTCGATAACCTCGATGATCTGTTCGATCTTCTTGGACGCGTCTTCGATACGACCCATCGCGTCGATGGCGTTCTTCACGACCGAGCCTGAGCTGTCGGCGCTCTGTTGCGTGATGCGAACAGCCTGGTTGGCTTCACGAGCACGTTCAGCCGAAGACTTCACGGTCACGGTGATTTCCTCGACAGCCGCTGCGGTTTCTTCCAGCGAAGCCGCCTGCGATTCCGTGCGGCGGGACAGGTCATTGGAGGATTCGCGCATTTCCATGCCGTTGTGCTGAATGACCAGCGTTCTCTCACGGATTTGCGCCAGAACGTCCTTCAGGTTAGCGAGCGAATTGTTGAAGTCCGAACGCAACTGCTCGAGACGACCGGAGAACGGCGTGTCGATTGTCTGCGTCAGGTCACCCTGCGACAGGCGGGCAAGGCCACCGGCCAGCTGTGTGACGGCGTAGTCGATTTGACGGTCCGTCTCGCGCTTTTCGGCATCGTTGCGGCCACGTTCTGCTTCCGCTTCGGCACGTTCCTCGACACTGCGTCCTTCCATGACGAGCTTCTCGTGTGCATTGTCGCGGAAGACTTCGAGAGCGCGGGCAATGTTGCCGAATTCGTTCTTGCGCTGGGTGTAAGGAATTTCCGTATCAAGCTTGCCTTCCGACAGCGACTTGACCGCATTCGTCAGCAGACCGAGTGGGCGTAGCGAACGGTTGATGGCATAGTAGCCAAGCGCACCGAACACCACCATGACGCCGAAACCGCACCAAAGGACGATGTTGCGCAGACCATCGATATGCGACTGATAGACCGTCATGGGGACGCCGACGAAAAGAATGCCGACAGCAGCCCCGGACTTGGACAGAACTGGAACGTAGCCGGTCATGTAGTCGGTACCGAACAGCTTTGCCTCGCCGAAATAGGACTCACCCTTTGAGACCTTTGTATAGGCGGGATGCTCAAGCGACAGCTTGGTGCCGACAGCGCGCTCACCCTTTTCGTTTTTCACGTTGGTAGAGACGCGGACATAGTCCGTGCCCTGTGTCTGGAACACTGTGGCAACGCCCCCGTTGGCCAAACCAGTGCGATCCACCAGATCGAAATCCAGCAAGGTGCCGATGCTCGGCCTGCTAACGGATTTGAGATTTCCGTTTTCCATGGCAACCGTCGCACCGCCGACCTTCATTTCATAAAGAATAGCCATGCTTCTGACAGCACGTCGCGTGTCCAGAATGGCGCTCTCCATGACATCGTCCTTCAATCGGAAATAGGTCGAAGTACCGACGGCAAAAATGCCAAGAAAAATAAGTCCGATAGTCAGACAAACCATCTGAACAACTATCGATCTCGAAAAGAAACTCGCCATACATATGTCCCCGAGAAATACTGAATTTTGCCACAATGGACGAAAACAGTTAAAATTCAGGGAATATTTCCCGGCGTAAATACACGATATCGTTGAGCTTTTGCGCCTATTTGATAAGCGCCAAATATAGGAATTTCCTGCAATATTAGGCGATTTGTCGTAAAAGCAGCCAAAGATGCCTGTTACAGCCCGTCATTTTTTTGCTTCGTCATGACTTGTTAGCGCAACGCAAGGTCGCGGGAACGTCTCTCGACTAGGGTCACAGGCTCTGACGGCTGTTCGGATCCTGTTCGGCACGGTCGCGGTAGAGCGCAGCACGGCCCAACAGCATCAGCGAGACCGGGGTGGTAACGGTCATGAAAATGCCGATGAAGATTTCCTGGAAAACGGGTCGCTCGCCGGAGACTGAAAAGTAGATGACCGAAGCGATAACGATGCCACCCGTTCCCCAGCTGGTTCCAAGGGTAGGGGCGTGCAGACGCTCATAAAAACTCTGAAACTTGGCAAAGCCGATCGTTCCGATGAGTGTCAGCGATGAACCCAGGAGAACGAAGATGGCGACAAGGATTGCCGCCCAGAGCGGGAATTCGGCAGCGCTGCTCATTCGATGACCTCTCCACGCATCATGAATTTCGATAGGGCCACCGTCGAGACAAAGCCGAGAATGGCGATCAGCAGGGCGGCGGTGAAATAGACGTCGTTGCCGGTGCGAAGCCCGAACAACAGCACCAGAAGCATGGCATTCACATAGAGCGTGTCGACGCCGAGCACCCGGTCCTGCGCGCGTGGGCCAATCGCGATGCGATAGACAGATATTGCCATGGCACTTGCGAGAAACAACTGGGCGATCGAAAACGACCAGAAAAGGATAACCGAACTCATTCGAATATCTCCATCAGCATTTTTTCATATCGGCCTTTGATAAGGCCGTGCCAATAAGCCTCGTTCATCTCGTCCAGCACGTGGATGAGCAGCGTGCCTTGAGATGAATTATATTCCAGCCACGCACTGCCGGGCGTCGCGGTTAGCACCACCGCCAGCACGGAAAGCCCCATCGGATCGCGCAGTTCCAGAGGAAGCGTGAGAAAGCCCGAACGAATTTTCCGCTCGCGCCGAAACAGAATGATCGATGCAACGGCGATGTTGGAGCGGATGATATCGGACAAGACGATCGCCGCCAGCTTGACCACCAGATGCCAGTTGCGGATGCGTGGCTTTGGCGGACGCAATGACGCCATGGCCCAGGATGCCACCATTGCGACGGCAGTTCCAAGCAGGAGGTGACCGGGCGAAAAGCTGTTGATCGTCATCCAGAAGAAGATGAGCGAGAGCGTCAGCAGCGGATAGGGCAGGATACGGCCAATCATGGCGCGGCCTCCCGACCACTGTCTGCGCGTGGCGCAGACATGACACCTTGAATGTAGCTTTCGGGAAGACTGCCGATGCGCGCCGTTTCCTGCAGGTAGCGCATGACAGGACCGGCCGCGATGGTCATCGCCAGCGTCATGGCCAAAAGCAGCAGAACCGGCGCGATTTCGATGACGAGAACACGCGGCACCGTGCCTTCGAGCGATCCCCAGAAGGTGCGGATACCTGCACGCGTCATGGAAATCAGCGCGGCAAGACCGGAAAAGACGATGAGGAAGACGAGCCACCAGGACAGGGTCGAAACCGTATCGTTGGCACCTAGCCCTGATGGGTTGAGGATGGCGGAGAGCATAGAGAACTTGGCGATGAAGCCGGATAGCGGCGGCAAACCGGCCAGAAGAATACCGCAGGCGGCAAAGCAGACACCGAGCACCGCCATGGTGCCGGGCATGGTGACGCCGACCTCGTCTTCCTCCTCGTCCTCCTCGCCCTCGCCGTAAGCTTCCATCGTCACGGCCAGAACGTTGGCACCGGCGTCCTGTCCACGTTCCACAAGCTCGATCAGCATGAAGAAGGCGCTGATCGTCAAGGTCGAGCTGATGAGATAATAAAGCGCACCGGCAGCAACCAGTGGATTGCCCGTGCCCATCGCGGCAAGAAGCGTTCCCGATGATACCAGCACCGAAAAGCCAGCAAGGCGCCCGAGGGCCTGCGAAGCCAGTACGCCGATGGTGCCGAACACGATGGTGGCGATACCACCGACCAGAAGTGCATCGTGACCGAAACCCGCCGACGCGCCAGCCGTCTCACCGAACAGAAGGAAAGACAGGCGCGCAATGACGTAAATGCCGACCTTGCTCATGATCGCGAAAATGGCAGCGACGGGTGCCGATGCGGCGGTGTAGGCGGACGGCAGCCAAAAGTTCAACGGCCACATGCCAGCCTTGACGAGGAACGCCACGCCGAGCACTGCGGCGCCCGTTTCCAAGAGCATCCGCTGGTCCGGGTTCAGACCTGCGATACGCTGGGCCAGATCACCCATGTTGAGGGTACCGGTGACGCCGTAGATGAGGCTGACGCCGATCAGGAAGAACAACGCGGCAACAAGGTTGATGGCGATGTAGTGCAGCCCAGCCTTGACGCGCAGAGGCCCGGAACCGTGCAAAAGCAGACCGTAAGAAGCGGCCAGCATCACTTCGAAGAAAACAAAAAGGTTGAACAGATCGCCCGTCAGAAACGCGCCGTTCACACCCATTAGCATCAGATGAAACAGAGAATGGAAATGCGCACCGGCCTTATGCCATTTCGCCAGTGAATAGATGAGCGAGGGAATGGCTAGCAGTGCTGCCAGCAAAACCATCAGGCCGGAAAGCCGGTCTGCGACCAGAACGATACCGAAGGGGGCGGGCCAGTTTCCGAGAAGATAAACGCCGGTCGAGATGACAGCGGCGACTTCCGTGTTGATCGTCGAATTGACTTCGATGAACAGCGCAATGGCGACGGCCAGCAGAATGAAGGTCGAGATCACGCTGACAGCGGCCTTGGTGGCACGCTTGCGCTCGTCGATGAACAGCAGAATGGCACCCGTTATCAGCGGCACCAGAATGGGCGCGACGACGATGTGGGCGGGGAAGAAATTCACTTCGTTTCCCTCCCGTCGACATGGTCAGTGCCGGTCAGGCCGCGCGCAGCCAGCAGCACGACGAGGAAGAGTGCCGTCGTTGCAAATCCGATCACGATGGCCGTCAGCACCAGCGCCTGCGGCACGGGATCGGTCAGCGTGGAGGTGATGACGCCATCCAGCAGCAGCGGCGGTGCATTGGTCTTGATGCCGCCGACACCAAAGATGAAAAGATTGACGGCATAGGACAGCAGCGAAAGGCCGATGATGACCTGATAGGTGCGCGGACGCAGGATGAGCCAGACACCCGATCCCGTCATGACACCGATACCCAGGGCAAGAATGAGTTCCATTACGCCTCCTCCGCTTTTGAGACGTCCGGCACACGTATCTTATAATTACGCAGCGATTGGTGCGCCAATGCTATCAGAATAAGAACGGTTGCGCCGACGACGAGGGCGAAAACGCCAAGGTCGAAGAGCAGTGCCGTGGCTGTCGGCATTTTGCCGATATAGGGGATCTCAGTGTATTGGAAGTACGACGTGAGGAACGGGTAGCCTAAGAACCAAGACCCCATGCCCGTCGCGGCCGACATCAACAGACCAAAGCCCATCCAGCGCAATGGCAGAATGCGGATGCGATCTTCCGCCCAGCGCGTGCCGCCTGCCAGATATTGCAGCAGGAATGCAACCGCCATGGTGATGCCGGCAGAGAAGCCGCCGCCGGGGAGGTCGTGGCCGCGCATGAACAGATAGATCGAAAAGGTCACGATAACCGGGAACATCCATTGCATGATGACGGATGGCACCAGCAGATAGTCACGAACCGTGTCGCCCTTGCTGCGTTCCGGGCTATCCGCGTCGAAAGCGTTCTGGATAAGCTGCTGCTCTGGCAGGCCGATGCTTTCTTGCGCAGGGCGGAAACGACGCAGGAGAGAGAAGACAGTAAGACCGACGATGGCGAGAACCGCAATTTCACCCATCGTATCAAAGCCGCGGAAATCGACCAGGATGACGTTGACGACATTGGTGCCGCCACCCTCGCTATAGGCTTTTTCGAGGAAAAAGTTGGCGATGGTGTTGGGCACCGGCAACGTCATCACGGCAAAGGCAATGACGCTCATGCCGATACCGCAGAAGACGGCGAGAAGAAAATCGCGCCCGCGACGAAGCTGCGATGGCAGTTCGTTGTTGTTGTCGACCTTGACCATACGCTTGGGCAACCAGCGCAGGCCAAGCAGGATGAGAACCAGCGTAACGATTTCGACCAGCAACTGGGTGATGGCCAGATCGGGTGCCGATAGCCACACGAAGGTGAGGCAGGTAACGAGGCCGGAGACGCCCAGCATGACGAGGGCGGCCAACCGGTGATACTTGGCCTGCCACGCAGCACCCATGGCCGCGATCATGCCGATGGCCCACAGGATTGCGAAAATCGGATCGAACGTCGTCACACTCGGTAGCGTCAGCGAAAAATTGGACGACGCGAGCGGCGAGAAACCGGCAATCAGGGCAACCAGGATCAACATGCGCAACTGCGGCTGCAACCGGCGTGTCCCCAGCGTGCTTTCCGCCCAGCGCGCCCATTTCCATGAGACCGTGACCATGACGCGCTCGAAGATTCGCTGTCCGCGCAGATGACGGAAAAATGGAGGGCCGTCTTCGCAGCGGGCGAAATATCCGCCCAGCAACGCGTAGATCGCAACACCACCAACCAGTGCGACGAGGCTCATCATGAGCGGAAGATTGAAACCGTGCCAGATCGACAGGCTGTAGACCGGGGTCTGCGGCCCCAGCACTGACAGCACCGCCGAATGCAGGAACGGACCGATAGACAGGCTGGGCACCACGCCGACGATCAGGCAGGCCAGAACCAGGAATTCGATGGGAAAGCGCATCCAGCGCGGTGGTTCATGCGGCTTTGGGTTTGGAATATCGTGTGGTGGCGGGCCGAAGAAGACCGTGTGGATGAAACGCAGCGAATAGGCCACGGCAAAAGCGCCAGATAGCGTCGCGACATAGGGCAGCATCTTGTCCAGCAGGGAATCCGCATGGGTTTCCACCGATTCTGCAAAGAACATTTCCTTGGACAGGAAGCCGTTGAAGAGCGGAACCCCGGCCATGGCAGCACTCGCCGCCATGGCAAGCGTGGCTGTCGCGGGTAAGAACCGGTAGAGCCCGCTCAAGCGCCGCATATCCCGGGTGCCGGTCTCATGGTCGATGATGCCGGCTGCCATGAACAGCGATGCCTTGAAGGTGGCGTGGTTCATCATGTGGAAGATGGCAGCAACGGCTGCAAGCGGGCTCCCAAGGCTGAGCAGTGTGGTGATGAGACCCAGATGGCTGATGGTGGAATAGGCAAGCAGCCCCTTCAGATCCTGCTGGAACATGGCGAAGTAAGCGCCGAGCAGCAATGTCGAGATGCCGGCAAATCCCACCAGCCAGAACCACTCCTGCGTTCCCGCCAACACTGGCCACAACCGCACCAGCAAAAACACACCTGCTTTCACCATGGTTGCCGAATGCAGATAGGCGGAAACCGGTGTCGGCGCGGCCATCGCGTTGGGAAGCCAGAAGTGGAACGGGAACTGCGCACTTTTCGTCAGCGCACCGATGAGAATGAGGACCAGCGCCGGAACATAAAGCGAGTGGGCGCGGATATCGGCACCCTTGGCGATGATGGCATCCAGATCATAGCTTCCAGCCATGTGGCCGAGGATCAGTAAACCGGCCAGAAGGCAGAAGCCACCGATGCCGGTGACGGTGAGCGCCATGCGAGCGCCGTCGCGTGCCGTGGCATTGTGATGCCAGTATCCGATCAGCAGAAACGAGAAGATGCTGGTCATTTCCCAGAAGATCGACAGCAAGATCACATTGCCGGACAAGACGATGCCGAGCATTGAGCCCATGAAGGACAGGAAAAACGCGAAGAAGCGCGGAATGGGATCTTCCGCAGACATATAGTAGCGCGCGTAAAGAACCACCAAAAGGCCGATGCCGGTGATCAAGACGGCGAACATCCAGGCAAATCCATCAAGCCGGAGCGTGAAGTTCAGGCCCAGTTGCGGAAGCCACTCCACATCGTATTTGAGAACGGTCCCGCCTTTGACACTGCTATAGAGCAGAATGGTCGTTACGAGACTGAACAGTGAAATGCCCGCGGCAACTGCCACAGGGGCACGGGCCGCACCGTCTCTCGGCATCATCGCAGTGATGATACTGCCGATGAAGGGGAGGGCAATCAGAATGGGAAGGAGAACATTAAGACTCATATAGAATGGCAATTTTTTCTGGCGTTACGATGTGGCGGTTCCTTTTCCCGTCAGCTTCGCCAGTTCCGCCAAAGAGACGAAAACAATCGGCCGCGACGGCTATGAACGTATGCGAGGCGGGCCGCGAGGCGAGACCGTTCCAGTGAGACGAAAACCATGCGTGTTGGATTGCATGTCTTCTGTCCCGATTTGGGCCTTCGTATAGTCAGATACCAGAGCCGCGAACGATAAAAATGAATGAACAAAATCGTGATTGCGTGACTGCTCCCATGGCATCCACAGCGCACCGCCATCCCGGCGCATTGTCGCTGTGTCTGTTGTGGATGATGTGCTGTTTTGAGACCGCTGGGCGCACTCAAGTCTGTGTGGCTTCAGGATCGGCGTGGCGCCGGCACTGGCCTGAATTCCCATGAAAATGAGAATACCTGCCGCAAAGACATCGATCAGCCTTTTGGAATGACGAGGGGTCCAGTGGCTTTTCCCCATCCATGGCAAAATCGTGTCTCCTCAGTCGTCGTCAGCGTTTCTTTAAAACATCACCATGGAAGCGGATATCGTCTCGCTTTGTTTTAGGGGAACGGTATTGCCGTTGTCCAGCGCCGCCCGCTAAAATTAAGAAATCTTTTCCAATAATCAGCATTTTAAATGCCGTTTGCAGTGCGATAGTTCTCATCGGAGCTCCATTGCACAACAAATTTTAGCATTTGTTGGTTTAAGTTGGGGTTCTTAACCTTCGAGCAAGGAATTAACCATAAAGATTGGACGTATTTCACGGCGGAATGGAGTTTTACCAACCTCCTTCCAGGCATGACGCCGCCCTGCCGTACCGGGTCGATCCGGTATTCTCTTTGATTGCAGAAGGCTCAGCAGCGTCGGCATGCCACCATGTGTGGTGCGCGGACTCGTGAAATATCCTCGCGGATACTGACATTCTCAATCGGTCATGGGCCGGTTTCAACCGGCGTAACTATCGGGGACGTCGCTTGGGGCAGGACTTGCCAACAGATCATACGCGAAAGGCCACAGGCGGAAGCCTGGCAGGTCGGCTGCGTTTTGCTGGTCTTGATCAAGACCAGTGCGATCTGCTGCGCCGTTACCGCACCATGCTGGAGCCCCACGTCAAGGCGGGCCTGCGCGACCTGATGGTGCGCTTCCAGTCCATGCCCGACTGCTCCCCGTCTTTCGAGAGTGAAAACCAGCTCGACAGACTTCACGATCTCCAGACCGCGCATTGGAGCGTCTTGACCGACGCCCGGTTCGATGCGGTCTATGCCGAGCGCATCAAGGTTCTATCCGACACCGAAAGCCGCATGGGGCTCGACCCGCGCTGGCACGTGGCCGGTCATGCGGTCGTTCTGGAAAATCTTCTCGGCGGTTTGATTTCCGATCATACACCGCGCTCGCTTCTGCCGGGCACCCGCAAGCGCCAGCGCGAACTGGCCGAGGCTGTCAAGGCTGTCGTGCGGTTGGTGATGGTCGATACCGAAATTGCCGTATCTCTTCGCTTCAACGAGTTGCGCCTTCGCCATACCCAGGATTTGGCCAAGCAGCGTCAGGACGATCAGGCGGACACCAAGCGCCTGTTGGGCGATGCGTTGAATGCTTTTGCAGCGGGCGATCTGACAGCACGCATCACCGGTGATATTCCCGACGCTTACCGCGATCTGGCAGATGCCTTCAATGGCGCGCTGGAAAAGATCGAAGCGTCGATGGCCGCTGCGCAGGCTGGCATTCATAACGCCCAAACGGCAACAGAACGGCTGGCGAGCGAAGGCCGGACCATGGCGTCTGCCTCGTCGCAGCAGGCGCAGAGATTTACCAACGCATCCGACACGTTGGGCTCGGTCATCGGCGAAGTTCGCACCAGCAGCGAGCGGATCGCAGCTGCCGAAAGTGCCGTCTCCCAGGCGCGCAATGCCGCAACCGAAAGCGGAACCGCTGTCGGTGAAGCGATCAGTGCGATGGCTGGCATCGAACAATCGGCCGAACAGATCGGCCGCATCATCGGCTCCATCGACGAGATCGCCTTCCAGACCAACCTGTTGGCGCTGAATGCCGGTATCGAGGCTGCACGTGCGGGCGAAAGCGGTCGCGGCTTTGCGGTCGTTGCGCAGGAAGTTCGCGCGCTGGCACAGCGTTCAGCGGATGCTGCGCGGGAAATCAAGAACCTTGTCAACGGCACGAAGACGCAGGTGGATGAAGGCGTTCGCATGGTCAACCGGACCCAGGAGGCCATTGGCGGCGTGGTTCGTCAGGTCTCCGGCGTCAGCGACATGATCGGTGACGTCGCCCGTCGCACGGACGAAAACGTTGCCAGCTTGCAGACCGTTGCGATTGAGCTGGGCTCCATCGGTTCCGACACCGAACGGTCCGCTGTTCGCCTGACATCTGCGGCTGACGAGGCCGACGATCTGCACACGGTTATTTTGGAACTGGGCCGCACGGTGCGTGAATTCCGCATTGCCCGCCAGATGCAGGCGACGGCACAGCCAGTAACCCGACACCAACAGGATAACGTGGCAACCGCGCGTGAAGAGCGCGTGGACTATGGCTACGTGCATCAACAATTCAGACGCCAAGGAGTGATTTGATGGCAGGCAGGAAAGCAGCGCAGTCGACATTGAAATTGTCACCCGTGCTGGACCTCAATCAGGCATCCGTCTTGCACGGAAAACTGATGGAAATGAGGGGTGCCCCGCTTGCGGTGGATGCCTCCCAGGTAGAGCGCGTGGGCGTGCAGTGCGCCCAGGTCTTGATGGCAGGCATCAGGGCTTGGGAAGCCGACGGCAAGCCATTCACTTTTTCCAAGGCATCCGATGCCTTTGATAAAACCCTTAAACTGATCGGGATGGACATCGATCATATGCTCCCGAAGGAGATATCGAAATGAAGAAGAAGGTTCTGACCGTCGACGATTCCAGAACGATCCGCAACATGCTGCTCGTGACGTTGAACAATGCCGGTTTCGAAACGATCCAGGCGGAAGACGGCATCGAAGGACTTGAAGTCCTCGAGGGCTGCGAGCCAGACGTGATCGTCACGGATATCAACATGCCGCGCCTCGATGGCTTCGGCTTTATCGAGGGCGTTCGTCGCAACGAGAAGTACCGTGCGATCCCCATCCTCGTGCTGACCACCGAAAGCGATGCCGAGAAGAAAAATCGTGCCCGCCAGGCAGGTGCCACCGGATGGATCGTCAAGCCATTCGACCCTGTGAAGCTGATCGATGCCATTGAACGCGTAACTGCTTGATACGGGACTACTCACGATGGATATGAACGAAATCAAAGAAATCTTCTTTCAGGAGTGCGAGGAACAGCTCGCGGAACTGGAATCAGGTCTTCTGAAATTGAATGACGGCGACCGCGATCCGGAAACCGTAAATGCTGTGTTTCGTGCCGTTCATTCCATCAAGGGTGGAGCGGGCGCATTCGGCCTCGACGATCTCGTGGCGTTTGCCCACGTCTTCGAAACGACACTGGACTGCGTACGCTCGAACAAGCTCGAACCCGATCAGGACGTCCTGAAGGTCATGCTCAAATCGGCTGACGTTCTGGCCGATCTGACCAATGCCGCCCGTGACGGCGGCAGTGTCGAGGAAGGTCGTACACGCGGTCTGGTCAAGGAACTCGAAGCGCTGGCCAACGGCGAAAAGGTCTCGCCCGGCGCAGCTTCGGAACCGGCAGCACCGAAAGTGGCCGCGCCTGCACCGGTTGCCGCAGCACCGGCCCCGACAGACGATAGCGGCTTCCAGCCCGTCGCCTTCTCCTTTGGTGAATTCGAGGACGATACTGTCCCGATGATGGAAACGCCGTCGTTCAACGTCGTTTTCAAGCCGCAGACATCGCTCTACACCAAGGGCAATGAATCGGCTCTGTTGCTGCGCGATCTCTCCCGCATCGGCGAGATGAGCATCAACTGCGACATGAGCAACTTGCCGGCGCTGGAGAATATCGAGCCCGAAGCTGCTTACTTCCATTGGAAGATTTCGATCAAGACGGACAAGGGCGCCTCGGGCATCCGCACGGTCTTCGAATTCGCCGAATGGGATTGCGATCTGGAGATTTCGGAAATCGTTGCAGAAACACCGGCAGAAGAAGAACTGCCGATGATACCGGTGCCGTTCGATCTGTCGGTTCTGGACGAAACCGCCGACGAGCCAGCCATTCTGGCGGCTGAACCGGAAGAAAACATCGCTGCAAAGACGGTCTCGACCGCTGTTGCCGCAACCGAAGTCACGCGTGCCGTCTCCGCTGCCGCGGAGAAAAAGGAAGCACCGGCCGCAGCAGCAGCTGCCGCTGCCAATGCAAGCGCCGGTCAGACGATCCGTGTCGATCTCGACCGCGTCGACCGCCTCATCAACCTCGTGGGCGAGCTCGTCATCAACCAGGCGATGCTGTCGCAGAGCGTCATCGAGAACGATACGACCGGCACGTCTGCCGTGAACATGGGTCTGGAAGAACTCCAGCAGCTGACGCGTGAAATTCAGGATAGCGTCATGGCCATCCGTGCGCAGCCGGTGAAGCCGGTCTTCCAGCGCATGTCGCGTATCGTTCGCGAAGTCGCCGACATGATCGGCAAGCAGATCCGTCTGATCACCGAGGGTGAAAACACCGAAGTGGACAAGACGGTCATCGACAAGCTGGCCGAGCCGCTGACGCACATGATCCGTAATGCCGTCGACCACGGCATCGAAACACCCGAAAAGCGCGAAGCAGCAGGCAAGAACCCTGAGGGCACCGTCAAGCTGACGGCGAAGCACCGTTCGGGCCGCATTCTGATTGAACTGGCCGACGACGGCGCGGGTATCAACCGCGAGCGCGTTCGTCAGAAGGCCATCGACAACGATCTGATCGCTGCCGATGCCAACCTGACGGATGAGGAAATCGACAACCTGATCTTCGCACCGGGCTTCTCCACCGCCGACAAGATTTCCGACATTTCGGGTCGTGGCGTCGGTATGGACGTAGTCAAGCGTTCGATCCAGGCACTCGGCGGTCGTATCAGCATCACCTCGCGTCCAGGCCTCGGCTCCACCTTCACCATGAGCCTGCCGCTGACGCTTGCCGTTCTCGACGGCATGGTGGTGACGGTTGCTGGCCAGACGCTGGTCGTGCCTTTAACGGCGATTGTCGAAACATTGCAGCCGGAAGCCGTGAACATTCATTCCTTCGGTTCCAATCAGCGTCTGATTTCCATCCGCAACTCCTTCTGCCCGCTGGTGGATGTCGGTCGCATTCTCAACTTCCGCAACACCCAGGCAAACCCGGTCGACGGCGTAGCGCTTCTGGTGGAATCGGAAGGCGGCGGACAGCGCGCTCTGATGGTGGATGCCATCCAGGGTCAGCGTCAGGTCGTGATCAAATCGCTGGAAGCCAACTACACCCACGTTCCGGGCATTGCTGCCGCAACCATCCTTGGCGATGGCCGCGTGGCTCTCATTCTGGATGTGGATGCCGTTGTCGGCGCGTCTCGTGGCCAGTCGCTCAAACAAGAGATGTCTCTTGCGGTAGCCGGTTGAAAGTAGTGATGAATGACAGCGCTCAAGTTTAACGATACACGCCTATCCCCGGACGAAGTGCTTGCCAGCGGAGAATATCCGCTGACACGCCGCGACCTGTCCGAAATCGCCGCGATGATCTATGCCGATGCCGGCATCTATCTGAACGACACAAAGGCGTCGCTCGTTTATTCGCGACTGTCCAAACACATCCGCAATCTGGGTATTTCCGGCTTCCGGGAATATTGCACTCTGGTCTCGTCCCAGGAAGGTGCGCATGCCCGTCGCGAGATGCTGTCGCATCTGACGACCAACTTTACGCGCTTCTTCCGCGAAAACCACCATTTCGAGCATCTGCGCGATGAGGTTCTGCCGGGCTTGATCAACCGGGCAAAAGCCGGTGGCCGTGTCCGTATCTGGTCTGCCGCCTGCTCCGACGGGCAGGAGCCTTACTCGATCGCCTTGACGGTTCTGGGCATGTTCCCCAACGCCGCCGAATACGACTTCCGCATTCTGGCAACCGATATCGACCCGAAGATTCTGGCGCAGGCCAGAGCCGGGGTCTATGACGAAAACGCGCTTGAAACCGTCACGCCTGCCATGCGCAAGCAATGGTTCGACACCGTCGATGTCGGCGGTCGCCGCAAGCATCAGATCAGCGATAAGGTTAAACGCCTGATCACCTTCAACGAACTGAACCTCATGACGCAATGGCCCTTCAAGGGCGGTTTCGATGTGATTTTCTGCCGCAACGTGGTGATCTATTTTGATGAGCCGACCCAGGTGAAGATCTGGGCGCGTTTCGCAGGCCTTCTGCCGGAAGGCGGACATCTCTATATCGGCCACTCCGAGCGTGTCTCGGGTGATCCCAAAGCGCTTTTCGACAACACCGGCATCACGACCTATCGCTTCATCGGCAAACCAGGCGGGAGAAAAGCATGACTGCACCCGCAAGAGTTCTTGTCGTCGACGACTCCCCGACGATGCGCGGCCTGATTTCGGCTGTCCTGAAGGCTGACCCCGATGTTCACGTGGTTGGTCAGGCGGGCAACGCCATGGAAGCGCGCGCTGCGATCAAGGAACTCAATCCGGATGTGGTGACACTGGATATCGAGATGCCGGAGATGAACGGCCTCGAATTTCTGGAAAAGATCATGCGGCTTCGGCCCATGCCGGTCATCATGGTCTCCACGCTGACGCATCGCGGCGCTGGCGCTTCGCTGGCAGCTCTGGAAATCGGCGCGTTCGACTGCGTTGAAAAACCTGCACCGGGCGATAGCAGGCCGTTTGGCGATCTGGCCGAAAAGGTCAAGGCTGCGGCACGTTCCCAGCACCAGTCCTATCGCAACGTCGGCTCTGAAAGGCCACCCACGCCACAGCCGATGGCCGTCAGCGACTACCGCGTCGGCCGAAAGATCGTGGCGATCGGTTCATCGACCGGCGGAGTGGAAGCGTTGATCGCGGTCTTGCAAAAATTTCCGGCCAATTGCCCTCCGACCGTTATCACCCAGCACATGCCCTCGACGTTTACGAAAAGCTTTGCGGAACGTCTCAATCGTTTGTGTGCGCCGGTGGTGGAAGAGGCAACGGACGGGGCGCGTTTGCAGACCGGTAAAATATATCTTGCGCCGGGCGGAGAGCGTCATTTGCAGGTCGTTAATCATTCCGCACCAAGTTGCAGGCTTTTGGAAAAAGAACCTGTTAATGGCCATCGTCCGTCGGTGGATGTTCTGTTCGATTCCGTGGCTGAACTTGCTGGACGCAACGCCGTTGGCGTCATCCTGACAGGGATGGGGCGCGACGGGGCCGCTGGTCTTTTGAAAATGCGCCATGCCGGTGCCCGCACCGTTGGCCAGAACGAAAAGACCTGCGTCGTTTACGGCATGCCGAGGGTCGCCCACGAACTCGGCGCTGTCGAAACACAACTTCCGCTGAACGCCATCGGCGAAGAAATTCTGAAACTTACTGCCGCCCGAAAAGAAGGTTCCGACTAATGTCTCTCGCAGAAAAAATCAAAGTTCTGATCGTTGACGATCAGGTTACCAGTCGCCTGTTGCTCAGTGATGCACTGACCCAGCTCGGCTTCAAGCAGATCACCTCTGCTGGCGATGGCGAACAGGGAATGAAGATCATGGAGCAGCAGCCCCATCATCTCGTCATTTCCGACTTCAACATGCCGAAGATGGATGGTCTGGGCTTCTTGCAGGCGGTTCGCACGAACCCGACGACCAAGAAGGCCGCCTTCATCATTCTGACCGCGCAGGGTGACCGCGCGCTGGTTCAGAAGGCAGCTCAGCTTGGCGCCAACAACGTTCTGGCAAAGCCATTTTCCATCGACAAAATGAAGGCGGCAATTGAAGCCGTATTTGGATCGTTGAAATGATCGAAACCGCAGCCAAGCGCGTACATATTATCCAAGGCGAATATAAAATCGCCAATGATCCCGATGTGGTTTTGACGACCATTCTCGGTTCGTGCGTGGCTGCGTGTCTTAGAGACCCTGTTGCGGGCGTCGGCGGCATGAACCATTTCCTGCTGCCGGGAACGGGGGGCACCGGGGGCGGAGATGCAACCCGTTACGGGGTGCATCTCATGGAATTGCTGATCAACGGCCTGCTCAAGCAGGGCGCGCGCCGTGATCGGCTCGAGGCAAAGATTTTCGGTGGGGCGAAAACCATTGCCAGCTTCTCGAATGTCGGCGAACAGAACGCCGCATTCGCGGTGCAGTTTCTAAAGGATGAAGGCATTCGTCTTCTCGGGCAGTCGACGGGAGGGGATTCGGGCCGCAAGGTGGAGTTTTGGCCGGTCTCCGGTCGTGCGCGTCAGCATCCGCTCAGCGGTGCCGAAACGCAGTCGACGGTTGCTCTCGAAAAGCGTCCGGCTCCGGCTCCAAAGCCAGTCGCCAACGATATCGAGTTTTTCTAAGACGGCGGCAAAAGCGGGTTTGCCCAGTCGTTTCTTCATCTTGTTTCAGCATCGGATCGAAGCCAGCTTGGCCATATCGATCCGGCGCTCTGGTCACGGAGTCATTTATGCAGATCGCCGAGCAAGCGGAATTGTCCACATTCGAAGAAGCACTTCCCGACGTATTGATGCGGGTCGTGTCCGAGCTTCACGATGTGGCATACCTCATCGAAAGAATAGAACCGCAATTGCTCGAGGCAACCGATGGCGCGGTGACGACAGATGGCATGCGGCTTTTGCAAGGTATCGACCTTGCCGTTCAAAAGACCCGTGGCCTTGCTGAGTTCATCGATACGATCACCGGCTCGATCCCGATTGACTGGGTCGTTGATGTTTCCACCGCGCTCAGCCTCGTCAAGCTTGCAGAAATGCAAAAGGCGCTCGGTGCAGGCCTGCGTCATGGCCATTCGCAACCTCTCGATAAGGCCTCCGGCGACTGCGATCTGTTTTAAGGCGGGCTATTAGCCACTGGCGGCGGGGCAATTTTCTGAAACTCGCCGTTCACAGATCATAAAAATAGCGATTTTTTATTCATTATTGGGCGATGAAGCACTGTTTTTGTGCAAGTAAAGCGCCGCACAAGCTTCAAAGTATTAATCTGCACTCCGATTTCTACAGACATGGTACATTTGCCGAACGGCAGGCCATCTTCGGGGTTCAGATTGATGAATAGTGTGACAAACGGCAATTTCTCCAGTTCGCTTTTCCCGAATGTGCTCGAACTTGCAAAGACCCAACGTCTGTCTCTGATGGACCTTTTTAAATTCGCCGAAACATTCAGCGCAGAAGGCAGACGGGCAGAAGCGGTCGAGCTCTACAAGACCTGGCTCGCCTTCAACGATTCCCATCCGGGACTGCAGATGGTCTACTTCAACTATTCCGTGACCCTGCGCCAACTCAACGATCTCCCCGGCTCGATCAACGCCATGCGTGCGGCGCTCAAAGTCGATCCCCTGTTCGGTCCTGCCCACATCAATCTAGGTCGCGCCTATGAGGATGCCGGCGCGGCGCCGCAAGCCATCCAGCAATGGAAGAGCTTTGTGGAAGCCACGGACGAAAGCACGGCCGACCGCGTCTCCTACCGGTTCATGGCGTTGCAACACATCGGCCGCGTCATGGAGAATGCCGGTTTGCTCGAAGAAGCGGAGACGGTGTTGTGGCAGGCGATGGAGCTTCGCCCGGACAAGCCCGAAACCGGCCAGCACTGGAGCGCCATTCGTCAACGCCAGTGCAAATGGCCGATCCTGGTGCCGTCGAGCCACATCACCATGCGCCAGATGGTGGATGCCATGTCGCCACTGACATTGGGCTGCTATTCCGACGACCCGATGTTCCAGCTGGCCCGCGCCTATGTCTACAACAAGGGTTTCGTCGGTCGCCTCGACATCAGGGATTTCCCGCGTGGCACGGTCAAACAGAAAACCGGTACGGGCGAGCGCCTGCGCGTCGGTTACGTTTCGTCCGACCTTCGCGACCACGCTGTCGGCTTTGCGCTGCGCGAAGTGTTGGAATTCCACGACAAGGCAAGCGTTGAAATCCATGCCTATTACTGTGGTGATCCGGTTGCCAATGACGAAACGCAAACGCGCATGAAGGCCGCCGTCGATGGCTGGCATGACATTGGCGCCCTGACCGATGAGGCCGCCGCACGGCAGATCGCCAGCGACGAGATCGACATTCTGATCGACGTCAACGGCTATACCAAACATGCGCGCACGAAGATTTTTGCCTATCGTCCGGCACCGGTCATCGTCAATTTCTGCGGCTATCCCGGCTCGATGGGTAGCCCGTTCCACCAGTATATGATTGCCGACGCGCAAATCGTGCCTGTGGAAAGCGAAATCTATTATTCCGAAAAAGTGCTGCGCATCGCCTGCAATCAGCCGATCGATCGCAAGCGCACCATTGCCGAAAAGCCGACCCGCGAGAGCGTCGGTCTGCCGGAAAAGGCCTTCGTGTTTGCCTGCTTCAACGGCATGCAGAAAATCACCTCCGGTACGTTCGACCAGTGGGTTAAAATTCTGACCGCCACACCCGACAGCATTTTGTGGTTGCTGAGCGGTAACGAGAAGGCCGACCAGCGGCTGAAAGATTTGGCGCAAGCTGCTGGCATTGCGCCGGAACGGATCATTTTTGCTCCCAAGGCCGGCAATGCTCAACATCTGGCGCGTATCGCGGTGGCAGACCTGTTCCTCGACACATTCCCCTATGGTGCCCATTCGACGGCAGGCGATGCATTGACCGTTGGGCTTCCCGTACTGACCTTCCCCGGCAAGAGCTTTGCGGCACGGTTCTGCAGCAGCGTCGTGGCGGCAACCGGCGTGTCCGAACTCATCTGCACCGGGCCGGAGGATTATGTCGCCAAGGCGATTGGCTATGCCAAGAACCCGGCGAGCTTGAAGCAGGTCAGAGACAAGCTGCAAGCCAACCGAGAGACCAGTGCGCTGCGCGACATCCCCGGACTGGCCCGCCGTCTGGAAGAGCTGTTCTGGCAGATGCAAGGTGAAGCCGAGCGTGGTGAAGCGCCGGTTCCCGATTTGCGCAACCTCGATGTGTACTATGAGATTGGCACGGAGCTGGTTCTGGAAAACCTCGAATTCGTCGATGAGCAGACCTACCGCAACCGGTATCTTGAAAAGCTGAGAGACTGGAATGCGTTTGCCGCCATTCCCCATGACACCAGGTTATGGACCAGCGACACGAGCGAACGCGTATAGAGCTTCGCTAAAATAACTTTAGCGTATAAGCGTCTTTTCTATCATTCAATCACAGCACCGTGTCGTCTCCATGCACGCGGTCGATCCACTCCATAAGGCAGGTCAAGCGTGTCCCAGTCGAAAAAGATTGCTATTGTCGGTGCCGGGCTGTCCGGTGCAGTCATCGGTCGTGAGCTTGCCCAAGCGGGCCATCAGATCGACATTTTCGACCGGCGCGACCATATCGCCGGCAACTGCCACACCGAACGCGACAGCGAAACGGGCGTGATGGTACATGTCTACGGCCCGCATATTTTCCACACCGACGACGCGCAGGTGTGGGATTACGTCAATCGCTTCCAGACCTTCATGCCCTACAAGAACCGGGTGAAAACGACCAGCCGAGGCGAGGTTTTTTCGCTTCCTGTCAATCTGCACACCATCAATCAGTTCTTCGACAAGACCTTCCGGCCTGATGAAGCCAAAGCTTTTATCGATCAGCAGGCCGACAAGACCATCGAAGACCCGCAGACCTTCGAAGAGCAGGCGCTGCGCTTCGTCGGGCGTGATCTCTATGAGGCGTTTTTCCAAGGCTATACGCAAAAACAATGGGGTTGCTCGCCGACCGCTTTGCCCGCGTCGATCCTCAAACGTCTGCCCGTCCGCTTCAACTACGACGACGACTATTTCTTCCACAAGTATCAGGGCATGCCGGAAACGGGCTACACGCCGATGGTTGAGCGTATCTTGGATCACCCTGGCATCACGGTTCATCTCAACAGCAATTTCGAGCGCAGCGAGACGGGCGGTTACGATCACACCTTCTATTCCGGTTCGCTCGATGGCTATTTCGATTACGCCAATGGACGGCTTGGGTATCGCACACTCGATTTCGAACGCTTCACCTATGATGGCGATTACCAGGGTTGTGCGGTCATGAACTATGGGGAGGTCTCGGTTCCCTATACGCGCATCACCGAACACAAGCATTTCTCGCCGTGGGAAAAGCATGAGGGATCGGTGTGTTACCGCGAGTTCTCCCGTGAATGCGGACCTGACGATGTGCCTTATTACCCCATTCGCCTGGTTGAGGAAAAAGAGCAGTTAGCGCAATATGCAGCTCTTGCGGCGCAGGAGAAGGCTGTGACCTTCGTCGGACGTCTCGGAACCTACCGTTATCTGGATATGGATGTAACCATCCGCGAGGCACTGGATACCGCTGGCCTGTTCCTGTCGAACGAGCAGACGGGTGAAACCATGCCCGCCTTCCTCAATCCGCCGCTTTAAGCGGACCGCGCGCAAGCTGCGGTTTTCTGATCGAAAAACCTGACAGCCTCGCGCAAGCAATCAAACCTAGGATTGTCACAGCTGGATTCTGCCTTGGCCGTTGGCTTGGGTGGCGTTCCGCGCGACTGGGGCTGGGCAGGGTATTTTTTGTGCTGTTCAGGCATTCGGCAGGAAGCGTTGTGGCTTCCGATCTGTCTTCGATATTTGAACTCGCGATCAAGGCCTGCACATGACGTCGATCATTCCTTCTTTCACGCCCAGCCAGATTTCGAAGCTATCGACGGCCACGGTTGCCAGCTGGTCCACGGAAGATGTCGCCTCGCTCACGACCGAGCAGGTCTCGGCCATGTCGTCCCGGCAGATCAGCGCGTTCTCATCCATCCAGATATCCGCGATCGAGACGGAAGATCTCCAGACGATGTCGCGGATACAGCTCAGTGCCATCTCGACGAGCGGCATGGTGGGGCTGACACTGGATCAGCTTGCGGTTCTCAACAAAGCCTCCGTCGAAAGCTTCAGCCAGAGGCAAGTCGCGGCGTTGACCATGCAACAGCTGACCGACATGGACGCCGTCAGGATCGAAGCACTCACCCCCTCGCAGATCGCTGCACTCAGCTCCGCCCAACTGGCAGCGATCGACCCTGAAGATTTTGTGGAATTCTCCACTGCGGATATGGCCGCGATATCGAGCAAAGCCATTCCGGGGTTGAGCCTCCAGGTTGTGTCGATGTTAAGCCCCGCGCAGATCGCGGCCATTACGGCCAACGCCATGCCCGGCATGACGACCGAAACATTCAGCTCGCTTACCGACGCGCAGCTTTCCGCCATCAACAGCCAGGCAATTGGGAAGCTGACGAGTGAGCAGCTCAAGAGCCTCATTTCCATTCAATTCGGCGAGCTGACATCCGAGCAGACGTCTGCCCTGAAAGCCTACCAGATTTCCGCACTCGAGTCTGGAGATATTGCCCGCTTTACGCCCGCGGCTGTCGGCACGTTTAGCACGGCTGCGATTGCAAGCCTTTCGAGCAGTCAGGTCGCGGAGCTGTCCTCGACGCAGCTTGCTAGCTTGAACATCCGCCAAATCGGGGCGCTCACATCGTCTCAAGTCGCAGCGATTGCGACCGTTGATATCGGAGCTCTGACACCGACCCAGATCGAGGCGCTTGCGACGAAAACGATTACTGGCCTGACAGCGGCGCAAATCGGGACCCTTTCTCCCGCGCAGGTGGAGGCGTTTACGCCAGCTCAGGTTAAGGCTTTGAGCTCGACGCAGATTGCAGCGCTTGACGACAGCAAAATTGCCACCTTCTCGACTGCCGATATAGCAGCCATCACAAGTGCGGCTGCCTTGGGCTTGAAGACGGACATCGTCGCTGCTTTGAGCGCCGAGCAAGTGTCGGCGATCAGCGCCAGCGCATTCGCCAAGTTGACAACCGAGCAGATAAAAGCGCTGACATCAAGCCAGCCGGGGGCTTTGACCTCGACCCAATTGGCCGCGCTGACGTCCATCCAGGCGGCAGTTCTGTCTAAAGATGATATTGATAAGTTTGCACCTGCAGCACTCGCAGCCTTGTCCAGCAAGGCCGTTCCAGGCCTTGAGGTGTCCGTCATCGCCGAGTTGACGGCCGATCAGATCGCTGCGCTGTCAACGGGCGCGATTGCCAAGCTGACCACAACGCAGGTCGCCGCGCTTTCGGCCGATCAGGTCGAGGCTTTGACGGCGGCACAGGTCAAAGTCCTGAGCTCGTCCCAGATCGCGGCCCTCAGCGCCGATGAAATCGAGACATTTTCGACAGACGATATTGCCGCCCTCTCGACCAAAAGCATTGCGGGCTTGAGCGCTGACGCATTGAAGGGCCTGACGAAAACGCAAGTTGCAGCCTTCAGTTCAGCCGCTATCGGTGCCTTGTCCACTGAACAGTTTGGTGCGCTCACAAGCCTTCAATTGGGCGGGTTGACGGTAACCCAACTGAGCGCGCTCAAACCGGCACAAATCAAATTGCTGCCTCCAGAAACCGTGGCGTCACTTGCCAATGCCGGTGTCGGCGCTTTAAGCACCGCAGCGATTGCCGCCTTGTCGACGGCACAGATCGCGGCGATGACAACGGAGCAGGTCGAGGCCCTGTCTCCGACCCAGGTCAAAGCTTTGAGTTCATCGCAACTCGGCGCGCTTGAGACCGATCAGATCGCCACGTTTTCGACAGCGGATATCGCGGCGATCGGTACCAAAGCCATCCAGGGACTGAGCACCGCCGTCGTCGCCGCGCTGACATCCGTGCAGGTTGCGGCATTGAGCACTGCGACCATTGCCGCACTGACCACAGATCAGATCGATGCTTTCTCGTCTGACAAATTCAAGCTGCTTTCAAATGTCCAGGTCGGGGCGCTGACATCTGCGCAATTAGGTGTTTTGAATGCGTTTGATCTCGCACAAATCTCCATCTCCGCTTTGAGCGCCACGGCCATTCCAGGCCTATCGACAGCGGTTCTTGCATCGTTGACGACAGCAGATATTGCGGCATTAAGTGTAGGGGCGGTCTCGAAACTCACGAAGGACCAGATTGTCGCCTTGACGGCCTTACAGGTCGCGGCGTTGACGACGAGCCAGACCAGAGCCCTCAGCACCACGCAAATCTCGGCCCTTCCGTCCGCGTCTCTGGCGGCGCTGACGACGCTGCAAATCTCTGCAATGTTGCCGAAGACGTTGGCTTCGTTGAGCGCGGAGCAGATCACGGCTCTTTCGAGTAAACAGATTCAGGCCTTGTCATCGGCGCAAGTTGCCGCTTTGACCTCGAACCAGATAAAAGGCCTTGAGCCCGAAGACATCAAGGCGATGTCCACCGCAGCCATTGCAGCTTTGAATGCAAGCGGTATCAGCGGATTGTCGAAGGATATGATCGAGGCGCTCTCCGCAGACAAGATCGCGGCTTTGAGCGTGGGTGCGGTGGGTTCACTGACATCGGATCAGATTGCGGCGCTCTCGACCCTCCAGGTCGATGCCTTTACCACACGTCAGCTCGCGGCGATGAAATCCACCCAGACCGCTGGATTCGGGCCTGAAGATATTGCGACATTTTCCGCAGACGACATCGCAGCGCTGACCGCAAGGGGTATTTCCGGCTTCAGCACGAGTGCCATAAAGGCGCTGACAACATTGCAGATCGTTGCATTTTCGACGGCGGCGGTGGCAAGTCTGACATCCGACCAGATCGATATTCTCGACACAGTCCAGTTTGGCGCGCTGACAGTGGCGCAAATTGGTGCGCTGAGTTCGACCCAGATTGCAGCCCTCGATGCGGCAAATCTCCAATCCTTGTCCACTGATAAAATTGCGTCTCTGCGTCCCGCCACGATTAAAAATCTGACCGATGCCCAGGTAGCTGTGCTGACAACCCTCCAGATCGGCAGCCTCTCTACTGCTCAGGTTCGTGAATTGGGCGCCGCCCAGATCGCCGCATTGGGCACCGACAAGATTGCGGTCCTATCGCCCGACAAGATCGCGGCCATCGGCACCGCAGGTATTTCCGGCCTGTCCAACAAGCAGATTGCCGCGTTGGAGCCTGCGCAGGCAGAAGCGCTGACGACATTGCAAATATCTGCAATGGTCGGCGATCAGATCGATGCGTTTGGCAAATATGCCATCGCCGAGTTCTCGACGGATGATATAGCGGCTATCAAGCCGGACGCAATTTCCGGTCTGTCGACGGCAGTTCTGGCATTCCTGTCGACGGCGCAGATCGCTGCATTGAACCCGTCCAGTGTTCCGGCTTTGACGACCCGGCAGGTTGCTGTTCTTGACACTAAACAGATCCCGGCATTGACCACCAAGCAGGTGTCGTCGCTGACCGCAGACCAGATTGGCATCCTCAAGCCTGACGACGTCAAAAGTTTCACCACCGCCCAGATTGCGGCCTTGAGCACCGGTGGCATTTCCGGGCTGACTGCCGCGCAGCTCGCCAAGTTCACCACGTTGCAAGCCGAAGCCTTGACCGTTATCCAGGTCGGTGCCCTGTCGTCGGCCCAGATCGGGGCTTTAGGAAAGGACGGCATTGCGCAATTTTCCAACGCGGATATCGGCGCCATCAACCCCGCCATCATCGCAACCTTGCCCGCGGCCACGATTGCTGACCTGACGATAACGCAGATAGCTTCTCTCAGCAGCGGTGCCATCGCAAGCCTGACGACCGGCCAGATCGGTGCCTTGAGCACGGGGCAGATCGTTGCCCTGTCGACAAAGCAGGTCGCGGCACTGACCTCGCAGCAAATCGGTGCGTTGAGCAGCGATCATCTGGCGTCGTTGTCGACGGCTTCCATCGCGTCCATCAGCTCTGCCGCGATTTCCGGATTGTCGACCGACACGGTTGCAGCATTGACGACGTTCCAACTGGGCGCCATCAGCACGGGTGGTATATCCGGATTGACGACCAAACAGGTCGCGGCTTTGACCGCGAGCCAGGTCGGCTTGCTTTCCAGCACTCAGGTGTCAGCCTTGTCTTCGAGACAGGTGGCGTCGCTCAATTCCGATCAGGTCGCGGCACTGACCACGCATCAGATACCTGCCTTGAGTTCGGACGGCATCACCGGTCTTTCGACCACGCAGATTGCCGCTTTGACCACGCTTCAGGCAGAAGCGCTGACAACGGGTCAGGTTTCAGTTCTCACGGCTGCACAGGTCGGCGCGTTTGGCGCAGACGATCTGGCGGTGTTTTCGACCAGAGATATTCTGGCCCTGTCCAGCAACGCAGTCGCAGGCCTGTCCACCGACGTGCTGCCATTGCTGTCTGCCGAAACCATCGCGGCTTTGTCCACGTCAGGTATCACGGGCCTCTCCACATCACAGATCGCATCTTTAAAATCAACGCAGATCGGCGCGCTGACCACGTCGCAGATCGGCGCCCTCGGTTCAAAGCAAGTCGCAGCTTTGGGAACAGCGGGCGTGGGAGCTCTCTCTACGGCCCAGATCGCCGCGCTCAGCACAGTCGGCGTGCCCGGCCTTTCCGCAGCGCAGGTCGATGCACTCACCACCGCCCAGATCGAAGCCCTCAACACCGCGCAGGTGGCGGTGCTGACGTCTTCACAAGTCGCAGCGCTGGATGCTACCGATATCGGCGTGTTCTCGACTGCAGAACTTGCGGTCTTGAGTTCCAGCGCCATTCTCGGTCTGTCCTCTGCGACACTCGCCGGTCTTTCGGCCGATAAAATCGCCGTGCTGGGAGCGGGCAGTGTTCCTGGCCTGTCCACCGGGCAAATCGGATCCCTGACGAGCGCGCAGATCGGCGCATTGACGACAGCGCAGATTGCAGCACTCGGCTCCAAGCAGATCGCGGCCCTTGGAACTCTAGGCGCAAGCGCCCTCTCTACCAGCCAGATCGCCGCCTTGAGCACAGCTGGTATCGCCGGTCTCACCACGGACCAGATCGTGGCACTTTCGACAGGGCAGATCGAAGCCCTCAACACGGCGCAGGTTGCTGTGCTGACCTCAGCACAGGTTGGTGCCTTGGGCGCCGACGACTTTGGTGCATTCTCGACGGCAGAGCTTGCGGCCCTCACATCGAGCGCCATTGCCGGTCTACCGACAGCGACACTTGCCGGCCTTCCAACCGAGCGCATCGCCGTACTCGGAACGGCCAGCATTGCCGGTCTCTCGACCGCGCAGATTGCCGCCCTGAAATCCACGCAACTGGAAGCCTTGACGACGGCGCAGGTCGCAGCCTTTGGCTCCAAGCAGGTGGCTGCGTTGGGAAGCACGGGCGCGGCTGTCTTGTCGTCTGCGCAGATCATGGCGATGAGCACAGCCGCCATCGCAGGCCTGTCGGCTGGGCAGATCACGGCCTTTTCCACCGAACAGGTCGAGGCGCTGACGCCGGCGCAGGTTGCCGCTCTCACCTCCATGCAGCTTTCAGCCTTCGGTGAAGATGACATTGGTGTGCTGTCGACCGATGATCTGGCAGTTCTGCCAGCGCACGTCATTCAAGGCATGTCCACAGCAGCGCTTGCCGCCATGCCCACGGAAAGAATTGCAGCGCTCGGCACGGCTGGCATTTCCGGTCTCACCACCGGCCAGATCGCCGCCTTGAGCCCCGATCAGGTCGAAGCCTTCACGCCTGATCAGGTGGCGGCGCTGGGATCGAAACAGCTGGCGGCACTGGGTACGGACGACCTCCTGACCTTCTCGACGGCCGACATCGCCTCCATCAGTGCAGCCGCCATCAGCGGGCTTTCCACGGCGACGCTGGCTTCGCTGTCCACCGAAGTCGTTCGTTCTTTGAGCGCTGCTGGCGTTTCGGGTCTTTCGACAGCTCAGGTCGCAGCATTGACGGTCGATCAGATCAGCGTTCTATCCACGGGTCAGATCGCAGCCTTCAGCTCTCAGCAGATCGCAGCATTGGAAACGATCGACATCGCAGCGCTCTCCACCAGCCAGATCGTTTCGATCAGCACAGGTGGCGTTTCCGGTCTTTCCAGCGATCAGGTCGCAGCCCTCAGTCTGGAGCAGTTGCATGTGCTGACCACGACGCAGGTCAACAATCTCACCTCAAAGGCCATGGCAGGGCTGACGGCGGAGGAGTTGCAAACGCTGAGTTCCGCACAGATCGCGGCCATCAACTCCACAGCCATCGGCGGATTGCCGACCGACTTCATCGCGGCCATGTCCACGGGCGAGTTGGCGGCTTTGGGAACGGCAGGCATCGCCGGGCTGACCAGCAAACAGGTCGCGGCACTGAGCAAGGACCAGGTCGAATCCTTCTCGACAGCACAGATTGCAGCACTCAGTGCCGATGGTCTTGCTGGTTTGACGACACAGGGCATGTCGACCTTTTCGACGGCCGATATCGCCGCCATCGCGTCCGGCTCCATCCGGGGCCTGTCGACCACCATCATCGCGGCCTTGACGACCAGCGAGATACGCGCCTTGAGCGCAAGCCAGGTCGGTGCACTGGGCTACAATCAGATCGTTGCGCTGACGACGACGCAGGTCGATGCCCTGACGACAACGCAGATCAACGCACTGAACGCCATCCAGGCCGCCGCGTTGGGAACCGAAGATATCGCCCTGTTTTCGACGGACGACATCGTCGCCTTCTCCAGCGGTGCGATTTCCGGCCTGCCGACCAGCGTCATCGGGGCTTTGACGACCGCCCAGAGCGAGGCATTGACACCCGCCCAGGTCGGCGCACTGACCTCGGTTCAGGTAGCGGCGATTTCCAAGGAAAATATCGCGAAATTCTCCACCGCCGACATCGCGGCCTTCAGCCCGACTGGCGTCACCGGACTGTCCACCGACACGCTGGTCAGTCTCTCCAGTGCGCAGATCGACACCATCCTCAACACCCACATGGGGTCGCTGACACCCAATCAGGTGTCGGCCATCATCTCGAATTACGTGTCCTAACAGGGGCGCGTAATTTAGATAACGGAAACGGATAGGGGAAACGCTCGCGCAAGCTTCGCCGCATAGTGTGCCAGTGGGACCAGAAGGTCTCGGACTCATTGAATACGGTGCGGAACAGAATGAATCTGTTAAATCAATTCCCTCAGGTTTTTAAAAATTTCGCGGCTCTCGGCCAGACGCGGCTTTTGATGCTGGGTGGCGTGGGCGTATTGTCCATGGCAATCATTCTTGCTGCTGCGCTTTATGTGAACAAACCTGCTTACGAAACGCTCTATGTCGGCCTTGAAACCATGGATCTGAACAAGATCAGCATCGCTCTTGCAGAGTCGAATGTTGATTTCCAGGTCGGTGCCGACGGCACAAGCCTTCAGGTGCCCGTTGGCATGACAAGCAAGGCCCGTCTGCTGCTCGCCGAGCGCGGTCTGCCCGACAGCGCCAATGCCGGTTACGAGCTCTTCGATAATGTCGGTTCGCTTGGCCTCACCTCCTTCATGCAGGAAGTCACCCGTGTTCGCGCCCTTGAGGGTGAAATCGGTCGCTCCATTCAACAGATCGATGGTGTTGCCGCAGCCCGCGTACACATCGTCATGCCGGATGTCGGCAATTTCCGCCGCGGTGAGCAAAAGCCGACCGCCTCCGTCATGATCCGCGCAAGCGCATCGGCCGGCCGCAAGGCCGCATCTTCCATTCGCCACCTCGTCGCTTCGGCTGTTCCAGGCCTTGAGGTCGACGACGTGACGCTTCTCGATTCCACAGGACAGCTTCTAGCCTCCGGCGACGATGTCGGTAACGGCGCCCTGAACCGCTCGCTGACGCTCTCCCAGAACGTGCAGCAGGAACTCGAAACCAAGATCGACAAGGCCCTGGCGCCATTTCTGGGCATGGATAACTTTCGCTCCACCGTTACGGCAGAGCTGAACACCGACACTCAGCAGATTCAGGAAACGGTTTTCGATCCTGAATCGCGCGTCGAGCGGTCCGTGCGCACCACCAAGGAAGACCAGAAGTCTCAGGAAACGACGCCGGACTCGGCTGCAACTGTTGAGCAGAACGTTCCACAGGCAGCCCCACAGGGCGGTGGCGGCGGTCCAAAATCGTCCGATGAGACGGCCAAAAAAGAAGAACAGACAAACTACGAAATCAACTCCAAGACGACAGCTACTGTTCGTAACGGCTACACCGTCGACAAGATTTCCATCGCTGTCGTCGTCAACAAGGGTCGCCTGGCCAAGATGATCGGTGAAAATGCCGATCAGGCCAAAGTCGACGCTTACCTTGCAGAAATGCAGAAGATCGTGGCATCGGCTGCGGGCATCTCGACAGATCGTGGTGATATCGTGACGATCACGGCCATGGACTTCCTTGAGACGCAATTGCTCGACCAGGCCGTGGCAGGCCCTGGCTTCACCGAAGTCTTGAGCCGCAACTCCGCAGGCATCATCAATTCGCTAGCCTTCGTTGTCGTCGCCTTCCTCGTGGTCTGGCTCGGTGTGCGCCCAATCGTTCGCTCCATGTCCGGCGGCAGTGCTTCGTCTCCTGCGGAAATCGGTCAGGAAGCGGCTGGCCTGGAACTGCCCGACTTCTCTCCTGCCATGGGTGGCGCAAGCGCTGGCGGTGGGCTTATGGATGGCTTCGGCGCGGACTTCGGCTTCGACAGCACCGACGATCTTCTCTCTGGCGACAATGGCGATGGCGACTTCACACGCCGGGTTCGCGAAGGACCGGAGCGTCGCCTGTCTCGCATGGTGGAAATCAGCGAAGAACGCGCTGCCAAAATCCTGCGCAAATGGGCAATCGAAAAGGCAGCTTGATCCAACGGCCGGTTTGTACCGGCCGTTTACGTTTTGCCTCTTGCATCCATTCGACGCGCGTGTTCTGTTTTGAAACGAAATTTACGGTTCATTCATCAAACTGATAGTTTACGTTGGAATAATGAAATCAACTCTGTGCGCCGTCGAGAACATCAATATGCTTTCTTCGTCGTGACAAAGAGACGAAATAAGTGGAATGACTTGGACTGGTTATGGCGTTTCCCGTAGCGTCTCCTAAAATGTAATGATTCGGTCGCCAGCAACGCATATCCTTATTTTGGCTGCGTTTCTGAATGGAAATGATTTCCATCCCGGTTAAGAGATCTCCTTGTCAGGAGAATAAGAGGGCGTAGGCTATTGAAGGTGGATGTTGATGTTCGCAGGCTTTCTGCTACGCCGTTTGACAGGTCGGTGAGAGCGTTGCCGCGCGACCAGCTTATCCGCAATATTTCCATTGCGGCTGGAGACGGCAACGTTACAGCTGCGATCGAGATGATCTCGTCTTACGCTGGCGCGTCGCACTATCTTTTGGCACGCGAAGATCTTTTGCAGGAAGCGGGCCTCAATTTCATCCTGACGTCCGACTGGCCGTTCGATCTGGTCCGCAAGCTGGGCGCAGAGCTGACGAACAATCAAAACCGTGTCAGCGAGATGGAAAAATGCCTCTCGCTTCTGAAGCCGCGCATGCTGTTTCTGCCGGATGACGCGGTGATCCCTGAAGGTGTCGATCGCAAATATTGCGCGGTGACGTTCTGCGTCGGCCGCATTCGCTTCTCGCTTCTGATGCTGTTTGCAGAAGACAGCGTGCCGGTGGATGATCGCTTGCAGGAAGCTGCCATGATGGCCGGCTATTTCGCCAGTTCGGGCATCGTTGCCGAATCGCGCGTAGAGCGCGATATCGACCTGACCGAACGGGAACTCGAATGCCTCTTCTGGATTGCCGAAGGCAAGACCAGCGACGAAATGGCCACAATTCTTGGCATTTCGCGCAACACCATCAACAACTACATCACTAGCGTCATGCGCAAGACGGCAACCAAGACCCGCTCCGAGGCCATTGCCTATGCGGTTCGCAATAATTTTGTTTAAGGGTGGCCCGCATGGCGTATTACAAGGAGGCTGAGGCTGCGATCGTGGGGCAGGGCGCGCCTGCACGCAGCTCCATCAGCCGGTCCGATCTCTTCCCCAAGCTCGTGGCTATCCAGCGTATCTTAGGCGCAAAGAACTTTGTCGTTCTCAGGGCTGTCGCATCGGGCTTTCCCAACAAGCGCAAGCTGTCATGCGAGTTGGAAAACTGGGGTATGAATGCCACTGAACAGAGCGCAAAGCTGGTCAGGGTCATGGGCGAAGCCTTGCTCGATCATCTCGAACGCTCGCTGATCCCGGTGACCTGGAAAAGTGAAAACGGCACCGGCTTTTCCGATATTCCAGACGTCGCTGCTCTTATGCTGAGACTGGCCAATGACGAGCTGTCCTATCCGGGTCTGGCGCTGCCGGTTCGCTTGGGCACGATCGGCAACGGCTATGTGATTTTTTGCGGTGGTGGACTGCTGCTCGATAACGAGCTGGTTTTGGAGCAGCACATCAAATGCACCGAGGTGATGGTCGATCTGCTCGCCTTGGATGAACGCCGGGTCACGCCTGCGGAATCCCTGAGCGAGCGCGAAGTCGCTTGCCTGCAACTGGCCGGTGATGGCCGCATCAGCGAAGAAATAGCCGTCAAGCTCGGACTGTCTGTCCACACCGTCAATGCCTATCTCGGTTCTGCGACGATCAAGCTCGATTCGGTCAATCGCATCCAGGCGATCGCAAAGGCCATTCGCATGGGCTACATTCACTAAAACGCACACTGCTGCGCGAAGAGGTAGCAAGGGCCTGAAAACCGATGAGGATTTTCAGGCCAAACGCCGGTTTTATCTGGCGTCGAAGGGTGCGGTCCGCGCGGGAAGAGCCGGAACATCGAAATGGTCGGGCTCAGCGCCAGCCTTTGCTCGTTCGTACATCGTCTCATACGCAGCCTCGAGATGTCGGCAATAACGCTCGGCATCGAACAGCGGCATCATGAACCGGTTGGCGTCGATGCGGTTGCGGATGTCCTTGAGCGGCGTTGGGTCCAGCGCATAGGCAACGGCCTGCTCGACATAAGCCGCTTCATCTTCCGCAATCAGTTCCGGTGCTCCGATGGCGTGAAGCAGGCTTTCGCTGACGCGGGATGCGAAGTTTGTGCCCTTGGTGGTCAGAACCGGCAGGCCGGACCATAGTTGTTCCGACGTCGTCGTATGCCCGTTGACCGGGAATGTATCGAGGCCGAGATCTGCCACGGTGATACGGTTGAGGTGAAGCTCGAAGTCCAGCTTTCCCATAAAGAACACGCGTTTGGCGGATATACCCATGGCCAGAAATTTGGTCAGGATATTTGTTTTGCTGTCCTGATTGTTATGCAGAATCCAGATCACGCTTTTTGGAGCGCGTTTCAAGATTTCGGACCACAGTTCGGCCGTGTGTGGCGTGATCTTGCGGTTTGCGTTGAAAGACGCGAAAACGAAAGCGTCTTCCGGCAGCCCCACGTCAGCACGGCTGATCTGTTTTGCCAGCGGGCGATTGACCGGGTCATTCGGCTGGTAGGTTTCCGGCATCCGCACGAATTTCTCGTAGTAATGGGGCTTTGAGCTGTCCTGCAAAACGTAGTGATCGCCGATCACGTAGTCCAGATCGACGTTGACAGTCGAGCCTGGGAAGCCGATCCATGCGACCTGGATGGGAGCAGCACTCATGTTGAGGATGGCTGTGCGGTTGCCGGCGGTATGCCCCTTCAGGTCAACGAGGATGTCGATGCTACGTGCCTTGATGTCGGCGAGCGCTTCTTCGTTGGTCATGTCCTTGATGGTGACGACATGCCCCCAAAGCTCGCGATCGGCCTGGTTGCTTGCAAGAAGGTCGGAGTCCGAATGGCAGAACAAGGTGACCTCAAAGCGACCGCGATCATGCAACTCCAGCACGCGGCGTATGAGCTTCATGGTCGCGTGTTTGTCGAAGAAGTCCGAGGACAGATAGCCGATCCTGATCTTCTGTCCCCATTCATGTGGCATGCTGCGGCGTTTGGCGCTCATCTCGGGCGTGAAAAACGGCGTGTTGCTGCGTGCCAGCTGGTTAATGTGCTCGTCACCGCTCCAGTGCAGGTTGAAGAACGTGCCATCGAGCGAAATGAAACCCGTATCGCCGGAAGCAATCGCTTCCTCGATGATGGGCGAATGCTTTTCAATGGCGTCGAACTTGCTGTGTTCGCGGCAGAAGGTCAGATACATCAGGCGCACGGCCTGTTGGCGCGGCAATTTGGAAAGAAGGATGCGCGCTGTTTCGATGTCCTTCGGATCAAACAGATCCCAGGTCGTAATTGCGATACGGGCGCCGAGCTTCATGTGCTCGATCGAGTCGCTCTTCATCAAGACGCTTTTCAGCGCACGCGCGATTTTGGGCTCTCCCCGCTCCAGCAGGATCGTGCCGACGATGTAGCAAATCTCGGGGTATTTGTGGAATTTGTGAATCAGCTTGTTGGAGAGCGCGAGCGCCTTGTCCTTTTGCCCGCCGTCGTAATGGAGCTTTATACTCTCCACGAGGTAGCTTTCGGCGTCCATGCCACCCTGCTGGAAGGCCAGCTCGTAGGATGTTGCTGCCTGCTCCGGCATGCCGATCCGCAAACAAGTTTTCGCCAGCAGCGCGTAGGTTCGCGCATCGCGGTTGGTATCGATCAGCTTGTTCAGCGTCGTCAGGGCTTGGGTGTACTGACCGGTCTTGAAGTGTTTCGACGCGGCTGAGTAGCTGATTTCGTTTAGCATTGGTCCCGTTCTATCCTCTTGCCGTCCCTTGCCCAGACAGTCGCCATGACGCGCGCAAGTATCGGAGACTTTGAATATCGCGAGAACCCTATCTGGCGAACCTTGCTTGAAACAGGTCTCCCGTTCGCGATGGGTGTTTCACCTTGGTTAATCGTCGTTTCCAGCGTTTGCGCGCTATTAACCAACAAAAGCGACGGACCCGGCTCTGCCAGCGAAATTAAGGACTTGGAAATCCTTGCCGCGCATTTTCATCCCTACGTGACGGGTTTGGTGTCCAAAGAAAAACGGAACCGAGTGGCATGATGCCGAACCGTTCGCGCCGGTAAATTAATCCGGCATGTCCCTCAACTTGTACCGCGTATTAAAGGGGCACTCTTATGTCTAGCATTAACTTCAACTCCAGCGCCAACTCTGCACTTCAGACGCTGCGCAACATCAACACCAACCTGAGCAAAACCCAGGACCGCGTTTCGACCGGCCTGAAAATTGGCGATGCTTCCGATGGTGCAGCATACTGGTCCATCGCGACCACGATGAAGTCCGACAACAAGGCGCTCGGCGCAGCAACTGACGCACTGGGCGTTGGTGCAGCAAAGGTCGACACCGCTTACGCCGCTATGGACAGCGCGATCGACGTCGTCAACGAAATCAAGGCAAAGCTGACAACTGCCAGCGAATCGTCTGTTGACAAGGAGCAGGTTCAGCTCGAAATCACCAAACTTCAGGAACAGCTGTCGTCTATCGGTCAGGCTGCTTCGTTCAACGGTGAAAACTGGGCCGTTCAGGGCAGCGGTTCGTCCACGACTGTTGTCGATGGCTTTATCCGCAACACGGATGGTACTGTCAAGGTTACGACAGCAACCTTCGATGCCGGCTCTTACGCCATGTTCTCCCAGATTTCCTCCGCCGGCGTTGGCACGGGTGGTCTTCTCTCTGCAGTCATGACAATTGCTCTGACGGCAACGTCTACGCAGGGCCAGGTCGACACGTTCCTGTCGACTGTTGAAACTGCGCTGAGCAGCATGACCAAGGGTGCAGCTGCTCTGGGTGCACTGTCCACACGTATCGACCTTCAGGATCAGTATTCCAGCAAGCTGAGCGATGCGATGGATGCAGGTATCAGCCGTCTGGTTGATGCGGACATGGAAGAAGAATCTGCCCGCCTTTCGGCTCTCCAGACCCAGCAGCAGCTGGCGATCCAGTCTCTGTCGATCGCGAATTCCTCTTCGCAGAACATCCTCACGCTGTTCCGTTAATAGCGCAATCAAATTTAAAAACTGGCCGGACCGAAAGGTCCGGCCTTTTTGCGTTTCTAGTTCCTTAACAAAGTATTACTAAATTAATTTCAAAATTAACTCATTTTTTACTGATTGTTTGGAAGTTTTTAACCTTAACAATGTTAGATCAGGTTACCAAAGCGACGGCCGAATGTTTACTATATTGCTCGGCAGGCATGAAGCTGATCGTCGTTTACCGGTAAAGCCGGAATGTCCCTTCAATTATTCTTGCCAAAGGGGCAAATAATACTATGACCAGCATCCTGACTAACCCATCTGCAATGTCTGCACTTCAGACTCTGCGCACGATCAATACCAATCTTTCTACAACGCAGGACCGCGTTTCGTCTGGTGAAAAGGTCGGTAAGGCTGCCGATAACGTCGCTTACTGGTCGATCTCCACAACCATGAATTCCGACAACAAGGCTCTTGGCGCAGCAACAGACGCTCTGGGCGTCGGCGCAGCCAAGGTCGACACCGCTTATGCCGCCATGGACAGCGCGATCGACGTTGTTAACGAAATCAAGGCAAAACTGACGACCGCCAGCGAAACATCTGTCGACAAGGATCAGGTTCAGCTCGAAATCACCAAGCTTCAGGAACAGCTGACTGCAATCGGTCAGGCCGCTTCCTTCAACGGTGAAAACTGGGCCGTTCAGGGCAGTGGATCCACAACGACTGTTGTCGATGGTTTCATTCGTGACTCTGCGGGTTCCGTTAAGGTAACGACAGCAACTTTCGATGCTGGCACTTACGCCATGTTCTCTGCGATTTCCTCTGGCGTTGGCACCGGCGGTGTTCTCGGTTCCGTCATGGACGTTTCCCTGGCGAGCAACTCGACACAGGGCGAAATCGATACGTTCCTGACGACTGTTCAGACTGCCCTGGATAAACTCACAGACGGTGCAGCTGCACTCGGTGCTTTGTCCTCGCGTATCGACATGCAGGACGACTATTCTGGCAAGCTGAGCGATGCGATCGAAGCCGGTGTAAGCCGTCTGGTTGACGCTGACATGGAAGAAGAATCTGCGCGCCTTTCGGCTCTGCAGACCCAGCAGCAGCTGGCGGTTCAGTCTCTGTCTATCGCCAACTCTTCTTCGCAGAACATCATGACCCTCTTCAGAGGCTAATCGACCCTTATCTGAAATCAGAAAGCCGCGCTTTGCGCGGCTTTTTTTTTTAATAAAAATTAACATCGATACGCTCGAAATTATCATTGTTTAACAGTATCTTATTCTTAGTTAACGGTAGCGGGCATCCTTAAGTGTTCGTTCATGAAGGTAAAAGATTCCCTTCGATTAAAGTTTTGTTAACCATAAAGTTGTTTTCTGTGGTCATCGAAACAGCGCACCGGCCACTCTCAAGGTCGGGAAGCATGAAGCTGCCTGCTGCGTTTCCCGGCTGGACCGGAATGTCCCTTCTAAAAGATTTGCCAAAGGGGCGACCTGAAGATGACGAGTATTTTGACAAACACCTCTGCAATGTCTGCCCTTCAGACGCTGCGCTCGATCAACGTAGACCTCTCTAACACACAGGACCGCGTCTCTTCCGGTTACCGGGTCGGTCAGGCGAAAGATAACGTTGCTTATTGGTCCATCTCCACCACCATGAACTCCGACAATAAAGCGCTGAATGCTGCTTCGGACGCTCTGGGTGTGGGTGCCGCTAAAGTTGACACCGCCTATGCGGCGATGGAAAGTGCGATCAGCGCCGTTGACGAAATCAAAGCAAAGCTCGTGACTGCCAGCGAACAGTCCACCGACAAGACCCAGATCCAGCTGGAAATCGGCAAACTTCAGGAACAGCTTTCGGCCATCGCACAGGGCGCTTCCTTCTCCGGTGAAAACTGGATGGTGTATGGCCTGGCCACTCAGGCCAGCGTTGTCGATGGGTTCATTCGCACCGCAAGCGGCGGCGTCAGCGTCACCACAGCGAAATTCGACATCGGTTCTTACGCGATGTTCCAGTCGATCAATGGCGGCGTCGGCTCGGGCGGTATTCTCGGCAGCATCATGAGCGTTGCCCTGACCAGCATGTCCACGCAGGGCGAAATTGACGCATTCATGAACATCGTCGAAACCGCGATGAGCGGCCTGACGGACTCGGCTGCGGCTATTGGCGCGCTTCAGACCCGTATCGACCTGCAGGATAATTATTCCGCCAAATTGTCTGACGCGATGGAATCTGGTGTCAGCCGACTGGTCGATGCCGACATGGAAGAGGAATCCGCCAAGCTCTCGGCGCTCCAGACGCAGCAGCAGTTGGCGATCCAGTCGCTCTCGATTGCGAATTCTTCGGCGCAGAACATCATGACACTGTTCCAGCGATAAGCGTCTGGTACCAAATAAGAAAACCGCGCTATCTCAAGGGATGGCGCGGTTTTTTGTTTATTGGGAAACCGAAACAACGGTTTAGACACCGCCGATGACGCAAGCCTCGGCATAGCTTCGGATGGTATGGTACTTGCCACAGGATTCACTTTTCGTTAACCGCTCATGAAGCGGTGGTCTGACGATTGGCTCCTATGCCTCTTCATGATGAGAGTGCGGTTTTCGCCAGATTGATTGGCATGTTCTGACACTCCCTGCCAATGTAGGTACCCATGACCAATATTCTTTCCGCTGGCTATGTGCAGAGCGCGCTGCAAACTCTCTTGTTCAGCGACGATACGCTGACGAAAACACAAGCGAGGGTGACCTCCGGTTTGAGGATTGCGTCGGCTGCCGACGATTCCGGTTATTGGTCGACGGCAACCAATCTGCGCTCCGACGGAAACGTTCTGACCAGCGTGGGTGATGCTTTGAACTTGGGCGCATCCAAGGCCGATACGGCCTATGAAGCCGTGACCTCGGTCATCAATGTCGTCGATCAAATCATGACGCAATTGACCACGGCCTATGAGCCGGGCGCCGACCGGGAAAAAATCAACGGTGCCATCGGCGCTCTGAAAAACAACCTGCAATCCGTGACGCAGGCCGCCAGCTTTTCGGGCGATAACTGGCTTTACAATACCAGCGATCAGCTTCAGCCGGAAAAGCGCGTGCCGTTTGCCTTCCAGAAAGATGTTTCCGGCTCCATCACCTTGCAGTATCTGACCGTCAACACCGCACAAACAACGCTCGTCGATAGCAGTGATGCAAGTCGCGGCCTTTTGACTGCACCGCTTGACGCCAGCGCCCGCAATCCCGATTCGAGCTCCGCCGCACGCGAGTATTATCTACTGGATGCTGGCTCACCCACGGGCAAAACGGGCAGCGAAATTGGCGTTTCGCAAACCACGACCAAAGACGAACTCGATGATATGGTCTATGTCGTTGGACAATTGTCCACCAAGTTGAACCAACTCGCTGGCTCGATCGGTACCATGTCCAGCAGGATTGATCAGCAAACGACCTTTGTCGGCGCGCTGAAAGATTCGATGGGCAAAAGCGTCAGCCGTCTGGTGGATGCGAATATGGAAGAAGAGTCCACCAAATTGAAGGCGCAGGAGACGCAGCGCGATCTGGCCGTTCAAGTGGTGTCGCTTGCCAACAACCATCGCAAGAGCCTTGCCAGTCTCTTTGCGTGATCTGCGGCAGGGTTCATCCTCGCACAAGTTTGACCCTCTAGTTTGAGACACTGAATTGCTGCCTCGTTTTTGCGCGTTCCCAAGGAGGGCGCAAGGCGATTTGGTCGGCTGTAGCTGAATGCCTTGCGGATTATTTCATGAACGTCTCATCTGAAGAAAAGACAAGCGCGATGTTGGGCGGAGAGCATCTATGAGCGGAGCGCTTGCCAAATATCTCAAGGACTTCAGTCAGTTCGTGCCGCCGGAGGCACCGAGCGCGTTTGATCTCGACATGCCCGTCTCTTCCTTTGAGAGTGATTTTTTCGCTGAGCCGGAAATCGTCGTCGATCTGGAAGAAGAAAAACGCAAGGCCTTTGCAGAAGGCGAAATCGCCGCGGCCCAGCAGGCAAAAGAGGCTCACGAAAACGAGCTTGCAGCATTGCGCCTAGCTCATGCAGCGGAAATCGAAGCGATCAAAACACGCTATGAAGACGAGATCGCGACGCATCTTGCGACGTCGGTCATTTCGATGAAGCAGACGATCGCGGCCGATGTCGAGCAGGTTTGTCTTCGCCTGTTTGGAATGGTGATGGAACGCGACTTCGCTGAGAAGGCCGCGGCCGATGTCTCTGCCAAAATCCTGCAGGAGATCGAAGGCGGTTTTGCCGGCACGATCAAGATCACCGGTCCCGACGCGCTTTTATCGCACATCCGGGAAGCTTTGGGTGATGTCGACAACCAGGTCGATTACGATGTTTCGACCGATATTGATGTGAAAGTTCAGATGGATAACTCGGTCCTGATGACAAGACTTTCTGAGTTTTTCCAGAGCGTAAGAGGTTTGGCGGATGAGTGAAGGCGAAAATCACCATCACGGCAAAAACGAGATCATCATCGTCAAACGCCACAAGGGCGACCACGATGGCGCTCACGGCGGCGCGTGGAAAATTGCTTATGCCGACTTCATGACGGCCATGATGGCGTTCTTCCTCGTCATGTGGTTGGTCAATGCCTCGAACGAGGAAACAAAGGCGTCCGTCGCCAGCTATTTCAACCCGATCAAGCTGACCGATGAAAAGCCTGCCGACAAGGGAATGAAGCAGCCGGCGAAAACGGCCAAGGGTGAACAGACCCAGCAGACCTCCGACACCAAATCCGAAAAACCGCAGGATGCCGCAGCGGCCGCCAGCGGAGAGGACATGACATCGTCAGCGGGCGATAAGACAGCCTATTCCGAAGCGGCATTTTTCGAGAACCCCTATGCGGTTCTGGCGGAGATTGCCCAGGAAGTCGGGCAGCAGGCCAATGTCAGCGCCAAGGGCGAGGGCGGTGCGAGCCAATCCGGCCCATCGACCGGTGCGTCTGGTGGCGAAGCCTATCGCGACCCGTTCGATCCGGATTTCTGGAGCAAACAGGTCGACGTGCCGCCGCAACCGGCAACTGTTGTCACGCAGGATACCGCGCTGCCTCAGAAAGAGCAAAAGGCTGCGGACGCGAAGGCAGCCGCCGCAAAACAGGATATCGCCGATGTCATCAGTGATAGCGAACCGGTAACACCTGCGCCGACCGCCGCGCCCAAGAACGCAAAGACCGAGCTCGCATCCGTTCAGAAAAACCAGATGCCGGACGAAGCCGCCGACGTAACGGACGCAGAAAAGAAAACGACCGACGAACTGCGCGACGAGATTGCCCAGCAGGTTGCCGGCGTCGCGGGCAAGCTTGCGGAAGGGATCGTAGTGACGCCCGCCGAAGGCGGCACGCTGATCACGATTTCGGAAAAGGCCAACACCTCCATGTTCGATGTGGGTTCGGCTGTGCCGCAGAAGACGCTGGTGTTGGCGATGGAGAAAATCGGCGAGGTTCTGAGCAAGCAGAAGGGAGCCGTCGTCATTCGCGGTCATACCGACGCGCGTCCTTACAGCACGGGTGGAAAAGACAACTGGACCCTGTCCATGGATCGCGCCCATGCGGCTTTCTACATGCTGTCGCGCGGTGGTCTGGACGAAACCCGCATCAAGCAGCTCTCCGGCTTTGCCGATCGCCGCTTGCAAAACACCGATGATCCTTTGAACGGCGCAAACCGTCGTATCGAAATCTTACTTGAGGATAGTTGAGGCAGCGGATGATGAAAGCAACCCGCATAGCTGTCTTGTCTGTGTGCATTCCGTGGCTGGCCAGTGCCGGTTACGGTTATGCGCAAAGCGATCTGCCGCCCTCCAAAATCTTGCGCTCGCTACAGTTCGTGCAGGACTCGGTGGTCATGGGCGATCATTCCGCGCGGGAAATGCAAAAATATCTTCTCGAGACCATTGACGCCGCTCTGCGCACGGCAGACCCGGCGATCTTCGAGGATTCCGACAATGCTGACGCAGCGCTCGCCTACATCATGAGCGGTGGCAATCCACAAACGCTGGATTATCTCGTCGCCCGTGACGTTCAGGGTCATTTCGATACGCGCGTGATCAACGTCTTGCAGAAATATTTCAGCGGAAGAGGCATTCAGGCCGAGAAGGTCATTTCCGACCTTTTGCCGGAGTACCGCAAAGGCGTGCTCGGCCCCTATCTGATGCTGATTGCGGGCAACATCACTGTCACGCGTGATCCGGTGGCGTCCCTGGTCTATTTCGACGATGCGCGTTTGACGGCGCCGGGTACGATCATCGAGGAGGCTGCCTTGCGCCGCTCGATCATCGCCATGATCCAGGCCAAGCAGCCCGAAAAGACGTTTTCCTACGTCAGAAAATATGCGGTGAGATTTCTGCATTCTCCCTACGCGTCTCAATTCGCCGATCTCTTCGTGAGCTTCGTTGTGGATGGATATGGCGCTGTCACCAAGGAGAACATCGAGGAAATTGCGCAGCTGATGGATGATGATCGGGCGGAGGAAATCTATCTACGCATCGCCCGTCAGGCCTCGTTGCGGGGGCAAGTGGAACTGGCGCGCTTTGCGACAGAGCAGGCGAATGCCCTGTTGCCCGAGACCGGCGACAGTGTCCGCGCGCCTTTGTCGAAGCTTTATTCCGGCCTGGCGAGCGTTTCGAGCGATGCCGTTCATAGCGCCAGCGCCTCGCTTTCGAGCATACCGAGCAACGAGCTGTCGCCGCGTGATCTTGCTTTGCGCGATGCAGCGCAGGCCGTTGCGGAGCAGATCGTTCGAACACCGACAGCCTCACCATCACCGCAGGCTGGTGGCGAGAACCCGGTTGCCGAAAGTGGTGCTGCTCCTCAGGCTTCGGACACGGTGATGAAGCCACAGGAACAGACAGAACAAGCCGCCGCTGGCGCGCCTTTGAAAGAATTCTTCGACAAGAGCCGGGCGCGATTGAGCGAGATCGATTCCTTGTTGAAGCAGGAGGAGAGATAGGGTGAACGTAGTATCAACGATCGTGTCCGCAAATTCTGACGCCACGGCTCAAGCAAGCCGGCAGGGCAGGGATACCGCGTCCAAGGACAAGGGGTCCGGCTTTTCCGAGACGTTGGGCTCGTTCGACAAGGCTCCTCCAGCCCGGCAAAACGCCGGTGGGAATGCCAACGCTGCCAAGGACGACGCCCAGCCGCAAGTCGCTGAAGATGACGCTGCACCCGCGCAGACACTGCCACCGGCACCCGCCAATCAGGCCCAGCCGGTGGTCAGCAAACCTGTCACGACACCAGCGCTTTTTCCGGTTGCCACAGGTACCGTTACCGTTGCGTCACAAGATCCAGCTTTGCCGATTATCACCCCTGATATGACGATGGAGGCACCTGTCGTGGCAGCCGTGCCGGCCACAACCGTGCCGGTCACCGAGGCGGGGAATGACACCGCACTTGCGCCTGTTATGAGCGATCTTGCAAAACTGGTGACAGCCCTGACCAAAGCTGCGTCCGCATCCGTGACATCCAAAACGGACGGCGATACGACAGAGGGTGCAACGGACGAAGTGATGACCGATGGCGACGCGGTTCCAGCCAGCCCTGCAAACGGAAACATGGACCTTTTGGCGCTGCTCGCATCAACGGCGATGCCGCCGCAGTCCGATCAGGCGCCTTTGCAGAATGCAGGTTCGACACAGGACGCAAAACCGACATTGGGTAATGTGTCCGGTGCGCTCGCTACGGACCCATTGATCGAAAGTGGCGCGACGACGACATCCGTTGTGAGACTGCAAAAGCAGGATGCTCCCGGCATCGATTTCCATTTCGAAACGAATGAAGACGGTTCGACAAAGGTTGATGTCGCCAAAGCCGCCGGTGATGCGATTGATGTGGTCCAGGTCGTGGAGAGCAGGCGCTTCGTCGGACTTGCGCCGACGACGAATGCAGCGGCCATCACCAGCGCCATGTCGTCTGACCCGGATTGGGCAACCAGCATGGCTGGCCAGACGACCAATGGACCGATGATCGCAAGCACGGGTCAGGTCGTTCACGTTCTGAAAATCCAGATGGCACCGGTGGACCTGGGGCATGTAACGGCGGCCTTGAAACTGGTCGGTGACGAGCTGAGCGTTCAGCTCACGGCGCACACGCTCAAAGGCTATAGCGAGCTTCAGAAAGACAGCAGCAGCATTCTTGATGCCTTGAAATCTCAAGGGTTTAACGTCGAGCAGGTGACTGTTTCCATGGCCAGCGGCGCAGATCGCCAGGACACCGGCACGAACAATAGACAACCGGACACAGGCCAGCAGGGTGCTCAGCACAATCAGCGTGGCCACGAAGAAAAGCCCCAACAGCAACAATCATACAGGCAGGCAAGTGGCAACGCTCGCGAGGAGGCCATCGTCAATGACAGCACTTCAACGGCTGAAACTTCTGTTCGCCCTACCAGCGCTCGCCCTGACCTCGTTTACCTGTGATGCATCCCAGACTGCAACGCGCCTGGACTGCGAACGTCAGATCCAGGCGGCAGCCGGTCAGTATGACATACCAGAAGGCATCCTCTATTCCGTCGGACTGACGGAGACAGGCCGCAAGGGGTCTCTCAGCCCCTATGCCATCAACATCGAGGGGAAGGCCTTTTTTCCGGCTAGCCTTTCGGAAGCCTATCAGCTGGTGGAAGACGCACGACGCAACGGCGCAAAGCTGATCGACATCGGCTGCATGCAGATCAACGTCTACTTCCACGGCGCGGAATTCAAATCCGTTGCTGAAATGTTCGACCCCGCAAAGAACGTCGCTTATGCCGCCCAGTTCCTCAGACGTCTCCATAACAAACACGACACCTGGACCATGGCGGTAGCAAGATACCACGCAGGTCCGAACAACGACCCCGCTCAACAGCGGTATGTCTGTCGTGTGATCAGCAATCTCGTCGCCACTGGCTACGGTCAATGGACGGTCAATGCGAGAAACTTCTGCGCCGCTTGAACAACCTTTAGTTGTTTGGTGGACCCTTTTTAAGACTCCAAAAGAATAAGGCGAGATTCAGTCAAAAATGGCGACGCAAGCGCTAACTGACTTGACATGCGTTTTTCCACCAAAAAAATATACGGATTTTTGAAAAGGCATACTAGATATAGATCAAATCGGAACAATATGGTTAATCAATTATTAATAAATACCTGTGCTTTTTTGTAGTTGTGAGAGATTCCCACGATTCGTACACCCGGCTTGTAGATTGGCTACACTGATTCGGAGGCGGACGAATGATCGTGGTAGTTGATGAGCGGAAGCTTGTTAAGGACGGGTACACAGCCCTATTTGGGCGAGAGGGAATTCCCTCGACTGGATTTGATCCAGTAGAATTTGGCGAATGGGTAACGACGGCGGCGGACTCTGATATTGCAGCTATCGAGGCATTCCTGATTGGTCAGGCGGAGACAACTCACGAGTTGCCGCGGACGATCCGGGATCGCTCTCAGGCGCCTGTAATCGCAGTTAGCGATCATCATTCTTTGGATGCGACGCTGGCGTTGTTTGACTGTGGCGTGGACGATGTCGTTCGCAAGCCAGTCCACCCCAGAGAAATACTGGCACGTGCGGCAGCTATTCGCCGCCGTCTTTCGGTACTCACGCATTTCACAGATGCTGGTCCGATCCGGGTGTTCTCGGATGGCCGCGATCCTGAGGTCAATGGTGAAGTTTTCGCCTTGCCGCGCCGCGAGCGTCGCATTCTCGAATACTTAATCGCAAATCGCAGCCGTCGCGTCTCGAAGTCGCAGATTTTCAACGCGATTTACGGCATTTTCGATGAAGAAGTCGAAGAAAACGTTGTCGAGAGCCACATCAGCAAGCTGCGCAAGAAACTGCGCAAGAAGCTCGGTTTCGATCCAATCGATTCGAAGCGGTTTTTGGGTTACTGCATCGACTGGACATAAAGCTCTCTCCCGGACCGCGTCTGGTCCTGGTCACATGCCTTCGAATAATTCCATGTCTCACGCCGTCGGCTCCCAAAGCCCTCGGCGTTTTGCATTTCTGGAACCAGCTGCGGCGGCTTGCTGATTCACACGGCAAACGTGGCAAAATACGATTGGTTCCATCAAAGGTTTCTTTTTTTCTTTTTTCCCGCAGCAGTGAAAACAGACAGCCTCACGCAAGGCCCGCATCCTAACTTTGGGACAGACAGGAACAGAGGATTCGGAATGAGCCTTTTTGGAACGATGAAGACGGCCGTATCAGGCATGGGAGCTCAGGCAAACAAGCTGGGAACAGTCGGCGACAACATCGCCAATGCCAGCACGACTGGCTATAAAAGCGCATCGACGGCCTTTTCCTCGCTGGTGTTGAACTCCGGCGGCGGCGGCAGCGGCAACTATAACTCCGGCGGCGTAGAGACGACGACCAAATATTCGATTTCTCAGGCAGGCGCGACGGTGGCAACCCAATCCGCGACTGACCTTGCAATCAACGGCGATGGCTTTTTCGTCGTCCAGGACCCTTCCGGCAACATTTTCCTGACGCGCGCAGGTTCCTTCACTCAGGATGACAACGGCAATCTTGTCAATGACGCTGGCTTCACGCTTTTGGGCTATCAGAATAACGGTACGACCCCAACAACTGTGGTCAACAGCTATGATGGTCTCGTTCCGGTCAATGTGTCTGCAAAGGGCCTGACCGCTACCGCATCCACAGCGGGCTCACTGACAGGCAACCTGAACTACTCGGCTGAAGTTGCTGATCAGAGTCCCAGCGACCCCAACGCCACGATCGATCTGACGCAGAGCGGCATCCTCAAGACCTCTATGACCGGTTATAATGCCTATGGTGAGACAGTGAAGTATGACTTCTACTTTGCCAAAACGGACGAGAACGAATGGGAAGTCACTGTCTATGACGCGTCCAAGTCGACCAACGGAGGCTTTCCGTATTCGGAGGGGCCGGTCGTTGACGCGACCACGATGAACTACGATGGCGGAACTCTGACCGACCCTAAGACGATCGAGATCGTCGATCCAGATAACGACCTCAATATCACCATCGACCTGTCCGGGATGACGCAGCTCTCCGGTAAATCGACAGGTGATGGCGGGGACATCAATGGAAATCCGGCTGAGGCTGTAAAGTCCATTTCGATTGACTCCGATGGTACTGTCTATGCGACCTATGCAACGTCCTCGGCACGCGCGCTCTATCAAATTCCGCTTGCCGATGTTGCGAGCCCGGATAAGCTCTCGGTTCTCTCTGGCAATGTGTATCAAACCAGTGCGGATTCTGGCGTCGTTACGCTTGGGTTTGCTGGGTCGTCCGGTTTCGGCGACATTAACTCCAAGCAGCTGGAATCGTCCAACGTCGACATCGCGACGGAATTGACGGAGATGATCCAGGCCCAGCGCAGCTACACAGCAAACTCCAAAGTCTTCCAGACCGGTTCCGATCTGATGGAAACTCTCATCAATCTGGTTCGGTAAAGCTTTAAAGGACGGGTGAATGTCGCTTGCTTCGGCGCTAAATACGACAAAGGCAACTCTGAGCAATACGGCTCTTCAGAGTGGTGTCGTTTCGAACAATATATCGAATGCCAGCTCCACGGATTACAATCGCCGGGCAGCAGTCACGACCACAAATACGTCTACGGGCGCCATGACGGTCAAGATCGAGCGGGTGGAAGATGCGGCGCTTTTGAAGCAATCTCTGGCAGCGGCATCTGACGATGCCGGCAAGCAGGCTTTCCTCGATGGCATGAATTCATTGAGCGTCGTTCTTGGCGGTCAAGATTATACAGCTGCACCCTCTACCTATCTATCGGCTCTTCAGAACGCGTTGCAAACCTATGCGGCGTCTCCAAGTGATGTGACACTGGCCTCTGCCGCTATTAGCTCGGCCAGCGATGTTGCAAACTCCCTGAACACCGCGAGCGCAGCCGTCCAGCAGCTGCGAGGTGACGCCGATACAGAAATCGCTACGACTGTCGGCAAGCTCAATCAGTTGTTGTCCGATTTTGAAACGGCAAATAATGCCGTTAAAGCAGCGACGGCAGCGGGTGGCGATCCGAATAATGCGCTTGATCAGCGGGACGGGTTGCTCAAGCAAATTTCATCGATCGTTGGCATTTCAACGACGGTGCGTTCTAACAATGACATGGTCATCTACACCAGTGATGGCACGACGTTGTTCGAAACGAACCCCCGTCAAGTTTCATTCGATGCCCAGGCAGCGTATGATGCTACCTCTACAGGCTCAAGAATCTACATCGATGGCGTTGCCATCAAGACCGGCGCGGGCAGCAACACCAGTTCGAAGGGTAGCCTTCCAGCCCTGTTGCAGTTGCGCGATGAGGTTTATCCGACATACCAGACGCAGCTCGACGAGATCGCTCGCTCTGTCATGAAGACCTTTGCCGAAACCGACGGTAACGGTGATTCCGTCGCCGGCCTGTTCACGACACGCGATGGATCGGTCGTCGATTTCGACGCTGACCCGGCCACAGCCATTCCAGGCCTGGCCGGTCTGATCACAGTGTCGGCTGATGCGACCGCAACGCCTGTCAAACTTCGCGATGGCAGCATTGCGGGCGATAGCCCCAACACCGAAAATTCCAGCGGTTACTCCGACCTCCTTTACAAATATGCAGCCGGTCTCAACGCCCAGATGGATTTCGATCCGGCTGCCGGTATCTCGACCAATGTCAGCCTCTTGAGCTTCGCGACCGATTCCGCAGGCTTTGTGGAAGAGTATCGCTCCAATGCCACATCGGCTGCGGAAAGCACCTCGGCCATGCTGAACAAGTCGAAGGAAGCCTACTCCAATTCGACCGGCGTCAATCTGGACGAGGAACTCATCCAGATGCTGGACATCGAACAGTCCTACAAGGCCGCCGCAAAGCTGATGTCGACCATAGACGACCTGTTGAAGACACTGATGGAGGCCGCGAACTGATATGAAGACAACACCGATCTCTTCTCTCTCCATTAGCACAGCCATGCAGCTGACCGTCTCCAACGCGCAGACGGAAATCACCAAGCTGCAAAAAGAGGCCGTGACCGGTACCTATTCGGATGTGGGCCTGGAACTGGGCACCCGCACATCCACCAGCCTGGACTACACCCGCGAAAGCGGTCGTCTCCAGTCCATCATGGATGCCAATGCCTTGGCTGAGCAGCGCATGGACGCGTCTCAGCTGGCAATGGAAAACATGTCGTCTTCGGCCCAGAGCCTGCTCAATTCGGTCATCGCGCTCAGCGGTAACACGGACGCCAGCAGCTTGAGCGTTGCCCAGACCACGGCCAAATCGACCCTTGAGAATTTCGCCAGCTATTCCAACACGGCGGTGAACGGGGAATATCTGTTTTCCGGCATCAACACCGATGCGCAAACGTTGAGCGACAGTTTCATCGACGACATCAGCGCCGACTTCAAGACAGCTTTCGACACGCAGTTTCCCGATCCTTCGGCGGTGACGGCGGATGATATGAAGACCTTCCTGGCCGACTATCAGGACAACTTCGACTGGTCGGCCTGGAATAACGCATCTGTCGATGCGGCCGGTGAAGGCACAGTCATGAGCAGCCGCATTAGCACTTCGGAAACCGTATCCACATCGGCCAGCGCCAATTCGGACGGTTTCAAAAGCCTTGTGCTGGCAAGTGTGATATCGTCACAGCTGGTAAACTCCGGTTTGAATTCCAGTGCGCTTGCTGTCGTGAACGACACCACCACGAGCCTGGCCGGAGCCGCAATTTCTGGCATTGATACGCAGCGGGCAAAAATCGGCCTGTCCCAGGAACGAGTGGAAAAGGCGAATACCTACATGAGTTCGCAAAAAACGATCATCGACACACAGCTCACGAACCTTGTTGGTGTCGACACCTATGAGGCATCCACACGCCTTACCACACTGCTGAATCAGGTTGAGACATCATACTCGATTACGTCGAAGATTCAGGGCCTTAGCCTCGTGAACTTTCTCTAGCGAAAACAGATAACGCCTATGACAGGTGGCATTAAGACCATGAAGGAAAGATGAATGTTCCAGTTTTCATATGCGGAGATAATGGAGGATGACCCCAATATCGCCCGCGATAGAGAAAGACAGGTTCTAGAGCGATCGATCGAACTTCTCGCCGTTGCCAAACAGCATGATCACTACGGCAAGGACGGTATCGAGGCGATCTTCTACACAAGACGCGTTTGGACCAGGCTAATCGACGACCTCAAGCAGGCCGAAAATGAGCTTCCTGTTGAACTAAAAGCCAACCTGATATCCATCGCTATCTGGATTCTGAGAGAATGCGAGCAGATCCGCAAACGTAAATCGAAGAATTATCAGGGCATTATCGACGTTACAACCATCATCAAGGATGGATTAAAATGAAAAGTACGCTGCGCATCTCTCTAAAGTCTGGGGAAAAAATCTTCATCAACGGCGCTGTCTTGCGCGTTGACAGGAAAGTCTCCTTGGAATTCCTGAACGACGTGACCTTCCTTCTCGAAAACCACGTCCTGCAACTTGAAGACACCACGACACCTTTGCGGCAGCTCTATTTCATCGTTCAGATGATGCTGATCAACCCAGAAGGCAAGGAACAGTCGCTGTCGCTGTTCCGCAAGTCGATCACGATGCTGCTGACCACGTTCAAGAACGAAGAAATTCGCTCTGAACTGAAGCGGATCGACGCGACCGTGTCGTCTGGTCGTCCTTTCGACGCGCTCAAGACCATTCGCGGTCTTTATGCCAAGGAAGAGGTCATTCTCAACAGTCATGAAATCACCCCTGCGGCGGTGAATGAGCTGAGAAGGGAAATTGCACCATGGTAGACGCCATCACGGGTACCAATTCGACGACGAACACGTCGTCCACCACGGCTGCGTCCAAAACAGACGCGCAGAAGGCATCGCTGGATTACGACAACTTTCTCCAGTTGCTGATCACGCAGATGAAGAACCAGGACCCGACAGATCCCATGGACGCCAGTGAACAGGTGGCACAGCTTGCCACCTTCTCGCAGGTGGAGCAGTCCATCAAGACGAACACCAATCTTGAAAGCCTGCTGTCGGCCAATTCGCTGTCGAGCGCCTCTTCATATATCGGGAAAACGGTGACGAGCGCGGACGAGAAGACCACAGGCGTCATCTCCTCCATCAAGGTAACGGCCGATGGCCTGAGCGCCACCACGACATCCGGTGCGACGATTGCCATCACACAGGGCATCAAGATCGCCGAAACTCCTGCTTAACCATCAGGCTCGAATCATATACCGTCCTTTACAGACGGAAACGGCGTCACAGAATGAGATGTCTTCCACTCGGCTTCGTGACGCCGATTAGATCGAGCGGACTGAGATGAACGAGGCCGATGCTCTCGACATTATGCAAAATGCCATCTGGACCATTCTGGTGGCATCGGGCCCGGCTGTTCTGGCAGCCATGGTCGTCGGTATCGTCATCGCATTCATTCAGGCGCTGACCCAGATCCAGGAAATGACGCTGACATTCGTGCCCAAGATCATCGCTGTCATGCTCGCGATCGGCATTTCCGCGCCCTTCGTCGGCGCCCAAATCTCCATGTTCACCACAATGGTCTTCTCCCGCGTCCAGTCGGGATTCTAGCATTTTTCGGCTCACGGCGCTCTGACCCGGCTTTTCATATGGGAACGCTGGGAAAACGTATGCCATATCAAGCAACGTCCTGCCATTGAACATGTCAGCGATTTTTTTGAAAAATGGTGCTGCGAAAGAGGATTGAACTCTCGACCTCTCCCTTACCAAGGGAGTGCTCTACCACTGAGCTACCGCAGCATCGGATGTCGAAGCAGGTGCTTCACATCAAGTTGGGGCCTATTGCCATAGGTTTATGACGAGTGCAAGCCGCAATGTGAGACTTCGTCATTCCACGGTGCAAAAACCGGCGGGGGCTGTTGAAAAGGCGTGAATTCGGCTATGGGTGCGCGCATGGACGATCATCACGATAATCAGGCAGATAAAGCCGAGCACCCATCCGGGCAAAACGGACCGGGCGACCAGGCCAAGCGGCAAGAGGCCGAGCGCAAGGCGCGCGCGGCGAAGAAGCTGCGCGAAAACCTGGCGCGCCGCAAGCAGCAGGCCCGGGCGCGTCGCGCAGGCGAGGCAGATGAAACAAATGGTCTGCCCGCCGCAAAAACGGACGAATCGTGCTGACAAGAAACATTCATCAGAAATTTGAACTGGCGCCGAGTTTCCTTTACTGCGTAGCCTGACGGATAACGCGGCAAAGTCGCTCTTTAGACCAATTTAGACCGGATATCATAGAGCGGATGGGCAGGAGAGGCCTACCCGCTGCAAGCACTCAGGAAAGGCGGGCACAAAGCTCGTAGGGACGCATGGATCGCATCAGAATAACCGGCGGTAACGAACTCAACGGCATCATCCCGATTTCGGGCGCAAAGAATGCGGCTTTGCCGTTGATGATCGCGTCTCTGTTGACGAGCGATACGCTGACGCTTGAAAACGTGCCGCATCTGGCAGACGTCGAGCAGCTCATCCGCATTCTCGGCAACCATGGTGTCGATATCGCCGTCAACGGCCGTCGCGAAAGCCAGGGCGAGGGCTATTCCCGCACCGTGCATTTCACCTGCCGTACCATTGTCGATACCACGGCACCCTACGAGCTGGTGTCGAAGATGCGCGCAAGCTTCTGGGTCATCGGCCCGCTTCTGGCGCGTAACGGCCAAGCACGCGTCTCCTTGCCCGGCGGCTGCGCCATCGGCACCCGCCCGGTCGATCTGTTTATCGAAGGCCTCGAGGCACTCGGTGCGACGATGGAAATCGACAGTGGCTACATCAACGCGACGGCACCATCAGGCGGTTTGATCGGCGCGACCTACACATTCCCGAAGGTTTCGGTGGGTGCCACGCATGTCATGCTGATGGCAGCATCGCTGGCCCGCGGCACGACGGTCATTCACAATGCAGCGCGTGAACCTGAAGTGGTCGACCTTGCCGATTGCCTCAAGGCCATGGGTGCGAAAATCGAAGGGGCAGGGACCTCTACCATCACTATCGAAGGCGTCACATCGCTGTCTGGCGCGCGCCACCGCGTGCTGCCAGACCGCATTGAAACCGGCACCTATGCCATGGCTGTTGCCATGACGGGTGGTGATGTTCTCTTGGAAGGCACACGGGCGTCACTGCTCGATAACGCGCTTGATACGCTGAAGCTTGCCGGTGCGACCATCACGGAAACGGAAACCGGCCTGCGCGTCGTGCGCAACGGCAATGGCATCCACCCCGTTGATGTCGTCACCGAGCCGTTCCCCGGCTTCCCGACGGACCTTCAGGCGCAGTTCATGGCGTTGATGACGCGGGCGCAGGGCGTGTCGCACATCACCGAGACGATTTTTGAAAATCGCTTCATGCACGTGCAGGAACTGGCGCGTCTGGGTGCCAAGATTTCGCTCTCCGGCCAGATGGCCCGCATCGAAGGCGTGTCGCGCCTGAAAGGTGCGCCGGTCATGGCAACCGACCTTCGTGCGTCCGTCTCGCTGGTCATCGCCGGTCTCGTGGCGGAAGGTGAAACGGTCGTCTCGCGCGTCTATCATCTCGACCGCGGTTTCGAGCAGCTGGAAGAAAAACTGACGCGTTGCGGTGCGCAGGTCGAGCGCGTCAGCGACTAATACTGTCCTCTCATCGAGGCCCGATGGTTGTAGACCGGGCCTCGACTGCCTATCTCCAAGTCACAATTGGATATAAGCGGCCTTGTCCGCACAAGGAGGGCATAGACACGATGAGCGGCCTTAAATTGATGGCGCTGGATGGAGAAGATCTCTCCATCATCTCGACACACATGCAAGACAGCGTCTTCAAGCTGAAAGACGCCTCGTTTGATCGCAAACACGGTCAGTTTCTGCTGTCCGCCAACCGTTTCGTTTGGGAAAACGGCAGCAAAAAGAGCCAGCCGAAAGAGCGCTGCCGCAGCGTCTTTGCGTTAAAGCGCGTCGGCACTGTCCGTTCCTACGGCTTTGATCGCGACAACAAAGAACAAGTTCTGTCGTTGCTTGCGGTACAGTTCAAGAAAAATGGCGAAGGTCCGGATGGAACTGTGGAACTGACGCTTTCCGGCGGCGGCGCGATCGCGCTCGATGTCGAATGCATCGAGGCGCAGCTGGCAGATGTCAGCGGTGGCTGGGAAACGGCATCGAAACCGCATCACCCCGAAGACTGATCTTATAAAGCAGGCGGACAGGGAATTGCCTTGCCCGCCTGTTTTAATTTATGCCACATACCCAAGAGCGCATGCGAGAGCGTGCAGGCACAGCATTCAGCCCTGTTTTTTAAGAGCGGGGCCGCAAGAGGGTAAGTGACGTGGCAATCTGGCTGGAACAGGCGTCCCAAGATTTTGAACAGGCGTTCGCAGCATTTCTGACGACAAAGAGAGAAGTGTCGGAGGACGTCAACATCATCGTGCGCGACATCATCGATGATGTCCGCAATCGCGGCGATGAGGCACTGGCCCATTATTCCCTGAAATTCGATGGTTTGGATTTCACCAAGACCTCCATGCGCGTCACCGCAGAAGAAATCGATGCGGCGATTGCGCAGGTCGATCCCGCCGTTCTGGACGCGTTAAAGTTTGCCGCAGCACGCATCGAAAAGCACCACGCCCGGCAGATGCCAAAAGACGATATATACGAGGACGATATCGGTGTTGGCCTCGGTTCTCGCTGGACGGCTATCGAGGCGGTCGGGCTTTATGTGCCAGGTGGTACGGCAAGCTATCCAAGCTCGGTGCTGATGAATGCTGTTCCGGCCAAGGTGGCAGGCGTCGAGCGTGTGGTCATGGTCGTTCCGGCCAATGGCGGTGTCATCAACCCGGCGGTGCTCGCGGCGGCCCGGATCGCGGGCGTCGAGGAAATCTATCGCATCGGCGGTGCGCAGGCGGTAGCCGCGTTGGCCTATGGCACGCAGACGATTGCGCCGGTCGCCAAGATCGTTGGCCCCGGCAATGCCTATGTGGCAGCGGCAAAGCGGCATGTCTTCGGCACTGTCGGCATCGACATGATCGCCGGGCCGTCAGAAGTGCTCGTCATTGCCGATAAGAACAACAATCCCGAATGGCTGGCGGCAGACCTTCTGGCGCAGGCCGAGCATGATGAGGGTGCGCAGTCCATTCTGATCACCGATGACGCTGAACTGGGCAGAGCGGTGGAGCAGGCTGTTGAGCGGCAGTTGAAGCAGCTGTCGCGCTCAAAAACGGCCACAGCCAGCTGGCGCGATTTCGGCGCGATCATTCTCGTTGAAGACCTCGCCACCTCTGTTCCGCTTGCCAATCGCATTGCAGCAGAACATCTGGAACTAGCCGTGGACGATCCCGACGCATTGATGGCTGGCATCCGCAATGCGGGTGCGATCTTCGTTGGCCGCCACACACCTGAGGTCATCGGCGATTACGTCGGCGGCTCCAATCACGTTCTGCCGACGGCGCGGTCTGCGCGGTTCTCATCCGGCCTGTCGGTTCTGGATTTCGTCAAGCGCACGTCGATCCTGCGGCTGGGGTCGGAGCAGTTGCGCAAGCTCGCACCTGCCGCGATCACGCTTGCCCATTCCGAAGGGCTGGATGCGCATGCGCGTTCCGTCGCCATCCGCCTCAATCTGGAAGGGTGAGATATGGAGACAGGCACCTTCAGGCTCTGCGATGTGGTTCTGGACGAGAGCATCGGCCGGTCCACACCTGACGTGGAGCATGAACGTGCCGTCGCCATTTTCGATCTCATCGAAGAAAACAGTTTTGAGCCGATTGGCCACGCAGGTGGACCTTATAAACTCAACATTTCATTGGTCGATACCAAGCTGGTGTTTACGATAAGGACCGAAGACGAGCAGGCCGTGGCCACCCATATCCTGTCGCTGACGCCGTTTCGCCGCATCATCAAGGACTACTTCATGATCTGCGAAAGCTATTATGAGGCGATCCGATCTTCAACGCCCAGCCAGATTGAAGCCATCGATATGGGCAGGCGCGGCCTTCACAATGACGGTTCGCAAACCCTGATGGACCGTCTCTCGGGCAAGATAAAGGTGGATTTCGATACCGCGCGTCGCTTGTTCACACTCGTCTGTGTGCTGTATTGGCGGGGATAGGGGTGCAGGACATGGCGGGCGTCGACTTGAAAGAAAAGGCACCGCGCGCCATATTGTTCATGTGTGGCATGAACTCCATCCGTTCGCCCATGGCGGAGGTCATTGCCAAACAAATCGTTGCTCCCGGCATCTATATTCAATCGGCAGGCGTGCGCGCAGGTGATCGCGACCCATTCGTCGATGCGGTGCTGGATGAGGCGGGACTGACGCTTGGAAAACACAAGCCCCGGACGCTGGATGAAATCGAGGATGATTTCTTCGATCTTATCATTACCTTGACACCAGAGGCGCATCATGCCGCTCTCGAATTGACGCGGTCCAATGCGCTTGATGTCGTGTACTGGCCGACCATGGATCCAACGGTGGCGACAGGAACGAGAGAACACATTTTGGAGGCCTATCGTGACGTCCGGGAGCACCTGACGAAGCTGATTTCGGAGCGCCTGCCGCAACGGCCAAAGCCCTTTTCCGAGACACTTTAAAACGAACGACAATTTAGGTTCACAAATGTGCGGCGATTGTGTAGTTTCCGCGCAATTTTCCCGGACTGTTCAGCCCGGCATTATCAACAGGAAGAAAAACACTATATGACAAAAGAAGAAGTCCTCGAGTTTCCTGGCGTCGTTACCGAACTTTTGCCGAATGCGACATTTCGCGTAAAGCTGGAAAACGAACACGAAATCATCGCCCACACCGCTGGCCGCATGCGCAAGAACCGCATCCGCGTTCTGGCGGGCGACAAGGTTCTTGTCGAAATGACGCCTTACGACCTGACCAAGGGTCGCATCACTTACCGTTTCAAATAATCGTCCGGCAGATCGGACGACTGGCAGAGCATGACAGACGCAAAACAAAAGCTGATTCTGGCTTCCGGGTCGCCACGCCGTCTTGAGCTTTTGCATCAGGTCGGAATCGAGCCCGCTCGTCTGATGCCGATGGATATCGACGAGACGCCCGCCCGGCTCGAACACCCGCGCACGCTCTGCCGCCGCCTGTCCTTGCAAAAGGCGCAGGCCGCCTACAAGGCCGTAAAGGGTGAGCTTGCCTGGAAAGGTGCCTATGTGCTGGGCTCCGATACGGTCGTGGCCGTCGGCCGTCGCATCGTCGGCAAGGCGGAATATATCGAAGAAGCCTCGGCGGCACTGCACCTTCTGTCCGGCCGCAGCCATTGGGTCTATACGGGCGTCTGCCTGATTACCCCCGGAGGCAAGGTGCGCCAGAAAGTGGTCGAGACCAAGGTGCGTTTCAAGCGCCTGTCGCAGCATGAAATCGAAAGCTACATCGCCTCAGGTCAATGGCGCGGCAAAGCGGGTGCTTACGCCATTCAGGGCGTTGCCAGCTGTTTCGTCCAGAAACTGACCGGTTCCTATACCAATGTCGTCGGGCTACCGCTTTATGAAACGGTGTCACTTCTGGCTGGCGAAGGCTTTGAGGTGGCGTCCGCCTGGCAGGAAGGTTGATCTCCATGACAGACGCATCGAACAAATCCACCGTGACACCGCTGCGCAAGGCGCAGCCGTGCCCGGAATGCAAACGACCCTCCACACGGGAGGATTATCCCTTCTGCTCCGACCGTTGCCGCACTGCAGACCTGTCCCGCTGGCTGACAGGCTCCTACGCCATCCCCGTTGCCGACGATGAAAGCAATGCGGATGAAGAAGGTGCTGCAAGACGCGCCGACGACAGCGAGTATTGAGCAAAACGGTTCGTCAGGATTGGTTGCTGAAAACTGAAAGGCCTGAAAATCGAAGCAATTTTCAGGCCTTTTCATTTTGATCAGAAATCGATCAACCAGACTTCAGCTGTGCCACCGCAAGCAGCGTATCGGCGCTGATCGATGTGCTGCCATTCAGGATCGATAGGGTCGGGGACTGCGACGCGTTGTTCTGAACGTCGTAAAGTGCCGTAAAGCGCTTCAGCATCTTGTCGACATAGTCCTTATCCTGAAGCTTCGGGATGTCGATGTAGGATTTGACCAGATCGGCCTGCTTGGTCACATCCATGTTGGCGATGGAGGTCGGGAGGTTGAAGGTGGTTTTGAAGAACTGGAACAGCGCGTCATCGCTCAAGAACCCGTAGGGGCTTGAAATCGTTGGCGCCATGCGCTCGAAATACAAGGCCAGACGCACGCCGGCATTGCTGTCGCCCTGTTGTTCTTCCAGGGTTTGACGAACATACTGATTGGTCGTTTCCAGAACCGCGCCGCGCTGCTGGCCGCCGCGCTGGGCATCCGCCGTCAGGTTTCCTTTCGCATCGAAATTGAAGGATGCGACGATCTGGGCGAATTTGTCGTCTTCCAGTGTGTTGACGTAGCTCTTCGGGTCCGACAGATCGGACTCGAACATTTTCTTGAGGTCGGCAGGGGCGACACTTTTCGGATCGATGCCATTGGCTTCGAGAATGAAGTTGGTCACGCGTGTGTCGGCCAGAAGATCCTTCGTCGTGGTGATGGATGCCATCTGCGACTTATAATATTCGACTTCCGCATCCGACTTCTTCACGGCAGCATCTTTTGCCGAACCCGTCAGCGATCGGACCTTGTTGCTTTCGTAATCGGTGGCATATTTTTCCGTGATGCTTTCCGACTGCGCCAGAACAGGTGCTTTCAGTGTGCCATCGGAGGTAAAGTTGAAGGCCTTGTTCAATTCGACGAAGCGATCGTCCTTAAGCGAGTTGACGTAGCTCTTCTTGTCGCTCGCATCGCTCGTCAAGACGCGCTTGAGTTCCGATTGCGTGACTTCCTCGGGATCGATGCCGAATGCTCTAAGCGCCACATCCCAGACTTCGGTGACGCTGTCGTTGTTTTTGTCGTCGTCCTTCTTATTGGAGACGAGAAAATCATCGAGGCTGGTAAAGCCGACGACCCGCTTTTCGTAATTGGCGACGGCGTCATCGATGGCGGTGGACTGTTCTTTGGAAAAGGCTGCCTTGTAGAGCGTATTGACGCCAGTCGTCTGCGTGGCAGTCTGGGCCGTGTTGCCACTCGCCAGGGTGCCGTCGGTTTCAAAGTTGAAATAATCCAGCAACGCCGTGTTGCCATAGGTGGTCGCGAAATTCTCGCTCGACATCAAGCTTGCAACGCTGCTGGCCATGATGGTCGGGCTGAGGTCGAATGCTTTTTTCACATATTCGACCATCCGGCTGTCGGACACCAGATCAGAAGCGCTGGTGACGCCTGCGATATTCTTTTCCCAATACCGCTTGTTGGCATCGGCAAGGGTGGTCGAAGGAAATGTGGATTGATTATAGACGTAATCCAGATTGAGGTCTTCAATCTGGTCAGCCGTTTGAATGCTACCGTTTATGGTGCCGTCTGTGTTGAAATTGAAGGCAGTGGTCAGCTTCTTCCAGGCGGGATCCTTGGCCTGATTTGCAACGCTGTTGGGATCGCTGAGATCGCTCGTCAGAACCTGCTTGAGATAGCTTTTGGATGTGTAGGCGGAATCAAGACCCACGGCGTCGAGCATATAGGTGCGAAGCCGCGTATTGTTGACGAGGCTGTCCAGATCGGTGACTTTTCCGATTTGAGCGGCGTAATAGGTGTTTTCCGTCTTGATCGATGTTTCTTCAGCCGTAAAAGACGCCTTGTAGGCATCGGTCACGCTGTTGGCCTGGGCCGTATTCTGGGCTGTCTTCTTGTCGCCTTCGAAGTTGAACGCTTCGGCGAACTGCAAATACCGTTTGTCCGTCAGGGAGTTGGCGAAGCTCGAACTGTCGCTCAGATCGCTTTCCAGCACCTTGCGCATAAAGGCCTTGCCATAGGTCATGTCTTCAAGACCATAGGCTTTCATGGCGTAGGAATAGAGACGATAATCCCCCAGAAACTCGTCGACCGTTTTAACGTCGCCGATCTTTTCTTTGTAATAGGCCGTATCTTTCGCAACCGAAGACTGGTTGGCAACCGTCGACATCGACGACTTTATATCGCGGTTGACGGTGAGATAGCTGGTATAGGTGGAAATCGACGCCATAGGTAGCCTTGCATAGTGTGGCCTTTGTGAAGACATGGCCAGCATACACGCCATCATCGCGCGAATAACTCTGCCAATATATTACAATTTCTGTCTGAACCAAAGCCTAATATTTTACTCGCATATCGACCTACCTGCCAAAGACGGCGACATGCTCTTTCATCCACTCTCGCGCAAGCTTGGTGAACTAAGCCTCGGGTGTCGACCTGCGTTCAATGGGTCGGCATGGCTTTTCCATGACGGGCAGGCCGAGACGTTTATGCAAGTTCTCATGAAGAGATGGAGTTAGAATGGCGACGCCTTCGAGCATATTGCCCCTTCCCAAAGTTGCGGCACGCGGTCGCGACATCGGGTTTGCGGTGGGTATCGTGTCCATCCTCTGCATCCTGTTCTTGCCGATCCCGGTTTTCCTGATCGATATGGGTCTGGCGTTCTCGATTGCGTTCTCCGTCCTCATCCTCATGGTGTCGTTGTGGATTCAACGCCCGTTGGATTTCTCGTCCTTCCCGACCATCCTGCTGATTTCGACCATGATCCGCCTGGCGTTGAACATCGCGACCACGCGCGTCATTCTCTCGCACGGTAACCAGGGCCACGATGCGGCCGGTGGCGTGATCGCAGGCTTCTCCAGCCTCGTCATGTCCGGCGACTTCGTCATCGGTCTGATCGTCTTTCTCATCCTCATCGTGGTGAACTTCATCGTCATCACCAAGGGCGCGACGCGTATCGCGGAAGTCGGCGCACGCTTTACCCTCGATGCCATTCCCGGCAAGCAGATGTCGATCGATGCCGACTTGTCTGCCGGTATCATTAACGAGAAAGAAGCCCAGCTGAGACGCCGCGAGCTGGAAGAAGAAAGCGCCTTTTACGGCGCCATGGACGGTGCGTCCAAGTTCGTTCGTGGTGATGCGGTCGCGGGTCTTCTCATCACCGCCATCAACATTTGCGGTGGCATCATCATCGGCGTCTTCCGTCACGGCATGCCGATCGGCGAAGCTGCCGACGTGTTCGTCAAGCTTTCCGTCGGTGACGGTATCGTCTCGCAGGTGCCGGCACTGATCGTGTCGCTGGCCGCGGGTCTGATCATTACCCGTGGTGGCGCAAAGGGCTCCACCGACACGGCCGTCATCAATCAGCTCAGCGGTTACCCCAAGGCGCTCGGCGTTGCCGCCGGCCTGATGTTCGTTCTCGCGATCATTCCGGGCTTGCCCCTTTTGCCCTTCATGTTCCTGGGTGGATTGCTTGCCTTCGGCGCATGGTTCATCCCCCGCCAGTTGGCGCAGGAAGAGGCTGCTGAACGCGTTGCCGAAGAGCAGCAGAACAACAAGACGCAGGAAGCGGAAAAAGACACCGTCAAGAATTCGCTCCGCACCACCGAAATCGAACTCGCTCTTGGCAAGCAGGTCTCTCCAAGACTGCTGGGTGCCCATCAGGAGCTTGGTTTCCGGGTTGGGAAAATGCGCAAGAAATTCGCCGCTCAATACGGTTTCGTTGTGCCCGAAATCAAGGTCACGGACGATATCGCCATTCCCGACAAGTCGTATCAGATCAGAATTCACGGCACGACGGTTGCAGCCAGCACGCTGCGCGTCGGTGAAGTTCTGGTTATTACCGGCAAGGGTCGCAGACCTTCGGTCCCGGGCGACGAGGTTCGCGAACCAGCCTTTGGCATGCCGGCCGTTTCGGTCCTGGAAAACTTCGTCGAAGACTTGAAGCGAGAAGGCTTCCACCCGATCGACAATATCTCGGCGCTTCTGACTCATGTCAGCGAAGTCATCCGCAACAATCTGCCGATGCTCCTGTCCTACAAGGACGTGAAGGTTCTCATCGACAGGCTGGATCCGGAATACAAAAAGCTGGCGGACGAGATTTGCTCGTCGCACATGTCTTACTCAGGCTTGCAGGCAATTCTGAAGCTGCTGCTGGCAGAGCGGGTCTCCATCCGCAATCTCCACCTCATCCTCGAAGCGGTGGCCGAACTGGCACCGCATCTTCGCCGCACCGAACAGATTGTCGAACACGTGCGCATCCGCATGGCCCAGCAGATTTGCGGCGATCTCTCCGACAATGGCGTTTTGCGCGTTCTGAGACTTGGCACCAAGTGGGACGTGGTGTTCCAGCAGGCCATCAAGCGCGATCCGAAGGGCGATGTGATCGAGTTTGACATCGATCCGCGTCAGGTCGAAGAGTTCTCCAACGAGGCGAGCAAAGTAATCCGTGAATATATGGATGTCGGCTTGCCATTCGTACTTGTTACTTTGCCCGAAACCCGCTCATATGTCCGTATGATTACAGAACGCCTTTTCAGCACGCTGCCGGTGCTGTCGCATGTCGAATTGGCCAAGGGCACGGAAATAAAGATACTCGGCGCGATCTCATGATCTCAGACCCGCAGGGAACGATTATGGCGCTGTTCCTGGCATTTTGCCGGATTGGTGCCTGCCTGATGATCATGCCGGGATTTTCCTCGGCAAGATTACCCATGCAAATTCGATTGCTCCTTGCGCTGGCCCTTTCCATGGCCATTCTGCCGTTGATGTGGGATGTGATCTATCCCTTGGCGAAAATGGATAACGCCAACTTTTTCAAGCTCATGTTTTTCGAATCGGTCATCGGCGGCATGTTCGGCATGATTGCCCATCTTTACGTGCTGGGAATGCAGTTTGCCGCGACCGCGATCGGCACCGCGATTGCGTTCAACGGCCCACCGGGCCAAGACGTGCTCGAGGACACGTCCGAAAGTCAGCTTTCGAGTATGTTGACTTACGGCGTCCTGCTGCTGCTGTTTATTCTCGACTTCCACCACGTCATTTTCCGCGCCATCGTGGATTCCTACACGACCATTCCCATGGGTGGTGGAATGAGCATGCAAAGAATGCTGATTACGCTGACGGATACGCTGGTTGCGTCCATGAGCATCGCCCTGCGGGTGGCCAGCCCCTTTATTTTGTACGGCTTTCTGTTTCATGTGGCCGTGGGGCTGATCAACAAGCTTGCGCCGCAGATACCGGTTTATTTCATCTCTACGCCTTATGCTCTGGGCGGTGGCTTGCTGCTGCTCTATTTCGGAATGGCAGCTCTGGTCAGCCAGTTCGTGGCTGGTTTCTTCCGCGTTTTTGCGAATATATGAGGCTCGAATATGGACCCGCTCAAATCCAAGAAGCTTTCGAGGCTGGTGAAGGTTCAAGGGCATATCAGGCAGATGGCCGAAAACGAACTTGCGATCACGACCCGCGAACGCAACGAACTGGCCGAGAAGATCGAAACATTGAGCGGCTATGTAACGTCGCTCGACCCGCTGCACCAGCAGATGCTGAAACATTACGCCATGCGCCACGGCAGGTTGCTGTCGCGTGACGTGCGACTGGAAGCTATGGAAAAAGGCCAGGAGCAGCAGGTCGTCAAGGAAACCAAAAAGGGTGAGCGTCTTGAGGAAAAGCGGGATGCCGCGCGGGCCGACGAATTGCGCGTGCAAGAAGACAACAGCGTTTATGAGCTGATCGATCTCCAGATGAGCATGAAAGACACCAGCCTCCAGCAAGGTTAGGCTGGTACTGTCATCCGATTAAAACGGAAAGGATGACGACGTGGCAATTTCTCCTCCAAGCGATCTTGTGCTTGATGTTGTGAATGCAGCCGACCCGACACAGGTCACGGCGGCAAGAGAAAAACTGCGCTCGGTGAGCGCAGCCAACGAAGCGTCGGTCTTGACGGCGAGCAATGCAGGCTTTGCATCCGCCATCAACAGCATCGATACGGCAGCCGGCAAGGCCGGTGTTGGCAATATCCAACATCTGAAAACCGATGAGAAAATTCCCGAAACCTACCGCAAATTTGAGGCCAGTGTTCTTTCCACCATGCTCCAGAACATGATGCCGAAGGACAGCGAAGAGGTTTACGGCAAGGGTTCGGCTGGCGATTTCTGGAAAAGCATGATGGCCGAGCAGATGGCAGATGCGGTTTCCAAGCGCGGCGGTATCGGCATTGCCGAGCAGGCCTACTCACAGGCCATGCAAAAGATGCGCAATGCTGAAGCCCCGACGACGAAAATGAACGAAGACGACAAGAGCCTTGCAGTCAGCATGGTGACGGACTTCCAGCGGCGCACATTTTCTGTAGCCGAATCCAACAAGACTGAAAGTTAAGCGGCGGAGCGCTGAAAGACATGGAAATTGTGAACAACGACTATAGAACACAGGCTATTCTCGGACGCCTTGAAACGGTGATCGACAACGAAAACCAGCGCATCGGCAAAGATCCTGATTTCGATTTCAAGCTGTCGAACGCCCATAAGAGCCGCTGCCTCTACGAACTCAGCATGCTCCTGCGCGACGTGGACGGAGCGCAAATTGCCGCTGCCCACAAGCGCCAGATCCTCGATATCAAGTCCAAGCTCGCCATCAACACACGGCGCGTCGAAGCCAATCTCAACGCCGTGAAGGCCGTTGTCGATCTGTTGAAGAATGCTGCCAAGCGTGCCGAAGACGACGGCACCTATTCGCTTGAACAGTTCGCACGCGAGGCGCAATGATCAAGCTGATCGCGACAGGTGTCTGGGTTCTCCTGGTGACCTTGGGCGGCGTTTACGCCGCCGTTACGTTCGGGGGAAACAGTGCCACAGATCAAAATGGGGAGGTGGTACCGCCTCCGCATTTCGTTCAGAGCGAAACCGTGACCTTGCCCGTGGTGGCGAACGGTAAGGTTTCCGGCTATTTCCTCGTTCGCGCCAGCCTTCAGGTTGACGAAGACGCTTTGAAGGAAGTGACCGTTCCGGTTCCCACCTTTCTAACCGATGAGCTCTACACGCTGCTGGTGGGCGAGAAGATCGTCGACATCAAGGATGCCGGCAAGTTCGACGTGGTTGCTTTCAAGGCCAGGATCAAGGACGGTCTGAACACGCGTCTGGAAAAGCCGCTGGTGAAGGATGTTCTCATCGAGCAGATGGATTTCATCTCCAAGGAGGACATCGAAGCGAGAGACCCCAACAAGAAACCGCAGAAAATCCTCGTCAACACTGACGCACCACCCCCGGCACCAGCTGCTGCCAGTTCGGGTCACTGATAAAGCCGCCAAGGCAAATCGACAGCACACGGATAACTTCAAACCTCCTGAATTTGGTCGATGCCAGTTCAGGAGGTTTTTTGTGTCGTCAGTTCGGTTGGGGAAAACGGTATCGGTCTGATGGGCGATCAGCGCCTGACAAGATCAATAGAACGATCTGACCAGTGAACCGACCAGCAAGTTCCAGCCATCGATGAGGACGAAGAACAGGATTTTGAACGGCAGCGAGATCGATGTCGGCGGCAGCATCATCATGCCCATCGCCATGGTGATCGTGGCGACCACCATGTCGATGACGAGAAACGGCAGGATGATGAGAAAGCCGATTTCAAAGCCGCGACGGATTTCAGACAGCATGAAAGCGGGGATGAGGACCCGGTATTGTGGAACGGTCCCGTTCATCGTTTCCTGGTTCCGCTCGATGGCCAGATCAACGAAGAGGGCGAGATCCTTGGGGCGTGTGTTGGCCACCATGAACGTTCGAAAAGGCTCGGCCGCCCGCTCCAGAGCTTGCGCCTCGGTGATCTGGCTTTGCAACAGCGGCTGAATGCCATCCTGCCAGGAACGCTCGAATGTCGGCGCCATGACGTAGAACGTCATGAACATCGCCATGCTGGTGAGGATCATCGTAGACGGCGTGGTTCCAAGGCCCATGCCGGAGCGCAAAATGGAAAAAGCGATGATGAAACGAGGAAAACTCGTCACCATGATCAAGATGCCGGGCGCGATGGACAGAACCGTCAGCAGCCCGAAGGTGCGAATGATCCACGCAGCCGCAGACCCATCCAGCGGCAGATTGAGCAAATCAGCCGGTGTCTGTTGGGCGAATGCGATCCCTGGGATCAGGACTATCGCAAGCAGCAGGACAATTTTTCGAATCATTCGATCACAAAGGTTCTGAAGAGAACCTTGGATACGCGCCCTTTAGACCTGAGGTCAACGATTTCTCTTAGGTCATCCCTAAGATATTGAAAGCCGCGAGGGCCCTGAAGCTGTTGCAGGGAAACGGTTCTGAGATATGTCAGAATTTCCTCATGCAGGTCCTGGGCAAGTGCGGTGTCGCCTGGTCCGTTAAATTGCAGAGCAAGCTCAAGCCTGATCCAGTTGTCGTTGGGATAACCGAGGTTGGTGACGATGGGGTCGAGCGGGATCAGGCTCGGCGCAGCACCTGCCGCGCCGTGTTCGCCAGCGGGAGCCGCAGCAGCTTCATGACCAGCAGCTGCCGCTTCAGGTGCGTGCGCGGGCGGCGGCGTCACCGTCGGCACCGAGGGGACAAGCAGCGTCTGTCCAACAAACCATCCGCCACCAAGTCCCAAGAGAGACAGCACAGCAATGACGCCGGCGGTCACGATGATCGATGGCTTCTTTGGTGCAACTGGTTCGGTGGTGGTGAGGCTCATGATCGCTTCTAACGTCTGTCTTGGAGTATAGCCCGTGCGGAATGCAACGGGCCAAATACCGGTTTACGCGGTCAGATCGGTGAGAACAGGTCGACGACCTGCTGGCCCACCGGCGGCTGCTGGATTTCCGTGATGCGACCACGGCCACCGTAGGAAATGCGGGCTTCCGCGATCTTCTCGTAGGAAATGGTGTTTTCGGAATTCACATCCTGCGGACGCACGATGCCGGCAACGTTCAGGATGCGAACTTCGTGGTTGACGCGCACTTCCTGTGAGCCGCTGATCAGCAGGTTGCCGTTTTCCAGAATGCCGGTCACGACGGCAGCCACCAGAAGCGTCAGCTTTTCGGCGCGGCTGATCGAGCCCTTGCCGTTGGCCTCGCTGGTATTGTCAAAGCTCAAGTTGGAATCGGCCTGGGGCTTCCAACCGAGAATTTCGGCATTGGCCTTCCAGCCGGTTTCGCGGTTGTTCTTCCGCGTCCGGTCGGTTTCGTTGTCGAAGGTCGCCTTGTCGTTGATCTGGATGTTGACGGTCAGAATGTCGCCGATGTTGAGCGCACGCGCATCCTTGAACAGCGCCGCCTTGCTGTCGCTCCACAGCGAGTAGCCGCTGGCAGAGTGAAGAGGCTGCTTGGGGTAGGATGCGAGTTGTGGGGCCTGGCTAAACTGCAAGCCGCTGCCGATCGGGCTCATGGCCGGCGCATTGCCGATTTCGCGTAAGGTCTGGTTTTGCGTCACGCTGGAGCAGCCAGTCAGAACACATGATGCGGCGAGGGCTAGGATAAGCGCTTTGTTCATGACGGGTCTCTTGATGTGGTTTTATCGGTCGCACTGGACATGATCGAAGCAACGGTGGCTGCCTTCTTGGCATCCATCTCCGCAAGGATCAGGCTCGACTGGCGAGGTGGTAATTTCATGATGATGGCGGCGGCGAGACCCGGATTGACCTGTTCCAGCTGCGGGGCTGCGGCATCCGCCTTCATCGTCTTGTAGACGTTGACGAGGTTGGCCTCGGCCTGCTGCATGAAGTCGTTTCGACGCTTCAACCAGTCTTCATACTCGGCCTTGCGCGCTTCCATGACGGCAATGCGGTTGTCGACATCGGCTTGCAGCTTTTCGAGATCCTGTTTTTGCAGGAGGTAGCGCTGGTCGCGGGCCTGATCGACGATGTTGGTGCAATATTGCTGGATTTCCTGGCCGCTTGTCTCACCCGTGGTGACGCGAACCTGCTCTTGCGCCTTGGCGGAAGGTAGGGCTGCGGTCAGGACGAACACAGCGAGCAGAACCCGGCGTGGAGTGAAGATTTCAAACACTTTTGCCATCATTGTAGCACCAGTTCTGCTTGCAGCGCGCCGGCTGATTTGATGCCCTGAAGAATGGCGATGATACCGTCGGGCTTGACGCCGATATTGTTGAGGCCAGCCACCAGCGAGCGGAGGTTCGGGCCGTTGAGAATGGCGACGGGACCGCCGGTGGCCTGTGCGGCAATATCGGTTTGCGGCTGGACGGCCGTTTGACCGCGCGAGAAGGGTTCGGGCTGAATTATCTGCGGAGTTTCGGTGACCTGAACGGTCAAGGTTCCGTAGCTGACCGCGACCTGGGAGATGCGAACATCGGCGCCGATCACGATCGTCCCTGTGCGCTCGTTGATCACAACCTTGGCAGGCGTGTCTGTTTCGACCGACAGGTTCTCGATATTGGCCATCAGCCGTGTCAGATCCGCCGTTCTTGGCTTTTGGATGTAGACGACTTGGCTGTCGCGCGCTTCGGCAATGGGTTCGCCAAAGGCCGTTTTGGCATAATTGTTGATGGCATCGGCAATGCGTGTGGATGTCGAAAAGTCCGGGTTGCGCAGCTGGAGAACCAGATTGACCGAATCCTTGAACTGCGACGGCAGTTCACGTTCGATGATGGCGCCGCTTGGCACGCGTCCGGCCGTTGTCACACCCTGCGTCAACTGGGCCGCCTGACCTTCAGCGTTAAAGCCCGACACGATGACCGATCCCTGGGCCACGGCATAGATCTGCCCATCGGCGCCGGACATGGATGTCATGATCAGCGTGCCACCGCGCAACGATGTCGCGTCACCCAGCGAGCTGACATTGACGTCGAGGCGGCTACCCGGACTTGCGAAAGGCGGGAGATTGGCTGTGACCATAACGGCTGCGACATTCTTCGAACCGCTCTGGTTTCCCTGCATGGAAATGCCGAGGTTCTGCAACATCGCCCGCATGGATTGCTCGGTAAACGGCGAAGAGCGCATGCCGTCGCCAGACCCCTGAAGGCCGACGACCAGGCCGTAGCCGATCAACTGGTTTTCACGTCCGGCCTGCAAGGAAGCGACGTCTTTGACACGGGCATTGAATTGGGAATAGGCAACGGGAGTCGTCACGAAAAGCGTGGCAACGACCAATGCAGCTGTCATCAGACCCTGGCGGACATTCATTTCTCAAAAACCTCCACGGTCCCGTTTTCCATGGCCGTGCCGGTGATGGTCACACCTGTGTCGCGGTTGCGAACACGAACGACTTCGCCCGCCATCGCATCTTCGATGGCGGTGCCGGAGGCCGAGAGGTTCATGCCGCCCATGGAGTATGTGATCCTGATTGCAGCGCCGCGCTGGACTGCGAATGGATCGCGCAGATCGGCAACCGTAATCGTGCGTCCCGCCACAAGCGTGCGCTTGGAAACCTTGCCGACCACAAGCTTGGCATCGTCGGCATAGCCGGGCGCAAGGTTCGGGTTGGTGACGAGAACTTCCGTCACCCGTTCGCGGGTAATGGTTTCGCCGGGAAAGATGGTGCCTGTTGGAACAACGGCGTGTTTTTGCTGCGAAAAAGCGGCCTGCGGTGAAAACACCATCAGAGTTGCCGTGAGCGCCAGCGCCATTGTGCAGAAACTGCCAGGCACGATTTTCGGGCGAAACTTCATGTTACCCTACCTTCGGTTACTTCAGGTTTTGACTGACGATCGTCGCCATCTCGTCTGCGGTTGTGATGACCTTGGAGTTCATTTCATACGCACGCTGCGCAGAAATCAGGTCGGTGATTTCCTTGACGGAATCGACGTTCGAGCTTTCCAGATAATGCTGCTTGATATAGCCGAAGCCGACAGACTGAGGTGTCGCGTCAACTGCGTTACCGGATGCTTCCGTCTGCTGGAAGAGGTTGTCGCCCAAAGGCTTCAGACCTGCCTCGTTGGCAAAGTTGCTCATGCTCAACTGGCCAAGCTGTGTCAGGTTGGTGGCTGTTCCGATGCGTGCCGACACGTTTCCATCCGTGCTGATCGTGACTTCTGTCGCGTCGATCGGAATGGTGATGGCTGGCAGGACCGGCAGACCATCGACGGTGACCAGACGACCGGTGGAATCGCGGTTCAGCGCGCCTGCACGGGTGTAGAGTGTGGTGTTTTCGGGGCCTTCGACCTGCAGCCAGCCTTTTCCGACGATGGCCACGTCGAGATCGTTGCCGGTCTGGCTGATTTCGCCCTGAATGTGTAGCTTGCGCACGGCAGACGTCTGCACGCCAAGACCGATGTTGGCGCCTTCTGGAACCATGGACTGGTTGGCGCGGTTCATCACGCCCTGAGCGCGTTCTGTCTGGTAGAGAAGGTCGGTAAATTCGGCGCGGCCGCGCTTGAACGCGGTCGTGTTGATGTTCGCGATGTTGTTCGCGATGACCTCAAGGTTTGTCTGCTGGGCATCCATGCCCGTCGCTGCAATAGCTAGTGCTCTCATCTTTTATGTCCTTAAGCGTCAGATCTGCATTTTCACGATGTCGAGATAGGCCGAGACGATCTTGTCGCGCAGAGCCACGGCGGTCTTGAGTGTCTGGTCGGCCTGCATGACGGCATCGACGACTTCACGCGTGTTGGCCTTGCCCTGAATGCCCGCGAAAGACATGGCTTCACCCTTTTTCAAGGATTCCACTGCGTCCGATGCGACGCTGCCCAGCACGCTGCCGAAGGTGGGGCCGCTGGCTGCCGTTGCGGCCGTCGATACGGCGCTTCCTGCAAGCGATGTCAGGCTGGAGGTGACGTCCTTGACGCCGTCGAGCGTCGAGGAACTGGTCAATGATTTCAGGCTGCTAATGGCGTCGATCATCACTGACCTTTCAATAAGTCTATGGTTGAGGCAACCATGTCGCGTGTCTGTTTGATAACTTGCAGGTTGGCGTCGTAACCGCGGTTGGCTTCGCGAAGGTCGGCCATCTCGATGAGCATGTTGACGTTCGGAAGCTTCACCATGCCTTTGGCGTCGGCAGCCGGGCTGTCGGGATCGTATTCCTGCGTGAAGTCGGAACGGTCGACGCCGAGTTTCTTGACACCGACGAGATTTGTCTGCGAGGCGCGATCCATCTCGTTTGCAAACGTAATCGTCTTGCGGCGATAGGGGTCAGCACCTGGCGTGTCGCCTGTTGTGCGTGAGTTCGCGATATTTTCAGAGACGATCCGCAGACGGGTGGCTTGAGCCTCCATCCCGCTTCCTGCAATTTTCATCGAGGACTTTAAAGGGTCCATGTTACTTGCCCACCGCTGTCAACATCATGTTGTGAAAAGAGCGAACGAGTTGCGCGTTCAGTTCGAACTGCCCCTTGATCTCGCCTGTCTTTGCCATTTCCTTGGAAAGCGACACTGTGTTGCCGGATTCCTGAATGCCGATTTCGTTGGCCAGTTCTGCATTCTGCATCGCGATCTTGCCGCCGCCTGCCATCGCCAGCTCCATATGGGCCGGGTTCGTGCGGGCCATCTGCATGCCAGCCGACTGCAGTTCGGAATCGAAGGACACGACGTCCTTCGCCTGGAACTTTGGTGTATTGGCATTGGCAATGTTGGTGGCGACGACTTCTTGACGGACAGAAAGCCATTCGGCCTGCCGGGATGCCAACGCAAACAGCTGAATCGGCTGCATGACAATTCTCCGTGTTTAACTTGAACCCGGTTTAGGTCCACAATCTTGCGCGGGACTTACGGACGATGGCTTTGTGCGGCAGGGGCCAGAGCCGGGTCAGGGCGCGGTTGAGCAGGCGTCATTAACCATTTGTTTGCCTTGTCGGTTTAGACTTCGTTTATATTTCCGACCGTGGAATGTGATCTAACCCTATGGGTTTGCGATGGTTTTTGAGAACGACAGACATGTTTCGCCGAAAGGCGATGAACTGCCCGCACGCGGCGTTACGTCGTCGTGGCGCCGCCATCTCCTGTCGGCTGGCGTCGTTGTGTCTTTGACCACAGGCGGTTTTTTTCTACCCGGACTGCTGCTTGACCCCGGCCTGAAGGGCTATGTCTCGCAAGCAAGCGTGAAGGTTTCAGACCCGCGCGCCAACGCGGCCAGCGTCCAGCACATCGCAGCGCAGGTACGCGACAACCTGATGTCGCCGATCTCGCTGGGGTTGACAGTCTCCGAGCTGAAGCTTCAGCCACAGGATTTGACTGGCGTTGAAACACAGGGGCATCTGTCCGTTCTGCTCGACCTCCTCAGCGGCGGCAAGAGCGGCGAGGCGCTGGTCGGCGCAACCGAAACGGCCCTGAAAGATGCCGTCACCATCTCCTCTGCGCCATCAGATGGAGAAATCGACGTTGCGGTGACCGCGGCGACACCCCAGGCCGCCCAAGAGATTACCGACCATATGGCGACACTCGTCATCAAGCAGATCGGCGTCGAACAGCAGGCGCCCGAGCTTCAGGCCGTCGAGAAGGCGCGTGCGGCGCTCGACAGTGCCGAAGCGGCGCTGACCGGTTTCCAGATGCGCCATGGCAATGACGCGGTCTCGCGCATACAGAGCTTGCAGCAGAAACTGCGTGAAGACGACGCACTCGCCGCCGACTTGCATGGCAAAAGCACGGAACTGGCAGACGCCATCTCCACCGCCTCCGCGATGAAGGTCGATGATGTCCTGAACAGAACGCTGCCACCGCTCAGCATCTTCGCACCGCTCGAGCCCATCCGCGACAGCTATGCCACGGCAAAGCTCGCGCTCGCGGAGATCAGCGTCGATTACGGCCCGAAACACCCCAAAACAATTGCAGCACAAACAACATTGGACGCAGCACGCGCCGCCGCGATGCCGACCATGCGCCGTGTGCTGGAGACTTTGAAGCGGGAGCAGGCGACGGTTACGGCTGCGCTGGACTCGCAAGCCAGTGGCCGCGCAGAGCTCGACAGCCAGTTGCAGGCCATGGGGCAGGCGCCAGCGGATTTGGCGCGGCTGGAAACTGCGCTCGAGAAGGCGCGAACCGACTATGTTCTATCCAGCGAAGCCGCAGGCACGTTCTCGGCCAAGCCGCGCGTCAGTGCGAAGCTGATAAAAGAGGCTGAAGCCGGGGTCGCCAACTATGATGCCTTTACCGCAATGGCCATGGCGCTGGCCGGTGCGGCGGCTGGCCTGTTGTTGTCTCTCTTCGTTTTGAGCTTCAGACGGTCGGAAAGCGAAGAGGAGCATGGCCTTCTTCAGACGCCGGAGCCCGAGGTGCCTGTGGTTGATGTCACGCCGGAGCAGCCGCCAGTGATTGAAGCTGTTGAGATAGAGCCAGGCATCTTCGATGATCTGGAGACTGCAGAAGAACAAGCTGAGATATCACAGGATGTGGCAGAGTCGGCCGACATCGCAGCGCAGGCCGAAACAGCGGTAGAGACCGAAGCCGAGCTTGAACCTGTGCATGACGAGCCCGCCAATGATGTTCCGCTCGATCAGCGTGTTCGCCAGGTTCTGTTGACCAATGCCGTCCATGTCGCCAATGAACAGCGCGACGTTCCAACCTTCAAGCTGCCGCCCTTGCTGGCTGCCGCCCTTGCCGGAAAAGCGCACCATGCGCAGGCGGAAACCGAAGAGTTGCGCGCCCTGCGACAGGAGCTGGTGATATTGCGCGAGCAATTGTCCGAACATGCCGCCCGTCAGGACGACAAGAGCAATCAGGCCTGAAACGCCGTTTTTCCATCAAAATGCACTATGCCCGACGCCACTAGGACGCTAGATAGATATCTCGTTTCCAGGAGGCAGGCATATGGCAGTGGTAATCGACGGCAAGGCGAAGGCGGCATCTGTTACGGCAACCGTTCGCGAGGCGGCGGAACGTCTGGAACAACAGACGGGCGTCAAACCCGGACTTGCCGTTGTGATCGTCGGCAACGACCCGGCCAGCCATGCCTATGTTAACTCCAAGAGCAAGACGGCCAAGGAATGCGGCTTCAATTCCGTCCAGCATACGCTGGCCGAAGACACCACGCAGGCTGAACTTGAAGCGCTGGTCGCTACCTTGAATGCGGATGCGTCCATCCACGGTATTCTGGTGCAATTGCCGCTGCCGAAACATCTTGATGCCGACCCCGTCATCCAGTCCATTCTGCCTGAAAAGGATGTGGATGGGTTGAGCTTCGTCAATGCTGGCAAGCTCGCGACCGGCGATATGGCAACGGGACTGATTTCCTGCACGCCAGCGGGCTCCATGCTTCTGGTCCGCAGCGTTCACGGCGACGATCTTTCCGGCCTCACCGCTGTGGTCGTCGGTCGTTCCAACCTGTTCGGCAAGCCGATGGGGCAATTGCTGCTCAACGCCAATGCGACCGTGACGATGGCCCATTCGCGCACAAAGGATTTGGCGGACGTTTGCCGCAACGCCGATATTCTGGTTGCCGCTGTTGGCCGTCCGCAGATGGTCAAGGCTGACTGGATCAAGCCAGGTGCGACGGTTATCGATGTCGGCATCAACCGTATTCCCGCACCCGAAAAGGGCGAGGGCAAATCACGGCTGGTGGGAGACGTCGCCTATGATGAGGCGAGCACTGTCGCCGCAGCCATCACACCCGTTCCGGGTGGTGTCGGGCCGATGACGATTGCGATGCTGATGGCCAATACGGTCATTGCCGCACACCGCGCGCTTGGAAAACCCGCACCGACATTCTGACCATAGGGAGCGGACTCAGTTTTGTGCCGGGCCCGTCGATCCGCGCACCACGAGCTCTGCCTTCCACAACTCCTGAAGGCTGTCCTTTTCGCCGCTCTTGATCTGGCCGATCAGCCGCTCGGCAATCCGCGCGCCTGCCGCCCGCAAGGATGATCGGGTGGTGGTCAGCGGCACGGAGAAATTGACGGGTTTCAGCAGCGGCAACACGTCGTCATGGGCGATGATCGATATGTCTCTGCCGGGTTTCAAGCCCCGTTGATTGAGTGCCCGCACGGCGCCTAGTGCCAGAGCCGTTGAGGCACAGATGACGGCGGTGGGCCGATCTGTGCGCGACAGCAGCGCCTCCATCTTCACATAACCGGCCTCATCGCTCATGAAACTGTGGCTGACATTGTCAGGGTTCAGCTCACCGCCATGTTCGCCAAGCGCCGCCGCCACGCCGCGCTGACGTCGAAAGGTGAAGTCGTAGCCTTCGGGCCCATTCAGCAGCGCGATGTTGCGGTGGCCGAGTTGCAGGAGAAGCGAGGTCGCATCGCGAAACGCCGTCTCATTGTCGACGTCGAGATAGGGATAATCCGTCTCCACACCCCAGGAGCGGCCATGCACCATAAAAGGGATCGACAGGTTCTGCATCATCGCGATGCGTGGATCGTTCTTCTTCATATAGGCGAGATAGATGCCATCGACGCTGCCGCTTGCGGCAAGCTCCCGCAATGCCTCTTCCTCATCTGCCGGATCGGTGGGCATGATGACGAGGTGGAAGCCGTTGCGGGCGGATGCCTCTCCCAGCCCACTCAGAAACTCACCGAAATGCACGTCGGATTGATGCTCCGGCCCGGTCGGCATGACCAGGCCGATGGAACCCATCTTGCCGGTTGCCAAGCGCTGGGCTGCGGCATTGGGTCTGTAACCGGTTTTCTGTGCGGCTTCAATGATCCTGCGCCGTGTCTCGGCGTTGACCTCGGGATAACCATTGAGCGCACGGCTGATGGTGGTCTGGGAAATGCCGAGCAGCTGCGACAATTGCTTCAGGTTCATGGTGCGCAGCCCTCCTTTTTCACTCTCCACCCATGGAACCATTATTCGCCAAGGGAGTTCCCAAACCGCTTTGGAGATTAGCAATTCTTATGGATGGTCACAATTGGAAAGTGATATTTTCTGCCGCACAATCATTTTATTGCACTGCAGGAGACGAGCATAAGCCGTCATAGTTGCGCGGAGGTCTTGACTCATGTTCCATCTCAGTGAGATGAATAGGCAGCCAAAGCGCTTTGAAGATTTTTTGCGGGTGATAGCCTGACAATGTGATGGGAGGAAAATCACATGAAAAAGACTTTCTGGACGACCGTGGCCATCGCCACATTTCTGTCGGGAGCGGCCTTTGCGGCGGAGCTCAAATTCAAGCCCGGCGAAGACGCCAAGTTCAACTGGAAAAGCTACGAAGACTACAAGGCTGCCAATGCCAGCTTGAAGGGCGAAACGCTGACGATCTTCGGACCATGGCGTGGTGAAGACGAGGCGCTGTTCCAGTCGGTCCTGGCCTATTTCGGCGAAGCGACCGGCGTCAACGTCCGCTACTCCTCCTCTGAAAACTACGAGCAGCAGATCGTCATCGATACGCAGGCCGGCTCTCCTCCCAATGTCGCGATCCTGCCGCAGCCGGGCCTTCTGGCCGACCTCGCCGCCAAGGGTCTGCTGACGCCGCTGGGCGATGAGACGGCGAATTGGGTGAAAGATAATTACGGTGCAGGCCAGTCCTGGGTTGATCTGGGCATGTACCCAGGCAAGGATGGCCAGAAGGCCTATTTCGCCTTCCCGTTTAAGGCTGACGTGAAGTCGCTGGTCTGGTATGTGCCTGAAAACTTCGAGGAAGCTGGCTACAAGGTTCCAGAAAGCGTCGAAGACCTCGTCAAGCTCAGCGATCAGATCGTGAAAGACGGCGGCACGCCTTGGTGCATCGGTCTCGGTTCCGGTGGCGCAACGGGCTGGCCGGGCACCGACTGGGTCGAAGACTTCATGCTGCGCACCCAGCCGCTGGATGTCTATCTGAAGTGGACGACGAATGAGGTGAAGTTCAACGACCCACGTGTCGTTGCTGCCATCGAGGAATTCGGCAAGTTTGCCAAGAACGACAAATATGTCAGCGGCGGTGCTGCAGCGGTGGCCTCCACCGACTTCCGCGATAGTCCCAAGGGCCTCTTCGATATTCCGCCGAAATGCTACCTGCACCGTCAGGCCTCGTTCATTCCATCCTTCTTCCCCGAGGGTACGAAGGTCGGAACGGATGTGGATTTCTTTTACATGCCGACATTTGCGTCCAAGCCTGAGCTTGGAAAGCCGGTTCTGGGTGCGGGAACATTGTTCACGATCACCAAGGATTCCAAGGCCGCGCGCGCCTTCGTCGAGTTCCTGAAGACGCCGATTGCCCATGAAGTCTGGATGGCACAATCCGGCTTCCTGACACCCTACAAGAACGTCAACCTCGATACCTATGCCAGCGAGCAGACCAAGCGTCAGGGACAAATTCTGACCGGCGCGACCAGCTTCGGCTTCGACGGTTCCGACCTGATGCCCGGCAAGATCGGTGCTGGCGCCTTCTGGACCGGGATGGTCGATTTCGTCGGCGGCAAGTCTGCGCAGCAGGTGGGCGACGACATTCAAAAGGCCTGGGACGGCCTGAAATAAGCAGATGCTCCGCCCGGCAGTGGGAAGCCATTGCCGGGCCGTTCTTTGCAGGTGCCTGCGTGGCGGCCATTGCGCGTCTTCAGGCACAGACGGAATAACGGGGAGGGAACATGATTACCCAGATCGTTTCGGCGCTCGGCGTGATGATCGTCGGCGTCTTCGCCTGCGCCGCCTATTACTGGCTTTCGGACAAGGCGCTGCAACTCATCTTCCCGCTGAAGGATGGCGACGTCATTCACGCCTCCCGCAACCTGAACCGGCGGGCAGCCGTTCGGCCATGGCTCTTCGTTGGTCCGGCCTTGCTGTTGCTGACCGTCTATCTTGTCTATCCCGTCATCGCGACCTTCATCCTGTCCTTCCATGACAGAACCGGCGATAACTTCGTTGGCCTCGCAAACTACCGCTGGGCGTTTTTCGATGCCGGTTTCCGACAGTCGATTTTCAACAACATACTCTGGCTCGCCGTCGTGCCCGCCGCCTGCACATTCTTCGGCCTCGTCATCGCCGTCATGACCGACCGCATCTGGTGGGGCAACATTGCCAAGTCCATCGTCTTTATGCCGATGGCCATTTCCTTCGTCGGCGCATCGGTCATCTGGAAGTTCATCTATGAATATCGCGGCGAGGGGCAAGTTCAGATCGGCCTTCTCAACGCCATCGTCGAATATTTCGGCGGTAACCCGGAGGTGTGGATTTCCATGCCCTTCTGGAACAACTTCTTTCTGATGGTCATCCTCATCTGGATCCAGACCGGCTTTGCCATGGTCATCCTGTCAGCGGCCCTGCGCGGCATCCCGGAGGAAACCGTCGAGGCGGCTGTCATCGATGGCGCCAATGGATGGCAAATCTTCTGGAAAATCCTCGTGCCGCAGATATGGGGCACCATCGCCGTGGTCTGGACGACCATCACCATTCTCGTTCTCAAGGTCTTCGATATCGTTCTGACCATGACCAACGGGCAATGGAACACCATGGTTCTCGCCAACCTCATGTTCGACTGGATGTTCCGTGGCGGCGGCGATAGCGGACGAAGCGCCGTCATCGCTCTCGTCATCATGGCAGCGGTCACGCCGATCATGATCTGGAACATCCGTCAGGCCAACAGCGAAATGGAGGGCCGCTGATATGAGCATCGCAACCCGCATTCGCCGCGTCGGCCTGCCACGCCTCATCGTCCATATCAGCGTTCTCTTTGTCGTGCTGCTGTGGCTTTTGCCGACACTCGGCATTCTCGTCAGCTCGCTGCGAGATAAAGACCAGCTCGTGGTTTCCGGCTGGTGGACGGCATTCTCCAGTTCCAGCCAGACGCAGGCGTCGCGTCTTGCCGATCCCGCCACGCAACGCCAAGAAGGCGACCGCTTCGTCATCGCTGGCAACGTCTTCGAAAATGGTGCCGGTGGCAAGATTTCGGCCTTCGGAGTGCGCGTGCAGGAACCGGCTGCTTTCGAGGCTGGCACAACGGCTGACTTGGGCGATGGCGAAAACCTCGTCATCAACGAAGACGGCACCTATCAATACAGCAAGAATGCGAGCTTCGAAGGCTCGCGCGCCAAGCGCGTCTATCTCGCCGTGGCCACGCCGCCCATCTTCACGCTCGACAATTATCGCACGGTGCTGACCTCTGAGGGCATCGGTCAGTCCTTCGTCAACTCGCTGACGGTCGCCATTCCGGCCACTGTGATCCCGATCCTCATCGCAGCCTTTGCGGCCTATGCTTTGTCGTGGATGAAGTTTACCGGTCGCTCGCTGATGATTGCCATGGTCGTTGGCCTCATCGTCGTGCCCCTGCAAATGTCGCTCATTCCGCTGTTGCAGCTTTATAACTGGATCGGCAACGTCTTCGGCGTGCCGTCGAAGACCTATGCGGGCATCTGGCTGGCGCATACGGCCTTCGGCCTGCCGCTCGCCATCTATCTGCTACGCAACTACATCGCCGGTCTTCCCAAAGAGATCATCGAAAGCGCGCGTGTCGATGGCGCTAGCGATTTCGAAATCTTCGTCAAGATCATCCTGCCGCTGTCGTTCCCGGCGCTCGCATCCTTCTCGATCTTCCAGTTCCTGTGGACATGGAACGACCTTCTGGTCGCCATGGTGTTCCTCGGCACGCAGAAGGACGAGCTGGTGCTGACGGGTGCCCTGAATGCGCTGCTCGGCTCGCGCGGCGGCAACTGGGAAATCCTCACCGCATCGGCCTTCGTCACCATTATCGTGCCGCTCTGCGTTTTCTTTGCCCTCCAACGTTACCTTGTGCGCGGGCTGCTGACGGGCTCGGTCAAGGGAGGCTGATACATCCATGAATGCCCATACCACACAGGATACTGCAATGACGTCTTCTGCTCTCGTGCGCGATAAGGATTGGTGGCGCGGTGCCGTGATCTACCAGATCTATCCGCGCTCCTATCAGGATTCCAACGGCGATGGCATCGGTGACCTCAAGGGTATCACCTCGCGTCTGGAACACATCGCAAAGCTCGGCGCAGACGCGATCTGGATTTCGCCCTTCTTCACCTCGCCGATGAAAGACTTCGGCTATGACGTCTCCAACTATGTCGATGTCGATCCCATGTTCGGCACGCTGGCGGATTTCGATGGCCTGATTGCCGAAGCGCATCGCCTTGGCATCCGCGTCATGATCGACCTCGTACTGTCACACACGTCCGATCAGCACCCATGGTTCGTGCAGAGCCGCTCCAGCCGCCAGAACCCCAAAGCGGACTGGTATGTGTGGAGCGATGGCAAGCCTGACGGTACTCCGCCCAACAACTGGCTGTCCATCTTCGGCGGTTCCGGCTGGCAGTGGGACCCCACGCGCATGCAATATTACATGCACAACTTCCTCACCTCGCAGCCGGACCTCAACCTGCACAATGAAGAGGTGCAGCAGGAGCTGTTGAACATTACCCGCTTCTGGCTGGAGCGCGGCGTCGATGGCTTCCGTCTAGATACCATCAACTTCTACTTCCACGACAAGGAACTGCGCAACAACCCGGCCTTGGCACCGGAGCGGCGTAACGCCTCCACAGCACCTGCCGTGAACCCCTATAATTTTCAGGAGCACATCTACGACAAGAACCGCCCTGAGAATATCGCCTTTCTCAAGCGCTTCCGTGCCGTGCTGGATGAGTTCCCGGATATCGCCGCTGTCGGCGAAGTCGGCGACAGCCAGCGTGGCCTTGAGATCGTGGGCGAGTATACCTCCGGCGATGACAAGATGCAGATGTGCTATGCCTTCGAATTCCTGGCGCCGGATGCGCTGACCCCGCAGCGCGTGGCCGATGTGCAGGCGGAATTTGCCCAAGCTGCACCAGAGGGATGGGCCTGCTGGGCGTTCTCCAACCATGACGTCGTGCGCCATATCAGCCGTTGGGGCGATGTGGTGGAAGACAAGGACGCGTTCGCCAAGGTTCTGGCGGCACTGCTGATGACGCAGCGCGGCTCTGTCTGCATCTACGAAGGCGAAGAGCTTGGCCTGACCGAAGCCGATATCGCTTTCGAAGATTTGCAGGACCCCTACGGCATTCAGTTCTGGCCGGAATTCAAAGGCCGTGATGGTTGCCGCACGCCGATGGTCTGGGATGCGGGCCATGCGCTGGCAGGCTTCTCGACCGCCGAAAAGGGCTGGCTTCCTATTCCGCCTGAACACAAGCAACGCGCCGTCAGCGCCCAGCAGGGCGACGAGACATCGGTGCTGGAGCATTACCGCCGCTTCCTGGCGTTCCGCAAACTGCATCCGGCCTTTGCAAAGGGCAAGATCGAGTTCCAGCCAGTGGTCGGTACTGTATCGAGCTATACCCGCACGCTGGGCAACGAGACGGTGCTGTGCCTCTTCAACCTGTCGGCTGAACCGTCGGTGGCCACGCTGCCGGATGGTGACTGGCAGGTTCTGGATGGGCACTGCTTTACCGCAGAGCAGAGCGGCAACGAGGTTACATTACCGGCATGGGGCGCTTTCTTCGCCCGCCACGCCTGAAGATTGAGGGAGGACACGGCATGACTGGCGTTATTCTGAAGGATATCCGCAAATCCTACGGGCAGGTCAAAGTCCTGCACGGTATCGATCTCGACATCAAACAGGGCGAGTTCATCGTTTTCGTCGGCCCGTCCGGCTGCGGCAAGTCCACGCTGCTGCGCATGATTGCCGGGCTGGAAGAGATCACCGGCGGCGAGATGTATATCGATGGCCAACTGGTCAACGAAATCCCGCCTTCGCGGCGCGGTATTGCCATGGTGTTCCAGTCCTATGCGCTCTATCCGCATATGACCGTCTACGACAACATGGCCTTCGGCATGAAGATCGCCAAGGAAAACAAGCAGGAGATCGACCGCCGCGTGCGCGCCGCTGCCGACATTTTGCAACTGACGCAGTATTTGGAGCGTCTGCCGAAAGCACTCTCCGGCGGTCAGCGCCAGCGTGTCGCCATCGGTCGCGCCATCTGCCGCAATCCCAAGGTCTTCCTGTTCGACGAGCCGCTGTCGAACCTCGACGCCGCCCTGCGTGTCGCGACGCGCATCGAGATCGCCAAGCTGTCCGAACAGATGGCCGATACCACGATGATCTACGTAACCCACGATCAGGTCGAGGCCATGACGCTGGCCGACCGCATCGTCGTGCTGAACGGCGGTCGTGTCGAGCAGGTCGGTGCACCGCTCGATCTTTACGAAAACCCCGCCAATCTGTTCGTGGCAAAGTTCATCGGTTCTCCGGCCATGAACATCATCTCCGGTAAGGTGACGACGACAGGTGCGCAGACGGCGCTGGCGCTTGCCGATGGTAAATCACTCATCGTCCCGATTGCGACGGCTGCTGGCGAAGAGGGCAAGGCCGCAGCCTTTGGGGTGAGGCCTGAAGACCTGTCCATTTCGACGGGTGACGACTACCTGTTCGAAGGCAAGGTTTCCATCGTGGAGGCACTCGGCGAGGTGACGCTTCTCTACCTCGAAGCACCTGCCGGACAGGAGCCGATCATCGTCAAAATCCCCGGTATTGCGGAAGCCAAAAAAGGTCAGGTTTTGCGCTTCTCCGCACCGTCCCAAAAGCTGCATCTGTTCGATGCGCAAGGCCAGACTTACAGGCGCTAAAAGGCGTTTTGGAACGGCTTTTTAACCATAAAATCGAGCCGTTCCTACTCTGCATTGCAGTTCAAAGAACGACATAAGCGTTTTATATCAAAGGCTTAAAAATTTTGGCCGTACATCCTCTGCGGGAAGTGACCGGTATCCACAGCCAAACCTGATATGTGTTTCATATCGAAACGATGACAGAAATTCTTAAGGAGTTCTGGCTAGTCTTTATCCGTGAAAAATAACAAAAAGGATTGCGGCAGTGAACGCCCGGGCGGACATCGGTAAACCCACCTATCTCAGCAAGGAAGAATCTTTCATGTACGACCGCGAGGCGCGGTTCAAAATGGAAGATACGATGAATGCCGCCCGCATCGAATATACCGAGAAGGCCGTGATGAACATGGCGTCGCGCCGGTGCGACGTGCTGAAGATTTCCCAGTCGGAGGCGATATTGGCGCTTCTGACGCAATACAATCTGCCGAAACAGTTCTACCTCGACATTCCCGATGCCCGCATCACCAAAATTGGATGCGTTTTGCTGAAGGTCAATCCCAACAACACCATCCACGTCCGCTTCCTGCATATTCTCAGCAAGAAGGATATGGACCGCATCTTCGTGTTCAGCACGCACCCGGCGCACCGCGACCGCAAGCTCGATGTCAGGGCCTGGTAGCCCTTAAGCTCAGCCGTAAAGCCTGGGCGTGCCGATCTTGAACCACGCCTTGGCAATCTTTCCACCCACGATCTCATAGATGCAGATGACGTCCAACTCTCCGGGGCCGTCCGCGAAGCTGCGTATGACCGTTTCATGGTCGACCACGGTGTTGCCCATCACGATGCGATGCAGCAGCTTGCCGTGCAGGTTTGGCTCTTTGAACCGCTCGACGTGTCTCTCGCGAATTTCCTCGGCACTGCTGGCGACGAGTTGATCGGGAAAGACATAGTATTGGCAATCGTCCGCCCACCACGGCATGAAGGCGTCGATGTCGCGGGCGTTATAGGCCTCCAGCTGCATCTGCACAGGGTAGGCTGCGTCCTGCTGATCCATGGGCCTTAACTCGCAAACACGCTGGCGCCCTGATCGGCGGGTCCGACGCTGCGGCGGAACGGCGCAAACAGCTCGCGGCCCATGCCCCATTCATTGTCGGAAAGATCGGCGGTCGCAGGCTCGCGGCTCGCAAGCTCTGTGGATGAGACCAGCACCTGGATCGTTCCGGTAATCGCGTCGAGCCTGATCATGTCGCCATCCTGAATGCGCGAAATAGGGCCGCAATCGACAGCCTCAGGCGTCATGTGGATGGCGGCAGGCACCTTTCCGGATGCGCCGGACATGCGACCGTCGGTGACCAGCGCCACCTTGAAGCCGCGATCCTGCAACACGCCGAGCGGCGGCGTCAGCTGGTGCAATTCCGGCATGCCGTTGGCCTTCGGCCCCTGGAAGCGGACCACGGCGACGAAGTCCCGGTTCAGCTTGCCTTCCTTGAAGGCGGTCTGAAGGCTTTGCTGGTCGTGGAAAATGATGGCCGGGGCTTCGATGATGTGACGCTCGGGCTTGACGGCAGAAATCTTGATCACGGCCTTGCCCAGATTGCCGGTCAGCATCTTCAGACCGCCTGTTGGCTGAAACGGTGTTTCCACGCTGGCCAGAACCTTCGGGTCGTGGCTCACTTCCGGCGCGGCGGTGCGCGCTACCGCACCATTTTCATCCAGTGTGGGCTCGATCGTATAAGCTTCAAGCCCCTGACCGAACACGGTGCGCACGTCATCATGCACGAAGCCCTGCTTCAAAAGCTGCTTGATGAGGAAGCCCATGCCGCCCGCGGCGTGAAAATGGTTAACATCTGCCATGCCGTTCGGATAGACGCGCGCAAGCAGTGGCACCACGTCCGATAGGTCGGAGATATCCTGCCATGTCAGCACGATGCCAGCCGCCCGCGCCATGGCGATGAGGTGAAGCGTGTGGTTGGTGGAGCCACCCGTAGCATGCAAGCCGACAACGCCGTTGACCACGGAGCGCTCGTCGATCATCTCGCCCGCTGGCGTAAACTCGTTGCCCTGCGCGGTGATGGCCAGCGCCCGCTTCGTGGCTTCACGCGTCATCGCATCGCGCAGCGGCGTGTTGGGGTTGATGAAGGAGGAGCCGGGCATATGGAAGCCCATGATTTCCATCAGCATCTGGTTGGAATTGGCGGTGCCGTAGAAGGTGCAGGTGCCGGGACCGTGATAGGATTTGGATTCGGCCTCCAGCAATTCGGCGCGTCCGACCTTGCCTTCGGCGTAAAGCTGGCGAATGCGGGACTTCTCGTCATTGGGCAGGCCAGATGTCATAGGCCCTGCCGGAATGAAGATGGAGGGCAGATGGCCGAAGGAAAGCGCCGCGATCACCAGACCCGGTACGATCTTATCGCAGACGCCGAGGAACAGGGCAGCATCGAACATATTGTGCGAAAGGCCGATGCCAGCCGCCATGGCAATCGCATCGCGTGAAAACAGCGACAGCTCCATGCCTGGCTGTCCTTGCGTCACGCCATCGCACATGGCTGGAACCGCACCGGCAACTTGCGCAATGCCGCCCGCTTCCTTGGCGGCTTCCCGGATCAGGTTCGGGTAAACCTCAAACGGCTGATGCGCGGAGAGCATGTCGTTATAGGACGTGATGATGCCGAGATTTCCGACCCGGTCGCCGGCAAGGATGTCCTTGTCGGCGGGGGAACAGACCGCAAATCCGTGCGCCAGATTGGCGCAGGACAGAACGGAGCGATGCACACCCTTGGTTACCTGAAGCCGAAGCCTTTCGAGATAAATCTCGCGGTAAGGTTTCGAGCGCTCGACGATACGGGCCGTGATAGCCTGAATACGCGGGTCGGCAGCCATGGGCGTTCATCCTGTCCTTGTAGATCATCGGCCAGACGCTTGGGACGTCGGCCGGTGATCCTGTTGCTGTTTAAAGCCCGGGCCTTAGGGCGCCCAGTAGATATTCACCGGCGATTCCGCGCGGTTGAGGACGGCCCGGATGGGCATCTCTTCCTCGTCCAGATCGGATTTCGCCTGATCGAGCGTCTCTTTCTTGGCCGCACCTTCGATGTGCAGCACCAGAAAACGGGCATCGTGAAGAGCGGAAAGATTGAAGGTCAAACGATCTTCACCAGCCGTTTCCGCCGTCATCGGCAGAACGGCGCGCTCTTCATCGAGATCGAGTGCTTCTTCGAGATTGTCGCCGCCGGGGAAGAAAGAGGCAGTATGGCCATCCGTGCCCATGCCCAGAATGACGACATCGAAGGGATCGCAGATCGCTTCCGTCTTGACGGTTGCCAGCGTTGCGGCATCTTCCGTGGTGGCGAAGAACTGGTAGAGCGGCACGAAATATGCGTAGGTCGCGGCGTTCTGCAACAGATTGTCGGCCACCAGCTTGTGGTTGGAACGATCACTTTCCGGCGGCACGAAACGCTCGTCCACCAGCGTCACGCTGACGTTCTTCCAATCCAGCTGATGTTTCGAGAGCTCCTGAAAGAAGCGCTTCGGTGTCGAGCCGCCAGAGACGGCGATGCTTGCCGTGCCGCGCTCGGAAACCGCGTCTTCAAGACGCTTGGCGACGTCCTTTGCCAGCGTTTCTGCCAGTTCCTGGCCGTTTGCGAAGATATGCTCCTGCCCAATCATCTGCATATCCCCCTTAATCGGCTTCGTGCCATGTGCGACCATCGCGCTCGATCAGTGCGATCGAACCGCTCGGTCCCCATGTGCCTGAGGTGTAACCCTGAACGCCCTGGCCCACGGCTTCCCAGCTTTTCAGAATAGGATCGACCCACTTCCACGCAGCTTCGACTTCGTCGCGGCGCATGAACAGGGCCTGGTTGGAGCGGATGGTGTCCATCAACAGGCGCTCATAGGCATCGGGGCTGCGCACGTTGAAGGCCTGTGCAAAGCTCATATCCAGCGAAACCTGACGCAGGCGCATGCCGCCCGGACCCGGATCCTTGATGAGCAGCGACTGCTTGACGCCTTCATCCGGCTGAAGGCGAATGACCAGCTTGTTGGCCTCGACCTTGCCCGCCGCATCATCAAAGATCGAATGCGGGATCTGCTTGAAGGTGACGACGATCTCGGACACGCGGGTCGCAAGACGCTTGCCGGTGCGGATGTAGAACGGCACGCCAGCCCAGCGCCAGTTGGCGATTTCGGCCTTGATGGCAACGAAGGTTTCGGTGTTGGAAACGCCGCCTTCCAGCTCTTCCAGATAGCCTTTCACAGGACCACCGGCAGAAGCGCCGGCACGGTATTGACCGCGCACCGTCAGCTTTTCGACGTTTGATTCATCGATCAGCTTCAGCGAACGCAGGACCTTCACCTTCTCGTCACGCACCGCTTCCGCGTCCATGGAGGAGGGGGGCTCCATCGCAACGAGGCACAGCAATTGCAGAATGTGGTTCTGCACCATGTCGCGCAGGGCACCGGCCTTGTCGTAATATCCGGCACGGCCTTCCAGGCCGACGGATTCGGCAACGGTGATCTGCACATGGTCGATATGGGCGGAGTTCCACAGCGGCTCGTAAAGCGCATTGGCAAAGCGCAGCACCATCAGGTTCTGCACGGTTTCCTTCCCGAGATAGTGGTCGATACGGAAGATTTGCTCTTCCTTGAAGACATTGCCCAGCGTGTCGTTGAGTTCCAGCGCAGAGGCCAGATCGCGGCCAATCGGCTTTTCCACGACGATACGGGTGGATTTGGTGATGAGCTTGTGATCGCGGATCTTGAAGGCGATGTCGCCGAAAATGCCGGGAGCTACGGCCAGATAAAAGGCGCGGATGCGATCCTTGCCTTCGTCCAGCAGCTTCTTCAACTTGTCCCAGCCGCCATCGGACTTGGCATCGACGGGAATGTAGAACAGGCGGGCGCAGAATTTCGCGACCTGTTCATCGTCATATTCGCCCTTCTTGAGATGCTCTTTGAGGGCATCCTGTGCGAATTTGCGGTATTCCTCATGGGTCATGACCGAACGGGAGGCGCCAATGATGCGTGTCGGTTCTGACAGCTGGTTTTCCACCTGACGGTGGTAAAGGGCTGGCAGAAGCTTGCGCTCGGCCAGATCGCCAGTGCCGCCGAAGACGACGCAATCGAAGGGCTCTACTGGAATGATTTGACTGCTCATACCGATTCTCTCGATCTTTCCATGTTGAGGGCATCCATAATCTAATCGATTTAAAAATGCCAGACGTGTTGTAAGAATTTATGAATTTTGCGTGCAAGCCGTTGTTTCTGTTCACTATGAGGATGTCTCACGAACATCTGCTCCAAACGCTCAATTAAAACCTGTCGCGCAATGCGTACCATGAAAGCGCCAGAAACAGCAGGGGTGCGCGCAATGTCGTGCCGCCCGGAAAAGACGGGACATCCAGCGAGGCGAACTGGTCCAGCGTCCTGTCCTTGGCGACGACCATATCCGCATAAAGCTTGCCACAATAGTTCGCCAGCATCACGCCATGGCCGGAATAGCCACCGATGGACATCACACCCGGCATCACTTCGCGCACGAAGGGCTGACGCGTCAGCGTGATCCCCACCGATCCACCCCATGCATGGGTCATCTCGATGGCATTCAAGGCCGGGTAGATTTCCGCGATCTGCTTGCGGATGTGTTTGGAAATGTCACGCGGCGAATCCGCCGTATAGGCCTCGCGCCCGCCAAACAGCAGCCGGTTATCCGGCGTCTTGCGGAAATAGCGCACCACGAAACGGCTGTCGGCCACCGCTTCTTTCCCCGGGATGACATCAGGAAAATCATCCAGCGGCACAGTTGCGCCGATGAAGGAGCGGATCGGCATGACATGCGCTGCCGTGACCGGCTCCAGATTGCCGATATGGGCATTGGTGGCAATCAACACGCGGTTGGCGGTGATGGTGCCGGACGGCGTTTCGATCAGCGTCTTGCCGCCCGACTGCGCAATGGATTTTGCAGGCGTCATCTCGAAGATTTGCGCGCCTGCCGCTTTCGCCGCCTTCGCCAGCCCAATGACGAGTTTCAGCGGATGGATATGGCCGGTGCCGGTGTCGCGCACGCCGAAATGATAATGGTCTGAGCCCAGCCGCTGCGCCGTCTCAGCCTTCTCCATGAAGGAGACATGGCTGTAGCCATAACGACTGCGCATGGCCTCGACGCATTTGCGATAGTCCTTCTCGTAAGACGCCTTGTGCAGAACATTCAACTGTCCCGGCAGAAACTCCATGTCGATGGCGTGCTCTCGGGCGAAATCCAACACATAGTGCTTGGCGCTCTCGGCAATGTCGAACAGCGCCTTGGAGCGCTCAAAGCCGATGTCCTTTTCGAGATCATCCGGCCATGCCCGCTGGCCGGTGCCGAACTGCCCGCCATTGCGCCCGGATGCGCCATCCCCAAACCTGTAACCTTCGACAAGCGCGACAGAAATGCCCGCCTTGGCAAGATTATAGGCCGCCTGCAAACCAGTGAAGCCGCCGCCGATGACGGCCACGTCCACCGTGCGCGAACCATCCATCGCCGCATATTCGGGCCGCTCGCTCAGACTGTCCTGATACCAGGACATGCCGGGCGCTATCGGGCTTTGCCATGTCATGGGTATACCCTCACACGTTCAGCAGCAGGAATTCCCGCTCCCACGGGCTGATTACCTGCATGAAGGTCTCGAACTCGCCACGCTTCAAACCAGCATAGAGGCCGACGAATTCATGCCCGAAAACGCGCTCCAGCTGTGGCTCGCTTTCCAGCAGAGCTACCGCTTCCAAGAGGCCGCGTGGCAGCTCGATGGAGCCTTCGTTCGCCGTCTCGTAGGTCGGCTCGGTCGGCTCGATATTGTTCATGATGCCAAGCCAGCCGCAGGCGAGAGACGCCGCGATGGCGAGATAGGGGTTGGCATCGGAACTTGGCAGGCGGTTTTCCACGCGCCGCGCCGAAGGGCCTGATATCGGCACGCGGAACGCCGTCGTGCGGTTGTCGTAACCCCAGGCATTGTTCACCGGGCAGGCCATGTCAGGCGTCAGGCGGCGGTAAGAATTCACGTAAGGTGCCAGCATCACCAAGGCATTCGGCACATAACGCTGCATACCGCCGACGAAGGAGAAGAACTCCTTCGACGGGCTGCCATCCTTGTTGGAAAACACGTTATCGCCAGTTTCGATATCCACCACCGACTGGTGAATATGCATGGCCGAACCCGGCATGCCCTGCATCGGCTTGGCCATAAAGGTGGCATAGATGCCGTGTTTCAGCGCCGCCTCGCGGATGGTGCGCTTGAACAGGAACACCTGATCGGCCAGCTCGATAGGATCGCCGTGGCGCAGGTTGATTTCCAGCTGCGCCGGACCTTCTTCATGGATCAGCGTGTCGATCTCCAGACCCTGCTTTTCCGAGAAGTGATAGATATCGTCGATCAACTCGTCGAATTCGTTGATACCGGCAATCGAATAGCTCTGCCCACCGACGATGGAGCGGCCCGAGCGGCCCTTGGGCGGATGCAGCGGGTAATCCGGGTCGTCGTTCATGGCAACGAGATAGAACTCGATCTCAGGCGCAACGACCGGCTTCCAGCCCTTGTCCTTGTAAAGATCGAGCACGTTTCGAAGCACGTTGCGCGGTGTATAGGGAACGAATTTGCCTTCTTGATCCACGACATCGCAAATGACCTGTGCGGTGGGGTCGCTTTCCCACGGCACGACGCAGAGCGTGGACAGGTCGGGCACCAGCTTCAGGTCGCTATCGCGCGGCTCATAACGGAAGTTCGCCGTTTCATCCGGGTATTCGCCTGAGATCGTGTGGCGGTAAAGCGCGGATGGCAGCGCCAGCGATGTATCGCCGGTAAATTTGGAGGTCGGCATCATCTTGCCGCGGGGAACGCCCGCAAGGTCGGGGGTAATGCACTCGATGTCTTCGATACCGCGAGCTTTCAGCCACTGCGCAGCTTCGCGCCATGTGGAGCAACCCCGCGTTGGAGAGACGTCAACTTGTATTTTCTTCGCCATGTTTGCCGGTTTTTTCGGATGGAGCATGGTTTTCTTGGGAGGCATAAATCACCGGCTTTGTGTTTCGATTGGCACTATCATAGTCAGACTTTGGCAATTGGCGAGGGGGGAAGCGCCATTGACAACAGACCTGACTTCGAAAAGAGGAAGTACACCGAAACTAGGGAAACTCCATGACGGAAAAATGTAACGTGCTGATTTTAGGCGCAGGCGCCGCTGGCATGATGTGTGCCATCCGTGCCGGTCAGCGCGGCCGTTCCGTCATCGTCATCGATCACGCCAAGGCACCAGGCGAAAAAATCCGCATTTCCGGCGGTGGGCGCTGCAACTTCACCAATGTCCATGCGGGCCCAAAGAACTACCTCTCGAGCAATCCGCATTTCGCCAAATCCGCCTTGGCCCGCTACACGCCGCGAGACTTCATTGCCTTGGTCGGAAAGCACCGCATCCCTTGGCACGAAAAGACGCTCGGCCAACTGTTCTGCGACGACAGCGCCAAGGACATCATCCGCATGCTGCTGGCCGAAATGCAGGCGGTGGGCGTGAAACTACGGCTGCAAACGGAGATTGCTTCGGTGGACGCAATTCCCACCGGCGGCTTTCGCGTCGCGACCTCATCCAGCATCATCGAAACGGAAAGTTTGGTGCTGGCGACAGGGGGGAAATCCATTCCCAAAATGGGCGCGACCGGTTTTGCCTACCGCATTGCCGACCAATTCGGCCTCGGCATCATCGAAACCCGCCCCGGCCTCGTGCCGCTGACGCTCGAGCCGACGCAGCTTGAAAAGCTCTCGGCTCTCTCCGGCATCGCCGTTCCAGCCGAAATTTCCCATGGCAAGACCTCTTTCAATGAGGCTTTGCTGTTCACGCACCGAGGATTGAGCGGCCCATCCATCCTACAAATATCATCCTACTGGCGCGAGGGCGATGAGATCAGCCTGAAGATGGAGCCCGATCTGGACATTCTTGGCCATCTGAAAGCGGCAAAGAAAACCAATGGCCGCCAGTCTGCCCAAACTGTGCTAGGCGAAATCCTCCCGAAACGGCTGGCGCAGCATGTGGTGGAGCGGGCAGGGGTTACCGGCAACATCGGCGATATGTCCGACAAGACGTTGGGCGGGGTGACTGCCGCCGTGCAGGAGTGGTCCATAAAGCCCTCCGGTTCGGAAGGATATCGCACCGCTGAAGTCACGCTCGGCGGTGTCGATACCACTTATCTCGACTCCAAATCCATGAAGGCGAAAACCGTGCCGGGCCTCTATTTCATCGGTGAGTGCGTAGATGTGACGGGCTGGCTGGGTGGCTATAATTTCCAGTGGGCATGGGCATCCGGCCACGCCGCCGGGGAATCTGTGTAAAGCCTCGACATCTTAATGCCTTATTAAGAGACGCGGAGTCATGCTGATCGAATGCCAGCACAACGCAAGTTGATACATGATGTCCCGCTGGACGCCGGAACCCGGCATCGATCGGTTATGTTTCTCGTTCAGGAAGCCGCTCATGATGATGTCCAAAAAACCCGCCCGCGCCATCGCGATTGCTCGCACCGCCAATGACACCACTGTCTACGCCTTCCGCCTGACTCTGATTTCGGCATGTGCGATTGCTGCGTTTCTCGTGCTGTTGCACTAAGTTTTTCATCGCATAGCCGCAAAATGTGGTGACAGCTTTGGCATATCGCCAAGACGCTGACGCCTGCGCGGCCTCTGCATAAAACCTGTCTTCCGCTTCCTTCGCGTTTCGTGGCGTGTCGGGACGGGTAATCTTCAACAAAGCCAGTGCCGAATAAAGCTCTTGCATAAATGCCTCCGTATTTGAGGCTCAAGCATGAGCTATATTTTTTGATTTATATGCAGCCGAGAATGTCCTATGTTTTTCACTGATGAAAAACCTTGGCTGGGATGCATTTCAGATTTTCCTCGATGTCGCCCGCAGCGGTGGCCTTACCGGTGCGACTGCAAAGTCGGGCCTCAGTGCCGCGACCATCGGGCGGCGGATGCTGGAGCTGGAACAGACGCTTGGCAAATCTCTCTTTCTGCGCAGCCAGACAGGATATGTGCTGACCGCCGATGGACGCGCGCTGCTGGACCAGCTTCAAGCGATGGAAGACGCGGCCCGCAATATCGACGGCTGGCGCAAATCCGGGGCGGCTTCGTCACTGGTGCGCATTGCCGCAGGCACTTGGAACGCCCATCTGCTGACTACCAACTTTTCAGCGATTTGCAGCGAGCGGGATGATTTCCGCGTCGATCTCTTTGTTGCTGAACAACGGGCCAGCCTGGCCCACCGCGAAAACGATATCGGCATCCGCGCGTTCGAGCCGGAAGAACGCAATCTCGCCGCCATCAAAACCGGCGATGTTGCCTATGCGGCCTATCGACTGCGCAATGCCGCAGCGTCCATCCGTGACCGTTGGGTGGCCGTTTCCACCGACAGCGCAATTTCCGCCTATCTGCGATGGCCGCACGAAAACATGTCAGGGAGCATCGTGGTAACGGTCAACCGTCCGACGGCCTTGCTGGATTTGGCACTGGCTGGCGCAGGCGTGGCGGTGCTGCCCTGTTTCATCGGCGATGCCGATGCCCGGCTGGTGCGCGAGGGTGAGGTCATCGAGGACCTGCGCCACAAGCAATGGATCGTCATGAACAACGAAGACCGCCACCGTCGTGACATCAGAACGGTGGCGGATCGCATGGTGAAGCTGATCAAGGGGCATTCCGATCTCTTCGCCGGACGGCACAACCGCCCGGCTTGAGAGGCTAGATTACGCCGCAGCCTTGCCCTGACTGGGATCAGCAACTTGTCCCGGTTCTGTCGCAGTTATCAGAAAGGTGATCCAGCAAACTTCATCATGCGGATTTATCAATTTAAGTTTTGCTGACGTCAAATTTGTAAATGCTGCAATTTAGGCGCTTGTTGTACGGGGAATTTCACGTCAAATCTGAGAGTGTGAGACTGCTTCGATTGGCGTTTTTAATTTCAAGGAAAGCGATATGAGTTCAATTCATTCCTATTGGCCCGGCATTATGCTCGCTTTTACGACATATGTTGTTTCGGCAGTTAGCCCAGGGCCTGCGATGTTAGCAACGATGGGAACTGCCATGGAGTCGGGTCGGAAAGCCGGTATCGCGATGGGGCTGGGTATTGCGGCTAGCGCGTTGGTGTGGGGAGTTCTTGCGTTTCTCGGTCTGTCCACTTTGCTCGTAGCCTATGCCGGCATTCTCGACATCATCCGCATCCTCGGATGTTTCTATCTCTTGTACCTTGCTTGGAAGGCATTTGCTTCGGCGTTCTCAAAATACGATATCGACGTGAGCCTCACTGGCAAAAAGGAATACAGCACGATCAACGTATTTTTGCGTGGCTGTGCTCTCAATCTTGCCAATCCAAAAGCAGTTCTGACTTGGGTGGCGATCATCGCTCTTGCCATCGAACCGAATGCTCCCGTCTGGACAATACTTGCAGTCCTTTCAGGCACGATTTTATTTTCCGTCGTGTTCTACACGTTAATTGCTATTCTGTTTTCGACACCGAAAATGGTGTCTGTGTATAGTCGGCTGCGGCGTTGGATAGACGGTACATTGGGTCTGGTATTTGCTTTTTCAGCTTACAAATTGGCCAGAGACTAACTTCAGAAAACCTTCTGCTGCATCAACCTCCAGCATAGCCTCATACAAAAGTGGACCGCCACCGTCGCGATATCAGGACGGTGGCGGATCGTATGGTGAAGCTTATCAAGGGGCATTCCGATCTCTTCGCCGGACGGCACAACCGCCCGGCTTGAGATTGTGGTTATGCTGCCGCCTTGCCCTGCGCGACGATGACGGGGATCAGCAGGTCACCCCAGTTTCCATCACCGCCGTGGTGGCGGGCGGAGCGGACGAGTTCGACCGATACACCGGCTTCAACCGCATTCATGACCGCCTGGTTGAGGCGGTGCAGATCATTGGCCAACATGCGGATCGCGCTTTGCTGATCCTGGCTCATGGATGAGGATTGCTCCTCGGTACGTTCCTTAACTCTTGAAATCGAAGCCATTGGTTTTCCTCCGTTCAATGGGCTTGAAGCTTGTTTGTCGCATGTCGTTACCGCAAAACCGCTTCACACTTTTGCGCGACATGCTTGTTATTCCGCAGCAGGGCGGAACTGGTCGTGTTCGGTCGATTCCTTCATCGCCGTGGTGGATGAGGTACCGCCGGATATGGCGAGCGAGACCGCATCGAAATAGCCGGTGCCGACTTCGCGCTGGTGCTTGGTAGCGGTGTAGCCGTTGATTTCGGCGGCGAACTCCGCTTCCTGAAGCTCCGAATAGGCTGCCATCTGCCGGTCCTTGTAGCCGCGTGCCAGTTCGAACATGCCGTAGTTGAGTTGGTGGAACCCGGCAAGGGTGATGAACTGGAACTTGTAGCCCATGGCACCGAGTTCGCGCTGGAACTTGGCAATCGTCGCATCATCCAAGTGTTTCTTCCAGTTGAAGGATGGCGAGCAATTGTAAGCCAGCTTCTTGCCCGGATGCACCTTGTGAACACCTTCTGCAAATCTCTTCGCCTGTTCCAGATCCGGTTTGGATGTTTCGCACCAGATCAGATCGCAATAGGGCGCATAGGCATTGGCACGGGCAATGCAGGGCTCCAGCCCGTTTTTCACCTGATAGAAGCCTTCGACCGTGCGTCCGGCATCATAATCCACAAAGGGCTGGTCGCGCTCATCGATATCGGACGTCAGAAGCTTGGCGGCTTCGGCATCGGTGCGGGCGATGACCAGCGTCGGTGTGCCCATGACGTCTGCCGCCAGACGCGCCGCCGTCAGGTTACGGATGTGCGCAGCCGTCGGGATCAGAACCTTGCCGCCCAGATGGCCGCATTTCTTTTCCGACGCCAGCTGGTCTTCATAATGAACGCCCGCAGCACCGGCCTCGATAAAGGCCTTCATGATTTCGAACGCATTCAGCGGGCCACCGAAACCGGCTTCCGCATCAGCAACGATGGGCGCAAACCATGTGTCGACGGACAGGCCCTTGCCTTCGGCAGTCTCGATCTGGTCGGCGCGCTGCAAGGTCTTGTTGATGCGTTTTGCCAGTTCAGGCGCTGCATTGGCCGGGTAAAGCGATTGATCCGGGTACATCGCCGATGCCGTGTTGGCGTCTGCCGCAACCTGCCAGCCCGATAGATAGATCGCCTTCAGACCGGCGCGAACCATCTGCATGGCCTGATTACCGGAGAGTGCGCCCAGCGCATTGATGTAGCTCTCTTCATTGATGAGCTTCCACAACCGGTTCGCACCCATTTCTGCAAGCGAATGCTGGATGGTGACGGAGCCGCGCAGCTTTTCCACATCCGCTGCCGTATAGGTGCGCTCGATACCATCGAAACGTCCATGTGGTGCGTTTGGAACCAGTTTGTAAAAATCAGTCATGTCTCTCTCCCTTAACAGAACCGTAAATCCGTCCACACATCATTACTCCAATATGATGTGTGCTCCGATGTGACTGAATTTACAGTTTCGATTATTTTTACACCAGATAAAAAGGAAAATCAGTGACTTGAAAGAGGTCATGCTGTATCGTCTTTGACAGGATGGCGTTGTAAAATTGTAAATTTTGTAAAAATCGTGCGCGACTAATCTTGTGTATATTTGTAAAGGGAGGAGGCTCTGGTGGAAGCCAAGATATTTGCAGGTCCGCGTGTGCGGCGCGTGCGCAACGGATTGGGTCTGACGCAGACGGCCATGGCCGAGGCGCTGTCGATCTCGCCGTCCTATCTCAATCTCATCGAGCGCAATCAGCGCCCGCTGACCGTGCAGCTGCTGTTGAAGCTCAGTTCCGTCTATAAGGTCGATCTGGACGACTTGCAGGGCGAAAGCGGCGGCATTGCCAGCCAGTTGCGGGAGGTCTTTGCCGATCCGCTGCTGGCGGGCGAGGTGCCTTCGGGGCAGGAACTGGTGGAGGTGGCGGAAGCGGCACCCAATGCGGCCAGCGGCATCACCAAGCTTTACCGCGCCTATAAGGAGCAGGCGCAGCGCCTGAGCGATCTGTCGGACCTTCTGGCGCGGGAAGGGCGCCAGACCACGCTCTCGGCCACCCGCATACCGATCGACGAAATCAGGGAAATCTTCGAGCGGCGCACGGCGCATTTCGCGCAATTGGATGTGGCAGCAGAAGCTTTTCATGCAGCACTGTCTCCCGGTGACGACTTGGCGCAGGCACTGAAAAGCTGGCTCCAGAAAAACCACGGCATCGTCGTGCGCTCCATGCCTGTTCATGCCATGCCCAACCTGCGCCGACGTTACGACCGCCACTCCATGCGGCTGTTTCTTTCGGAACGCCTGTCGCCACAGGACCAGTTGCGCGAAATGGCGATGGAGGCCTGTCTTCTAGCGCTGACGGAGGAGATTGGTGCAGAACTGCAAGCGCTGGCGCTATCAGGCGAGGAGGCCAAGCGCATCGCTCGGTTCGAGCTTGCCCGCTACGCCGCCCACGCACTGATGATGCCCTACGGCGCATATCTGGCTGCCGCCCAGCGGGCGCGATACGATATCGATATCCTACGCGGGCGCTTCAAAGTTTCTTTCGAGCAGGCGGCAAACCGCCTCGTCACGCTGGCGCGTCCCGGTGCTTCCGGCATTCCGTTTTTTCTGATGGAAATCGACAGCGCCGGAAACCGCTTCCGCAAGGCGGGTGCACAAGGCTTTCCGCAGGCAAAGTTCGGTGGGCAGTGCGTCAAGCTCAATGTTCACGCCGCCTTTGCCCAGCCTGGGCAGGTGCTGGCCGAACAGGTGGAGATGCCGGATGGTGGGGCTTACCTCACCATCGCCCGCTCGCTGGATGGCCCACAGGCGGGGTTTGGAGAGCGCATTCGTCGCACGGCTGTCATGGTAGCCTGCGATGCGGCGCTGGCGAAAGAGACTGTCTATGGCGATGTCGTTGGCATCAAGGCCGGTACCATCGCCATCGGCCCGTCCTGTCGGCTGTGTGAGCGGCAGGGCTGTTTGTCGCGGGCGGAGGCTCCATTGACGCGGCCGCTGGGGCTGGATGAAATGGTGACGGGCTTGAGCGTTTTCGATTTTCAGTGAGTGCTTTCAACACAATTGTTTGAAATTGCCGCGCTGCACATTTCCTGCTTGCCGCCGCAACTTTTCCTTTCTAGTCTCTGGCAAAACAAGGGGATCACGCGCTCTCCCACGGCGCGTTCAAACAGGAGATATCATGAAACATCGTTCGCTTCGTTTCAGCCTCGCCGTTGCCACAGCCGTTCTGGCCGCTGGCACCGCATTTGCGCAGGAGAAGGTCGTCCACGTCTACAACTGGTCCGACTATATCGATCCTGCCCTTCTGGAAGAATTCACCAAGGAAACCGGCATCAAGGTCGTTTACGACGTGTATGATGGCAACGAAGTCTTGGAAACCAAGCTGCTGGCCGGCAATTCCGGTTATGATGTGGTAGCCCCGACATCCCCGTTCCTGGCGCGTCAGATCAAGGCTGGGGTCTACCAGAAGCTGGACAAATCCAAGCTGCCGAACCTCAAGAACATGTGGCCGGAAATCACCACGCGCCTGTCGCAGTATGATCCGGGCAATGAATATGCCGTCAACTACATGTGGGGCACCACCGGCATCGGTTACAATGTGGCCAAGGTCAAGGCTGCCTTGGGCGATGTTAAGGTCGATAGCTGGGACATTCTCTTCAAGCCTGAAAATGCGGCCAAGCTGAAGTCCTGCGGCATCAACATTCTCGATGCATCCGACGAAACTTTCGCCATTGCCATGAACTACATCGGCAAGAACCCGGACAGCAAGGAAACCGCTGATCTGGAAGCGGGTGGCGATGTCTACAAGGCGATCCGCCCTTCGGTGAAGACGTTCAATTCCTCTGCCTATATCGATGAGCTGGCCAATGGCGACAGCTGCATCACCATCGGCTGGTCCGGCGACATTCTTCAGGCCAAGACCCGCGCCGAAGAAGCCAAGAACGGCGTTGAAGTGAACTACGTCATTCCCAAGGAGGGCACCTATATCTGGATGGATTCCTTTGCCATCCCGGCTGATGCCAAGAATGTCGAAGCCGCGCACGCCTTCATCAACTTCATGATGAAGCCTGATGTTGCCGCCAAGGCGTCCGACTACGTGCAATATGCCAACGGCAATCTGGCATCGCAGGCCTTGATGGATGAAGCCGTCTCCAAGAACCCGGGCGTTTACCCGGATGCGGAGACGATGAAGAAGCTCTTCACCATTTCGCCCTATGGACCGAAAGAACAGCGCGTTCTCAACCGCGTCTGGACCCAGATAAAAACCGGCAGCTGACCGGGTTTTCAAAAGGGGCGGGTGGAAACTCCTGCCCCTTTCTCGTTCAGCCTCTTCATACAGCAGATGGGACAGTTCATGGCGAAATCTCTTGGCCCGGTTAAACGCAAATTCTCTCCATGGACTGATCCGGCGGCAGCTCCGTTCATCCGGTTTGAGAATGTCACCAAGAGGTTTGGCGATTTCGTCGCCGTGGATAATTTGACGCTGGATATTTACGAGCGCGAATTCTTCTCGCTGCTCGGCCCATCCGGCTGCGGCAAGACCACGCTGATGCGCATGCTGGCCGGTTTCGAGGAGCCAACGGAAGGTCGTATCCTCTTGCAGGGAAAGGACATCTCCGGCGTGCCGCCCTATAAGCGACCGACCAATATGATGTTCCAGTCCTACGCCCTGTTTCCGCATATGTCGGTGGAAAAGAACATCGCTTTCGGGCTGGAGCAGGATGGTCTGCCCAAGGCCGATATCAAGCTCCGCGTCGAGGAAATGTTGCGCATGGTCAAGCTCACCGAGTTTGCCAAACGCAAGCCCAGCCAGCTTTCCGGTGGGCAACGGCAACGCGTGGCGCTGGCGCGCTCTCTGGCCAAGCGGCCTAAAGTGCTGCTGCTGGATGAGCCGCTCGGCGCGCTGGACAAGAAGCTGCGCGAGGAAACCCAGTTCGAACTGATGGACCTCCAGCAAACGCTCGGCACCACCTTCCTCATCGTGACGCACGATCAGGAAGAAGCGATGACGGTCTCGGACCGCATTGCCGTCATGGACAAGGGGATTGTCGCGCAGGTGGCCACACCGGCTGAAATTTACGAAGCCCCGAACAGCCGTTACGTGGCGGATTTCATCGGCGACATCAACATCTTCGACGCCACCGTCACCTCCAAGACAGGCCCTGCCGTGCAACTGGACTGCGATGGTCTTGATGTCACCGTGGAGCAGGACTGCGCAGCCGCAATCGGTGACAGGGTGGCCTTTGCCGTCCGCCCGGAAAAGGTCCGCATCTCGTTGGATGCACCCGCCGAGACATCTCCGAACGTTGCGCATGGCGAGGTCTGGGATATCGGCTATCTCGGCGACTTCTCGGTCTTCATCGTCAAGCTGGACGATGGACGCGTCATCCGTGCAGCGCAGGCCAATGTCTCGCGTCTGGTGGACCGCCCCATCACCTTCGGGGATATGGTCTGGCTCAACTGGAAAGCCGATTCCGGTCTGGTTCTCACACGCTGAGGGAGGGTTGAACATGGCGATTTCGTCCCCGGAAAACCGGCAAAGCCCCACCCGCTGGCTGGTGGTGGCCATACCCTATCTCTGGCTGTTGCTGTTCTTCGCGGCACCCTTCCTCATCATTCTAAAAATCTCCTTTTCAGACACCGCCATCGCCATGCCGCCCTATACGCCGGTCTTCGAAGGCTTTGCCAAGATCGGTGATTTCTTTTCGCAGCTGGATTTCGAGAACTATCTGTTTCTGACGGAAGACCCGCTTTACATCGAAGCCTATCTGTCGTCGCTGCGCATCGCCTTCATCTCGACCTTCCTTCTTCTGCTGATCGGCTATCCCATGGCGCTGGCCATGGCGCGTGCACCCAGCACCATCCGACCCACGCTGGTCATGCTGGTCATCCTGCCGTTCTGGACATCTTTCCTCATCCGCGTTTACGCGTGGATCGGAATTCTGAAGCCCGAAGGCCTCTTGACGTTGCTGTTCCAGACCATCGGACTTCTCGGGCCGAACGAACAGGTCAATATCTTCCGCACCGATACCGCCGTCTTCATCGGCATCGTTTATTCCTACCTGCCCTTCATGGTGCTGCCGCTTTACGCCGCGCTGGAAAAACTGGATGCGACACTGCTGGAGGCGGCCAATGATCTGGGATGCCCACCATGGAAGGCGTTCTGGAAAATCACCTTCCCATTGTCTCTGCCCGGCGTCATTGCCGGTTCGATGATCTGCTTCATTCCCATTACCGGCGAGTTCGTCATTCCCGATCTGCTGGGCGGGGCGGAAACGTTGATGATCGGCAAGACGCTGTGGACGGAATTCTTCGGCAATCGTGACTGGCCGCTGGCATCCGCCGTTGCCGTTCTGTTGCTGCTGTTGCTTGTCGTGCCCATTGCCATCTTCCAGAACCAGCAGAAGAAGGTGGCATAGCGATGAAGCGCGGCAAGTTCGATACGACCATTCTCACCTTCTGTTTTGCCTTTCTCTACATCCCCATCATCATTCTGGTGATCTATTCCTTCAACGCCTCCAAGCTGGTCACGGTGTGGGGCGGGTTTTCGCTACAATGGTACAGCTCCATGTGGTCCAACCAGGGCCTGATGGATGCGGCATGGATCACCGCGCGCGTGGCCGTTCTCAGCGCCACTATCGGCACCATTCTCGGCACGCTGGCGGCACTCTCACTCACACGCTTTTCCCGTTTTCCGGGCCGCATCCTGTTTTCCGGTATGATCTATGCACCACTGGTCATGCCGGAGGTGATCACCGGCCTATCGCTGCTGCTGCTCTTCGTGGCGGTCGGCGTTGACCGTAGCTTCTGGACCGTGGTCATTGCCCACACCACCTTCACCATGTGCTACGTGGCCATCGTCGTGCAGTCACGCCTGCTGACCTTCGACCGCAGTCTGGAAGAGGCGGCGCTCGATCTGGGTTGCCCACCCGTCAAAACCTTCTTCCGCATCACCCTGCCGCTCATCCTGCCCGCAGTCGTCGCCGGGTGGATGCTGGCCTTTTCGTTGTCGCTAGACGATCTCGTCATCGCCAGCTTCACCACCGGGCCGGGTGCCACGACGCTGCCGATCAAGATCTACTCGCAGGTGCGCCTCGGAGTGACGCCTGAGATTAACGCCATCTGCACCATCCTGATCGCGCTCGTCACAGTCGGCGTCATCTGCGCTTCCATTGCGTCTAAACGAGGCGAATTACAGCGCATGCGCGATGAGCATGCGGCGGCGAAAGGGTGATCGCGTTTCAGACGTTAAATTAGGACTTCTTGCCCATGAAACCGGCGATCGCTCTTTTAACAATTTGTTAAAAGGAGTTGCTGCACATGTAGCCCAACGTGGGTGCACTCGATGAGCGGGTGAGCGGGCCGGTGGCCCAAAGACATGACGTCAGTTTTATTCCTGCTCTCGTTATAAGCACAACTTCAAGGCAGCTTCGGCTGCCTTTTCTTTTGCATTATGCCTTCTCGTCGAGAGACCGCGAGACGAGGATGACGGGAATGAGGCCGGCTGCGATGATGATCAAGGCGGGAAGGGCAGCGTCCTGAACGCGCGAGCGCGATGCATCCTCATAGACCAGCGTGGCCAGCGTGTTGAAATTGAAGGGACGCAGCATGATGGTTGCCGGCAGTTCCTTCAGGGATTCGATGAAGACCAGCAATGCAGCGGTGATGGCCGCCGGGCGGATATTGGGCAAAAGCACGGTGACGAGCGTCTGAAAACGGGTGCGCCCGAGTGTGCGTGCCGCCATGTCGATATGCGGCGAAAGCTTCTGGAAGCCCGCATCGATGTTGCCTTCCGCCAGCGTCATGAACCTGACGCTGTGTGCGTAGATGATCGCGAATGTCGTTCCAGACAGAAGAAGTCCGGTCGAATAGTTGAGGTGGAGCCGCAAAAAACCGTCCAGCGCATTATCCAGCGCAGCCAGCGGCAAGAGCACGCCGATGGCCAGCACCGTGCCGGGAATACCGTAACCCAGCGAGCCGATGCGGCTGGCCGAACGCGCGAGCGGCGATGTGTTGACGCGCTGCACATAGGCAAAGGTGAAGCCGCAGACCAGCGTGATCAGCGCCGCCGAAGCGGAGATTTCCACACTGTGTGCCAGCGCCTTGACGAGCTTGGGGTCCGCAAGCCCGCCGAGCCGCTTGATGGCATAGCTGCCAAGAACGAGAACGGGGATCGCGAAGCCGAAAAGAACGGGCAGGAGGCAGAACGCGGTCGCCGCCCATCCACGCCCAGCGGTTAGGCTTTGCAACCCGAAACGCTGTGTCATGGCAGTGGATTTAGTGGCAGAGAAACGCTGTCGGCTTCGCGCCTTCCGCTCCACGATGATCAGGGTGGCAACGAGGATGATGAGCACCGAGGCGATTTGCGTTGCGCCGCCAAGATTGCCGCGATTGAGCCATGTCTCATAGATCGCAAAGGTCAGCGTGCGAACACCGAGATACTCCACCGCGCCGATGTCGTTCAGCGTTTCCATCAACACCAGCGCCAAGCCGATGATGATGGCGGGCCGGGCCATGGGCAGTTGCACCGACAAAAATATCCGCATAGGGCTCGCCCCCAGCGTTCTCGCGGCTTCGGTCGCAAAGCGGCCCTGCAAACCAAAGGCTGCCCTAACGGAGAGGTAAACATACGGATAGAGAACAGAACTGAGCACCAATACCGCGCCACCAAGCGAGCGGATGTCGGGAAACCAGTAATCCCGGATGGTTTGAAATCCGAACAGCGTGCGCACAGCGCTTTGCACCGGCCCGGTAAAATCCAGAAACTCACCGAACGCATAAGCCGCAAGATATGAAGGGATGGCCAGTGGCAACACCAGCGCCAGGGATAAAAGACGGCGCAAGGGAAACTGAAATGTGCTGACGAGCCATGCGGCGATAATGCCGAAAAACGCGGTCGTTGTACCGGTCAACACCAAAAGCATCAGCGTTTGCGCACCTGCATGCGGCAATACATTGACCAGCAGATGCCGCCAGCCATCGGTCCCACCCGTTGCGGCAATAGAGAAAATGGCAATCAGCGGCATGGCAACGGCCAGCGCAAGCACCGCCGTTCCGAACGACAGTCCCGAACCCACACGTTCTCTGGATCGCGAGATGGTAGAAAGGGGTGGGGACAGCGACAATGTTCTTATCCTTGCGCCACAGTCTTTGGCCGATACGGAAACATCAATGGTGTGGAAGCGGAGACGCTTCACACCATTGCTAATCCTCTATGGCCTCAGTTCGCAAGCACGCGCTGCGATGGGAAGCTGATTTCCACCAGCGTTCCTTCATTCGGTGTCGAGGTAATGGAGAAATTGGCCCTGTTGGCATCGACCATGGCCTTGGTCAGCGGAAGGCCAAGGCCGGTTCCATCACCGCGCACACGGCTGCTGGAGGCTGAAACCTGGCGGAACGGCTTCACCGCATGCTCCAGTTCCGAGCGCGTCATGCCGATGCCGGTATCGCGAATGCGCAGGCTGACGCTGCCATTTGTCTCATACGCAGTGGACACCACGATCTGCCCGCCGGATGGGGTGAACTTGATGGCGTTCGACAGAATGTTTAGCATGATCTGCTTGATCGAGCGAAGATCGGCAACGATCTGCGGCACCGATGGCGACAAGGCCGTGCGAATGATAACGCGCTGGTTGTTGGCTTGCGGCTGCACGATGGAAACGGCCTCGGCGATCGTATCGTTCAGGGCGACAGCCTTGAACTCCACATCCATCTGTCCCGCCTCGATCTTCGAGATGTCGAGGAGATCATTGACGATATCCAGAACGTGGCGACCGGAGCGCACGATGTCGTTGGAATATTCGATGTAACGCGGGTTGCCGACAGGCCCAAAGCGCTCCGTCGCCATCATGTCGGCAAAGCCGATGATCGCATTCAAAGGCGTGCGAATTTCATGGCTGACGCGCGCCAGGAAATCGGTCTTGTGGGCATTGGCCGTTTCTGCGGCGCGTTTGGCGTTGCGCAGATCCTCTTCGGTGCGCTTCCATTGCGTGATGTCGCGAATGACCGCGCAGTAGCCGTTGGAGGATTTCAGCCGGCCGATGGTCATGAACAGCGGCAGGAAACCGCCGGATGCCTCGCGGCCGATCACCTCGCGGCCATCGTTCAACACACTGGCCACGCCATTATTGGCAAGACCGGACAAATAATCCAGCACCGCGCGCTGGCTCTCATGCGCAAACAGCGTCACGAAGGGCTTGGCGGTAACCTCGTCATTGTCATAGTTGAACAGCGCGCTGGCAGACCTGTTCAGCGAACGGATGCTACCGTCCTCATCGAGAAGAACGACACCGTCCGTTGCTGTTTCGAGAATGGAATGCAGCTCCTCGACCTGACCTTTCAGCCCGGTCATCTCGATGTCCGTCTCGGCACTGTCAGCCTGGATATTTTCATTGGCGGGGAGGGGCGCTGCACTTTTCTCTTCGTTCGGGATCAGCGACAGCATCAAGGCGCTTGCCTCTTCCCAACGCACGGATTGCAGCCGCGCCCTGACCGGGATCAGATCGTTTTCAGCGCTGACTGCCATCATGCCACCAGAGTGATCAGTCATCGCGTCGAGTTCATCGCGCTGAAGCAGGGCATCGAGACCGCCGACTTCGGCCAGTTCAGAAACATCGCCATAGCCGGTGAGACGCAGGAATTCAGGATTGGCGTGGATTAACCGGTCGCCACTGTGGATCAGCAGTGCAATCGGCATCTGGTCCACGGCGTCAGCCGTCAGAGAGGCACCGTGGCGCAGTGGACCCGGTCTTTCCGACCCAGTCTCATCGTCGTGGTCGTTGTCTGCGCTGCGCGCCGATGGTTGCGGAAGCAGGAAGCTCACAGGTTCATCGCCGCGCGTATAGGCGGCAAAATCGTCGTCGTTTTCCGGTGTTGAGGGCGCTGCCACATCTTGTGGCTCCTCGGCAGCCTCATTCGTGTCCGCCACGTGAGGCGGGGCCGGTTCCGCCTCAGACGTTTCGACAATCTCGATCACGTCCTGTGTTTGCGCCTCATCCTCACTTGGTACGTCCATCGCCTCTTCAGCGACCGGCTTTAACGTGCGCGCAATCTCCTGAAAGGCGGCCTGTTCGCTGGCGCTCAGCTCGTCGCGGCCTCTGCTGCGGCGTTCTTCGAGCTGCACCACCTTGTCGGAATAGCGTCTGTTCGGCGTTTCGGTGATTTTCAGAACCGGTACTTCGATGTCCGGCGGCTCATAGCTGCGCGGTGCATTGTCCTCAGCGTCCGCCTCATCATCATTTGCCGGCAGAGAAAACAGTACGCTCTCATCGACGGTATCGTCTTCAGCCACGTCAACAGAGTCTAACTCTGGCTGTGCATCATCGACCAGAGACAGGCCCACGGCATTGGGATCTTCGACAGCATCGGCAAGGCGCACGATGCCAAAACCACGGAAGCCGTCGAATTCGCGCGAGCGTGTGTAGGTCGGCAGTGCCGCCAGATCGATCGGCACCGTCAGCGATGTGCCTTCCACGGGCCAGTAGATGGTCTTGCCGGACCACGTATCCCGCCGGTTTAGCAGTTCAGCGATCTTGCCATCGGGGTCGAGATTGAACAGGGCCGCGAGATCGGCAAAGCTCATGCCTTCCACATTGGCCGCCTTCGGCCCGACGGCATCGGCAAATTCATGCGAAATGGAAGTGAAATGCCCCGTGGCATCGATCTTCCAGACAAAGCGAGACGCCCGTCGGTTAGGCTCGAAGACGAACCCCTTGTCTTCGATGGCTTGCGGCTCGGTGACGGGGGGCTGTTCGGCTTCTGGGACCTCGTCCGGCGCTGGCATGTCTGTCGTGTCTTGCGCAAAAAGCGGAAGCTCGGCGTCTGTCTTATCGTCTGGCTGCGCTGCCTCATCAACGACCACCGGCTCGTCTTCAGGCTCGACAGCGACTGCGGGCTCCACTTCAGGCTCAGGCTCGACTGCTTCCGCAACATCCTCAACCACGTCAGGCTCGGTCACCACATCGATATCGTCGCTCACGTCCTGCGGTTCGGCAATTTCTTCGATCTGCGCAACTGATTCCAGAACCTCATCGAAGTCTTGGGCAGCCTGCTCCCGCACCTCATCCAACACCGGAGCGGCCTCGACAACAGGAGTGAGTGGTTGCACGTCCGGCTTGGCTTCGGTGAATTCGCTGGACGGGTCGAGTGTTCCGATGACGGTCTCGACCACGAACAGCAGATTGAGGTCGGGCTCTTTCGAGAGTTGACCGACTGCCGCTGGCAGATAGCCCTTGCCAGCGGGCACCGGCCGCTTCACCAGCTTACCGACTTGTGTGGATGCCATGGAAATGAGCGTGCGGGTCGTTCCAGGGGTGATGCCAAGAGCCGAAAAACCTGGCGATGCCGCCACGATCTTGCTGTCTGCGTCCAGCACGGCCATGTGAATGTCAGGGTCATCGAACCCTTCGATCATCCGGCGGGCGCGCTCTTCCAGCGATGGTGTTGTCTGGTCGATTGGCGCGGAAAACAGGATGGCCTGCTGACCGGCTTCGGCCTCGATGATTTCGGCCGTGGCGATGATGGACACGCTCTTGAAGCCGGAATGAATGCGGATCGTGAACGACTTGCTGTCGCCGGTCTGCGTCAACCGTGCAGCCGTTGCCGCCAGTTGCCGGAAGGTGACGTCCTGCGGCTTTGGCCCGCGCTCTAGAAAGTCGTAGATCGTCGGCGTGCCGAACAGTGCGGCGCCCCGTCCGTTGGCCCACAGCGTGTTTTGCAGGTCCATCGAAAACAGCGCCATGGCTTCGCCGCGGCCAAAATGTTCGCGCACACGCTCATGCACTGCAATGTCGATAAATGGATATTGAACGGCGGGCATGTGGAAACCTATTCTGGCACGACCTGACCTCACGCAACCGCACGACCTCATCATAAGGCATCATACAGCCTGCATCGGCTTGATGTTAACAGAATCTTAAATAACTTCCCAGCGTGGATCGGTCCATCATCTGCTGTGGGAATTGCCAAACACAGTTAATGCGCCACGCCTGCGGATGCTTCTCAGATCATCTTGAATGTGCGGCGTGCGGCACCACTTTGCAATCACCTTCACGCAAGGTGAGGCAGCAATCCAGAGCTTTTTGCAATGGACAGGTGCCTGCGTGGAAAGGTGCTTGCTTTCCCAAGCTTTTTTCGCAAAAATTGTCGAAGGACTTGCAAAAGCGGAAAACTCCCCGTATGTGAGCCCCCGTGACGCCGACGCGGCGTTTCATATGCGGTTGTAGCTCAGTTGGTTAGAGCGCAGGTTTGTGGCACCTGAGGTCGGAGGTTCAATTCCCCCCAACCGTACCATTTTTCCACTGAATGCCCGATGATCACTGTCACGCCTCACGAGTGTTTCGTGCCGTGATCCCGTTATCGTCCTGTTGCATCCCGTTTCAAAAATCGGTTGGCGAAAATGCCATGCGCTGGTATGCTGGACCCAACGTAACCTTTATGGACGCCAGCAGCATCGCTTCAGGCTTTTGCGCGGCGGAATGGATAAGACAGTGATCGACCCCGGCAACGGCACAAAGCCGTCGGAATCAGGGGCATCGGCGGTGGAAAAAGGGAATGCGAAGCGCTCCCGTCGTGGCAAAAGCAGGCGTAACGGCAAGGCCCGGAACGCTGGCGCTTCGCCGCAGCTTCACGGCGCCGATCCCCAGGCGGATTCCACACCAAATGGCGCTCACGAGCGAGACTCGGAGCCGAAGAAGCGCAAGCGTCGCAGGCGCGGGCAGGGCGGTGCGAAACCACCGCAGGACCCGGCTTTGGCCAACGCGAATGGCGAACAGGTTTCCCAGGCGCCGAACTCCCAAGGCAAACGCGAGGCGCGCAACGGAAAGCGCAATCATCGCGGCCCGCAAGGCAGACCGCTTGTGCCGACCCATGCGCCCAAACCCTGCGCCGGTCAACATGGTTCGCCATCGCAAGCGCACACGCCATCATCGGCAGATCACGCTCGTCCGCATGCGCGTGCGCAGACGAACTTCCGTGACGCCGGTTTCGACGGTAGTGCGGATATGTATGCCGCGCTCGATCTCGGCACCAACAATTGCCGTCTCCTCATCGCTCAGCCAACACGCCCCGGACAATTTCGCGTCGTGGATGCCTTTTCGCGCATCGTGCGCTTAGGCGAGGGCCTGATTTCGACCGGACGCCTGTCGGACGATGCCATGGATCGTGCGGTCGAAGCGTTGCGTGTGTGCGCTTCCAAGCTTGCTGGACGCTCCATCCGCCGCATGCGGCTGATCGCGACGGAAGCCTGCCGTGCGGCGGTGAATGGCGAAGAGTTTCTGGCACGGGTGACGCGTGAGACAGGGCTTCAACTGGAAATCATCAGCCGCGAAACCGAAGCCCGGCTTGCGGTGTCAGGCTGTGCATCGCTGGTAGGGCGTGAAGCGCGCTCCGTCGTTTTGTTCGATATCGGTGGCGGTTCGTCCGAGATTGCCGTTATTCGCGTGGGCGAAAACCGCTCCAACCGGCTGGCCAACCACATCACCCACTGGACATCGCTGCCGGTCGGCGTCGTCACATTGTCGGAACGCCATGGTGGGCGCGATGTCACGCCTGAGGTCTTTGCCGCCATGGTTGGCGAAGTCGAAGGCCTGCTGGATGGTTTCCATTGCCCGCCGCTGGGCGAAATTCCCCAGGAGGATTTTCACCTCATCGGCACATCGGGCACCGTCACAACGCTTGCCGGTGTACATCTCGATCTGCCCCGTTATGATCGTCGTAAGGTCGATGGCCTCTGGCTGTCGGATGATGAAGTCACGGCCATGCAGGACAAGCTGCTGGCCTGGGATTTCGCAGGCCGTGCCGCCAACGCCTGCATCGGGCCGGATCGTGCCGATCTGGTTCTGGCTGGTTGCGCCATTCTGGAGGCCATTCGCAAACGCTGGCCGTCCAGGCGCATGCGGGTTGCCGACAGGGGGCTTCGCGAGGGGCTTTTGACGGATATGATGGCAGATGATGGCGCCTGGCGCCGGACACGAATTCGCCGCGCACAGATGCAAGGCACAGCGGAACGGAAAGTTTGATATGAGCAAGGCGCCCACGAGTACCAACCGTACCGGACGCAAGATCGGCCAGAAGGTAAAGAAGGCAAAGCTGAAGCCGTCTTCCCGCCGCTGGATCGAGCGCCACATCAACGACCCCTATGTGCAGCGTGCCAAGCTCGAAGGTTACCGCGCCCGTGCGGCGTTCAAGCTATTGGAAATCAACGACAAGCACCAAATCCTGAAAGATGCACGCCGCATCATCGATCTGGGTGCGGCACCGGGAAGCTGGTCGCAGATTGCCGCCAAGGTCACGGATTCGACGGAAGACGATATCCGCGTGGCGGCTATCGACTTCCTTGAGATCGAGGCCATTCCTGGCGTCAAGATTCTCCATCTCGATTTCCTTGACCCCAGCGCACCGGACCTTCTGATCGAATCTGTCGGGGGAACACCGGATCTGGTTCTGTCGGATATGGCAGCGCCCACGACCGGTCATCAGAAGACCGATCATATTCGCACGATGCATTTGTGCGAGGTCGCAGCCGATTTTGCCGTGCAGGTGCTGGCCGAGGGTGGCCACTTCCTGGCCAAGACCTTCCAGGGCGGCACGGAAAAAGCGTTGCTGGATATGTTGAAGCAAAACTTCAAGCAGGTCATCCACATCAAACCCGCCTCGTCGCGCTCTGAATCGGTGGAAATGTTCCTGCTGGCCAAGCACTTCAAAGGTCGCAAACCGGTCGAACCGGTTGCTTACGACGCCGAATAAAGCCGAATGGAGGTTGCGCCAAAGCGGCGCACCTTATCCTACTCCGCTGGCTGTGATGACTTGTCGCGATGTCCCGAAACGGCAGCGCCCGCGCTCCGGTCCATGGCAATCAGCGGCAGGATGGAAAGCAGCGACACGATGGCGACAATCGTGAAGGCCGTGTGGAAGTCGGCCAGTTGCAGATGCTCACCCGACACGTAACTGCTGACTTCGAGAATGGTGGCGGCAAAGGCTACACCCAGCGCAAGGCTGATCTGCTGCAATACGGATGCCATCGAGGTCGCCTGGCTTGCCTGCGAATCGTCGATATCGGAATAGCCAAGCGCATTCGTGCCGGTGAAGAAGAACGACCGGGCAAAGCCCGCCGTCACCAGAAAGATCATGATCAGAGGATAGGGCGTGTCGGGCGTGAAAAACGCGTTGGCGGCCGTGGTGCAGGCACCGACGACGCCTGCCCCGATCAATATGGTTCGAAAGCCCGTCGCCGCAAACACACGCCGTGCCATGAACTTGGTGGTAATGGCACCAATCGCCCCTGCGAACGTGATCATGCCCGATTGGAATGGATTGAGCCCGAACCCGATCTGCAACATCAGCGGCATCAGGAAAGGAATGGCGCCGGTGGAAATGCGAAACACCGTTCCGCTCACGGATGCGGCGCGGAACGTGGCATTTCGGAAAATCTTGAAATCGAGGATGGGTGCCGGGTGACGCTTTGCGTGCTGTACATACCAGTAGCCGCAAATAAAGCCGACGATGGTCGCCGCTATGCCGATATAGGGCGGCAGGGCAGGCAGGCTGACGACCGACACACCGAACACGACGCCCGATGCGGCGATGCCCGAGAGGATGAAACCCTTCGTATCCATCGGCGGCGGATTGGTGGTTTCGATCTCCGGCAGGAAGATGGTTGCCAGCCAGATACCGATGACGCCGATCGGCACATTGATGAGAAAAATCCAGTGCCAGGAGAAATAGGTCGTGATGAAGCCGCCAATCGGCGGGCCGGTCAGCGGTCCCACGAGGCCCGGAATCGTCAAAAGTGCCATGGCGGAGACGAGCTCCGTGCGCTTCGTCGTCCGCAAAAGAACCAATCGCCCGACCGGCGTCATCATCGCTCCGCCCATGCCTTGCAGGAAGCGCGAGACGACGAACTCGACCACCGACGAGGACACCGCGCAGCAGATCGAACCGATGACGAAAATGGCAATCGCGATGCGGAAGATTTTCTTGGCGCCGAATTTATCCGCCATCCAGCCGCTGATGGGAATGAAGATCGCCAGCGCCACCATGTAGGAGGTCAGGGCCAGCTTGAGCGTGATCGGCCCGACATTCAGGTCGGCGGCAATCGCGGGCAGCGATGTTGCGATGACGGTGGAATCCATCTGCTCCATGAAAAGAGCAACGGCGAGTATAAGCGGAATGACGCGGTTCATGGGATGATTGCGGAAAGACCGCATCCTGATAGGGTCGTTGAGTGTTACCTACGCCTGCGCGCGCGATTTGCCAACTAAACATTCGGCAATTTAGAGATTTCCATCACGTCTGTGTGAAACGGATCTTTCTGCATAATATTGGCGTTTACCAATGCTAATGCTGCAATGCAGAGGCGAATAATACCGGAGGATTTCATGAAGAATTTATTGACGATGAACAGGCGCAGCCTGTTTGCCACCGCAGGGCTCGGCGCTCTGGCTGCACCCTTCGTGCTGCGCGGTACGGCATTCGCGCAAGCCACCCAACCGCAAACATCCATGAAGGTCGATCACGCAATGCCACCCGAAACAAACCGCTTCAAACTCGGAAATTTCGAAGTTCTTGTCGTCAAAGACGGTTCTCGCCCCTCCGGCAAGCCGGGTGAGACATTCGGCACCAACCAGAACGCTGAAACGATCGACGCATTGCTGCAGGAAAACTTCCTGCCCACCGAGCAGTTCGTCAATGGCTTTTCGCCGGCACTGATCAACACCGGCTCCGACCTCGTCCTGTTCGATACGGGCTTTGGTGAGAGCGGCCGCGAAGCCGGCAATGGCCGTCTGCTCGAGGGTCTCGCTGCCGCGGGCTACAAGCCCGAAGACGTGACCGTGGTCGTGCTGACGCATATGCATGGCGACCACATTGGCGGCCTGATGGAAAAGGGCGCTCCTGCGTTTCCGAAGGCCAGATACGTCATGGGCCAGGTCGAGTATGATTTCTGGACGGATGCAAAGCGCGTAGGCACGCCGGCTGAAGGCGGGCAAAAAGCCGTGCTGGCCAACGTCAAGCCATTGGCGGAAAAGGCTACCTTCATCGGTGATGGTGCAACGGTCGTGTCCGGCATTACCAGCGCTGCCGCCTTCGGTCACTCGCCCGGCCACATGATTTTCCACGTCGAGTCGGAAGGCAAGCACCTAGTGCTGACCGCCGATACGGCCAACCATTTCGTACTGTCGCTTCAGCGTCCTGACTGGGAAGTCCGCTTCGACATGGACAAGGCAGCCGCCGCCGCCAGCCGCAAGAAGGTATTCGACATGGTCTCCACGGATCGCTTGCCGTTCCTTGGCTACCATATGCCGTTCCCATCGGTGGGTTACGCCGAACGCCAGGACGTGGGCTATCGCTTCGTGCCGAAATCCTACCAGTTCGACATCTGACATCTGCTGCATCACTGCAACAGCAAGACCCGGAACATGTTTCCGGGTTTTTTCTGTTTCCTTCCTGTCATGAACGTGTTACCAGCCCTCGCCAACTTCCAAGCAATCCTTTGCAGGGCGCCGGGGTGAACATTCGTTCCGGGACGGCCATGCATTTTCAAAATAGGAATTTGGCCATGGCTCGCATTATTCAAACCCCCACCGGTCTCGATGCTCTGACATTCGACGACGTGCTGCTTCAGCCGGGGCACTCCGAAGTCATGCCCGGCCAGACGAATATCTCCACCCGTATCGCCCGTGATATCGAACTCAACCTGCCGATCCTGTCCTCTGCCATGGACACGGTCACCGAAGGTCGTCTTGCCATTGCCATGGCGCAGGCTGGTGGCATCGGCGTCATCCACCGCAATCTTTCCCCGGTCGAACAGGCCGAAGAGGTCCGTCAGGTCAAGAAGTTCGAAAGCGGCATGGTCGTCAATCCTGTCACCATCGGCCCGGATGCGACACTTGCAGAAGCGCAGGCGCTGATGAAGACCTACAGCATCTCCGGTATTCCCGTTGTCGAGAATGGTGGCTCCGGCGGTCATAAGTCAGGACGCCTCGTCGGCATTCTCACAAACCGCGACGTGCGTTTTGCCTCCGACCCTGCCCAGAAGATCTATGAGTTGATGACCCGCGAAAACCTCGTGACGGTCAAGGAAAGCAGCGTCGACCAGCAGGAAGCCCGCCGCCTTCTGCACAAACATCGCATCGAAAAGCTGGTGGTTGTCGATGGCGCTGGCAATTGCGTCGGCCTCATTACCGTCAAAGACATCGAAAAGTCGCAGCTCAACCCCAACGCGACCAAGGACGCGCAGGGTCGTCTTCGCGCCGCTGCCGCCATCAGCGTGGGTGCAGATGCCATCGAACGCGCCGAGCGCCTGATTGCCGCCGGTGTCGATCTTCTGGTGGTCGATACGGCGCATGGTCACTCGCAGCGTGTTCTCGATGCCGTCACGCAGGTCAAGAAGATGTCGAACTCCGTTCGCATTCTGGCCGGTAACGTTGCAACGGCCGAAGGCACCAAGGCGCTGATCGACGCGGGCGCAGATGGCGTCAAGGTCGGCATCGGTCCAGGGTCAATTTGCACGACACGCATCGTTGCCGGTGTCGGCGTCCCGCAACTCGCCGCCATCATGTCTGCGGTGGAAGCCGCTCACGACGCTGACATCCCCGTTATCGCCGATGGCGGCATCAAGTTCTCCGGCGACTTTGCAAAGGCCATCGCTGCCGGTGCATCCGCCGTCATGATCGGCTCGCTGCTGGCCGGGACGGATGAAAGCCCCGGTGAAGTGTTCCTCTATCAGGGCCGATCCTTCAAGGCCTATCGCGGTATGGGCTCTGTGGGTGCCATGGCGCGCGGCTCGGCAGACCGTTATTTCCAGGCGGAAGTGCGCGACACGTTGAAGCTGGTGCCGGAAGGCATCGAAGGTCAGGTGCCCTACAAGGGTCCGGTCTCCGGCGTGCTGCACCAGCTCGCTGGCGGTCTCAAGGCTGCCATGGGTTATGTCGGCGGCAGCACCATCAAGGACTTCCAGGAACGTGCCACCTTCGTGCGCATTTCCGGCGCGGGCCTGCGCGAAAGCCACGCCCATGACGTGACCATCACCCGCGAAAGCCCGAACTACCCCGGCGCAGTTTGATCTTTCGTCTTCAGATGTAACATGGCAATACAGACACGCTCTCCGAACACATGCGTTCGGGGAGCGTTTTGCTGAAAGGAAGAAAGATGTCACCGACGACCGCAATGTTCTGGCCCATGATCGCCCACGCCTTTCTGGTCTTCGGTCTCTATGTGCTTCTTTTCATTCGACGAAAAAAATATACATTCACGAACAAGGACGCCTTTAAGCGCTTCCGCGATGCGGGCGAAGAGGCGTCCCAGAGCCAGTTGGTCAACAAGAACATCGCCAACCAGTTCGAAATCCCGGTGCTGTTTTATGCAGCCTGCCTGCTTCTCTACATCACTGATGCCGATAACATCGCCACCATCATCCTCGGCTGGATATTCGTCATCGCCCGCTACGCGCATTCCTATGTGCATGTCACCAGCAACAGGCTGCGTTACCGCGCCCCCGCTTTCGCCATCAGCTTTGCGGCACTGATCATGATGTGGGGCTGGCTCGCCATCTGGCTGGCGCTGGAATAGCTTTCGAGCGTCTGAAGGGGGATCGCGAAAAGTTGTTTCGCTGAAGTAGGCGTCCTGCATCGCTTTTCCCGACTTTGCGTTACTGTCGTGCACAACGGTTCACGCGGGAGAACATGATGACGGACAAGCCGAATATCACCCAGGCCATGATCGATGCCTATGATGACTACACGCATCTCAGCCTCGATCGCCGAAAATTCATGGAAAAGCTGACGCTTCTGGCAGGCTCCGGTGCGGCGGCAGCCGCCATCGCCCCGATGTTGGCCGCAAGCGGCGCGCAGGCGGCCATCGTTCCGGAAACCGATGAACAGCTAACGGCACAAGATGTCACCTATCCCGGCGCGAGCGGTGAGATGAAGGGCTATCTCGTGACGCCCAAAAACGCGTCTGCGCCTGTGGGCTCGGTCATCGTCATTCACGAAAACCGTGGCCTCAACGCACATATTCGCGATGTCGCCCGCCGTGTCGCTCTTGAAGGCTTCGTCGCGCTTGCGCCTGATTTTCTCTCACCGCAGGGCGGAACGCCAGCGGATGAAGACAAGGCGCGCGAAATGTTCAGCGGTCTTGATATGGCCGCCACGGTCGCCAATGCCGAAGCGACACGTGTGTGGTTGGCCAAGCGTGAAGGAGCAAATGGCAAGGTCGGTGCCGTCGGCTTCTGCTGGGGCGGTGGTCTCGTCAACCGCCTCGCCACGAAGTCGCAAGACCTGAACGCCGGCGTCGCCTATTATGGTGCCCAGCCCCCGGCAGAAGACGTCCCCGCCATCAAGGCGCCGTTGCTTTTACACTATGGTGGCCTGGACGAGCGCATCAATGCAGGCATCGACGCCTATCGCAAAGCCCTGGAAGCCAACGGCAAGACATTCGAAATCTTCGTCTACGACGGCGTCAACCACGCGTTCAACAACGACACGTCCAGTGCGCGGTATGACAAGAAGGCTGCGGATCTGGCGTGGGGCCGGACGGTGGATTTCTTTCGGAAGAATTTGGGGTGATTGGGTGAGGGGGCGTTTGGGACGGGATAGCACGGAGGGTTTGGCTTCACTCCCCTCTGTCCTGCCGGACACCTCCCCCTCAAGGGGGGAGATCGACTCGTGGTTAGCTCCCGGCCATTTCGAGAGTTGCGAATGAAGTGAGAAGCGCGCGCCCAGCCGATCTCCCCACCTGAGGG
>NZ_BBJU01000011.1 GCF_000739935.1 Agrobacterium rubi TR3 = NBRC 13261 | reverse complement strand
GGTTATGGCGATACTGCTCGCTGCCAAGATAAACAGAAGACAGAAAAGGCGTAATTGCCGCAAATGTCTCATGAAACGTTACACATCGAGTTTAGGGGAGCGGTCGCCCACCGCCATGCCAGTTGGTGCCTGAATGATGGAGGCGAACCGCGTTCTTCGCAAAATGATCCGCCTGTAAATATTCTGGCAGCAGTGAGCAGGCCGCATGTCACCCACGCGGCCCGCATCATCGTCTTACTTGAACACCGCGTTCGGGCTATCGAGGCTGTCGGAACCTTCCAGCTGAATCTTGCCCAGATCAAGTGCCGCAATCACACGCTCGATGGTCTTGGTCTGGTCCAGAAGTCCGTCGATGGCGGCCTGCACAACGGCATTGCCGTCCTTATTGCCCTCGGCAATCATCTGGTCGTAAGCTTCGACGGTCTGGCCGCGCTTTTCCATGACGTGCATGGCGTCCAGCGTCTTGTTCAGCTTGGCCTTCATTTCCGCGTCCAGCGTCTTGTCGCTGGCGGCAACGAGTTGCGAAAGCGAAGGGCCGGTCAACTTCTTGCCGTCTACCGTCGTGTATTCACCGCTATAGGCAGCAGCGATGCCGATGGCGTCATTGAGGTGCGAGTTGTAGGTATTGTCGGAGAAGCAATCATGCTCTTCTTCGGGATCGTGCAGCAGAAGGCCGAGCTTCATGCGCTCGCCCGCCAATTCGCCATAGGACAGCGAGCCCATGCCGGTCAGGATGGCGGTCAGGCCCTTTTTCGGGTCGGCTTCCACGGTCTTTGCCGCTTCGCCATCCGGTGCCCAGTTATCGGTCATTTCCTTGAGGTCAGCCACCAGCAACGTGGAGGCGGCCTTGAGGTAATCGGCACGGCGGTCGCAATTGCCACCCGTGCAATTCTTGGTGTCGTAGTCGGTGTAAGGACGGTTGCCCGCACCCGGTCCCGTGCCGTTCAAATCCTGGCCCCAGAGCAGAAACTCGATGGCGTGGTAGCCGGTCGTCACATTGGCTTCCACTTCGCCCGCTTCCGCAAGGCTCTGGATCAGCTCCGGCGTGATCTTCGAGGCATCGATCTCTTCGCCGCTAACCTTGATCTTTTTGTTGGCGATGATGTTGGCCGTGTAAAGCTCGTTCTCGTCGCTTTCGGTGCCATAGGAACCATCGACATAGTCGATCAGGCCCTCGTCCAGTGGCCAGGCGTTGACCTTGCCTTCCCACTCATCGACGATTGGGTTGCCGAAGCGGTAGACTTCCGTCTGCTGGTAGGGAACGCGGGCCTTGATCCAGGCTTCGCGCGCAGCCTTCAGCGTGGCGTCGCTGGGCGTCGCGATCAGCGCGTCGATGGCCTTATCAAGGGTTTCCGCTGTCGTCAGCGCATCCTGATATTTTGCATGACCAAGCTCCGCATAATGCTTGACCACGGCGGCCGGATCAGTCGCAGCGCGGACAGGAAGTGCGGTGAGGGCCACCGATGCGGCCAGAAGCGCCAGACGTGCGCCAGATAAGGTTTTGCGGAACATGATCTCTCCTATCAGCCCTCTCGTAACGAGGCCGTGAAGGCGAGTTCTGAACCAATCACAAACTTGTGTCAAATATTCTAGTTTAGAAGCTTTCCAACCAGACTGCCGGATTTTGACATGCTTCAAATCCGGCAGTTTCTATTGGTGTAAAACGCTCAGGCGTTTCGCTTCATGGCGCAGAAGAAGAAGCCGTCCGTATCGGTCGTCGCAGGCGTCAGCGTAATCGTCTCGCCATCGGCGGAATGCGGCTTGATGGCATCGGCACCGAAGATGCCTGTCCATCGATCCAGCGCAGAGCGGATGGAAAACTCCGGGTTCTCGGCACAGAAACGGCGCACCTGACGTTCATTTTCTTCCGGCAGAACGGAGCAGGTGACATAGACGAGTTCGCCGCCGGGCCGCACGAACATCTTGGCCTGATCCAGCGCCTGTGCCTGCTGCTCGACGCGCTCTTCAAGATTGCGCTGCGTCAGTCGCCATTTGGTGTCGGGGCGGCGGCGCCATGTGCCGGTGCCGGTGCAGGGGGCATCCACCAATACGCGGTCGAATTTGCTTTGATAACGCTCCAGCCCTTCGGCGCGGTCGTGCACCTGCACATTGCGCGTGCCAGCCCGCTTCAGGCGCTCGATGATCGGTGCCAGCCGCTTGCGGTCGGCATCGAAGGCGTGCACCTGGCCCTTGTTGTTCATGGTCGCGGCCATGGCCAGCGTCTTGCCGCCGCCGCCTGCGCAATAATCGAGTATTTGCTCGCCTTCCTGCGCACCAGCGAGATCAGCAACAATCTGCGATCCCTCGTCCTGCACCTCGAACCAGCCCTTCTGGAAGGACAGTTCGGCTGTGACGTTCGGCAGACGCGATGGTCCTTCACCGGCGGCAATACGCACGCCCTGGCGGGCGATGCGCGTGGCTTCGGCTTTTGCGTCTTCCAGGGCCTTGATGACCTTGGTGCGGGTCGCTTTCAGCGTATTGGCACGAAGGTCGAGCGTCGGGCGCTCGTTCAGCGCCTTGGCCTGGCGCAGCCAGTCTTCGCCAAAGGTCGCTTCAAAGGAGGTCGTGATCCATTCGGGAATATCGGCCTGCACATGGGCGGGAGCGTCTGACAGCGCACGCGAGGCAAATGCTGATAGAGCCGCCTCCGACACGGGTTCCGGCGCGAACTTGTCGCCATCGAATTCGGCGCTCAGCTGTTCTGCGGATTTGCCCCATTGGCGCATCATCACGGCATAACCCAGCGCATGCGCGCTCTCGTCATCCATCAGCCATGCGTGGGAAAGCTTCATGCGCAGGGCATCGTAAACGATGTTGCCAATGGCGGCCCTGTCGCCGGAACCGGCAAAACGATGCGCCAGTCCCCAGTCCTTCAGTGCGTCGGCAACCGGGCGTCTGCGCGCCTCGATATCTGCCAACACTTCGATAGCCCCGGCCAAACGCCCGCCCAAACGCATTTTCTACCTCATTCACAATGTGTCCGGGTTGGTAGACGCGAATGGTGACGAGGGCAAGCCTTCGCCAAGAATTCCCTAAAAAACGCGTGCGAAGGGAACCAGCTTAGTTGGAGGCCATGATTTCGTAGCAGACCTTGGCCGTGCCGGAGCTGACCATACCGATGTTCTTGGCGGCTGCCTTGGAAAGATCGAGCACGCGTCCCTTGATGAACGGACCACGGTCATTGATGCGAACGACGACGGCCTTGCCGTTGCGGGCATTGGTGACCTTCACCTTGGTGCCGAAGCGCAACGAACGATGCGCCGCCGTCAGGTTGGAAGGATTCATCCGCTCACCCGAAGCAGTCTTGGAGTTGAGGGCATACCACGATGCACCGCCGCAGCCGGTGCCGGCATTGGCTTGAAGTGGAGTGATGATGGAACAGACGGCTATAGTTGCAGCCGCAATAGTTATGCGTCGAATATGCGTCAAACTGTGCTTCCCTGATACTCGGCCCCGCGCCGATGGACTTAGGCGAATTGAATTGAGGTGAGTGTAGAGCGAGCGAAAAATGGCGAAAAATGGCCAAGGTAATATCACGAAGTGTTACAGACTGTAACATTTGTGATGGGTCGCAGACCCCTGAATTCCCATAGCCTTCGATCCATTCGGAAAAAATTCATTTGGAATCAAGGCCAAACGAAAAATCCTTGCGTCAGCGGCGCAATATCAATCGGATCACGAATTCACTGTGAAATAATTTTCCAAAGCATGAAATTTTTAGCCAAATTGCACCTTAACAAAGGGTTAAAAGGGCCAAAATGCGATTAAAACATTCCTGAAAAGAGCCTTTAGATGGATTTTTCATCGCAGCCGATTATGAATGTTTATTCATCTCGCCAGATACCTTCATTCCACATCTGTCGCAGTGATTTGCGATAGTCTGGATGGGCAAAAGTGAAGCCGAGGTCTTTCAGTTTGCGGTTTGAGACACGTTTGTTCTCGCCGTAGAAGGAACGCGCCATCTCGCTTAGCTGCGCGGTGTCGAAGGATTGCTCCTCCGGCGGCTCCATATCCATCAGGTCGGCAGCGAAGGACACGACATCCTGCGGTGGGGCGGGCTCGTCATCGGTGACGTTGAAAATGCCGCTGGCCTTGTCTTCGATCAGGAATTCCGTGGCGGCAGCGATATCCTCGACACGAATGCGGTTGAACACCTGGTTTTTCTTCACCAGCCGCCGCGCCGTGCCTTTTTCCAGATTGATGAGACCGTTGCGGCCGGGACCGTAAATGCCAGACAGCCGCAAAATGCAGAGCTTGACGCCGGCCAGCTCACAGGCCGTAGTCCAGGCCTTTTCCGCGTCCACCCGCTCGACCGAGCGAACCGAGACGGGAAGACAGGGCGTGTCCTCGTCCACCCAGTCACCATCATGGTTGCCATAGACGCCAACGGTGGAGAGGTAGGCGACCCACTGCAAATCCGGCATCAGGCTTTTGAGGTCGCCCTTCAACAGCCGCAGCAGCGGATCACCGGAAGCGCTGGGCGCGATGGACTGCACCAGATGCGTGACGCTGCGCAATTCGGCGCGCAACTCGTCGCTGATCGCCTCGCCGGTAAAGATGAAGGGAGCGATGGCTTGGCACTGCAAGGTTGAGATTTTGTCTTCACCTCGGGTGGTGCCGGAGATGCGGTCCATATCGGTCTGGAGTGCTCTGGCGATAGCCTTGCCGGAATATCCGGCCCCGAAAATCATCAGATGCGACATTTACACTCCTGCTATCATCCACTCGTTCAGCACGTCCGAATCGTCTTCGGCTGCACGGGCGCAAGCGTAGGCATTGAAGCTGTGCCTGTCCATCAATCTTGACAGCGCCCACACCGCCATACCGCGCACATCCGGTGACACGTCCTGCGCAAGTGTCTGACATTGCGCAATAAATTTGGCATCACCGGAATTTCCGGCGGCGATCAGAACATTGCGAATGAAGCGGTTGCGACCGATGCGCTTGACCGGCGACCCGCTGAAAAACGTCCGAAAAGTCGCATCATCCAGCGTCAGCAGAAAGGCGATATCAGGCTCCTTCAGGTCGTCACGCGCCTGCAATTTCATCTCGGATGCGCTTGCCGCAAACTTGTTCCACGGACAGGCGGCAAGACAATCGTCGCAACCATAGATACGGTTGCCGATCATCGGCCTGAATTCGTGGGGGATGGTGCCTTTGTGCTCGATCGTCAGATAGGAAATACAACGCCGCGCATCCAGCTTGTAAGGGGAGGGGAAGGCGTTGGTTGGGCAGGCATCGAGACAGGCCCGGCAGGAACCGCAATGGTCGCGCTCCGCCTCATCAAGACAAAGCTCAGCGGTGGTGAACATGCTGCCCAGAAACAGCCAGGAGCCGTGCGTCCGGCTGACGAGATTGGTGTGCTTGCCCTGCCAGCCCAGACCAGCGGCCTCCGCCAACGGTTTTTCCATCACCGGTGCCGTATCGACAAAGACCTTCACGTCTTCGCCCGCACGCGCCGAAAAGCGGGTGGCAATCTCCTTCAGCCGCCCTTTGATGACATCGTGATAGTCGCGATTGCGCGCATAAACGGAAATCGCCGCCTTGTCGGGCTTGGTCAGAATGTCGCGCGGGTCTTCGTTGGGGCCATAATTCAGGCCGAACATGACAACGGAGCGCACATCGCTCCACAGAGTCCTGGGGCGCGCCCGCCGCTCTTGCGTCTCTTCCATCCAGCCCATTGTGCCGTGGAAGCCGTTGTCGATGAATTCCCGCAACCGTTCAGGAGCCAGCGGAATGCTGTCGGCTGAGGTGATACGACAGAGATCAAAGCCAAGTGCTGACGCTTCTGAGCGGACGAAGTCCGTCAGCTTGGCCGCGCGCAGCTGTTGCTTGTGCAATGCCGTATTGATGGCGCTTCTCCTGATGCGTTTGGCAGAAAGCCTACCTGTCGCAGCATTATATAGTAAGCCGATGCAACGGGCTTAAAAATCCAAATCCGCATAGTGAGAAGAGGGTGCCAGGCGCGGCACGCGTTCGGCCAGAAGCGGACGGAAGGAGGGGCGTGATTTGACGCGCTGATACCATTCCTTGGCGATCGGCGCTTCCAGCCAGTTGATCTCGCCGAGATAGTCGAGAATGGACACAGATGCACCGGCGGCGAGATCGGCATAGCTCAACCGATCGCCCGCAAGCCATGTGCGCGAACCCGCCAGCCACTCCAGATATTTCATATGCTGGTGCACATTGGAGCGGGCGGTACGCAGCAACTTGCTGTCTGGTGGGCCACCGCCCTGAGCGGTCGACATTTGCAGCTTATAGGCGCGTTCACGCACCAGCGGGCGCGTCACGTCGGTTTCCATTTTCTGTAGGAACCACTCCGTCAGGCGGCGTATCTCGGCGCGCTGGAATGGGTCTTCGGCCAGCAGGCGCCTGTCCCGTTTCAGCACACCATGGGTCTCGTCCAGAAATTCAGCGAGAACATAGGGGCCACAGAGCGAGCGCATATTGTCGTCGAGATAGACCGGTAGAGTACCCGCCGGGTTGAGTGCCAGAAACTCGCGCCGTTTTTCCCAGGGCTGCTCCTCGACCAGATCCGCCTGAAAACCATATTCGGTCAGGATCAGCCGAACGAATCGGGATGCGGTCGACATGGGAGAATGAAAAAGGGTGGGCATCGGCACTCAAATTTTTGATGAAAGGAAAGGTTGTCTTTATCGCCAGAGGGCGGACAAGGTATGGCCTGTGCAGAAACTATAAGTTCAGCTTTTTTAAGACAAGTTTAACGAGGACGCGATTGCTACATCACTTTCGTGCTGAAAATCCGCATTCACCCACGAAAAAAGCGCCTTCGATCGACTCGATGGCGCTTTTTTAAAGTCATGACACAAGCTCTGCTTGGAATCGATCAGTTTGCCGAGATCGAGCTCGTGGCGCATGGATCGACGCCATATGCTGGCGAACAACCGGTCTTGCCAGCTGCAACCGTGCCCGGCGCCATGAACGAACCTGCCAGAACAACCAACGCCGCACACGCAAAAAAGAGTGCGATAGACTTGCCCATTTTATATTTGCCTTTCAGACGATGACCGCAACGACATCAGTCGCCGCACGATGATTGTTAGGTTCTGGATTGTGTAGAGGATGTGGCGTTTAGCAATAAAGGACCTTGCTGAACACCGGGTTAATGCGAACTCTTGTCCACAGTTGCCCTTGTGCCACGCTTGATCGGCTGTTCTGCTGTTTTCATGATGTGCCCCCACATACGAAAGAAAAGGCAGCGAACTTTATCGCTGCCCGTTGGGTGCATAACTCACGAGTTTGAATTTGGTTGCACGCATCTTTTAAAAGCGTGTCACGGAAAAGCGAAGACTGATTTTCCGTCCGAAATACCACAGAAGCTTAAGCGGCTTTGCCCGCATTGCTGAACTGCCCGTGGGTGCGGTAGCTCACCATGTAGGATGGCAGAACGGATGCGACGCGCACCGGCGTGATGCCGAGGCCATCGAGCGTCAGACCGGAATTTGCAGCTTCTGGAGACACGACATTGTCGTTTCGCAGCATGGTGACCTGATCGGCCGTCAGTGGCGGCGTGATCAGCGGGACCATCGACGCGACCTTGCCGATCATCGATGCGATGCCGAAGGGCAGGTTGACCAGCGGGCGCTGGCGATATGTGGCGGCGAGAACCGCCTCGAGACAGTCGCGGAACGTCATCACGTCCTGACCACCCAGCTCATAGGTCGCGCCAGCTTTCAAAGCACCATCGACGCTACGGGCAACGACTTCGGCCACGTCTTCGACATAGACGGGCTGGAACTTGGTGTGGCCGCCGCCGATCAGCGGCAGGAACGGCATGCGCTGCGCCATGCCAGCAAACTTGTTGAAGAAATCGTCTTCCGGCCCGAACACGATCGAAGGACGCAGGATGACGGCGTCCGGCAAAACGGAGCGGATGGCGGCTTCGGCGCGGCCCTTGGTGCGGGCATAGCCGACCGAGGAACTGGCGTCAGCGCCGATGGCAGATATATGCGTCAGTGTCGCACCGGCATTCTTAGCGGCTTCGGCCACGGCGCGGGCACCAAATTCCTGCACGGCGTCGAATGTGTTGCGACCGCTCTCGAACAGAATGCCGACGCAGTTGACCACATGGTCCGCACCTTCGACGGCCTTGGCGACGGAGTCCTTGTAACGCAGGTTGGCCTGCGCAAAGGAAATCTGCCCGACATTGCCCAGCGGCTGCAAAAAGCCAGCCAGATCAGGGCGACGAACGGCAACGCGAATGCGGTAACCGCGCTTGGCCAGAAAACGCACCACATGCCGTCCGACGAAGCCCGAACCGCCAAAAACGGTGACGAGAGGGGGAAGGTTGGCCAATGGCATGGGAGGCTCCTGCGAAGCGTTGAATATATGCGTTTCCGTCTCTTAGCGTAAAGCCGATGCAACGGGAAGAGAGAACAGCATCCGCTCCCAACCAGAGTAAACGGATGCTGGATGATGATCAGGCACCGTCCATGATCATCAGCTCGGCATCGGCAACTTCCTGGCGGATTTTCAGCGCCTGCTGGTATTCATCGCAATTGTAGCAATCGAGCGCATGCTGCATCGATGGGAATTCGATGACGACATTACGCGCCCGGCCCTTGCCCTCGAGCTGCGTCACCACGCCACCGCGCGCCAGAAAATTCGCGCCGTAGCGTTCGAACGCCGGTTTGGCGGTTGAGATATAGTCCTTGTAACGCTCGGCGTCGCGCACATCCACCTGCGCAATCCAGTATCCCTTGGCCATGATGTTTTCCTTTCAGATTGCTTTTGTCATTTCATCCAGAATAGCGCGTGCCGCAACCTTGGGGTCAGCGGCTTTCACGATGGGTCGGCCAACTACCAGATGGCTGGACCCGGCCCTAATCGCATCGAATGGTGTCACTACCCGTTTCTGGTCGCCGGCATCGCCGCCGATGGGGCGGATGCCGGGGGTAACCACTGCCATCTCCGCTCCAACGATCTCACGCACGCCAGCGGATTCTTCCGCCGAACAGACGATGCCGCCCATGCCTGCGTCGCGCGCTTGCGCGGCACGTTTCAGCACCAGCGAACGGGCGTCGCCCTGATATCCGGCTTCCACCAGATCGGCGTCATCCATGGAGGTCAGAACTGTCACGCCCAGCAGGCAAAGCCCGGAGCCTTCGGCAGCCTTCACCGCCGCCCGCATGGCTTTGGGGTAGGCATGCAGCGTCAGCATCGACATGCCCATCTTGGCGATGTTTTCGACGCCTGATGCCACGGTATTGTCGATGTCGAGCAGCTTCATGTCGAGGAAGATTTTCTTGCCGCTTTCGGTGAGCTCGCGGGCAAATTCCAGCCCGCCCGCAAAGGCCAGCTGGTGGCCGATCTTGTAGAACAGGACATCGTCGCCCAATGCGCTAACGATCTTTTCGGCCTCAGCCACGGTTGGAAGGTCAAGCCCGACAATCAGGCGCTCGCGTGCGGTCATATCATCATCCCCTGCCACGTTTCCATTGCCGTCCAGTCGCATGTGATGCGCCGGTCTGCAAGGGGAAAACAGAAGAGATTGCCGCCACCCGGCGGCTGGTCTTGGGTGCGGGTTATCTCGCTCCCCGCAAGATGGCATTTCAGCAAAGTGCCCACGCCGCCGTGCCCCACAAAGGCAATCGGCTGGGCTGGATCGTGACTGCTGAGAATAGCCCCGACAGCCGATACGATGCGGGCCTGCGCGTCGATAGCCGTTTCCCAGCCTTTGTAGCTGGCATGCGGATGAGTAAAGAACCAGTCCGCCGCCGCCTCGAAGCTATCAGGCGGCAGAAACCCCGTCGCACTGCGGTCGTTCTCATGCATCTTGGCCACTGTTTCAACGGCCACACCGCTGGCCGAAGCGAGAATGCTCACGGTCTCGACGGCCTTGTTTTCTTCGCTGGACACAATGCGCCGCAAAGTCTTCACCCATCGCAGAGCGCTTGTCTTGCACGCGCGCTCGATGCCCAGTTCGGACAAGCCCCAATCAGGAACCGGCACGTCTGCATCGATCCTGACCTGCGGGTGGGTGATGTAAAGCGCGTACATGATGCCGAGGCTAACTCAGGCGCGGGTGTAGGTCCACAGCTGTGCAGGCGGAATGTTGCGCACGACGAAGTCGTAATGGCGGATGTGGTAGAGATGCGGTTGCGCGACGATCGGCGAGACCGGACCGTAGGAAATCTGGATCACGGGGCGACCATGCGGCACGCGCTTCAGCAGCTCGTCCAGAAGCTTGATGCGCTCGGCCATCGGGAAGTTTAGCATAGGCACGGCGGAAATGACGCAATCGAACATCTGGTCTTTTTGCGCCGCCAGTGTCGTATCCAGATCGAACGCGTCACCATTGATGAAATTCACGCCCGGGTAGCTGCGCAGCAGTTGCTGGTAGAAATCGGTGGAATATTCGATGGCCGTGACGTTTTCCGGTTTCACGCCGCGCGCCAGGATGGCCTTGGTGATGCAGCCGGTTCCAGGCCCTAGCTCCAGAACGGGGAGGCCGGATTGCGGGGTAATGACGCTTGCCATGCGACGGGCGGTTACGCCGGAGGTCGGAACGATCGCGCCAACCTTCTTCGGCTGGTTTACCATACCCTTGAAGAAACGAATTTCTTCTTCGAATTTTCTGCCGAAGCGCTGTTTCAGGCTCAGTCCCATCCGGTCCCCCTCTGTGTTCCGTCAAAACAACATTTGGTGAAACTGTGGCGATATGTTGTTTCGTCCTGTCGTAAAGACAATGAAAAATGTCGCAATAGGAAAATCTTAACAAACTATGGAGAATCCGCAAAACAAAAATGCCGGTGAGGGCATCACCGGCATTTTCCGCATTTTTACTAAATGAGACAGTCCTAAACGCGCATCGGCATCAACACGTAAAGCGCATCATCGCCTGCCGTATCGCGCACCAGCGTCGGCGAACCGGCATCGGCCAGCAGGAAAATCGCGTCTTCGCCGGACAGTTGCGCGGTGATATCCAGCAGATATTTGGCATTGAAGCCGATTTCCATGCCATCATGCTCGTAGCCTACGGCCACTTCTTCCGTCGCGCTGCCCGAATCCGGGTTGTTGACGGTTAACGTCAGCTGCCCCTCGGTAATCGCAAGCTTCACGGCGCGGCCACGCTCGGAGGAAATGGTCGAGACGCGGTCCACGGCCTTGGCGAAGGACTGGCAATCCACGCGCATTTCCTTGTCGTTGCCGGTCGGGATCACGCGCTGATAATCCGGGAAAGTGCCGTCGATCAGCTTGGACGTCAGAACGATGTCGCCGATGGCGATACGGATCTTGGCGTCGGAAACCTCCACGGTCACTTCCAGCTCGGGATTGTCGACCAGCTTCTGCAACTCGCCAACCGTCTTGCGCGGAATGATGATGCCCGGCATGCCTTCGGAACCCGAGGGCGCGTTGACATCGGCGCGCGCCAGGCGGTGGCCGTCGGTGGCGACGGCGCGCAGCTTCAAATCGTTGCCGCTCTCGATCGTGTGGAAGAAAATGCCATTCAGATAATAACGGGTCTCTTCGGTCGAAATCGCAAACTGCGTGCGGTCGATCAGCATCTTCAGGTCGGCGGCCTTCAGCTTGAAGACATGGCTGAACGTTCCGGCCGTCAGATCCGGAAAGTCGGTTTCCGGCAGGCACTGCAACGAAAACTTCGAGCGCCCGGAGGCGACCGTCATGGTCGAACCATCGGGGTTTGTGGCCAGAAGAACCTCGGACCCATCCGGCAGCTTGCGCACGATTTCATAAAGCAGATGGGCAGGCACCGTGGTCGAACCAGCCTGTTCCACCATGGCCGGTGTCGCCTCGGTGATCTCGAGATCGAGGTCGGTCGCCTTCATGTCGAGCTTGGCGTCGGATGCGCGCAAGAGCACGTTGGACAGGATCGGGATCGTGTTGCGCCGTTCCACCACGCGGTGAACGTGGTTCAGCGATTTCAGAAGGTTCGACCGCTCGAGGGTAATACGCATGAAGACTTCCGCTTTCAACCGATGCGATCCTGAAGAGGCCGGATCGCCAAGATAGTGTCTCCGGCATTTCGGCCGGATAATGTGGACCGGCAAAATGGCAGAGTTACCGGTGAAATTGCAAGAGGCGAGACCGCGTCTTCCCTTTATTTTCCACGCTATACATTTCCGTACATGCGTCAGCGCCGAGAACGGCCCTTGTTCGAGGGCGCGGTCTTGCCCATAAAGACAGGGAAATGAGACATGACGGGAATGGTGCAGTGACAGATGAAGCCTTGAGCGATCACACGATAGAAGACGCAGACGCCACGGGCCGCAGTTTCAAGGTCGGCGGCTTTACCGTGCCTGCCCGTCCCATCGATGCCGCGCTCTATCTCGTCGCCACCCCCATCGGCAATCTGGGTGACATCACCGTGCGTGCCTTGGAAACACTGGCCTCTGCCGATGTTCTGGCCTGCGAGGACACCCGCGTCACCCGCATCCTGCTCGACCGTTACGGCATCCGCAACCGTCCCTATTCCTACCACGAACACAATGCCGAAGAAGCAGGTCCCAAGCTCATTGCCGCGCTGGATGCCGGAAAATCCGTGGCTCTGGTCTCGGATGCCGGCACGCCGCTGGTCTCTGATCCCGGCTATCGCTTGGGCCAAATGGCGCTGGACGCAGGCCACCGTGTCGTGCCGATCCCCGGTGCGTCTGCACCACTCGCTGCACTTGTTGGTTCCGGCATGCCGAGCGACGCTTTCATGTTTGCAGGCTTTTTGCCGGTCAAAGACAAGGGCAAGCGCGACCGCTTTTCGGAATTGTCCAAGATACCGGCGACCATGATGTTCTTCGAATCCCCCCACCGCATCTGCGCCACCATCAAGGTCGCTTCGGAAGTGCTGGGGCCGAACCGCCGCGCCGTCGTCTGCCGTGAACTGACCAAGACCTTCGAGGAATTCCGCAGGGGCACGCTGGGTGAATTGACGGAGTTCTATAACGAAGACCGCATTGTCAAAGGCGAGATCGTGCTCCTCATCGAACCGCCCTCCTATGATGAAATTCCCGATATGGAGGATGTCGAAAATCTGCTGAAGGACTTGGTGTCCACCATGCCCGCCGCAAAGGCCGCAGCCGAAGCTTCCAAATTGACCGGTCTGCCACGCAAGGAGCTTTACCAGCGCATTCTCGATCTGAAGGGCAGCGATGGCGCGTGAGGCGAACAGCAAACGCCGGGCTGAACGGCGCGGCCATATCGCCGAATATTGGGCAGCACTCTATCTGCTGTTGAAGGGCTACCGCATTCTGGCCCTTCGTTATCGCACCAAAGTGGGAGAGATCGATATCATCGCTCGCAAGAAGGATGTGATCGCCTTCATCGAGGTCAAGGCGCGCGCGTCGGAAACCGGCGCAGTCGACGCCGTCAGCTACACCTCGCAACATCGCATCCGTGCCGCCGCCGATATCTGGTTGTCGCGCCGAAAGGATGCGGCAGCCTTGTCGTCACGCTTCGATATCGTCGCGGTCCTGCCGCGCCGCCTGCCCAGACATTTCATTGATGCCTTTTGAAAGGGTAGCCTATGCGTAGCGAGTGGGAAAAAATGGCAGCTGGAGACTGGTATTGCTGTCTGGATGCCGAACTCGATACCCTGCGTGCCACAGCACGGCGGGCCGTCCACCAGCACGCCACCATAGTGCCGGACGCACGCGGGGCGATGGCGCCGCTTCTGCGAACCCTTTTTGCATCGGTCGCAGAGGGCGCTTTCATCGAAGCGCCGTTTCATTGCAGTTATGGCTTCAACATCTCTCTGGGCAAAAACGTCTATCTCAACGCAGGCTGTGTCATCCTCGATTCCGCTCCCGTTAAAATCGGTGATGGCGCGATGCTAGGCCCTGGCGTGCAGATCTACTGCGCCGATCATCACAGGGATGTGGAGGAACGCTCCAAGGGTATCGAGATCGCGAAACCAGTCGCAATTGGCAACAACGCCTGGATCGGCGGTGGGGCGATCATTCTGCCCGGCATCACCATTGGTGACGGTGCCATTGTCGGTGCTGGCTCCGTGGTAACGAAAGATGTGGCCCCCGGCGTTACGGTTGTTGGAAATCCGGCGCGTCAATTCAGCCGATAAGGCTTTGAATGCCCTCATTTGATGCATCGTCTTTCAAGTGACTCTTCATTAGGTTGTGCTGTAATAAATCTGCCATGAAACTGTAAAAAGCCCGTCATGGAACGCGCCTATTCGCATCCTCACCCAACAAGGGCGGTAGAGGATCGAAACTATGATCAAGAAGTTTTCCATGGCTGCAATGGCCATCACGTTTTCGGCGACGTCGTCCATGGCTGCGACGAACATCACCTGGTGGCACGGCATGGGCGGCCGCAACGGTGAAGTCATCAACGAGGTTTCCCAGAAATTCAACGCCGCCCAGAGCGAGTGCGCGCTGACCCCAGTGTCCAAGGGCACCTATGAAGAAGCGCTGGCCAGCGGCATCGCTGCCTTCCGCTCCGGCGAACAGCCCAACATCCTCCAGGTCTTCGATGCCGGTGCCGCCACCATCATCAATGCCAAGGGCGCCGTCATTCCTGCCGAAGACATCATCACCAAGGCCGGTTACAAGTTCGATCGCGAAGCCTTCATTCCCGGCGTGCGCAATTTCTACGCCGCTGCCGATGGCAAGTTCGTCGGCATGCCGTTCAACTCCTCTGCCCCTATCATGTATCTCAACACCGAAGCCCTGAAAAAGGCCGGTGTCGAAGCGCCAAAGACATGGGAAGAATTCGAAACCATCGCCCCGAAGCTGAAGGAAGCCGGTTTCATCCCACTCGTTCAGACGCAGCTGACATGGGAGTTCACCGAGAACTTCTTCTCGCGCAACAACCTGCAATTTGCCACCAACAACAATGGTTATGACAGCGTCGTTGATACCAAGTTGAAGGTAACCGACCCGAACCTCATCATGATGTTCGAAAAGCTGAAGTCCTGGAAGGACCAGGGCTATTTCGCCTATTACGGCGCTGGCTGGAACGATAACCAGAAGCCATTCGAAGACAACAAGGTTGCACTGTGGATCGGTTCGTCCGGCTCATTCGGTGGCCTGCAGAAGACGGCACAGATGCCGTTCTCGGCAACCTTCCTGCCATATTGGGGCTCCATCAAGGGCGCTGGCACCAACTCCTTCATCGGTGGTGCTGCCCTGTTTGCCATGTCCGGCAAGTCGGAAGCCGAAAACAAATGCGTGGCCAGCTTCTTCCAGTTCCTGACATCGCCTGAAATCCAGAAGTTCTACCACGAAGCCACCGGCTACGTTGCCATTACGCAAGCCGCCTACGAGCTTGCCAAGAAGGAAGGCTTCTACGAAAAGCAACCGGTTGCCGAAGTCGGCATCAAGCAGCTTTCGCTTCCAGGTGGCGAATGGTCAAAGGGCTATCGGCTGGGCTTCTACCCGCAGATCCGCTCCATCATGGAACGTGAATACGGTCGCATCTTCTCGGGCGAAGTTTCCGTCAAGGACGCCTTCGACATCATCGAGAAGGAAGGCAACGACCTTCTGGCCCGCTTCGCCAAGACTGCTGGCTGATTGAACGACTTGTGAAAATAGACGGGCCTCCCTGATGAGGGGAGGTTCGTTGGTTGTCAGCATGGCTTGCCCCACACTCGGACGTCATCCTCGGGCTTGTCCCGAGGATCTAACGAACCACAACATTCAACGTGGTTAGATCCCCGGGACAAGCCCGAGGATGACGTCGAATAAGAATGCGAAGCCTCTCCATAATCCCGACCTCCCTTCACCTCGAAGAGAAGCCCACAACACAAAAAGGTTTGCGCGCGTGGCCTATACGTCTTCACAACCGCGTCCCGTGCGGTCCCTGCCGGATCTGATCGCCAAGGCAAAAAAGCCTGCGGTGATAGCGGAGCCGGCAAAACGGGTGCAGTTCTCGTCCTCTGCGCTGCCTTATCTGTTGATCGCGCCGCAACTCATTGTCATTTTCGTCTTCTTCTACTGGCCGTCCGTGCAGGCGGTTCAGTCGTCATTTTATATCGAAGACCCCTTCGGCTTCGGTTCCACCTTCGTCGGTTTCGCCAATTATTCCGATGCGCTACTCAGCAACGAATATCTCAGCATCGCCAAGTTCACCGTGGTCTTTACCGTGCTCGTCACCGCCTTTTCGCTGGCGCTGGGCCTGCTTCTGGCGGTGAAGGCCGACGCGATCATTCGCGGCGCTTCCGCCTATAAGACGATGCTGATTTCGGTCTACGCCATCGCGCCACCGGTCGCCGGCCTCATCGGGATGATGTTTTTCGACCAGCACATCGGCCCCTTCGTCAAGATGGCGGCCTTCTTCGGCTGGCAAATGCAGGTCGGCGTCACCTATTTCGATACCGCGTTTGCGATGATCTTCGTGTCGGTCTGGAAGCAGATTCCTTACAATTTCATCTTCTTCCTGTCCGGTCTGCAAAGCGTTCCGGTCTCAGTGCGCGAAGCCGCCTTCATCGATTGCCGCTCCGGTTTTCGCCGGTTCTGGACGGTCATCATGCCGCTGCTGGCACCGACCGCCTTCTTCCTGCTTATCATCAACATCACCTATGCGCTGTTTGACACGTTCGCGGTCATCGACGTGATGGTGAAGGATAAGGCCGCCAACAATCCCATCACCCTCGTCTACAAGGTGTTTCTGGATGGCTTCCGCGGCAACGATATCGGCGGTTCCTCGGCGCAATCGGTCATTCTCATGATCGTGGTCTTCGTGCTGACGGTGCTGCAATTCCGCTTCCTCGAAAAACGCATCCATTACGGTTGAGGAGTATCGGCCATGTACAAGACAAAACCCCTCGACCATCTCATTCTCATCATCGGCTCGCTGTTTCTGGTGCTGCCGGTCTTCGTCGCCTTCATGACATCGACCCACACGGCGGCCGAAATCAACACGAATGGTCTGGCCATCCTGCCGGGCAACAATTTCGTCGGCACCTATGAGAAGGTTCTGACCCAGAAGGGCGGCTTCACAGGCCAGATCACCGGCCTCAACATGGTCGTCAACTCGCTCATCCTCGGCGTCGGCTTTGCGGTCGGCAAGATCGTGCTGTCGATGCTGGCGGCCTACGCTATCGTCTATTTCCGCTTTCGTTTTGCGACATTCGCCTTCTGGATCATCTTCACCACGCTGCTTCTGCCGCTCGAAGTGCGCATCATGCCGTCCTACGAGGTCATGAGCAAACTCGGGCTTTTGAACTCCTATACCGGGCTCATCGTGCCGCTTCTGGCGTCTGCCACAGGCACTTTCTATTTCCGGCAGTTCTTCAAATCCGTGCCCGATGAAATCCTCGAAGCCGCCCGCATCGATGGCGCAGGGCCGGTCAAGTTCTTCATCGATATTCTGCTGCCCCTGTCGCGCACCATGCTGGCCGCCATCTTCATCATCATGTTCGTCTATGGCTGGAACCAGTATCTGTGGCCCACGCTGATGACCAATGACGAGCGCTTCTTCACGCTGATGCGCGGCATCAAGTCGATCCTGCAAGTGTGGGTCGGTTCGCAACTTCCCGATTACAACGAAGCCTTCGCGCTCGCCGTTCTGGCCATCCTGCCACCTGTGTTGATCGTCCTCATCTTCCAGAGCTGGTTCATCAAGGGCCTCACCGAAAGCGACAAATAGGAGCCTGATATGGCCGAGATCGAAATCACCCAGGTCTGCAAGGATTATTCCAACGGCATGCGCGCCGTGCACGATGTGGATATCTCCATCAAGGACGGCGAGTTCATCGTGCTCGTCGGCCCCTCGGGCTGCGGCAAGTCCACGCTACTGCGCATGGTCGCGGGGCTGGAAGAAATTTCTGACGGCACCGTCAGCATCGGCAACCGCGTGGTCAATGACATCGAGCCTGCCGATCGCGACATCGCCATGGTCTTCCAGAATTACGCGCTCTACCCGCATATGTCGGTGCGCCAGAATCTGGAATATGGCCTGAAAAACCGCAAGACACCGAAGGCAGAGATCGATGCGCGTGTGGCGGAAGCCGCCCGCATGCTTGAGCTTCAGCCCTATCTGGATCGCAAGCCGCGTGCGCTCTCCGGCGGCCAGCGCCAGCGTGTCGCCATGGGCCGTGCCATCGTACGCAAACCAGCCGCCTTCCTCTTCGATGAGCCGCTGTCGAACCTCGATGCCAAGCTGCGCGTGTCCATGCGCGGCGAAATCAAGCGCCTGCAACGCCGCCTCGGCACCACCTCCATCTATGTCACCCACGACCAGCTGGAAGCCATGACGCTGGCAGATCGCCTCGTGGTTCTCAATGCCGGTCGCATCGAACAGGTCGGTGCGCCGCTCGAGGTCTATCACAAGCCCGCCTCAACCTTCGTCGCCAGCTTCATCGGCTCTCCTGCCATGAACCTTTTGACCGGCGAATTGCATGGCGATCGTCTGGCCATGGGTCCGGCCGTCCTGTCGCTCAACGGTTACGCGCCTGCATCTGGTCCAGTGACCGTCGGTATACGTGCCGAGGACTTGCGCTTCGTCCACGGTGCGGAGCCGGGCATGCCGTTTCGCGTCGAGTATATTGAAGAGCTGGGCTCGCAGCGCCTTATCCATGGCATGCTCGGCGAACAGGCACTGACCGTTGCCTGTGCATCCGAGACCGATATCCCGCAGGAATTGTCGCTCTCCATCGCACCGCAAAAACTGCACTTCTTCGACAAGGAAAGCGGAAAGCGCATTGACGGCATGGCGAATGCCGCGTCTCAGCGGTCTGAGACACAGCTCGCCGCCACTCACTAAAACGAACTAAAAGATGCACGTCCATTAAAATTGATTCAATTTATGGAAGAGCATTCTTACTCCGTTCGTGCTATAGCGTCCCTGTTGCAAGGTAGGGGCGCAATATGGTTTTTAATGTGATGATCGCAAGTGTGGCTGCATTGGCGGCGCGCGCCGTGCCAACGATTCCGTTCTCAACGAGCCGGGGCAGGCCAGAGCCCGTGGTATCAGCCACATCCCACGGTATGGTGATGCAACCCGCCCCAATTAATCCAGACTGGATCATCGGTGGCGATCCGCAAGCCCGCATGGCGGATCATTCCCGCAGCGGCGACCGCGCCGCCTACACCGCCCTTTGGGATTGCACGGCAGGCACCTTCCGCTGGTTCTTCGCCTGGGACGAAACTGTGCATATCCTCGAAGGTGGCGTGCATGTCACGGCGGAAGATGGCTCCGTCCATGTGCTGCGTGCGGGCGATGTCGCCTATTTCAAGGCCGGCACCTGGGCCACATGGCGAGTGGACACTTACGTCCGCAAAGTCGCTTTTCTGCGCCGCCCGTTCCCCGCGCCCATCGCCTTTGCGTATCGCTTGAAGAACAAGCTGTTGCCAGCCAAAACGCCGTCGCTTTAAGCCCGTAATCCGTCAATAAAACTCATAGATATGCCACCCCGTAGCAGTTGCCTTTGAAGCTTGCCTGCCCTACACATTTCGGGCTTTCAACAGGAAATTGCGCATGGCCAAAATCAAGAACGTCGCGATCCAGATGGATCATGTCTCCGGCATCAACATTGCGGGCGATAGCACCTTCGCGATCAGCCTTGAGGCGCAGGCCCGTGGTTACCGCCTGTTCCATTATACGCCGGACCGACTGTCCATGCGCGATGGAAAGATTTACGCCACCGTCGAGCAGATGCAGCTGCGCGACATCAACGGCGATCACTTCTCCTTAGCCGAACCGGAACGCGTCGACCTCGCCACCATGGATGTCATTCATCTGCGCCAGGACCCGCCCTTCGACATGGCCTATATCACCTCCACGCACTTGCTGGAGCGTATCCACCCCAAGACGCTGGTGGTGAACGACCCGGCCTGGGTGCGCAATTCGCCGGAAAAGATTTTCGTCACCGAATTCGCCGATCTGATGCCAACGACGCTCATCACCAAGGACGTGACGGAGATTGCTCGCTTCCGTGAAGAAATGGGCGACATCATCCTCAAGCCGCTCTACGGCAATGGCGGCGCTGGCGTGTTCCACTCCACCCGCGATGACCGCAACTTCTCCTCTCTGCTGGAAATGTTCGGCCAGATGTTCCGCGAACCCTACATCGCCCAGCAATATTTGCCCGACGTCCGCAAGGGCGACAAGCGCATCCTGCTGGTGGACGGAGAGCCAGTCGGCGCCATTAACCGCGTGCCTGCGGAAAACGACGCCCGCTCCAACATGCACGCCGGCGGCCGCCCCGAGCCAACGGAACTGACAAACCGCGAAAAAGAAATCTGCCAACGCATCGGCCCTGCGCTGCGCGAGCGCGGCTTCCTGTTCGTCGGCATCGATGTGATCGGCGACTACATGACGGAAATCAACGTCACATCCCCAACTGGCATCCGCGAGGTGAAGAAATTCGGCGGCGCCGATGTCGCCAGCCTGCTGTGGGATGCCATCGAGCGCAAGCGCGACGCGCAGGGCTGATCGCTGTCATCAATTCCCGTCACCCCGGCCTTGAGCCGGGGTTTTCATTTGCGAATTATCACGCCGCCTTGGCGACGTGATACTCCTTAATAGCCACCATCTTGATGCCGGGATAACGCTCCGCCTCATAGCGCAGCGAAAACGCATCCTGCGCCAGAAACACCGGGTCGCCGTCGAGATCGCGGGCAATATCGCCGCGCTTGACCGTCAGGAACTTCTCCATATCGGCAGACTGCTCGGCAGAAATCCAGCGGCAGATCGAAAAGCGCGACATTTCGAACGAAACCGGCAGGCCATATTCGCCCATCAGCCGTTCCTTCAGCACATCCAGCTGCAACGCACCGACCACACCGACGATGGCTGGGGAGCCGTCTTCCGGCGAAAACAGCTGCACGACGCCCTCTTCGGCCATCTGGTGCAGCGCTTCCTTCAGCTTCTTCGCTTTCATCGCATCTTCCAGCCGCACACGGCGCAGAATTTCCGGCGAGAAGTTGGGAACGCCCTGGAAAACGAGGTTTTCACCCTCGGTGAGCGTATCCCCGATGCGTAGTGTGCCGTGGTTGGGAATGCCCACCACATCGCCCGCAAAGGCGGTGTCGGCAATGTGACGCTGCGAGGCGAAGAAGAATTGCGGTGCCGTCAGGCCCATCTGCTTGCCGGTGCGCGCCAGCCGCGCCTTCATGCCGCGCTCCAGCTTGCCGGAGCAGATGCGCGCAAAGGCAATGCGGTCGCGGTGGTTCGGGTCCATATTCGCCTGAATCTTGAACACGAAGGCCGTCATCTTGTCTTCATCGGCATGCACGGTGCGGGTATCGGCCACCTGGTCGCGCGGTGGCGGTGCAATATCACCCAGCGCGTTGATTAAGTCGCGAACGCCGAAGTTGCGCAGCGCCGAACCGAAGAACACCGGCGTCAGATGCCCCTCCAGAAACGCCGTACGATCGAACGGGCGGCAGGCTTCCAACGCCAGTTCGGTTTCCTCGATAAAGGCATCGCGTTCATTTTCCGGCAGACGGTCCGCCACGGCCTGCGGGCCGTTCACCTGTGTCGCCTCAACCTCGTTATCGGAGCCACGCACCCGGTTGCTGGCCAGATGGTAAGAGCCGCAGAAGCTCTTGGAACGACCGATCGGCCATGTAATTGGGGCCGTGTCGAGCGCAAGCTTCTCCTCGACCTCGTCCAGAATCTCGAAAATGTCCCGGCTTTCGCGGTCCATCTTGTTGACGAAGGTGATGATAGGAATGTCGCGCATGCGGCACACTTCGAACAGTTTTAGCGTCCGTGGCTCGATACCCTTGGCGGCATCGATGACCATGATGGCCGCATCCACCGCGGTCAGCGTGCGATAGGTATCGTCGGCAAAGTCTTCGTGGCCGGGCGTATCGAGAATGTTGAAGACCTTGTCGTCATACTCGAATGTCATCACCGAGGTCACGACCGAAATACCGCGCTCGCGCTCGATCTTCATCCAGTCGGAGCGCGTCTGAATGCGGTCCTTCTTCGCCTTCACCTCACCGGCCAGCTGAATGGCGCCGCCGAACAGCAGCAGCTTTTCGGTCAGCGTCGTTTTACCGGCATCCGGGTGCGCGATGATAGCAAAGGTACGGCGGCGGGAGACCGCCTCGGCGAGCGTTTCAGCCATTCTCAGAAATTCCTGTTGATTGGGGCCGTCTTTATAGATTTGGGGCCGGATATGCAATTGACCAAGACCATGAGCGCGCAGCAAATGGATCACATGAACACACGCGCCTCTTTTCAACCCTCGCTCAAGCTCGTTCGTCTCGAAAATGGCGCTGGTATTGACCTGCCAGCCTATGAGACGAGTGGCGCCGCCGGCATGGATTTGCGCGCCGCCGTTCCTGCTGACGAACCGCTCACTCTGAAACCCGGCACCCGCGTACTGGTGCCCACCGGCTTCATCTTCGAAGTCCCCCAAGGTTTTGAGGCACAGATTCGCCCACGCTCTGGCCTTGCCATCAAGAACGGCATCACCTGCCTCAACACGCCGGGAACGGTGGATAGCGATTATCGCGGCGAGGTCAAAGTCATCCTCGCCAATCTGGGCCAGGAGGATTTCGTGGTCGAACGCGGCATGCGCATCGCACAGATGGTTATCGCACCCGTTACGCAGGTGGCAGTATTCGAGGTCATGGAGACCTCTGATACTGCTCGCGGCACCGGCGGTTTCGGCTCCACCGGCGTTTGATACGTCACAACCGCCCGCAATTTTCTGCGCGGCATAAGTGAAATTGTTCACTTCTTGTTCTTGTTTTATCATTCGCGTTGTGCAAGGTTGCATGGGCGGACACTTACACGCTTGATTGCGTGTTTTCTAAAGTCCGCCTGTTGGGGGCTTACATGGTTGCGCGCGTCAATACGGTGGCATTTCAGGGCATAGAGGGTGTGCCCGTCGAAGTTCAGGTCATGGTTGCGCCGGGCAAGGTCGGCATGCAGATCGTCGGCCTGCCGGATAAAGCCGTGGCCGAAAGTCGGGAGCGGGTGCAAGCTGCTCTCCACGCCTCCGGGCTAGCGCTTCCTGCCAAAAAGGTCACCGTTAATCTCGCGCCCGCTGATTTGCCCAAAGAGGGCAGTCATTTTGATCTCCCCATCGCGCTCGGGCTGATGGCCGCATTGGGTGCCATTCCGGCGGAGGCACTCAACGCCTATGTCGTTCTGGGTGAGCTTAATCTGGATGGCACAATCGGTGCCGTGTCCGGCGCTCTTCCCGCTGCCATCGGTGCCAATGCGCAGGGCAAGGGGCTCATCTGCCCGGCAGACAGCGGCGGAGAAGCCGCATGGGCGGGTGCCGAGTTCGATATTCTGGCACCTCGCAGCCTCATCGCGCTCGCCAACCATTTTCGTGGCACCCAGCGCCTGTCACGCCCGCTTGCCGCAATCCGCGCCAATCCCGCCAACCTGCCTGACTTGGCCGATATCAAGGGGCAGGAAAGCGCCAAGCGCGCGCTAGAGGTAGCGGCTGCCGGAGGACATAATCTCCTGATGGTCGGCCCACCCGGTTCGGGAAAGTCCATGCTGGCCTCGCGGCTTCCCTCCATCCTGCCGCCGCTCTCGGCTGCGGAATTGTTGGAGGTCTCGATGGTCCATTCCATCGCCGGTCAACTCTCCGGCGGCAAGCTGTCGGACCGCCGCCCGTTCCGCACCCCACATCATTCCGCGACAATGGCAGCCCTCGTCGGCGGCGGCCTGCGCGCCAGACCGGGAGAGGCGTCGCTTGCCCATCACGGCATTCTCTTTCTCGATGAATTTCCTGAATTCTCACCGCAAGCCCTAGATGCGCTGCGCCAGCCTTTGGAAACCGGCGAATGCATCATCGCCCGTGCCAACCACCGTGTCAGCTACCCCGCCCAAATCCAGCTGGTTGCGGCCATGAACCCTTGCAAATGCGGCATGGCAGGCGAACCAGGCTTCACCTGCGCCCGTGGCCCGCGTTGCGTGACGGATTATCAGCAGCGCATTTCCGGCCCGCTGATGGACCGTATCGACATCCGTATCGAAGTCCCCGCCGTCTCAGCGGCAGACCTCATCCGCCCCATGGCCGCCGAAGCCAGCGCAGATGTCGCCAGACGCGTGGCGCGCGCGCGAGACTTGCAACAGGACCGCTTTGCCGCCGCAGGCTTCACCGGCATCCGCACCAATGCCCGCTGCTCCACCGCCCTTATCGAAAAATTCGGTGAACCCGATGCCCCAGGCCTGCAACTGCTCCGCGACGCCGCCGAAAAACTAAAGTTCTCCGCCCGGGGCTACCACCGCATCCTGAAAGTCGCCCGCACACTGGCCGATCTGGACGACAAGGCGACCGTCACCCGCATTCATCTGGCGGAAGCCATTTCCTATCGGATAGCAGGGGAGCGACTGACGGCGGCAGCTTGAGAACGTTTTATCAAAGGATCGCAGATTTACACTGGGTCCTTGAAAACCGCCTCGATTCGGTGGCCGTCAGGATCGATCACGAAGGCCGCATAATAGTTGGGGCCGTAGTGAGGTCGAAGTCCTGGTGCGCCATTGTCATCGCCACCGTTAGCAAGGGCGGCTTGATAAAAAGCGTTAACGGCTTCACGACTCGGCGCTGTAAAGGCGAGGTGGAATCCATTCCCCGGCGGGCTGTAACCATCATGATGCTTGAGCGCAAATTTGTCGCCACTGCCCGGAAGCCCGTAGCCGACGGCCTGCCCCTGCTCCCCTTCTCTGATATCGGACCAGACACGCACATACCCAAGCATTGAGAGGGCAGCATCGTAGAAAGCTGATGCACGCTTTATATCTGAAACGCCAAGGGAGAGGTGATGAAGCATAGTCGGTTTGTTTCTCAATGATGAACCGGCCATGCATAACAAGTATGGCGGGTTTTAATATCAGAGCCCCAATCCCTCAAACAGTGCCGTCGACAAATACCGTTCCGCAAACGACGGAATGATCACCACAATAGTTTTGCCCGCATTCTCATCCCGCGCGCCGATCTTGATAGCGGCGGCGAGGGCTCCGCCGGAGGAGATGCCGACGGGGACACCCTCAAGGCGGGCGACGAGGCGGGCGGTTTCGAAGGCTTCGTCATTGGTGACGGTGACGATTTCGTCGTAGATCTTGGTGTCGAGCACGGCGGGCGCAAAGCCTGCGCCGATGCCTTGAATCTTGTGCGGGCCGGGGTTGCCGCCTGAAAGCACAGGGCTGTCGGCGGGCTCGACGGCGACGACCTTGATCTCCGGTTTGCGTTCCTTCAACACTTGGCCGACACCAGTAATCGTGCCGCCGGTGCCGATGCCCGAGACGAAGATGTCAACATTGCCATTCGTGTCGTTCCAGATTTCCTCGGCTGTTGTCTTGCGATGGATTTCGGGGTTGGCGGGGTTTTCGAACTGCTGGGGTATAATGGCGTCGGGCAGCGTTTCGGCCAGTTCATGCGCCTTGGAAATCGCGCCCTTCATGCCTCTGGGGCCTTCGGTCAGCACCAGTTCGGCACCCAAGAGCGCCAGCATTTTGCGGCGCTCGATGGACATGGTCTCGGGCATCGTCAGGATCAGCTTGTAGCCCTTGGCGGCGGCGGCAAAGGCCAGCGCAATGCCGGTGTTTCCGGATGTCGGCTCGATCAGCGTCGTCTTGCCGGGCGTAATCTTACCCTGGGCTTCCAGCGCTTCGATCATGGCAACGCCGATGCGGTCCTTGACCGAGGCGATGGGGTTGAAGAATTCGAGCTTTGCCAAAATGGTCGCTTTGACGCCTTTTTCAGCCGCCAGCTTGTCGAGCCGTACCAGAGGCGTATCGCCGATCGTCTCGGTGATCGAGGAATAGATACGTCCGCGTCCGGGTTTTCTGGCTTCTGTCATGGCATGCTCCATTGTGCAAACAGCAGGAATTGGCCGCAGAATAGGAGGAATAGCATTTCGATTCCAGAGAATGAATGTGCGTATATAGAGATATTCAGGGCATAAAATTCTATGGGCGCATCATTTATTGGAGCCTAATTCTCAAGTTGCCCGCGTCGCGATCATGGCGGCGGTACCAGCCAGAATGCCTGCCGCGGTCCGGTTGAGGATGGTCAGCGCGCTGGGACGCTTCAGCAAAGTCCGCGCCTTTGAGGCCAGCAGAATATAGGGCAGAAGCACCGCCATTAGCACGGTGAAGGTGACCGCAAGGAGGGTCGCGTATTCACTGGTACCAATCAGCCGGATATCGATCAGCGTCGGTACCAGCGCCACGTAAAACAGCATGGTCTTGGGGTTGCCCAGCGTGATGAACAGGCCAGACAGAAAAGACATTCCAATGCTGGTGCTCTTTTTGGCTTGCAAATCCTGCGGCAGAAGCCCCGCAGTCCACAGTTTCCAGGCGATATAGAGCAGATAGGCGGCGCCAGCGAATTTCAGAACCATGAAGGCTTCCTGAAATGTCTGCGCCACGAAGGCGAGGCCGAGAATGACGGCGGTCAGGTAGACCATGTCGCCGAGAACCAGACCGAGCCCCATGAAAAACGTTTCGCGAAACCCCGAGCCCAGGGCACGGGCGACGATGGCCGTCATGCCGGGGCCGGGGATGGCGGCGGCGATGAAGAGAGCGGTGGCGTAAGTCAGAAGTGTTGCAATGGTCACGACGGTGTCCCCCGAAAATCGTAACGTCGATATAGCATGGGGAACGGGCAAGAAAAGAGCCCTTGCGAAAACGACAAAGCCCGGCGCGTGGCCGGGCTTTGGAAGAGTTCACTCGAAAGAGTGATTACAGGAACGGACGGTCAGGCATGTCATCGATGCTGATGACGCCGTCGTTGTTCTTGTCGAGGCGTGTGAACATTTTTTCACCGGCGGCGGTGAACTCGGCCTTGCTGATCTGGCCGTTGCCATCGGTGTCGACCATGGAGAACATGGCATTCACCCGGCCACCCGGACGCTTGCCACCTTCGCGGCCTTCATGCTTGCGGCCTTCGTGGCGCTTGCCGTCACGCTCTGCGTGTTCCGGGCCGCCCTTTTTGCCATCCATGCCTTCGGCATTGGCGCGCTCTGGACGTGGGTTGGCGGCGCGGAAAGCTTCCATTTTGGCTCTGCGGAAATCGCGCATTTCCTTCGGCGTGATGGAGCCATCCTTGTTGGCGTCGATCTCGGTGAAAAGCGCATCCTGGCGGGCGGCGAACTCTTCCTTGGAAACCTTACCGTCCTTGTTGGTATCAGCCGTCTTCAGCAGATAGACATAGGCCAGTTCAGGGCGCATGGGCGGGCCATCTCTGCCGGGGCCACGGGGTGCTGCCATGGACATGGGTGCTGTTGTGCTGAGCACGAGGGCCGCTCCAAGAGCAGTGAGCGCAAATTTTCGAATTGTCATGGTCTGTACCTTTCAAATGCTGTCCCTGATTGAAAGGTAGTGAGCCGATGGTGCCTTCACCACTTAAACATCAGTAATGTGCATGACAAATCGGTAACCTCACTCAGCCTGACGTGTGGGGCAGGGCCTTCAGAAAGCCTGTCAGATCATCGGTGATGAAATCGATGTGCTCGTCGCTCGTTGCCGGAATTTCCCAGCGCTCCATGACGATGCCTTCGAGATTGCGCGGCACCAGAAGCACCGTCTTCATGCCCAAAGCCTTCGGTGCCACAAGGTTTCGCGGCAGGTCCTCGAACATGGCGGCCTTGGTTGTGTCCAGCTTGGCAAGTGCGGCGAATTTCTCATAGGTCGCGCTGGCGGGCTTGGGCAGAAAATCGGCGGCGACGATGTCGAAGATGTCCTCGAAGTGATCGAGAATGCCCAGCGCGCCAGCGGCTGCCTGCGCATGCGGCACGCTGCCATTGGTCAGAATGAACTTGCGCCCCGGCAGTGCTTTGATCGCCTCACCCAGGTCCGGGTTGGGCAGAAGTGCTGAATAATCGATCGCATGCGCGCGTTCCAGAAAGGCGTTTGGGTCAATGCCGTAATGGATCATCAGCCCCTGAAGCGTAGTGCCATGCTCGTGGTAATATTGCTTCTGAAGCTTGCGCGCTTCGTCCGGCTCGAGCTGCAACAACTCGGCGACATAGGCCGTCATGTTCTTGTCGATCTGCGAAAACAGGTTCACCTCGTGCGGGTAAAGCGTGTTGTCGAGATCGAATACCCATTCGGTCACATGGGAAAAGTCGGCAGGGGTTGGTTCATTTTTCGGTTTCGTGCTCATGGCCCCTTATGCCCTGTCGTTAGCACAAAGAAAATCGAAAAGGCGACGTTCCAGCCGCTTTCCGACCTTGGGGCGCAAAGCTGGGGCGTGATAATCGTTGAGGCATGGAACTCTGGATACCCATCACCATCGCCGCTGCCTTCATGCAGAACCTGCGCTCCGCCTTGCAAAAGCATTTGCAGGGCTCGCTTGGCACGCGTGGTGCCAGCTTCGTGCGCTTCGGTTATGGGTTCCCGATTGCCGTCATGTACGTCTTGGCTCTGCATTTCGTGGCGAAGCAGATTTTCCCGACCTTCAGCGCGCCATTTTTCATCTGGGCGGTTATCGGCGGTCTGGCACAAATCTTTGCCACCATGCTGCTGGTGCACCTGTTTTCCCTGCGCAACTTCGCCGTCGGCACCGCCTATTCGAAGACGGAGCCTGTGCAGGCGGCTCTGTTCGGTTTCGTCATCCTCGGTGAAAAGCTGACGCCGGGTGCTGTCGGAGCGATCATCGTCGGCGTCATCGGCGTGATGACGATATCGATGGCGCGCATGCCGCTGTCTTGGCGAAATACTGTAACGGCACTGACCAGCCGCACCGCGCTGATCGGCATCGCTTCCGGCGGGGCCTTCGGCATATCGGCGGTGGCTTATCGAAGCGCGTCCCTGTCGCTGCAGGGGACAGGGCCGATCATGTCTGCGGCGGTGACGCTCGCCTGCGTCACGACCTTCCAGACGGCCTTCATGCTGGTATGGATGGCGTGGAAGGACAAGAGGGAGATCGTGCAGGTTCTGGTGACGTGGCGCTCATCGGCTCTGGTCGGCATCGCAGGTGTGCTGGGCTCAGCTGGCTGGTTCACGGCGATGACGCTGCAACAGGTGGCTTACGTTCGCGCATTGGGCCAGATCGAACTCGTCTTCACCTTCATGGCGTCGTGGTTCCTGTTTCGCGAACGGGTCAACGCCATGGAGCTTGCAGGATGCCTGCTGATCGTCAGCGGCATCCTGGGTTTGCTGTTCTTGTGATCAGGGAACGATGAGCGTGCCAGCACCTTCGGTAAAGATTTCCAACAGAACCGAGTGCGCCGTCTTGCCGTTGAGAATAACGACACCCTGAACGCCTGCCTTGATGGCCTCGATGCAGGTCTCGACCTTGGGGATCATGCCGCCGGAAATCGTGCCGTCCTTGATCAGCGCACGCGCCTGCGACACCGTCAGTTCCTTGATGAGTTCCTTGTTCTTGTCGAGAACACCTTCGACGTCGGTCAGGAACAGCAGGCGGCTGGCATGCAGCGCACCGGCAATGGCACCGGCAAAGGTGTCGGCGTTGATGTTGTAGGTCGCACCATCACGGCCAGGAGCAACCGGCGCGATGACGGGGATCATCTCGGATTTGGCGAGAAGATCGAGCAGGGTGCGGTCGACTTCCACCACTTCGCCGACGAAGCCGAGATCGAGAACGCGCTCGATATTGCTGTCGGGATCGATGACAGTCTTCTTGGCCTTTTCGGCAAAGACCATGTTGCCGTCCTTGCCGCACAGGCCGATGGCCCATTCGCCGGTCTGGTTGATGAGGGCGACGATTTCCTTGTTGATCGAACCGGCCAGAACCATCTCGACGATCTCGACCGTCTTGGCATCGGTCACGCGCAGGCCACCTTCGAATTTCGATTCGATACCCATCTTGCTCAGCATCGCGCCGATCTGCGGGCCGCCGCCATGGACGACGATGGGGTTGATGCCGGACTGCTTCAGAAGGGCAATGTCCTCAGCAAAGGCACGACCGAGCGCCATGTCACCCATGGCATGTCCGCCATATTTCACGACGATGGTCTTGTGCTCGTATTTCTGCATGAAGGGCAGGGCTTGCGCCAGAAGTCGAGCCTGCATTTCGCTTTCGGAAGTCGTCATGGAAAATAACCTCGTCATTGATTGCCGCGCTTTTAACCCAAGTTTTTGACGGATGAAACAACGGACCGCCGCGCAAGGGCAGAAAATTGAAACGTGATCGCATCATTCATGAGCAGCGATTGACATGGAAGACCAATCAGACCAGCTTTGACGCAGGGAGATGTGCGTCGGCCAAGGGGTTGTGCCGCGCCACAAGCCAGGAGTTCGATGACGAATGACCTTGCCGGATCGGGAGAAGCCCAGCGGTTTGCGCGACGAGGTGCTTGCGGGCGAATATGTGCTGGGAGCACTGACAGACGACGCGCGTGCATCGCTTGCCAGACGCATCAAGACGGACCGTCAGTTTGCGGCCATGGTGCGGCGTTGGAAAAACGGCCTTGCCGAAAATGACAGGCAGGAGCGTCGCGCCTTTTCGTCCTATCTGAGGGACGCGTCCATGGATCACGCCCTGCGCAGGCCCCACGACAAGCTTCACCGCAGCATTTACGGGCGGTTTTCGATCATATCGGCATTGTGGAATTCGGCGCGCTTCTGGCGCTTGACGACGCTGGCAGCTATGCTTTGGGCCCTGGTGCTGCTGTTTCCGGTGGCCTGAACAGGCACGGGAGTGAGGTGACCGAGGTCACCCCATCCATTCTCAGATGACGCCGACCGTCTTGCAGATTTCAGCGCGAAGAAGGTCTAGCCCTGCGGATTTTTCCGACGATGTCGCGATAACCTCTGGATAGGCTGCGGGACGCTTGCGGATTTTCTCCAGCGTCTCGTTGACTACGCGTGGAACGCCCACATCCTTGATCTTGTCGGTTTTGGTCAACACGACCTGATAAGAGATTGCGGCCTTGTCGAGGATTTTCAGAACATCCTCGTCATTGGCCTTGATGCCGTGACGCGAGTCGATCAGCACATAGACGCGCTTCAAGGTCGCGCGGCCACGCAGGTAATCGAACACCAGCTTCGTCCAGGCATCCACATGGTCCTTTGGCGCCTGCGCATAGCCGTAACCCGGCATATCAACGAGTGCCATCGGCGGAAGATCGCCAGCCTCGCCGGAGTAACCTTCAGGCACGAAGTAGTTCAGTTCCTGGGTGCGGCCCGGCGTGTTGGACGTGCGCGCCAGCCCCTTATGGCCGACGAGCGCGTTGATGAGCGAAGACTTGCCGACATTGGAGCGCCCGGCAAAGGCAATCTCCGGCGGACCTTCGGGCGGCAGGAACTTCATGGCGGGCACGCCGCGAATGAAAATCCAGGGGCGTCCGAAGAGCGGCTTTTCCGTCGCAGACTGGCCGCTTTTGATGTCGCCGGTCATTTGGTTTCCACCGGCTTTCGTTTGAACAGGGCCTTGATGTTGTCGAACAACTCGATCTTGGCGCCATGGCGCTTCATGATCACGGCCTGCTGCGAAATCGACAGGGTGTTGTTCCACGCCCAGTAGATGACGAGACCGGCAGGGAAGGACGCCAACATGAAGGTGAAGATCAGCGGCATCCATGTGAAGATCATCGCCTGGGTCGGATCTGGAGGCGTCGGGTTCATCCGCATCTGCATGAACATGGTGATGCCCATGATGATAGGCCAGACGCCGATCATCAGGAAGTGCGGAACGTCGTAAGGCAGAAGGCCGAACAGGTTGAAGAGCGAGGTCGGATCGGGCGCAGACAGGTCGTGAATCCAGCCGAAGAACGGCGCATGCCGCATTTCGATGGTGACATAGATGACCTTGTAGAGCGCGAAGAACACCGGAATCTGCAACAGCATCGGCCAGCAACCTGCGACAGGATTGATCTTCTCTTCCTTGTAGAGCGCCATCATCGCCTGCTGCATGGCCATGCGATCGTCGCCATGCTTGGCTTTGAGCTCCTCCATCTTCGGCTGCATGCGCTTCATGTTGGCCATGGATGCATATTGCTTGCTGGCCAGCGGGAAGAACAGAAGCTTGACGACGATGGTGGTCAGAAGGATGGCGACACCGAAGTTGCCGATATGACGGAAGAAGAAGTCCATCAGTTTGAACATCGGCTTGGTGATGAAGTAGAACCAGCCCCAGTCGATCAGAAGATCGAACTTCGGAATGCTGTATTCAGCCTCGTAACGGTCGACCAGCGGAACTTCCTTGGCGCCTGCAAAGACGAGGTTCTTCAATTCGATCAACTGGCCCGGAGCAACGGTCACTGCGTCAGCGCGGTAATCGGCCTGATAGCGTGGCTGGCCATCCGTGAAGTGGGTGTAGCGGGATTCGACCGGAAGCGCCTGCGGCGGAACGATGGCTGCTGCCCAATACTTGTCGGTTATACCAAGCCAGCCACCGGTCGCCTTGGGCGATGTGAAAGGCTTTTCCTCGACGTTCTTGTAGCTTTCTTCCGCCAGACTTCCGTCTGCGCCGGCAACGCCGAGAAAGCCTTCAAAAATGACGAAAACGGGAGGCGTTGCAGGCTTGTTGTTGCGGGTGATGCGGCCGTAAGTCGAAAACGAGATCGCCTCCTGGCCGGGGTTCTCCACCTTGTCTGTGATCGTGATCATGTAGTGATCATCGATGGCCAGCGTGCGGGTGAAGACAACGCCCTTGTCGTTGGTAAAGGTCAGCGCAACCGGCGTCGTCTCAGTCAGCTTGGAACCAGAAGAGGCGGTCCAGACGGTGGACGGGCCGGGAACGGTGCCGATGGCCTCACCGGCGATGTAGCCGAGTTCGGCAAAGTAGCCGTCACGGGTGTCGGAGGGCGAAAACAGGGTGATGAGCGGGCTCGAGTCGTCAACCGTCTCATGGTAATCCTTGAGGCGGATGTCGTCCAGACGCGCGCCTGTCAGATTGATGGAGCCCTGAATGGCGTTGGTTTCGATCTGAACGCGCGCAGACTTTGCAAGCGATTCGTCACGCGAAACGGTGGCTGCCTGCTGGCCCGTGGTGCCAGGCAGGGTGCCTGCGGGCGCCGTCGTGCCGGGGGCGGCGTTCGTTGTTGTTTGCTGGGTCTGCTGCGTCGCCTGCTGCGCTTGACGTGCCTCTTCGGCGCGGCGCTGCTGCTCGATGCGCGGGTTCATATACAGGAACTGCCAGGCTAGCACGATGACAACCGAAAGGCCTATCGCGATGAAGTAGTTGCGGTTTTTTTCCATCATTCTTTCCTGGAGCGGGTCTCCCGGGAGCGGCCTGATTTCGCGCGTCCCTCGATCCGCTCTGTGAGCAAGTGTTCCAGTACGGCAAATTCGGTCTTCAATACGTCCCTGCGGGCGACAATCACATAGTCAAGTCCGGGCTTCATGGAAGACCCAGCTGAAAGCCTGACGGCTTCCTTCAGACGGCGGCGCATGCGGTTGCGTTCAACCGCGTTTCCCTGCCGTTTCGTTACGGTGAAACCGACCCTGGGAGCGGTTTCGGGCTGCTTTCGATCCAACACTTCGAGAAGGAAGGTGCTGCCTCGTCTTTTTTCTCCTGCTTGGACAGCAAGAAACTCCGGTCGGTTTTTCAACCGACCGGGTATGTGTCTATCATGCGTCATATGCCACGACTTTCATCGGGCTTAGGCCCAATTAGGCCGAAAGACGTGCGCGACCGCGTGTGCGGCGAGCGGCAAGAACCTTGCGACCGCCGGCAGTTGCCATGCGGGAACGGAAACCATGACGACGCTTGCGAACAAGCTTGGATGGCTGGAAAGTACGCTTCGACATTTATTTAATACCGCGGGGTGCGGCCCTTCTTGACTTTGCCCCTTATGGGACAAGAGCGTTTCGATTGACGTTCAGACCATCAGCACAAGTGGAAAATGCCCGAACGTGCGGGCTTATAAGGGCTTACGGGCTGGAAAGTCAATCGCTGACAGTCAATCCTGTGCCGCGCCGTCAACCGCACGGGGACAAGTTTGCCATCTCTCGCGTGCCAAGCCCGGCGTTAAGGTCTTCATTTCAAGCATAAAGCAGTGAACCCTCAATTCGAAATTATATTTTAAGAATGGAAAGATAAATCTTGTCATGACGAACTGTGTGTTCGTCTGCGTTCTCACATGTGTGTGAGGGGGGCATTTTGGAGGGGATTACGCAGTGAGAATTCGGGGAAAGATCAACCTTCTTGTGGGGCTGTTAAGCCTTGTCGCATGCACGATCGGCGGCCTGTCGATCTATGCCGTCAAGGAGTATCAGACGCAGGTCGTGGCGCTTGACGCCATTGCCGACCGTGCGCGTCGTGGCGAAACCTTGAACAGGCTTGTGACCGCCGTGGTCATGGAATCACGCGGTATCTACGCCGCCAAGGACAAGGACGCGGCTAGCAAATTTGCCGATGGCCTGACCAAGAGCCTCAACGACATGGACACGTTGTTGAAGGAGTGGAAGCCACAGGTCCCGGCCAGTCAGGTCACCGCCTTTGCCAATCTCGAAAAACGTTTTGCGGATTTCCGCACCTTTCGCACTGAAACGGCGCGTCTGGGGCGTGAGGTCAGCCCACAGGATGCCAATACCCAAGGAAACAATGAGGCCAACCGTGAAAACCGCAAGGCCTACCAGGCCGACATCGATGCTGTCGTGAAGTCCGACCTTCAGGAACTGACCGCAGTCAAGGCGCGCATCGAAAGCTTCGGCGAGATGATTTTCCTCGTCGTCGCATTCGTGACGGCTGGCGGTGTGATTGCCGGTTCCGCCCTCGGTCTTTATATAGGCTCCAAAGAGCTGAGCGCGCCTATCCTCAAGGTTTCGAACGCCATGAACTCGGTCGCCGAGGGCAATCTGGAAACCGACGTTCCCTATCTCGGACGCAAGGACGAGATCGGCGAGATGGCAACGGCCGTCGAAGTCTTCAAGCGCAACGGTCTGGAAGTGCGCCGCATGAACACACAGGAAACGGCCATGCGCGCCAAGAGTGACGACTTGCAGGCCGGTATGGCCGAAGTCGTCAGCGCTGCTGCTGCCGGTGATTTCACCAGCCGCATCACCAAGGATTACGGCGACGACAATCTCAATCGCTTTGCGACGAACATCAACGCGCTGCTGGTCAGCGTCGATACAGGGGTGACCGAGACCGGTCGCGTCATCGAAAGCCTGGCGCAGGGCGACCTCACACAGACGATGAACGGAAACTTCCACGGCGTCTTTGCCGATCTTCAGTCGAATGTGAACGAGACCTTCGCCAAGCTCAAGGGCACGATTTCGGAAGTGCGCGGCAGCACCGAAAGCATCAACGGCAACGCCAACGAACTGCGCTCTGCCGCAGACGACCTGTCCAAGCGCACCGAACAGCAGGCCGCAGCCCTGGAAGAAACGTCGGCTGCCCTCGACGAGATCACCGCCGTCGTGCGCAACTCGACGGCACGCGCTCAGGAAGCCAGCGCCATGGTCTCCGAAACCAAGGAAAAAACCACCGAATCTGCCAAGGTAGTGCGCGACGCGGTTGCCGCGATGGGTCGGATCGAGCAGGCCTCGCGTGAAATCAGCCAGATCATCAACGTTATCGATGAGATCGCCTTCCAGACCAACCTGTTGGCGCTGAATGCCGGCGTGGAAGCGGCGCGTGCGGGGGAAGCCGGCAAGGGCTTTGCCGTGGTGGCGCAGGAAGTGCGTGAGCTTGCGCAACGCTCGGCCAACGCTGCCAAGGACATCAAGACCTTGATCAACAAGTCGGGCGATGAGGTCGGACATGGTGTGACGCTTGTCAAGCGTACTGGCGAAGCACTGGACGAAATGGAAACCCGTGTGCTGGGCATCAACGATCATATCCATTCGATCGCAACAGCTGCCAAGGAGCAATCCACAGGCCTTCAGGAGGTCAACACCGCCATCAACCAGATGGATCAGGTCACGCAGCGCAATGCGGCGATGGTGGAAGAAACTTCGGCTGCGACGCATAAGCTGAGTGGTGAGGCAGAAAACCTGGTGTCGCTGGTGGGGCGTTTCCGCCTCGGAAACGAAACGGGTTCGGCCTCTTCCTATGGCGCGCCATCGCACAGGCCAGTCGCAGCATCGGCGCGCTCTGCTCCCGTTGCGTCTCCGGCCCGCAAGATGATGGGAAATGTCTCGCGCGCCTTCAACGGCAACGCCGCTGTCGCTCAATCCAGGGACGAGTGGCAGGAATTTTAAGCGTTAGCGAACCGAAACGATCCGAACGCCGCCAGAGATGGCGGCGTTTTCGTTTGCAAGTGGCCTCGTCGTGCTTTTGGAAAAGGGATGAAAAACCTTAATATCTCTTGGAATTGTGCGGCTGCGCCGATATGAAACCAAAGGCCCACGCATCAACAGGAACAGGCCTGGTGTTTTCGATCGTCATGAACAGGACCGACCGTCAGACTGCGGAGCCGCAGACCGAGGTACCCGCCTTGACGAAAGGCTTGTCCGGTCGCCTGCTGTTGCTGACGGTGATCTTCGTCATGATTGCCGAAGTCCTGATTTTCGTTCCCTCCGTCGCCAATATGCGCCTCTCGTGGCTGCGCGACCGTTTGAACACGGCTGCTGCCGCCGGCGTGGTGATCGACGGCTTGCAGACCGAGCTGCCGCGAAGCGTCCAGAACGACACGCTGCTGGCCACCGGCGCCAAACTGATCGCGCTGAAGAAGGATGGCACCTCCACGCTGCTGGCCGCCACCGAAGTGCCACCCAGCGTCGATGATCAATATGATCTCTCCGATGTATCGCAACTGGCCGCGGTGCGCGATGCCTTCTCCGTGCTTCTGTTCGGCGGCGACCGCGTCATTCGCGTGTTCGACGTCATCGGCGACAGCAACATGATTATCGAGATCGTGATCGGCGAGCATAAGTTGCGTGCCGCCATGATTGCCTATGCGGGCAACGTGCTGATGATTTCCGTGGCCCTTTCCCTGATTACGGCCAGCCTGATTTTCGTGTCGATCAACCGCATCCTCATTCGCCCCATCCGCCGGTTGACGGCAGGCATGCAGGTGTTTTCCGAGCAGCCGGACGATCCCGCAAAGGTCTTCCAGCCGGAGGAGGGCAGCGACGAGTTGGCGGTGGCCGGACGGCATCTGGCCGATATGCAGACGCAGCTGCAAAAGACCCTGAAGCAGCAGAAGAACCTCGCAGACCTTGGGCTTGCCGTTTCCAAGATTAACCACGACATGCGCAACATCCTGTCGTCAGCGCAATTGATGTCGGACCGTCTGGTGGATGTCGACGACCCGATGGTGCGCAGCTTTGCGCCAAAACTGCTACGCACGATCGACCGCGCCGTGGGCTACACCAGCGCGGTTCTGGTCTATGGGCAGGCAACGGAAGGCGCGCCGAAGAGACGGCTGACCGATCTTGGCGAACTGGTGCAGGACGTCAAGGATATCCTCGCCATCGATCCCTCCGGTGGTATCGAGCTGGTCGACACCGTCCCGCCCGGTCTGCGCATCGATGCCGATGGCGAGCAGCTGTTCCGCGTTCTCTATAATCTCTGTCGCAACGCCGTTCAGGCGCTGCAACAGGCCAGCAGCGAGGTCTACCCCGACAAACGCCTGACGATTGCCGCCCAGCGCAGTGGCGATGTGGTCAGCATCGTCATCGACGATAACGGCCCGGGCATGCCGCAAAAGGCGAGAGAGAACCTTTTCTCGGCCTTCCGCGGTTCCGCCCGCTCCGGCGGCACCGGGCTTGGCCTCGTCATCGCCCGTGAACTGGTGCTTGCGCATAAGGGCACGATCGCACTGGTGGAAAAACCCGGCCACGGCACCCAATTCCGCATCGAAATCCCCGACAGCCCGAACACCGACCAGCAGCCAAACCACGGCACCTGATTTTTCGGCCCTTGTTCCCGTTCTATCAAATCATCATCAATTTCAATGGTTTGGAAATTTCATTGCAGGAAAATGACAATTTTCCAGCGAAATCACTTGCATTCATCCGACGGACGTTTTAGAGGATCGCCACGCCAACGGAACACGCTTCCACGGCACGCACCCGTAGCTCAGCTGGATAGAGCACCAGACTACGAATCTGGGGGTCAGGAGTTCGAATCTCTTCGGGTGCGCCACTTTTTCCTCAATAATGAAATCTATTATGTCTGCCGATGATCTCGGCACGTCCGCCATGTCGCTGAACTTTTTCGCTTTGTGATCTGCACACAAGCTGAACGATGCAACGCGATATCTTTCTGCCTCGTCTATCATGCGTTTGAAGTAACGGCGATTCCCGGTGTGGTTAGGCTGAGGCAAGCTTGTAACCCTAGTGTTGTTCTATATGTCAGAGGCGGAACAACAGATGATCGATATTTCAGAACCGCAAGGTTCTATTTCCGTGACCGCAGATCAACTCCTTTCGAGGACATTTACGTTTCGGGTTGCGAAAAACGATACTGTCATCAGTGAAGACTTTGTGTTCCACAAAAACGGTTTCCTCATCGGCTACAGTCATCGGAACGAAATGTTCTGGGAGATGGATGGCGCGTGCGTCAATATATTGGATCAGAATGGTGGGATCACGTGTCAATTGTCCAGCCAGCCAGGCCCGGATGGCCTTATCCGGCTTGGTGGGTATTTCCGCGATCCTGCGTCTGACTACGCGCAAACGGGCAATTTCCATATTCTCGAAGAAAACTCATCTGACAGTCACACCAAAATCCAGAGCTTTGATCTTTTCGACACGCTGGTTGCCCGCCGTTGCTATGATCCCTTGGAGATATTCCGCATTGTTGAACGCAAGTCGGGCGTAGCCAACTTCGCCGACAAGCGCCACAGGGTGGAAATGAGCATGTTCGGGCATCGGCCATACGGGCTCGATGACATCTACGACATAATGGTGGCGGACGCTTTTCTAACGGAAAAGCAGGCGAATGTACTCAAGTGGATGGAGCTTGAGGAAGAGTGGGATCATCTGTTCCCGATCGGTGATGTCGTCGCCCGGGTAAACGCAGACGACATCGTCATTTCCGACATGTACCTGCCCTATGCCTTCATCGAACGTGTTCTCCGGGAAAAATGTGGCCTTGGAAACAAGCTTTACCTCAGCAATTATGGCAAGCATCACCGGCTGATATGGCCCGAGATTCTCGACACCTATGAGCTGCGCAGTCACTTCGGTGACAACATCCAGGCGGATATCATCAGCCCGTCGAGCTTTGGCATCGGGGTCAATCTCGTCACCATTTCCAAATGGGATCGCACCGAGGAAATTCTTCACGCGATCGGTTTAGGGCCCTATGCGCATGCCGTGCGGGAAACGCGCCTGCACGTGTTTGACCCCAACATCCACATTCGCCATGCTCTGAATGCGCAGGCCTCGGTCAACATTCCCCTGATGATATTGGGCACCTTCTGGATCAGGCATCTGGCTGAGCAACAGGGCGCCGACAAGATTTTGATGGCGGCGCGCGACTGCAACCTTTGGCATGAGATGGTGTCTTCTCGCCACTTCGCCAAGGCGGGCATGCCCCAATCGGACTATGTCCGCATTTCCAGGTCGGTCTGCTATATCGAGTCAGCTGAGTACGAGGCCTACCTCCAGGGCAAGCTAGGTCGTCAAAATCTGCTCGTCGATTTCGTTGGCACCGGTCGGTCGCTGGGAATGATCATTGAGCGGATGGGACGCAGAGACGCGATAACGCCCTGTGTCCTCATCGGCGAACCAAAGCTCGCCAACGCCACGGAATTGCGTCCTGAGACGCTCATCCTGAAGGACTTTCATACACACCGGATTTTCTTCGAGGCGCTGAATGCATCTCTGGATGGATCGGCTGTCCTCGCGGTTCTTGATAATCACCGCCTGAGTGTGCTGACGCAGGATAACGAGTTCAGCGACCTTGCCAGGACCATCATTGCGGCCATGCGCGAGACTTTCGGCCACTTCATGTCCGGTCTTGATCGGTTCGACCCGCCTCAGGCCATGCCCACACTGGACGCTTTGAAAAGTGCCGCAGATGCGATTGCAGAGCTTATTCCCGCCTGGGGACCGAAACTCACTGCCTTGCAGAGGGAGCAGAAAAACAATCTGTCCCTCGGCAATCCGTTCAACGCCGTTAAGATCGCCTGATCCCTATTATCGCCGCATACCAACCGAAACCGTAGGATAACCATGTCATCCAAACCTATTTATAACCTGTTGCCTGAAGAGATGCGCAAGAAAGTTGCGTGGGAAGGCAGCAAGGTTCCGCCGTTTCCGAGCGTCGATAACACAGTATCCGGTCAGGTATGGGCGACTATTCCAGGCGGCCACAAATGGCTTGGCTATTTTCAGACATATGACCGCGAGTTCGGTCGATATCATGGCAAGCAGCCCCGTGTTCTCGAAATCGGTGTTTACAAGGGCGCTTCTCTCCAGCTGTGGAGACGTTTTTTCGGGGATGGAGCCATCATCGTCGGTATTGATATCGATGAAGGTTGCGCGCGTTTCAACGCGCCTGAGCATAACGTTCACGTCGAAATCGGCGATCAGAGCGATGCCACCTTCCTGCAGTCGGTTGTCGACAAGTATGGTCCGTTCGACATCATCATTGATGATGGCAGCCATATCGCCTCGCATCAGATCGCGTCTTTTAATGGCCTGTTCAACACAGGGCTTAAGGACACCGGCATTTACTTCGTTGAGGATCTGGAATGTATGTACTGGGGTCACACCGATGCTTTCCGGGACGCTTCAGTGACAACGGTGGAATTCTTCAAGATGCTGATCGATATTCAAAACAGCATCTTCGAAGATTATAATTACAATGATTTTGCCGTTCACTTGCCGGGCTCGCGAGATCAATACGAAGTGATTGCACTGGCTAAATCCATCGCGAGTATAAAATTCGCCCGCGGGTTGGTCCTTGTGGAGAAAGCGCCGCAAATTCCTCCTCTGACACTCCATTTGTGATCTGACGGCAAAGCGGGCGACCTAGCACTCAATTTCCAGTTCGCTCGCCGCCCTCTGAGGCACCTGTGACACACCGCATGGAAAACCAATCCCCTAGGGTGCCTTGGCGGCTGGCCTATGCGGGTCTGTTCTGTAATAACGGGGGCGTTGATAGCCAAGGTGCCAGATCGTCATTGTGACGAGCGCGCTTTTGCCCTGTCCCTGGAGTATCGGAATGGCCGCAAGGCTCGTCGCTTTAGTTACCCTGCTTGCCTTCCTTGTCAGTTGCGGCGGTCGTCCCATTGGCGTTATGACGCCAACCGGGGAGAGGGCGCAGGGGACGTCTGCGGTTAACCTCCTGGTGGCCACCACGCGAGCACCGTCCGATGACAAGGCCATTTTGTTCGGAGGCGAGCGCGGCACGGGGCTGAAGGTCGATGCCATCTCCGTTTCCATTCCGCCGGAGGCCAACCGCAAGGTGGGTCAGGTGCAGTGGCCGAAGAAATTGCCCGCCGATCCTTTGAAAAGCTTCACCACCGTTTCCGTTGAGTCGCTGAAAAGTGACGCCGATGCTCAACACTGGATCAAGCGCAACAGCCTCAAGAATAAGCGGGTGCTGGTTTTCGTGCACGGTTTCAACAATCGCTACGAGGAATCAGTCTATCGCTTTGCGCAGATTGTCCATGATTCCGGTTCCAACGTCCTGCCGGTGGTGTTTACCTGGCCATCGCGCGCCAGTGTGTTCGATTATAACTACGACAAGGAAAGCACCAACTACTCCCGCGATGCGCTGGAAGAGATGCTGACACGATTGGCCAAGGACAATGCTGTCAGCGACGTGACGATCATGGCGCACTCCATGGGCACTTGGCTGGCCGTGGAGGCTTTGCGCCAGATGGCGATCCGCCATGGGCGTGTCTATCCCAAAATCAACAATGTCATTCTCGCCGCACCCGATCTCGATGTGGACGTGTTTGCGCGCCAATATGCAAGCCTTGGCAAGGACAAGCCGAAATTCACGCTGTTCGTCTCTCAGGATGACCGGGCGCTTAGCCTTTCCAGGCGCATTTCCGGCAATGTCGACCGCCTCGGCCAGATTGATCCTGCCGCCGAACCCTATCGCAGCCAGTTGGAAAGCGCGGGCATTACCGTTCTCGATCTCACCAAGCTGAAATCCGGCGATAGCCTCAACCACGGCAAATTCGCCGAAAGCCCCGAGGTCGTGCGTCTTATCGGCGGGCGGTTGATCGATGGGCAGACGGTAACGGATTCCGATGTCGGTCTCGGGGAAGCCATCGGTGCCGTGGGCATTGGTGCCGCGCAGACGGTGGGCACGGCGGCCAGCGTGGTGGTCAGTGCGCCGATTGCGGTGTTCGATCCACGCACGCGAGAGAATTACGGGCGGCAGGTCGAGCGTCTCGGCCGTTCCGTCGGTAACACGGTTGGTTCTGTCGGAGACACCGCAACCAGCGTGGTCGATACGCAGGCGTTGAACAACGGCACGCGACGGTCAAACGATTGCAACCTGTCGGTCAACCGGGGGAACTCCGAATGTCGGGATCGCTGAACGCGTAATATACAAACAGTATTTTATACGTTATGACCGGCTTATTCTCATCTTATCGGAGTGATCGCCATGCGCTTCAAACGCACAATTCAGCTTCTCGATGTTCATTGTGAAGGTGAAATCGGGCGCGTGGCCACCGGTGGCGTGCCGAAAATTCCGGGCAATACGGTTGCCGAACAGCTTCATTGGCTGAACACTGATCCGAAAGGTGAAGAGCTTCGCCGCTTCCTGACGCTTGAGCCGCGCGGCGCACCCATTGGCTCAGTCAACCTGCTGTTGCCGCCGAAGCACCCGGATGCGGATGCCGCCTTTGTCATTCTTCAGCCGGATCAGGCACATGCAAGTTCCGGCTCCAACTCCATCTGCGCCACGACCGCCCTTCTGGAAAGCGGGATGGTGGAGATGAAGGAGCCGGAAACCATCGTCATGCTGGAAACGGCTGCCGGCCTGGTGAAGGCCACCGCCACGTGCCGCGACGGGCGCTGCGAAAAGGTCAAGCTGACCATGGTGCCATCCTTCGTGCATCAACTGGATGTCGAGATCGACACGCCGGACTGGGGCCGCATCCGCATGGATATCGCCTATGGTGGCATCTTCTATGCGCTGGTGGATGTGAGCCAAATCGGGCTGACCATCGACAAGGCCAATGCGGCCAAGCTGGTGGCGGCGGGCATGGTGCTGAAGGATATCGTCAACCGCGAGATACCCGTGGTTCATCCCGAAATTCCAGCCATTTCAGGCGTGGCCTATGTCATGTTCCGCGATACGGAAGCCGATGGCACCATCCGCACCTGCACCACCATGTGGCCGGGCCGGGCGGATCGCTCCCCATGCGGCACCGGCAATTCCGCCAATCTGGCCACGCTGCATGCGCGCGGCAAGGTGCAGGTGGGCGATACCTACACGTCCCGCTCGATCATCGGCACACAGTTCGAGGTGGGCTTATCTGCGGTCACGGAAGTCGCGGGCAAGGCAGCGGTCATTCCCACCATTACCGGGCGCGGGTTCACCTTTGGCCTGCATCAGGTCTGGCTTGATCCGAACGATCCGCTGGCAGAGGGTTTTGCCATGACGGATGTCTGGGGTCCGCAGGCGGGCGCGATTTAACCCCAGCTTTTGCGCCGAAAAAGTGGTTTTAGGCGCTGTCCTCTCGCGTAGAATGGTGTTAAACGGGCGCAATTCCAGCAAGCTCTGAGGCTCCACGATGAAGTCGATCACCCTTCGCCGCCCCGATGACTGGCACCTGCATTTGCGCGATGGTGCGATGCTGGAAGGCGTGATTGGCGATACCAGCCGCCACTTTGCCCGCGCCATCATCATGCCGAACCTCGTTCCACCGGTGGTGACGACGGCAGATGCGATTGCCTACAAGGACCGGATCGTCAAAGCCATTCCAGCGGGTGATCGTTTCCAACCGCTGATGACGCTCTACCTCACCGAACATACGAGCCCCGACGATGTGGAAAAGGGCAAAAACAGCGGTCTCATCACCGCCGTCAAGCTCTACCCCGCCGGTGCCACCACAAATTCCCACGGCGGCGTGCGGGATATGGACAAGGCGATGCCGGTGTTGGAGCGCATGGCGAAGATCGGCCTACCGCTTTGCGTCCACGGCGAAGTGACGACACCGGAAGTCGATATTTTCGACCGCGAAAAGGTCTTCATCGACACGGTTCTCGACCCGTTGCGGCAGCGCCTGCCGGAACTGAAGATCACGATGGAACATGTGACGACGCGCGATGGTGTCGATTACATCAAGGCATCCAAGGCCAATCTGGCCGGTTCCATCACCACCCACCACCTCATCATCAACCGCAATGCCATTCTGGTCGGTGGCATCAAGCCACATTATTATTGCCTGCCGGTGGCAAAGCGCGAAGAGCATCGTCTGGCGCTGCGCGCCGCCGCCACCTCCGGCGACAAGCGCTTTTTCCTTGGCACGGATTCCGCCCCGCATGTGGACCCGCTGAAGGAATGCGCCTGTGGTTGCGCCGGTGTCTACACCTCCATCAACACCATGAGCTGCCTTGCCCATGTGTTCGAGCAGGACAACGCACTCGACAAGCTGGAGGCTTTCACCTCGCTGAACGGTCCCGCCTGGTATGGTCTGGCACCCAACGAAGACACGGTCACCATGGTCAAGCGCGAGGAGCCGGTGAGCTTCCCGGAGAAGATCGAAACTGGCGCAGGCCCGGTCACGGTGTTCGACCCGATGTTCCCGCTGCACTGGGACGTAGCCTGAATTTTTCAATCGCTGCCGGTTTATCCGGCAGTTTTTTTATGCATTCGATGATCAAAAGAGGAAAATGCCGATGTCCCAGTTTACATTCACGGATCGCGCCCTTGTGGCAGAACTTGTTGCGAAGATGTTGTGGGAAATCAAGGCGGTGCACTTCAACTCGGCAAGCCCCTACACCTTTGCATCGGGCATGAAGAGCCCTGTTTACATCGACATGCGCAAGCTGATTTCCTACCCGCGCATCCGCTCCGCCGTCATGGATTTTGCCGCAGCCAAGATCGTTGCCGATGCGGGCTTCGAGAAATTCGATTGCGTGGCGGGTGGCGAGACGGCGGGGATGCCCTTCGCGGCCTTTCTGGCGGAACGTCTGGGCCTGCCGATGATCTATTGCCGCAAAAAGCCTAAGGGCCACGGCCGCAACGCGCAGATTGAAGGCCATATGCCGGAGGGTGCGCGCGTGCTTGTGATCGAGGATCTGACGACCGCTGGCGGCTCCATGTTCACCTTCATCGATGCCATCCGCGCTGCTGGCGGCATTGTCGATCACGGCATTGCGCTGTTCTATTACGGCATCTTCCCGGAAGCCGAGGCACGCTTTGCCAACAGAAACGTGAAGCTGCATTATCTCAGCACCTGGCGCAATGTTCTGGCCGTCGCCCGCAGCGAAAAGCTGTTCGACGACAAGACCTTGTCGGAAGTCGAAGCCTTCCTCGACAACCCGCTGCCATGGTCTGCTGCGCGCGGCGGGGTCAGCGAATTGCCGCAATCCTGATCTTGTTTGGGTGAGAATTTTCGATTGGCAGACATCTGGCCATTTCAGGCGAAGTTGTTTAAATCGATTTAGTTTTTGATACGGAGGAGGACCGGATGATCCTGTGTTGTGGTGAAGCCCTGATCGACATGCTGCCGCGTGAAACCACGAAAGGCGAGCCGGGTTTTGCGCCCTATGCAGGCGGGGCGGTCTTCAACACGGCCATCGCACTGGGACGTCTCGGCGTTCCCTCCGCCTTCTTCTCCGGCATCGCCGATGACATGATGGGCGAGATTCTGAAAAATACGCTTAGGGACAGCAATGTCGATTATAGCCTCTGCGCCTTCTCCCATCGCCCCTCGACAATCGCCTTCGTCAAACTGGTGGATGGCCACGCGACCTATGCTTTCTATGATGAGGGCACGGCGCTGCGCATGCTGTCCGAAGCCGATCTGCCCAACATCGGTGCTGATTGCGAAGCCATGCATTTCGGCGCCATCAGCCTCATTCCCGAACCCTGCGGCGGCACCTATGAAGCGCTGCTGATGCGCGAACACGAAAAACGCGTCATCTCGCTCGACCCCAACATCCGCCCCGGCTTCATCAAGGACAAGCAGAAGCATCTGGAACGCATCAACCGCATGGCCGCCAAGTCGGATATCGTCAAATTCTCGGATGAGGATCTGGCCTGGTTCGGTCTGGAAGGCGACGAAGACACACTCGCCCGCCACTGGCTGCACCACGGCGCCAAACTCGTGGTCGTCACCCGCGGCGCGGAAGGCGCGGTTGGCTATACTTCAAGCCTTCGCGTGGAAGTCCCGAGCGAACGCGTCGAGGTGGTCGATACCGTCGGTGCAGGCGACACCTTCGACGCAGGCATCCTCGCCTCGCTGAAGCTTCAGGGCTTGCTGACGAAGCCGCAGGTCGCGGCACTGACGGAAGAGCAGATCGCCAAGGCACTGGCCCTAGGCGCAAAGGCTGCGGCTGTGACGGTGTCTCGTGCGGGGGCTAATCCGCCTTGGGCGAATGAGATCGGGTTGTAATTTAGAAAAGCTCTCTAATAGCTGATTAGTACATAGTGGCCGAGGTGCGGTGGGTAGCTAACCGTTTTGCACCACACAATTGAAGTTGTCCTACACGTAGTATACCACCTAATTAGCGAGAGTGAGGTGGGATGGAATTACGGGCCGGGGAAAGTTGGCAGCCGACGCGCATCGAGCGTGTGAACGATGTGCTAAATACCAGCACTAAACCTCTATTGGTCGTTACTGATATTGGTCTGGCTTTGCTTAAATACATTGGAAATGCTCAAGGAGAAGATGCCCTCGTCGCCGAATTACTCGCTGCCGAACTTGCGGCAATGGTTGGTCTCAGAACTCCAGACTTCGCCGTAGAGCGTATCCCCGAAATTGCGACTCGAGATCCTTTTATAACCGCGAAATCTGGGCCGGCATTCTTTTCTCGTTGGGAGCCTGCAACCACGCTTTCTCCAAACTCCCAGCTTCTGCGAAATTTGAGAGATCCCAGAGACATTGCGCGGCTTGTCGTGTTTGATACATGGGTACGCAACAAGGACCGGTTCTCAGATGATATACCCGGCGGCGTCACTAACTATGACAACATCTTGATTATACCTGACAAGCAGAAGTCAAAATTGCTCGTTATTGACCACAGTCATGCTTTCGCCGAGACCACGTTGGAAGGTGAAATCAATGCGGGTTGGGCAAATGAAGAACTGGTTTATGGATTGTTTAACGAGTTCGCTCCAATGCTACGACGTAGAGACGTGGAATCGGCTATTAATGTCGTTTGCTCTCTAGCGCCGAGTGACATAAGGGATGTATGCCGTTCGTCTCCGGCCGAGTGGGGCTTTAGTACCCGACTTGCAGACACGCTTGCGGAGTTGCTGGTTGAACGTGCTGCCAGAATGCGGCGTTGGTTACCGAGTGCGATTTTTGACCAGTTTGAAATGGATCTTGAAGGAAAGGAGGTTTAAAATGGAGGCTTTGAAACTTTTCTATAGCATCATTCAGTTTAGCCCGTTTCCAGACCGTTTCGAATATGTGAACGCTGGGGTCGCTGTCTTTGATGTGGGCAACGGTGAGATATCATTTAAGATCGCCGACGATCTTTCGCGAGTAAAGAAATTTTTCGGCGAAATTAATGCAACTTTTTTGAAGCGCGCTCTCCATGATTTCTCTGAGAGGGTAAAGCATCATTTCGCTCGAACCGGTGTGTCAGTGTCTTCCGTCGACAACTTCAATTCAAAGCGTGCCGACTTATTTCGCCTAACACCATTGAACTCGGTGGCTGGTGATCGGCCTGCAGTGATAGCGGATAAATTATTTCGTGATTTGGTCGCCTGGGATGTTCACCCGAGAAAAATTGAGCGGATTAATACTTTGCTGACCAGCGCTTTCCGTGAGGCGGGGGTTCTTCAACTACTCGATAAGCGACCTGAGCCCGTGCATATCGAACAATATGGTGTTAGCATCCAAGCTGACTACGGGTATCAAAATGGCGTCTATAATCTCATTGATTCTGCGCGCTTTGACACACCGAGCCGCGGACTTGCGGAGGCTGGCAAGCGTGTATTGGAAGGCAAAGCACTTCGCGAACACCTTGCGAAGCGGTTGATCGTCGTAGCTGAGTTTGGATCTCAGTCCGACAGTTTCGCTGAAAATCTTCGTGAGGATTTTGAGCGGGTAGGAGCCAAACTATTCAGGATGGACGAGGTTGATGAGCTTGCAGAAGAAATTCGCCGTACGGCGCATAATTGATTGCAGTCTTCTCAAAAAATAACGGTTGTTGGTCAATACAAGCAAAATTTTTAGCCTCGTTCTCACGGAATGCAAAATGTCTGCTTCATCCACCACACGGGCACATAAGCCCTTCTACACCTCGTTCGGCTTTCAGGTTTTTGCCGCCATGGTCGTTGGCCTCGTGCTGGGCTATATCGCCCGGCAGATGGGCGCGACCGAGGCGGGGCCGAATTGGTTGGTTCAGACGCTGTCGACCATTGGCACGATTTTCGTTCAGCTGCTGCGCGCGCTCGTGCCCCTGCTGATTTTCACCGCCATTGTCGCCAGCATCGCAAATCTGCGGGAGTTGAACAATGCGGCGCGGCTGGTGTGGCAGACGCTGTTGTGGTTTGCGATCACGGCTCTGATTGCCGTTCTCATCGGCATCACGCTTGGGCTGTTGATCCAGCCGGGCATCAACTCGGGCGTTGCGGCGACGGCTGCGGCGGTCCCTTCCAGCACAGGTTCGTGGCTCGATTTTCTCAAAGGGCTGATCCCGGCCAACCTGCTGGGTCTTCAAGCATCCACCAAGATTACTCAGGGTGGCGCTACCACTGCGCTCAATTTCAATGTGCTGCAAATTCTGGTGATCTCGATTGCCGTCGGCATCGCCGCTTTGCAGGTGGGTGAGAAGGCAGAGCCGTTTCTGGCTTTCAACCGCTCGCTGCTGGCGATTACGCGCAAGATTTTGTGGTGGGTCATCCGGCTGACGCCGATCGGCACGATCGGCCTTCTGGGCAATGCGGTTGCCGTCTATGGCTGGGAGGCGCTGGCGTCGCTTGGCTGGTATTCAGCGGCGATCTATATCGGCCTCGCCATCGTTCTTTTCGTCGTCTACCCCATCATTCTTGCGGCCAACGGGCTGAACCCGGTCCGCTTCTTTTCCGGCGCGTGGCCCGCCATCCAGCTGGCCTTCGTTTCCCGCTCCTCGATCGGCACGCTGCCGGTGACAGAGCAGGTCACGGAGTGCAATCTCGGTGTGCCGCGTGAATATGCCGCCTTTGCCGTGCCGCTGGGTGCAACAACCAAGATGGATGGCTGCGCTGCCATCTATCCGGCAATCTCCGCCATCTTCGTCGCGCAGTTTTACGGCGTGCCGCTCGGTATTCAGGAATATGTGCTGATCGCCTTCGTCTCGGTTCTGGGCTCGGCTGCAACGGCGGGCCTGACGGGCGCGACCGTGATGTTGACGCTGACGCTGTCCACGCTTGGGCTGCCGTTGCAAGGCGTCGGTCTGCTGCTGGCGGTCGATCCGATCCTCGATATGGGCCGCACGGCGGTCAACGTGGCTGGACAGGCGTTGATCCCCACTATCGTGGCAAAGCGTCAGGGTATTCTCGATCAGGCAGCTTATGATCGGCAAGAGGGCATCGATGCGCTCGATCCAACCGTGGCGCCTGCGGAGTAAGTGTCTCGATCATTGCTGAAAACAACAAAACCCGCCGGTCACTCGGCGGGTTTTTGCTGAGATCTACAATGAATGGCGTTATCCGTGCAGGTTTCCCCTTGCGGTCAAAGACCCCGGCGGGTGGCCGATGATGCGTTTGAAGGCACGGCTGAAGGCGGCTTGGGAGCCGTAGCCAAGCTTGATGGCCGCGGTTTCAATGGCCATGTGCTCCTTGCCGATCCACTGCGAGGCAAGGCGCATGCGCAGTTCGGTGAGATATCGCAGCGGTGTGACGCCGGTGACCTCCAAAAAACGTTCGGCAAAAACGGAGCGTGATGCGCCCATCTGGCTGGCGAGTTCGGCAAGAGACCAGTCATGGCCGGGATTGTTGTGAATGGCGAGAATGACGCGACCAAGGCGCGGGTCGCGCAGGGCTGCGATCCAGCCGGAGGAATCGCCACAGCCGCATTCCACCCAGGCCCGCACGATAAAGGCGGCCACCACATCCGCAAGCCGGGCCAGAATACCGGCGAAACCTGCGCGCGCCTGCCGCGTTTCTCGCTCCATCGCTTCCAGCATCGGCAGCAGTTCGGGGTAGCGGGTAATCAACGTGCTGACGAACATCACCTCCGGCATCAGGCCGACAAGCGGATGCAGCCCCCCAAGATCAAACTCCATGCAGCCGCTGAAAACCAGGATGCGCTGTTCGGCCGGAGTTTCGGGATTGCAGGTCTTGATCGCGCTCACCGAATTGCACAGCGGTGCTGCATCCAGTAAGCGTATGTTCTGGCACGGCATATCAGGGCTCGAAACCAGCGAATGCGCCCCACCCCGCGGCAGCAATACGGCATCGCCCGTGTTCATGGTGTTGATGGTGCCAGATGGCGTTCGCAGATAGACGGGACCGCGTGCCACGAAGTGAAATTGCGCGCGGCCCTCCACCTCACCAAAGCCCAAGCCAAAGGGGGCGGCGGCCTCGATGCGGCGGTAATCCAGCCCGACAAGCCGCATGCCCATCAGCAATTCGCTGACGAGATCGGTATCGGGTGACCCATGATTTTCGGACGTTCGATCAAGCATGTCGGATTATGTGGCATAGATCGTCCGGAAAGTCCAGTTTATGGTGAGTTCATTCTCATCCTCCCAAAGGACACGACTATGAACCCGACGTTTAATCCCGCTTCCGCCGATGGAAGCCCGCAAACGCCTGCCTGGGGTGCGGTTACCTCCATGGCGCTGGGCGTTTTCGGGCTTGTGACAGCAGAGTTTCTGCCCGCCAGCCTGCTGACGCCAATTGCCGCCGAACTTGGCATCACCGAAGGTGCCGCCGGACAGGCCGTCACGGTGACCGCCGTTGTCGGCATGATGGCCAGCCTGTTGATTACCTCGGTCGCCCAGCGCATCGACCGACGACATCTGATGATGTTTTTCTCCGCCCTGCTCGTCATCTCCAACCTGATGGTGGCAGCGTCTCCCGGGCTGACCATGCTTTTGATCGGGCGTCTGCTGCTGGGCGTGGCACTCGGCGGTTTCTGGGCCATGTCCACGGCCATCGTCATCCGCCTGGTGCCGCCCGCCAGCATTCCGCGCGCATTGTCGATGATCTTCAGCGGTGTGTCGGCGGCCACCATCGTTGCCGCCCCCGTCGGCAGCTATGTGGGTGAACTTGCCGGCTGGCGCTCCGTCTTCGTGCTGACGGCACTGTTGGGCGTCGTGGCGTTCGTCATGCAGTTCCTGACATTGCCCAAGCTGCCCGCCACCGGCACCAGCAGCATCAAGACGCTTGGCGTGGTGCTCGCCAGACCCGGCATTGCACTCGGTTTGGCGGCGGCAACGCTGGTCTTCGGCGGTCATTTCGCCTTCTTCACCTATCTGCGGCCTTATCTGGAAGCGGATATCGGTGCGGGCATCGGCATGGTGTCGGCGCTGCTGCTGGGGTTCGGGCTTGCCAATTTCATCGGCACGCTTCTGGCCGGATCGTTGATCAACCGCAGCTTGAAGGTCTCGCTGGCCGCCTTGCCGCTGTCGATGGCCGTGATCGCTCTGCTGATCGTCACCACCCATCCGCCTTTGCCGCTCGCCGCTGTTCTGGTTGCCGCCTGGGGCTTCCTGTTCGGTGCCGTTCCGGTGTCCTGGTCCACATGGCTGGCACGCACCATTCCGGATGAGGCCGAGAGTGCAGGCGGCCTTCTGGTGGCGTCCATTCAGTTCGCTATCGCCATGGGCGCTGCCGTCGGCGGCATCATCTTCGATCTCAACGGCGCAACAAGTGTCTTCGCCACAAGCGGGTTGATCCTCGCCATTGCCGCCATCGGCATTATTCTGGGCGTCAAGCCACGACCGCAGGTCAGCGTCGCCTGACGCATTCTGCGATCCTTCCCAACAAGAAAGCCGGGGCTCAAACCCCGGCTTTTGCGTGTTCCATATCCGCCGTCGTTTAAGCCTTCGCCAGGCCCGACAATGTCTTAACCAATCCCTGCGTCGAGCTGTCGTGTCCTTCAGCGCTTTCTTTGCCTTCCACCACCGGCAGCAGGCCGGTCGCGAGTTCCTTGCCAAGCTCCACGCCCCACTGGTCGAAGGAGTTGATGCGGAACAGCACGCCTTCAACGAAGACGCGGTGTTCGTAAAGCGCAATCAGACGACCCAGCGCAAACGGGGTGAGCGTGTCATAGACGAAGGTGATCGACGGGCGGTTGCCGGTGAAGACCCGGTGCGGCGCGATGAAATCAGCCTTTTTGTCGTCCATGCCCTTGGAGGTCAGCTGTTCCTTTGCCTCCGCCAGCGTGCGGCCCTTCATCAGTGCTTCCGATTGCGCAAGGCAATTGGCGATAAGCAACTGGTGCTGGTGGCGCAATTCCGGCTCGAAGCCGTTCGCAGCAATCATGAATTCCGTCGGAATGACGCTCGTGCCCTGGTGGATGAGCTGGTAGAAAGCGTGCTGGCCATTGGTGCCTGGCTCGCCCCACACGACCGGACCGGATTGCCCCTCGACCGGGGTGCCATCGATGGTCACGCCCTTGCCGTTGGATTCCATATCCAGCTGTTGCAGATAGGCAGGGAAGCGCGATAGGCGCTGGTCGTAGGGCAGGATGGCGCGGGTCGGGTAATCCAGGACATTGCGATGGTAAAAGCCGATGAGGCCGAGCAGCATAGGCAGGTTCTGGCGCACCGGCGCTTCCCGGAAATGCACGTCCATGGCGTGTGCGCCATCCAGAAACTTGCCGAAATTGTCAGGACCAATGGCAATCATCAGCGGCAGGCCGATGGCCGACCAGATGGAGTAGCGACCGCCCACCCAATCCCAGAAACCGAAGACGCGGTCACCGTCGATGCCGAACTTTGCCACCTTGTCGAGGGCCGTGGAAACCGCGCAGAAGTGGTGCTTCACGGCGTCTTCACCCAGCGCGTCGGCGATGAACTTGCGGGCTGTCGCCGCATTCGTCATTGTTTCGATGGTGGTGAAGGTCTTCGATGCGATGATGAAGAGCGATGTTTCCGGATCGATCTGCTTCAGCGTGTCGGCAATATGCGCGCCATCTATGTTTGAAACGAAATGGGCACGCGGGCCATCATGGAAAGGCGCCAGCGCCAGTGTTGCCATGACCGGGCCGAGATCGGAGCCGCCTATACCGATGTTGACGATATCTGTGATTTGTTTGCCCGTCGCACCCTTGAGTGCACCGGAACGGATGGCATCGGCAAATTTGCCCATGGCGGCCAAAACGCCGTTCACATCCGCCATCACATCCTTGCCATCGGCCATGACAGGCGTGTTGGAGCGGTTGCGCAAGGCGGTATGGAGAACGGCGCGGCCCTCGGTAAAGTTGATCTCTTTGCCGGAGAACATTTCGTCGCGCTTGGTCTCGACGCCGCCGTCGATGGCCAGCTTTTCGAGCAGCGCCAGCACCTCTTCATTTACGGCGCATTTGGAGTAATCCATGAACAGATCATCGAAACGCACGCTGAAGTGCTCGAAGCGTGTGTGGTCGGCGGCGAAGGCGGCACGAAGATCGGTGGCCTTGGTCTTTTCGGCGGCGGATTTCAGGTTTTCGACGATGGCCTGCATGGAATGCTCCTCATGCTCCGGGGAAGGATGAGGAAACTATTCTTGTTCATCGGGCTAAATCAAGGCGCGATCACGCGAATCGATTGAAATATGGCAAAGCACACCAATCAGTTAGCCAGCTTCCGAAGTTCACGGCGCAGGATCTTGCCGACATTGGTCTTGGGCAATTCCGCGATGAACTCGATATGCTTGGGGCGCTTGTAGTTGGTCAGGCTGATGGCACAGAAGGCTTTCAAATCTTCTGCCGTCAGTGCCGGGTCCTTTTTGACCACATACAGCTTCACCGCCTCGCCGGAATGTTCGTCCGTCACGCCTACGGCCGCACATTCCTGCACGCCAGGGTGGCCTGCGGCCACTTCCTCGATTTCATTGGGGTAGACGTTGAAGCCGGATACCAGGATCATGTCCTTCTTGCGGTCCACAATCTTGGTGTAGCCCTTCTCGTCCAGAAAACCCATGTCGCCGGAACGGAAGAAGCCGTCCGGTGTCATCACCTTGGCGGTTTCATCCGGGCGCTGCCAGTAACCCGCCATCACCTGTGGCCCGCGAATACAGATTTCGCCCACTTCGCCAAGACCAAGACTGTTGCCGTCATCGTCGCGAATGTCGATATCGGTCGATGGCACGGGAAGGCCGATGGTGCCGCTGAAGTCGCTTTGGCCCAGAGGGTTGACGGTTGCAACGGGCGAGGTTTCCGAGAGGCCATAACCTTCGCAAATATGGGTGCCGGTGACGGACGCCCAGCGCTCGGCCACGGGCCGTTGCACCGACATGCCACCACCCATCACCAGAACCAATGAGGAAAGGTCCAGTTTGCGAAAATCCTCATTGTTCAACAGCGCGTTGAACAGCGTGTTGATGGCCGGGAAGACGTGTGGCGTATAGCCGGAAAGCTCCTTGACGAAGCCGGGAATGTCACGCGGGTTTGCGATCAGCAGGTTGTGGCCGCCAAGTGCCACGCCCATCAGCGAATTCACCGTCAATGCGAAGATATGATAAAGCGGGAGCGCGCAAATGAAATTGAGCACCTCCGGCCGCGTCTTATGCAGGAAGACGGCGTCCATCCACAGCGATATCTGCGACTTGTTGGCTAAAAGGTTGGCGTGGGTCAGAACCGCGCCCTTGGAGATGCCCGTCGTGCCGCCGGTATATTGCAGAAAAGCCACGTCGTTGCGGCCAATCTGCGCCGGCTTCAGCTGCAGATTCTGCGATTGTTTGAGAACGTCCTTGAAGCTGACCGCCTGTGGCAGGGAATAGGCGGGCACCATCTTTTTGACCTTGCGCACCACAAGGTTTACGATATGGCCCTTGAGGCCGAGCAGATCGCCCATCGTGGCGACAACAACATGTTTGACGTCGGTATGCGGCAGCGTCTGCTGAACGACATGGGCAAAATTTTCCAGCACGAACAAGGCCTTGGCACCAGAATCCTTGAGTTGATGCGCAAGCTCTCGCGGCGTATAGAGCGGATTGACGTTGACCACCGTCAGCCCCGCCCGGAGAATGGCATAGGTCGCAACGGGGTTCTGGAGAATGTTCGGCATCATCACCGCAACGCGGTCACCTTTTTCGAGGCCGATCTTTTGCAGCCATGCACCGATTTTGCGCGTCTGCTCTTCAAGCTGACGGTAGGTAAGCGATTTGCCCATGCTGGAAAATGCTTTGCGATCCGCATAAAGCGCACAGCTTTTTTCCAGAAGCTCTACAAGGGAAGCATAACCGAGATCGGGAAGCTCCGCAGGCACACCCTGCGGGTATGAGGCAAGCCAGGGGCGCTGTATGATACGCGGTTCCTGGCGGCTCAAATTCATGTCGCTCATTTCGTCCTCCCATGCCGGCACTTGCAACGTTTGCGATCATATCTGCCCGCTCCTCAGCCAAACAGTCATGAACCCGCCAATTTTGCAATCGTAGATGAAGCCTCCAAAACCATCCACTCACATCAGCGTATTTAACTCTAACGTAAACGTCAACTATCGCCTGCCAAATCCGGTGTGCCCTGTGGAAGGGCGCATGGAGACGTGGTGATTGGTTTTTGACTTTAATCCTGATTTGCGCGATCAACAAAACCGAACAGAAGAACACGGAAAACGGACATGCCAGATACCGCAGCGCTGCACCTCAGCACCATTGGAAAACGCTTCGGCGATGTGAGTGTGCTTGAGGGCATCGACCTGACGGTCATGCGCGGCGAAATCATCTGCCTTGTCGGGCGCTCAGGCTGCGGCAAATCCACGCTTTTACGCATCATCGCCGGTGTGGAAACGCCCGATGCCGGTGCCGTCTTCATGAACGGGCGCGAAATCGCTGGTCCGACGACATTCATGGAGCCGGAAAAGCGGCGCATCGGTTTCGTGTTTCAGGACTATGCACTTTTCCCACATTTGACTGTCGAGCAGAACGTGTTGTTTGGCTTAAAGGGGCAGCCGAAAGCTCAAGCGCGCGCGCGCGCTGCCGCGATGATCGAGCATGTGCGCTTGGCCGATCTCGCCAAGCGCTATCCGCATACGCTGTCAGGCGGCGAGCAGCAGCGCGTGGCCCTGGCGCGAGCACTCGCACCCAAGCCGGACATCCTTTTGATGGACGAGCCTTTCTCCAATCTGGACCGCGGCCTTCGCGACAGCGTGCGCGAAGAAACGCTTGGCTTGCTGCGAGACCTGGAAACGACAGCCATCATGGTCACGCATGACCCGGAAGAGGCATTGTCTGCGGGTGACCGCGTGGTGCTGATGCAGCAGGGCCGCATCGTGCAGACCGGCACCGGCTATGAGCTGCATGACAACCCCGTCAGCCGTTATGCCGCCGATTTTTTCTGTGCTTTCAACAAGGTGGAGGGCACGGTCAGAAACGGGCATCTGGAAACGCCGATCGGCAGCTTTGCGCATAAGGGCGATCTGCGCGAAGGTACCAAGGGCTTCGCCTATATCCGCCCCAGCGCGATCACCATCTCTCCGTCGGATGCTGGCGCTGAGATTTCCGGGCGCATCACCAGCCGTGTGTTCATGGGCGAGATCGAACAGGTGGCCGTGAGCGTGGACGGTCTCGCGCAGGATTTGCGGGTTCGCAGCATGCGCCGCACACCTGTCGATGTTGAAACTGTCAATCTGTCCGTGGCGAGGGATACTGTGCTAACCTTTACTCCAGATTGAATCTTAACATTTTCAGCTCAAAAAAAGCCCTGTATTCAACTCAAAGTGAGAAAATCACCCTGAAAATCGCAGGGATATAACTTGATTTAATCGATCAGGTATGGTGCATGCATCTCCAACATCATTTTCACGTCACAGGGGGATAGACATGACATCGTCGACCGTCACAAAACTTGCACTTCTTGCCAGCACCATGGCCTTTGCGGCCGGAGTGGCGAATGCTGCGGAACTCAACATCTACACGACCCGCGAACCGGCACTGATGCAGCCGCTGCTCGACGCCTTTACCAAGGAAAGTGGTGTCAAGGTCAACTCCGTGTTTCTCAAAGACGGTCTGGCCGAGCGCGTTTTGAGCGAAGGCGCAAGCTCACCTGCCGACGTTTTGATGACGGTCGACGCCGGTAATCTGGTCGATCTCGTTGAAAAGGGCGTGACCCAGCCAGTCGAATCCGAGGTGCTGACCAAGGCCATTCCTGCAGAGCTGCGCGATGCCAAAGGCAACTGGTTTGCGCTCTCCATGCGTGCCCGCGTTCTCTACGCCGCCAAGGACGTCGATCTATCCTCGTTCAATTATGAAGACCTCGCCGATGCCAAGTGGAAGGGCAAGATCTGCATTCGTGCTGGCCAGCATCCTTATAACACAGCATTGTTTGCCGATTACATCGCCCACCACGGCGCTGAGGCCACCGAAAAGTGGTTGGCAGGCGTGAAAGACAATCTGGCCCGCAAGGCTGGCGGCGGCGACCGTGATGTGGCCAAGGATATCCTCGGCGGCATTTGCGATATCGGTATCGCCAATTCCTATTATGTCGGCCTGATGCGCTCCGGCAAGGGCGGCGAGGAGCAGGTCAAGTGGGGCGAGGCCATCAAGGTCATCCTGCCAACCTTCAAGGATGGCGGCACGCAGGTGAACGTTTCAGGTGCAGCCGTCGCCAAGAACGCACCGAACAAGGCAGAGGCCGTCAAGCTTCTCGAATATCTGGTGTCCGACGAAGCTCAGAAAATTTATGCCGAGGCCAACTACGAATACCCGGTCAAAAAGGGCGCTGCCCTCGACAAGATCGTGGCGTCCTTCGGCGACCTGAAGATCGACTCCAAGCCACTGACGGAAATCGTGTCGCACCGCAAGGAAGCCAGCCAGTTGGTAGACAAGGTCGGGTTCGATAATTAAGGGCGCTCGCTCTTTGGGACTGCGGTTCCTTACACCCCGTCACTCCGTACTCGATACGGGGTCCAGCCAGCCCAAATTCTTGGGCTGAAAGACTCTTTAACCGCGCGACGCGCGGCATTGGATACCGGCTTAAGGCCGGTATGACGGAAGAGGGAAACCTCACCGACCACCCATGTCAGGCGCCCGTTTCACGCGGGCGCCTTGCCTGTTTCCAGCAGCCTGTATGTTCATACGGCAAAACCCCAAGATCAGCATGCACGCCACCACCCGCATAGCCATTCCGTCCAAACGCAGACTGCGGATCAACTCTGCATTCTGGTGGCTGGCATTGTCCTGCGTCATCGCCGCGCTCGCGATGCTGCCGGTTCTGGCGCTGCTGTCAGAAGCGATGAAAGGCTCAACCGGACTTTGGCAGCATCTGCGTGAGACCGTGCTGGCAACCGCACTTCCCGAAACGCTTGTCCTGCTGCTCGGCGTTGGTATGCTTGCCGGGGTCATCGGCACCACCAGCGCTTGGCTTGTCAGCGCCTATGATTTCCGCGGGCGAAAGCTGTTGGAATGGGCGCTGCTGCTGCCGCTCGCCATGCCGACTTATATCGTCGCCTACGCCTATCTCGATATTCTGCATCCGCTTGGGCCGGTACAGGGCGTGGTGCGCTGGGTGCTGGGATATTCCAGCCCGCGTGAATTCCGGCTGCCCGATATCCGCTCGATGACCGGCTGCATCATCCTGCTCGGCTTCGTGCTTTATCCTTACGTCTACATTCCTGTCAGGGCGATGTTTCTGACGCAGGCGGGAAACCTCCTCGATGCTGCGCGCATGCTCGGAACCTCTCGCAACGCGCTGTTCTTTCGCGTTGCCGTGCCGCTTGCGCGTCCGGCCATTGCGGTCGGTGTCAGCCTCGCACTGATGGAAGCACTGAACGATATCGGTGCGTCGGAATTTCTGGGCGTGCGGACGCTGACCGTGTCCATCTACACCACCTGGGTTACCAAGTCGGACCTGCCGGGTGCGGCGCAGATCGCGCTCTGCATGCTGCTTTTGGTCGTCGCACTGGTTGCGATGGAGCGCTGGGCGCGGCGCAGGCAACGTTATTCCGCATCCGCCCAGAAAAGCACGGTTCTCGCCCCCGCACGTCTTCATGGGCTTTACGGTTTTCTGGCGTTGGGTCTCGGCAGCCTGCCAATCCTCGTCGGCTTTGTGGCTCCCGCGATCTATCTGGTGGTGGAGGCATGGAAGCGGTTTCAGTTCAGCGGTCTCTCGTCACGCTTCGCCGCAGAAGCCTTCAACACCGTCCTCTTTGCCGGCACTGCCACGCTGGTAACGGTCGGGGCAGGGCTGGTCGTCGCCTACGCCATGCGGCTTGCGCCGGGAAAAACCGCGCGCTGGTCCTTCCGCCTGGCCACCGTCGGCTATGCTGCACCTGGAACCGTTATTGCCATCGGCGTGCTGATTGCACTTGGCGGGTTTGATCGGTTTGTCGATGAAATGATGCGGCAGTGGTTCGGCATCTCCACCGGTCTCTTGTTGATCGGCAGCGGGTCGGCGCTGATCTTTGCCTATGCGGCGCGCTTCCTGACGATTGCAGGCGGCGGTATCGATGCGGGGCTGAGCCGCATTCCCCTGTCCTTCGATCAGGCGTCGCGATCCCTTGGCCGCAGCTCGACAGGCACCTTCCGCAGCATTCATCTGCCCTTGTCGAAGGCAGCCATGGCCGCTGCCGCATTGCTGGTTTTCGTGGATTGCGTCAAGGAACTGCCAGCCACATTGCTGCTGCGCCCGCTGAACTTCGAAACCTTCGCCACCCATCTTTATGGCGAGGCCGCGCGGGGCACCTATGAGGAAGCCTCGATTGCGGCACTCGCCATCGTGGTGATCGGCATCTTGCCCGTCATGGTGCTTGCCCGGGTCGGACGCATCAGGACTTAGAGCCAATCCGCCCCTTATTACGGTCTTTTCATTTGCCAAATCCCGCCGCTCGCAATAATCATGAGTAAATTATTCATGTTATGCGGAAGGAAACGACATGCTGGCAGCAACATCGGAACTGGTCACGGAAAGCGGCAGCAAATATCTCGTCCAGCTTTTCAAACATTTTGCCCACAAGATCGAGGTCAACTATTCCGACACCCACGGCGAATGCACTTTCGATTTCGGCACGGCTAGCCTCGATGCGGAGGCTGACCGCCTCAAAATCGCGGTGACGGCGCCGGATGAAGAGAAGCTCGATCGGGCGAAATCGGTGGTCGAAAGCCACCTGCTGCGCTTTGCTTTTCGCGAGGACGTCGACAAGCTGGACTGGCATTGAAAGGACAAAGGGCGGAACGATTTCGCGGCGTGAGGATTTACAAACCATAACGAATATAAGCAAAGGAGGAAGCGTTATGGTACATCACACCCCTCAGGCAGGCCAGGATCCTTACGTCAAGGATACGCCAAGCTTCATTGCCAGTGACAAGGTCGAAGGCACCAGCGTCTACGGCGCTGACAGCAAGAAGATCGGCTCGATCCAGCGCATCATTCTTGAAAAGCGCGGCGGCCGTGTCGCCTACGCTGTTTTGAGCTTTGGCGGCTTCCTCGGTATTGGTGATGACTACTATCCACTTCCATGGGAAAAGTTGCATTACGACGAAGAGTTGGATGGCTACCGCATTGATCTCACTAAAGAGCAGATCGAGAATGGCCCCAAATTCGCAAACCGCGATGATGACAGCTTGTTCGGCAACGATGACCGCAAGGTCTATGACTACTACGGCGTCCCGCCTTACTGGATGTAACCGTCAACGAAAAATGGCCCCGATCGGGGCCATTTTTTTGAGCTGACGTCGCTGGAGTGCCAGCGTCTTGTCGTCAGTGCTTCTTCTGTTTTCTAGCTTCTGATACCGCGTCTTCAAACCAACGGCGCGCTTCCTCGACGGATTTGCGACCGTCCAGAGCGGCGCGGCATGCACTGCGGGCTCGAACGAAGGTCAAACCCCGCACATGCGGCCAGTTTTCAGTTAAAAGCGCCAGAGCATCGAACGGCCCGGCGATGACGTTTCTGGTATTCTTGTCGAAATTCACTTCGACAGGTTCTGTCCATATTGCCTGCTTCATTCGGACACCTCCCTAACAGCCCATGTCAACGAACAGCGCGTCGACATGGTTCCCATAAGCGAGAATATTCGCGAAAGCTTAAGGTTGCAACCAGAATATAATCTCAACGGAAGCCGAAGAACGACAGAATAGCGAGAACGATGACCACCAGGCCGACGATGTAGATAATCTGATTCATGGATACTCTCCAGGTTGGGCATCAAACGGGCCATTCGGTCGGCACTAAAATATTTGACGCTAAAACAAGACACTCACCGTAACGTGAATGCCTTCTGGAAGTTCCATCCCTGCTGGTAATTTCATTGTGCGCGAGGAAATTGCCCTCTCAGCATGTGTGCCACCTTCAAGCGTTTCTCAGCTTGAACTGGACGACATCGATGGTACCGGCGCGAAAACCGGCAGAGCAATAATGCAGGTAATAGCGCCACATCCGGCGAAAACGCTCATCGAAACCAAGGGGCTCGATGCGGTGCCAATTGGCAAGGAAGGCGCGGTCCCACAGCATCAGCGTGCGATCGTAATCCTTGCCGAAGCGAAGCATATCGGTGTTGGCAAAACCCTCACGCGTCGCCGCATCGCGAAACTTGGTGATGGAGGGCAGCATGCCACCGGGGAAGATGTAGGTCTGGATGAAGTCGGCATTGCGGCTATATTCGTCGAAGCGGCTTTCATCGATGGTAATGACCTGCACCATCGCTTCACCACCGGGTGCCAGCAACTCGCGCAGGCGGCGGAAATAGGTGCTCCAGTTTTCTTCGCCCACGGCTTCGAACATCTCGATGGAGACGATTTTCGAATATTGGCCCTGGCAATCGCGGTAATCTTCCAGCCGGATATCGGCGCGCTCGGCAAGACCCGCCTTCGCAAGCCGTGCCCGTGCGAAATCGGCCTGCTCGGTGGAAAGCGTAAGGCCGGTCACGCGGCAGCCGGTCTTGGCAATGGCATATTCGGCAAAGCCGCCCCAGCCGCAACCGACTTCCAAGACATGGTCGTCAGGCCCGATGTTCAGTTGCTCGACAATGCGGTCGTATTTAGCATTCTGTGCTTCCGCAAGGCTGAGGCCGGGTTTCTCGAAAAGCGCCGAGGAATAGGTCATGGTCTCGTCCAGCCACGCCGAATAGAAGCGGTTGCCGAGGTCGTAGTGGAACGCGATGTTGCGACGGCTGCCAGCCTTCGAATTGCGGCGCAGGCGGTGGCGCAGAAGCGCAAAGGCCGATACCAGCCGTGATGGTTCGGACACGGCCTGCCAGTTTTTTTCGTTGGCGATGGCCAGTTCCAGCAGGCTGACCAGATCGGGGCTGTCCCAATCGCCGTCCATATAGGATTGCGCAAAGCCCAGGCTTCCGCCCATCACCAGACGGCGCACGACGCGGCCGCGGTTCAGGCTGATGACGCCGTGCGGGCCGGGTTCGGGGCCGCTGACGACATATTCGCATCCGCCGGGGAAGACGAGGGTCAGCCGACCGTAGGTCATGTTGCTCACGCGGCGGCAGATCATCCGCTGCCATAATGGAGCACGATCCATCAGAAAGGGAATGGTTTCCTCTTCGGCGTGACTCATTTTTCAATACCTCCCGGTGTTGCGCCCACCGCTGCACGGTCATGGACGCTGACAGAACTCGCGATGCGTTGTTTCGCGGCCTTGTGTCGATAGATCGGATTTCCCTTGGCCCACAATCTGAGCGCTTCCCAATGGATCGCACCCATGATTTTGAGCGTCATGAGTGGATAGGTTAGAAGTGCCCGCCCAAGCGAGCCATCGGTCAGCGCACGTCGCTTCCCGGCAAAGGACGCAAACAGCAGATCGCCGTCGGCATCCTGTTCGTTGATGGCGACCAGCACCTTGTCATCCGGCGGCTGGATGCGAAAATCATAGGTGCATTCCATCGGCACGAACGGCGAGACATACATTTCCTTGGCACAGGAATGCTGCACGGTGCCGTTCTGGTTTGCCGCAGCCGGAATGATGTAGGTGTGGCGTTCGTGAAAGGTGTTGCAGACCTCGTAGAGAATGGCCACGAGGCGGTCGTCGTCTTGCCGATCGTGGCAGAAATAAACCGTCAAAGGGTTGAAGACGTAACCGAAAATCCGCGGGTAGCACAGCATATCGACGCGCAGGGCCTCGGGCGATAGGTTCAAACCCGCAGCCGCCAGATGGCGCTCCACCCATGGCTTCAACTGACCTTTTTCACCGGCACCATGGTCGGTGTCGCGAAAGCTAAAGACGGCGCGTCTGTTGTAGCCAAAGAGGCGCAACCCCTTGTCCAGAACAGAAAGCTCATCCAGATCCAGCAGCAACGAAAAGACGCGGTAACGCATCTTGTGTGCATGCGGGCGATGGCGCGCATGCACGACGTGTCCTGCATAGATGGCGGAGCGAAATGTCATGATACCAGCGCTCTTTCAGGGCTGAGAAAAATCCGGCCCGATTCCTCTGCAACCGTCCACGGGCGCTTGACGCCGCCCAGTGCCTCGGCAACAGCCAGACCCGATTGCAGGCCGTCTTCATGGAAACCGCTGCCGAAATGCGCGCCGCAGAACCACGTGTTGCGGCGACCCTGAAGGCTCCAGAGCTGCTTTTGCGCGTCGAGCGCTTTTGTGTCGAACAGCGGATGCGTATAGTCGAATGTGCGGATCAGCTTGGCCGGATTAACTGGACGCGACGGATTGAGCGTCACGAACAAAGGTGTCGCTTCATCGATGTTCTGAAGGCGGTTCATCCAGTACGTCACGCAGAGCTGCTCGGTGCCGGTGGCATCGGGTTCGCTCAGGTAATTCCAGGCCGACCAGACGTTGCGGCGCTTGGGCATCAGCGTTTCGTCGCTGTGCAGAATAGCGGCGTTGCGGGTATATTCGAATGCACCAAGCAGCGATCGTTCCTGTCCATCCGCATCCGCAAGAAGCGATAGAGCCTGATCGGCATGGGTGGCGATGACCACATCGTCGAAAAATGACGCCTGGCCTGATCGGTCGAGCAGGTTCACACCGTTTTCGGTACGCTGGACACCGGCAATCTGGCTGTTCAGCACGACGGCGCCTTTGAACTGTGCCATGATGCGCGCAATATATTCGCGGCTACCGCCCTTGACCGTTCGCCACTGTGGCCGATCTGACAGTTGCACAAGGCCGTGATTGACGAAGAAGCGAATGAAGGCTTGCAGCGGATAAGCCCGCATATCTGCCGCCGTCGTCGACCAGATCGCAGCCCCCATCGGTAACAGGTGGTCATCGACAAAGCTCAAGGAATAGCCGTTCGCATCGAGATATTCGCCAAGGCTGATGGTCTGCAATGATGGGTCGTTCAGAAGTTGCGGTGCTTTTTTGTAAAACCGCAGCACATCGCGCACCATATGCCAGAAGCGGGGGCGCAGAATGTTTGATCTTTGGCCAAAAAGACCGTCGATACCGGAGCCGGAATATTCGAGACGACCGCCGCGCAGGGATGCCGCAAACGACATGTCCGAGGCATCGGTCTCGACACCAAGATGTTTGAACAGCGCCACAAGGTTCGGATAGTTAAGCTCATTATAGACGATGAAGCCGGTATCGACCGCAATGGGGCCCTTGCTGGCAACGTCTGTAAACACCGTATTGGCGTGTCCACCCAGGCGGCTATCGGCCTCAAACAGCGTCACATCTGCAGATTTATCCAACATCCATGCGGCCGAAAGACCTGAAATGCCCGAGCCGATCACGGCGATCCGGCGTCGTGTCTGTCGATTGCTGTCGCCTGTCATCACATCCATTGTCGCCGGTTCCATATTCTCATGTCAGCCATTACGCAGCCGGTTGCCAACTGGATTGCTTGACGCGCATTTTTTTGTTGTCGGTGATCCACTGGCAAGCCGCTGGCGTAATCGGTTTCATGACAATAAACGTTTCCATAGCTGCACCTGCGTGCCAGTATATAAGCAGTAACCGGAACGGTCCGGTTGCAGCCAAGCGATATGGAAGCGGAGTGAAGCCGATCCGCATGAATGATACCGTCAAGAACACGATTGAGAGCGAATGTCCCAGCCTCATCAAGGCTGTCGCAACAGAGCGCAGCGTCGAGGCCTTCGAGGTGCTTTTTCGTTATTACGGGCCGCGCGTGCGGATCTATATGTTACGGCAGGTGCGTGATGCGCAGGCCGCTGAGGAACTAATGCAGGAAACCATGATGACGGTCTGGAACAAGGCCGCCCTTTTCGATCCGGCGCGCGGCAATGTCTCCGCCTGGATTTTCAGAATTGCCCGAAATTTGAGAATTGATGCGCACCGCAAGGATAAGCGCCCGGAATTCGATATCAACGATCCGGCTTTCGTCAAGGACGACGCGCCCGCCGCTGATACGCAGTTGGAAGAGGTACAGGATGCGCAGCGTCTGCACCGTGCGCTTGCCCAACTGCCGCAGGAGCAGTTGGACCTTTTGAAGCGTTCGTTTTTCGATGAAGCGTCCCACAGCACCATCGCCGAACAGCTTGGTCTACCGATTGGAACCGTCAAATCGCGCATCCGGCTTGCCTTTGCCAAACTGCGCGCAGCTTTGGAGTCACGCACATGAGTGTACGGCACCACGTCAGCGATGAACTGCTTCTGGATTATGCATCGGGAAGCCTTGGCGAAAGCTGGAGCCTTGCAGTATCGACCCATCTTGCCCTGTGTCCCGAAAGCCGCCAGCGACTGGAAGCGCTCGAAATGACCGGCGGCGCGCTGCTGAGCGATATTACGCCCGCAGACGATGTTTCAGATGACCAATGGCAGAAGATACGCAAGCTTCTGACCGCAGACGTTGCCCCGGCATCTGCCAAGCCAGCGAAGCAAACCAACGATAATGCCGTGCTGCCGGAGCCTTTGCGCTCCTATGCAGGTGGCGATGTGGACGGGTTGAAATGGAAGCAGCTTGGGCCCGGAGCCTATCATTTCCCCATCCGCACGCGCGATGGTGAGGCGAATGTCCGGCTCTTGCGCATTCCGGCTGGAAAGCCGGTGCCGGAGCATACCCATGGCGGGCGGGAACTAACCGTTGTTCTCTCCGGTTACTTCAAGGACGGCGACGACGTTTTCCGTCGCGGTGACTTCGAGGAAGCAGACGAGGATCTGATGCACCAGCCTGTCGCGGGCGAGGGCGAGGACTGTATCTGTCTTGCGGTAACCGATGCGCCTTTGAAATTCAAAAGCTGGCTGGTGCGCCTCGTGCAACCGGTTCTGGGCATATAGGGGAGAGCAGACGATGGAATACCTCATCGCCTATGTCGGCACGGCCATCGTCTTCTTCGGTTTCGATTTCCTCTGGCTTTCGAAACTCGCAATCGGTTTCTACAAGCGTGAAATCGGCGGCCTGATGCTGGCAAAACCCAATTTCGCTGCTGCCGGCATCTTCTATCTCTTCTACATCGCCGGCATCGTCTACTTCGCAGTCATGCCAGCGCTAAGTGGTGATGGCTGGCAATCGGCACTGGTGTCAGGCGCCATCCTCGGCTTCATCGGCTATGGCACCTATGACATGACCAATCTTTCGACGCTCAAAGGCTGGTCGTGGAAAGTCTGTGTCATCGATATCATCTGGGGCACGGTGCTGACCGGTGCTGCTGCTGTCGGCGGATATTGGCTCGTTCAGGCGGTGGCATAAGCCGCATTGGTGAGATCGCGCCACGTGCGATAATATTGATCCATTCCGACAAGCGGTTCGACCGGATGGTAGGACTGCCGCGGCGCGTGGCGTGTAACCAGAACAGACGCCCCAAGCGCCGTCCCTGATGGACTGTTGCCATCGGTCACCAAAACATCAGCGCCCGTGATCGCCGCCAAGGCGGCGGTGAAATGTCGATTTGCTCCAAAAGGTCCTTCCATGATGATCGTGCCCGAATTTCCGATCAGCTCCAGGCAACTGGCCGTCATCATCGCGGCGTAAAGGGACGCGGCGACCAAGCGTTCGGCATCATTGCGCGGCTCGTTGTGCCAGCGCCCTTTGAGGCCGGGGAAGGGTCCGGAACCTTCCACTGCATTGGGAAGATAGAATATATCGTCCGCCAACACCCTGTCCAAACCCGAGTTCTCGGCAGGTGAAGCGCCCGCCGTCAGCATCTCGAATTCCCGCCCACCCATAAAGCGCGCCGAGGGAACAGGCTTTCCAAAAGCATCGACATTGACCAGCGTATCGCGCGCCGGGTCAAGCGTTTCCAACGGTGCGCCGACGCCAAAGCAGATGATCCAGGTGCCCGTCGAAACGACCGAAAACGGACCCTTTCGCACCATCAGATGCGGCAGCAGCGACGCATTGGAATCGTGAAGGCCGCAGTAGACAGGCATGTCGCCATCAATGCCAATTTTTAGCGCGATCTCAGGTAATACTTTTCCCAACACATCGAATGCGGAGCGTACTGGCGCAAGCAGATCGGTAATGCCGAGCGTTTCTGGCAGACTGGAAAACGCGGCCTTACCCGGTTGCCAGAGATCGGTGTGGCAACCCAGTGAAGTCGCCTCATTGGCCTTCACGCCCGTTAGTCGGTAAGCCCAATATTGCGGATAGGCCAGGATGTCGGTGACGTCTGCGAAGGCGTCGGGAAAAGCGGTCTTCTGGTAATGTAGCTGCGCACCAATATTCAGCCCCATGGGTAGCGCCGGTGAAAAGGTTTCCTTAAAGGGCGGGCGCAGAGCCGTATAGGCATTCTGTATGTCGTCGGGATAGCTGTGCTCGTAATCCAGCACCGGCAGCGCCAGCTTTCCCGCGCGATCAAGCAGCGCCGCACTCGCGCCATGCGTAGTGATGGAAATAGCCTGATAAGCCGGTGTCTCGCGAAAAGCGCAGAGACCATCCAGGATGAAGCTCCACAGGGTTTCAATATCGTAATGCGGGTAGGGCGGGCCGCTCAAAACCCGGTTGGCGATTTTGCGCGAAGCGATTTCCTCGCCTGTCTCGCCATCCACCACGATCAGCTTGGCGTGGGTCTTGCCGATATCGATGACGGCGACGTTGCGGATTGCGGTGCTCATGGCAGGTGAAACAACGTGATGAGGTCGCGGGCAACCGGCGAGTTGTCGGGATTGCTCTCCATGATGTCGGCCATATGGCCCCACCAGCGTTTCATCACCGGATGGTCAGGCAGTTTAGCCATGCCGTGGTTCTGCGGACGCGCCAAAACGCCGAAGAGAATATTGGTTTCAGGATCGAGATGAATGGAATAATCGCTCACGCCCGCCTCGTGCAGAAGCGTGACCAGTTCCGGCCAGATTTCATCATGGCGTTTGCGGTACTCGGCTTCCATGCCGGGAAAGAGCTTCATCTTGAAGGCGTGTTTTTCAAACTCTGGCATGGATCTACCTCATGGCCCGCAAACGGCGCACGACGATGGGAATGGCGATGGTGATGATGAGGAGAAGCCCGACGAAGATGGACATGACGATGCCCGGCACGTTGAGCAGTCCAAGCCCGAAGGTGACGAGGCCCATGACAAAGGCCGCAATCACTACCCCGCCGATGGTGCCGGAGCCGCCCAGAATGGAAACGCCACCCAGCACCACCATCGTCACCACTTCCAGCTCCCAGCCTTGCGCGATGGAAGGGCGGGTGGAGCCGAGGCGTGAGGTGAGGCAGACGGCGGCGATGCCGCTCATCAGGCCCGTCAGCAGGAAGAGAATGAACTTCACCCGCTCCACCGGAATGCCGGAAAAACGTGCGGCAAACGGGTTAGTACCGATGACGGAGACTTGACGACCGAAATTCGTCGCGTGCAGCAAAGTGGCGAAGATCAGGGCGATGACCATGAACAACACGAATTCAAACGAGATGACCCAAAACACGTAACCCTGTCCGAAATAGGCAAAGCTTTCCGGGTATTTGCCGAAGGCCTGATCGCCCAGCACCAGATAGGAAATGCCGCGAAACAGGCTCATCGTGCCGATGGTGACGACGATGGAGGGCAGCCTCAAACCCGCCACCAGAAAGCCGTTGAAAGCACCGCAGGCAAGGCCGGTGCCGATGCCAAGTGCCACAAGGCCCGGCGTCCCGACGCCCATCTGCACCGCATAACCCATGACGGTGGAGGCGAGCGCAATGATGGCCGCAACCGAAAGATCGATTTCGCCGGCGATGATCAAAAGCGCCATGGCGAAGGCGATCAGCGCCTTTTCGGTAAAGTTGAAGGTGGCGTCCGAGAGGTTATAGGCATCGAGAAAGTAAGGCGATGCGAAGGAGTTGACGATGAAGATCAGGATCGCCACGCCTAAAAGCAGCACTTCCCAGCTGGCCATGATGCGCTTGAACGGTGTACCGAGCTTGTCTGGAATGACGCGCGGCGTCGAGGTTTCGGGTGCGGTTATGCTCATGCCGAAGCCTCCTTGGTGATTTCTGTCTTGGCCCTGTCGCGCAGAATGATGCGGCCTTTCTTTGCTTCGGCGCGGGCGTTGAACACCACGGCCAGCACGATAACGACACCCGAGATTGCCATCTGCGCAAATGGGGAGATGCCGATGACGGGCAGCGCATTCTTGATGACGCCGAGAAACAACGCGCCGAGCACCGCACCGGCAACCGAGCCGATGCCACCCGCAATCGATATGCCGCCGATGACATTGGCGGCGACGCTGTCCAGTTCGAAACCGGATGCGATATCGACATAGGCCACGGCATAGCGCGACACCCAAAGGTAGCTCGCCAGCCCCGCCAGAGCACCAGACAGCAGAAAGGCCAGAAAGCGCGTGCGGCCGACATCGATGCCCGCATAGACGGCAGCGCCGGGATTGCCGCCAGAGGCATAGGCGGAACGCCCGAAGGAGGTGCGGGTCAGGACCAGCCACGCACCCGCGATAATGAGAATAGCGACCCAGGAAAGAACCGGCATGCCCAGAACGGGTGTGCGTGGAACGTTGAGAAAGGTCGGCGACATCTGATGCGCATTGACCCAAGCGCCACCGGAGAGAACAAAGGCCATGCCGCGATAAATCGTCAGCGTTCCCAGTGTGACCACGATGGAGGGCAAGCCCAGCCACCAGACCAGAATGCCGTTGATCGACCCTAAGAACGCGCCGATCACAACTGCCATGGCAATGAGGAAGGGCAGGGGTATCGAGGGAAAGGCCGCATTGGTCATGGCCACGGCCATGCCGGTAAAGGCAAGGTTGGCGGCAACAGAGAGATCGATGGATTTCGTCAGGATCACCGCCATCTGGCCGAGCGCCAGAATGATGAGGATGGATGTGTCGTTGAAGATATTGACGAGATTTCCAGGACGCTCGAAGCCAGGGGAGCGCATGGAGAAGCCTGCGATTAGGGCTATGATGATGCCCGCCAGCAGCCATTCGCGATTTTTAAGAAGTCTTTTCATGGCGTTGGTCCTCTCACGCGTTTCCTGTGGCAGCGCGCACCAGCTTTTCGGCTGAAAAATCGGCTCGTTCGAACACGCCCGCCATCAAGCCCTCGCGCATGACGATGGCGCGGTCCGACATGCCCAGAATTTCCGGCAGTTCGGATGAAATCATGATGATCGACAGGCCCTCGGCGGCCAGTTCGCTGATGAAGCCGTGGACTGCGGCTTTCGAGCCGATATCGATGCCCTTGGTCGGCTCATCCAGAATGATGACCTTGGGCTGGGTGGCCAGCCACTTGCCGATGACCACCTTCTGCTGGTTGCCGCCCGAGAGCGTACCGACTGGCACCGACAGGGCGGCGGCGCGCAAATCCAGCCGCGAGGCATATTTGCGGGCGAGCGCAAATTCGTTGGCAGCGGCCAGAAACCCCTTGCGGGATGTGCGCGCCAGCGATGGCAGCGACATGTTCTGATAGATCGGCAGTTCGAGCGCCAGCCCGTGCCGCCCGCGCTCTTCCGGCACATAGACGATGCCAGCATGAATCGCATCTTGCGGGCTGCGAATAGAAATCCGCTGCCCATCCAGCGTCAAGGTGCCGGATGCGGGGCGGGTGATGCCGAACAGCGACTGGCAAAGCTCCGAACGCCCGGCACCAATCAGGCCGTAAAGCCCGAGAATTTCGCCCTTGCGCAGATCGAAGGAAATGTCGCGGAACTCGGTATCGTGGCAGTAGCTTTTGATAGAGAGCGTGGTCTGGCCGATGTTGACGGCCTGCTTGGGAAAGGCATCCTTCACATCGCGTCCCACCATCAGCCGCACAATTTCGTCCTGTGGTGTCTGCTTGAGGTCACCCGAACCGACCATTTTACCATCGCGAAAAACCGCGTAGCTTTCGGCGATTTCATAGACCTCATCGAATTTGTGGCTGATGAACAGGATGGCCTTGCCCTGTCGTTTCAGGTTTTCCACGATGCGGAAAAGATCGTCGATTTCCTTGCGCGAAAGGGCCGCTGTCGGCTCATCCATGATGACGATGCGGGCTTCCACCGACAGCGCACGGGCAATCGCCACCAGATGGCGCTGCGCAATCGAGAGGTCTTTCAGCCGGATGGTCGGATCGATCTTGCTTTCCAGCCGCTCCAGCAAAGCGCGGGATTTGTCGTTGATGGTTTTCCAGTCGATCAATCCGAATCGCCCCTTGGGCGCGTGGCCGAGAAAGATGTTTTCACCCACCGAAAGCTCGTCAAACAGCACGGTTTCCTGATGGATCGCCGTCACGCCCGCATCAATGGCATCCTGCGCGCTGTGGAATGTGACGGGCTGACCATCCAGCAGGATTTCGCCCTCGTTGGGGCGGTAAATGCCGGTGAGGATTTTGACGAGCGTGGATTTGCCAGCACCGTTTTCACCGATGAGGGCTGTGACCTTGCCGGGGTAGAGGCGGATGTTGACGCCATCCAAGGCTTTAACGCCGGGGAATATCTGGCTGATGCCGCGCATTTCCAGAATGGGCGAGGTGGTTGAGGCCTCGGGAGCATCCATGATTTTGGTTTCAGCCTGCATCATCAGTCTTGCCAGTCAGTTATTGGAGTTT
>NZ_BBJU01000012.1 GCF_000739935.1 Agrobacterium rubi TR3 = NBRC 13261 | reverse complement strand
AACGCAAAAACAAACGGCCAAAAGGCCAGTCAAAGGCCGCTCACAACGCGGCCTTTTGTGTTATAAAGCACAAAGACACAAAAAGCGGCGCATCGAATAAATAAGGTGCGTCCCTTACAGGAGACAAATCCTAAAGGATTTGCTCCGGCAATATGCATCACAGCCATGCTGTGACGCAGTCGCGATAAATCCTAAGGGATTTACGCTGGTAACAACGGTATTTTGCCTTTGGCAAAAACCGGACCGGATACGCAAACACTTCGTGTTTGCTCTGTCGGTTTTTGCGAACGCAAAAACCTGGTAACGCGGGGTGGAGCAGCCCGGTAGCTCGTCAGGCTCATAACCTGAAGGCCGCAGGTTCAAATCCTGCCCCCGCAACCAACGATCCCTGTGATACCGACAGAGCCCCGCCAAGGGGCTTTTGGCATTTCTGGCTACCGGGTTAGATCGGCGCGACCCATGAGCTCTTCCAGAATCGCCCTTTCGTTGAGGACTCGGGGTTTCTCTTGATACATGCGAAGGTGAGGATCACGGCCAGATCACGACTGGGAACGAGTTCGATGCGGCTGACCAGCGTGCAGAGCCTGTAGTCCGCAAAGGCCTGCGTCTTCTCGTTGCCAAGTCGGACGTGAAGAGCACCGATCTCCTCATGAAAATACTTCGCCAGATCGGGATGGAGCGTGGAAGGTGGTTCGTCCGTACCATCGAGCAGGCCAGCCAGCTCTCTCTTGCGGGCTTCAAGCTAACCATCTCCGCAATAAGCCTGTCGGCAGAACCACCTGCCGCTGCTAATGCGCCTCGTCCCAGTTGCTCGCCGCTCTCGCATCAACCTTCAACGGCACCTTCATGTCGATGGCAGGCAGTGCTGCCTTTTCCATGATGTTGACCACGATGGGGAGCACCTTTTCAATTTCTGCTTCCTCGACTTCGAAGATCAATTCGTCATGCACCTGCAGGAGCATGCGAGCAGAGAGGCCTGTTTGTTCCAGCGCAGGTTCGATGCGGATCATGGCGCGGCGTATGACGTCGGCGGCTGAGCCCTGGATGGGGGCGTTGATTGCTGCGCGTTCGTTGAAGGACCGGACGGACGGGTTGGAGGATTTGATCTCCGGATAATGAATGCGCCGTCCGAAGATCGTTTCGACATATCCTTTGTCGCGCGCAAAAGCCTTCGTACTCTCCATGTAATCGCGGATGCCTGGGAAGCGTTCGAAATATTTCTTGATGTAATCGCCGGCTTCTGAGCGACCGATGGCCAACTGGTTGGCCAGACCGAAGGCCGAGATGCCGTAGATGATGCCGAAGTTGATGGCCTTGGCGCGTCTGCGCACGTCGGACGGCATGCCCTCCACTGGAACGCCGAACATTTCCGACGCCGTCATGGCGTGAATGTCGATGTTGTTTTCAAAAGCGTTTCGCAGCTGCGGAATATCGGCCACATGCGCGAGGACGCGAAGCTCGATCTGGCTGTAATCGGCCGACAGCAGCTTGTTTCCCGGCGTCGAGACGAAAGCGGTGCGGATTTTGCGGCCTTCCGCGGTGCGGACCGGGATGTTCTGCAAATTCGGTTCAGACGAAGACAGGCGTCCCGTAGTGGTCGATGCCAGCGAGTAGGATGTGTGGACGCGTTTGGTCTGTGGATGCACATAGCCGGGAAGGGCGTCGGTGTAGGTCGATTTGAGCTTTGTCAGCTGACGCCAGTCCACGATCTTGCGAGGCAGTTCGGCGCCTTCTGCGGCCAGATCCTCCAGAACCTGGGCTGAGGTCGACCACTGACCGGTCTTGGTTTTCGAACCGCCCGGCAAGCCCATTCGGCCGAACAGGATATCGCCGAGCTGCTTGGGTGAGCCGATATTGAACTTTTCCCCGGCCAGCTCGTAAATCTCGTCTTCGAAGGCCGCCGCTTTTTGCGCGAGTTCGCCAGAGAGACGCGACAGGATTTGCCGATCGACGGTGATGCCACGCTCTTCCATACGCGCCAGGACGGGCAGGAGTGGTCGTTCGAGCCGCTCATAGACTGCCGTCATCTTGTCAGCGACGAGGCGGGGTTTCAGGACCATCCACAGACGAAGCGTCACATCTGCATCTTCGGCGGCATAGGTCGTCGCCTTGTCGATATCGACGAAATCAAAGGTGACGCCTGCCTTGCCGGAACCTGCGACCTCCTTGTAGGAAATCGGGGTGTGGCCGAGCCACCGTTCTGATAGCGCGTCCATGCCGTGCAGGCCTTTGCCAGCCTCCAGAACGTAAGACATCAGCATGGTATCATCAAAACTCTGCATGACGATGCCAAGGCGCTTGACCAGCAGATAGTCATATTTCAGGTTCTGCGCTACCTTGAGCACCGCAGGGTCTTTCAGGAGGTCTTTCAAACGAGCGATCGCATCATCGAATGGTATCTGGTCAGGCGCCAGCTTGATGCCGTCGCTGAAGAGATCACCACCCGAGCCGGTCTTATGGCTGAGCGGCACATAGGCCGCACGGATATCGAGGCCGCTTGCATCCGTCGCATTGTTGGCGAGAGCCAGTGAAAAACCGACAAGCTCCGCCTGCATCGGGTCGAGCGAAGTGGTTTCCGTGTCGAAGGCAACAACGCCGGTTTCGCGTGCCAAGGCAATCCATCGATCAAGCTCTTCCACGGTGCGAATGGTCTGATAGGCTGTGATGTCGATCTTGGCTGTGGAGAAGCTCGCTTCACGGGAGGAAGCGAGCGTTGCGGGTACGGTGCCCTCCATCTGTGAGGCGATAGCATCGATGTTTCCGACTGCATTTTCATCCAGCGACGTGACCGCATCCGTTGCTGCATCCAGGTCGGGGCCGTGGGCCTGAGCACCGCGCTCGACGGGAACATGAGCGGCATCGATGGCTGTTGCATCGGCGCCCGTAGTCTCTGCAACGCGCCGCGTCAGCGTGGTGAATTCCATGGCCTTGAGGAAGGCGATCAGCTTGGGGCCGTCCTGTGGCTCGAGCGTCAGCGCATCCAGAGGCAACTCCAGCGGCACATCGGTTCGAAGTGCCACCAGCTGCCGAGACAGGCGCGCAAGCTCCGCATTGGCGACGATATTTTCGCGTCGCTTCTGCTGCTTGATTTCGCCCGCACGTTCCAAGAGCGTGTCGAGATCGCCATATTCTCCGAGCAACTGGGCTGCGGTTTTCGGCCCGATGCCTGGAATGCCGGGAATGTTATCGGTCGAATCGCCGGTCATGGCTTGCAGGTCGATCATCTTTTCAGGCGCGACGCCCCATTTTTCGATGACGTCGGGCACGCCGATCTGCTTGTCCTTCATGGCGTCGTACATGTGCACATTGGCCGAGACAAGCTGCATCAGATCCTTGTCGGATGAGATGATCGTCACATCCGCGCCGATCGCTTCGGCTTGGCGGGCATAGGTGGCGATGATATCGTCTGCTTCGAAACCCTCGGTCTCGATGCAGGGCAGGTTGAAGGCGCGGGTGGCCTGGCGGATCAGGCCGAATTGCGGCACGAGATCTTCCGGCGGCGCGGAACGATTGGCCTTGTAGAGATCGTAGAGCTCGTTGCGGAAGGTTTTCGAGGAGTAGTCGAAAATCACGGCGAAATGCGTGGGTGTCACGCCGACATCGGTGTTGCGCGCGTCCTTCAACAGCTTCCACAGCATATTGCAGAAACCGGAGACGGCATTGACGGGCAATCCATCCGATTTGCGGTTGAGCGCAGGAATGGCATGGAACGCCCGGAAGATGAATCCGGAGCCGTCAACGAGGAAGAGATGATCGCCTTTTTTCATGGGAAGAAGGGATAGCGCGCCAAAGCGCAAAGGTCTATCGTCGCGAGGATTGTCCGACAACATTCTTTGGTACTGTTGCGAGGTCATATGAACAGGAAATCGAATATTTCATTCTGTGTGGCGACCGTTGCCTTGATGTCGATAACAGCCGCCGTATCGGTGCTCAACGGAAATGGCAGTGGCCTTGTTCTCCAGAAAATTCTAGTGGCGCCGATGTTTCTCCTGGCATCAGAGAGCCTTCATATTTATTTTCCGGCGCGTCGCGAGCAGAAATGGAGTTTGGCACGCCAGGCTCAGTTCGAGTTTATGAATGGCGCTTTGCTTGGTACCTTTTTCGTCCTGGCGATATCGAAGGAGGTGGGTAACGCGTGGAATGTCGCGCTCAATTTCGGTATATTTACCTCGGTCTACGCAATCACAAAAATTGTCTGGTTCATATATCGGCGCAAGGGGCATCAACAGACCAATTGAAGCTCACCAGAACGTTACAAATTTGTAATTCTGCGCTCCCTTGAAAAGCCGCATTTGAAGGCTCATTTCTTAGAGGACGGCGACTGATCACGCCGTAGTCTGATTGCTGGCTCGTCCCCCGCCGCTTCAGACCGGACAAAGGCCTATCCCCCTCTCCGGGCCTTTGTCCTTCAATATAACCGCCATGGCTGTCCCTCCCGGTCATGGCGGTTTTTTATTGGCCAATTTCCACTCACACGCCTCGCGAAAGCCAGCAGATTTACATCGCATCATATGTAATTCCGACACGACGTTACCGCGCCCGAGGGAAATGACATGCGTTTTTCGCGAAACGATTCGGCCACTTACCTTGCTGCCCAACTGGCAAAGAGCTTTTCGAAGGCGCTGAACAAACGTGCCGCAGCGCTCGGCTTCTCGCCTGGCCAGTTTCCGGTCTTGCTGGAACTGTGGAACGAGGACGGGCTGACGCAGCGACAATTGCTTGATAGGGTGGATGTCGAGCAGGCGACGCTGGCCAATACGCTGGCGCGGATGGAGCGCGACGGGCTGATCGAACGCAAGCCGCATCCGCGAGACCGCAGGGCGCAGATCATCGAACTGACGGACAAAGGCCGTGAGCTGGAACGTCAGGCCATTGCGGCATCCAGAGATACCGATGATGCGATGCTGGCAGGGCTTTTGAAGTTCGAGCGACACTTGCTGCTGGAATATATGGGCCGCACTATCGAGGCGGCGCGAGCTGTCGACCAGAAAGTCTGAGGAGGATCTCAAGCAGAAACAACCGTGCCTGCACCCTCGTAGTCTCCAGCAAAGAGGCGATTTTCCGGCTCGAAACCGCGCGCTCTTTGCTCTATGGTCCCGTCATCTTTGCATGACAGGATCGCGTAATGACAGACATATCCCCCGTTCTCTCGGCGGTTGACGACAACCTCAACTCCAGCCTCGACAAGCTTTTCGAATTCGTCCGCATCAAGTCCATCTCGACGGACCCGGCCTATAAGGCCGAATGCAGCAAGGCCGCTGATTGGCTGGTTCGCGATCTCAAGAATATCGGCTTTGACGCGTCGGTGCGCGAAACCGCTGGCCATCCCATGGTCGTTGCCCACCATGATGGCGCAACGCCGGATGCGCCGCATGTGCTGTTTTACGGCCACTATGATGTGCAGCCCGTCGATCCCCTTCATTTGTGGGAAAACGAGCCCTTCGATCCGGCGCTGAAGGATATTGGCGAGGGCAGGCAGGTCATCACCGGTCGTGGGACCTCGGATGACAAGGGGCAGTTGATGACCTTTGTCGAGGCCTGCCGCGCTTACAAGCAGGTGCATGGCTCGCTGCCTTTGCGCATCACCATTCTGTTCGAAGGCGAGGAGGAATCCGGTTCGCCATCGCTCAAACCGTTCCTGGATGCCAATGCCGATGAGCTGAAGGCAGATTACGCGCTGGTCTGCGATACCAGCATGTGGGACCGCGAAACACCGGCGATCGCCGCTGCCTTGCGTGGGCTCGTCGGCGAAGAGATCGTGGTGACGGCGGCTGACCGTGATCTTCACTCAGGGCTGTTCGGCGGCGCTGCGGCCAACCCCATTCATATTCTGACGCATATTCTGGCGGGTCTGCATGACGAGACCGGCCGTGTGACCTTGCCTGGATTCTATGAAGGCGTGGAAGAGACACCATCCAACATCAAGGCGTCGTGGGACAATCTTGGCCGCACCGCGGAAAGTTTCCTCGGCGAGGTCGGTCTGTCCGTTCCGGCGGGCGAAAAGGGCCGCTCGGTTCTGGAGCTCACATGGGCGCGCCCAACAGCGGAAGTCAACGGCATCATCGGCGGCTACACCGGCGAAGGTTTCAAGACCGTGATTGCGGCAAAGGCCTCGGCCAAAGTGTCGTTCCGTCTGGTTGGCAACCAAGACCCAGCCGCCATCCGTGAAAGCTTCCGCGCCTATGTGCGCTCGAAAATCCCCGCCGATTGCTCGGTGGAATTCCATGAGCACGGTGGCTCACCGGCCATTCAGCTATCTTACGATTCGCCGGCGCTGACGAAAGCGAAGAATGCGTTGTCGGATGAGTGGGCAAAGCCAGCCGTCGTCATCGGCATGGGTGGATCGATCCCCATCGTCGGTGATTTCCAGAAGATGCTGGGAATGGATTCACTGATGATCGGCTTTGGCCTGACGGACGACCGTATTCATTCGCCCAACGAAAAATACGATCTGCAATCCTTCCACAAGGGTATCCGGTCCTGGGTGCGGATTTTGACAGCTCTTGCCGCGAAATAACAGAAACGCCGCCTGCGACAGGCGGCGTTCTTGAGGGCGACACAGGCCCAAAAAAGCAAAAGGCCGGGGCAAGCCCGACCTTTCCTTACCGTTTCAGCTTCAGTGCCAGTACATCCGTGGTCAAAGCGCGTAAAACGGTATGTGTCTCAGCACGGCGCCAACAAAACTGCTGTCGCTCGCGTCTTCCGAAATATGATTGCCCCACTTTGGTTAACATTTAGTTAACGCTGAAGTAAGCAACCGCGTAGGTTAGATGACCTTATCGGAAGTCGCTGAAACTCTGGTGATCTCTATATTGGTTCGGGATGGGATGATTTCAAGGGTCGTCGCGATTTTTGCTGGAGCATCGCGCAACGTCGTCATCTTAACAGAGACGACCGCCCAAAGAAAAAGGCCGGTTTGACCGGCCTTCAACGTGTCAGTCAGATCGGCCCCAAAGCCGATCTCGGGTCGAACTTAAGCAGCGACGATGCTGTCGGCAGACATCTTGCCAGAACGACGGTCCTGAACCAGTTCATAGGTGATCTTCTGACCATCCTTGAGGCCGTTCAGGCCAGCGCGTTCAACTGCGGAGATGTGAACGAAAACGTCCTGTGCGCCATCATCAGGCTGAATGAAGCCGTAGCCCTTGGTTGCGTTGAACCATTTTACTGTACCAGTCGCCATAACGATGTTCCTTCCGTTGGCATTACTTTTGCGCTGAAATTCAGCGCGGTGTTCTCGAATTTGAAGGGAAGATCGTCGTTTACGTCTATGGGGACGCTGAAGCTCTGGTCGTCAAACAAATATCGATGGCAAAACACCTAAGGTCACGACACCGATAAGTCAAGTTTCTTTGATGACGAAGCCGGGTTGGCGGCCTCGAAGTTTTTCGACCGGATCGTGCAAATTCCTGCAGGGAATAATGGGTATCTCAACTGGAACAGGAATCTAGGAAAGCAAAAACCCGGCGCGGGAGGAGGTGCGCCGGGTTCTTGATACTGACTGACAACTGGGAGGAGGAGTGTTGTCAGTCCAATCGGGCGACGCTGGGAGGAGTGCGTCGCTTCGATGATTTGAAGATACAACATTTTGCAGCGATGAACAGTCAAGACATTGCAGCGCAGCATTGCGTAAAATGCATAACTAGCCTCTGAAACCTTGCGTATGAGACGCGCAACGCCTAAAGATTGCGCATGAGCATCGAATCCGTCAGAGAATTCTTCGCCACGCACGCCCCTGAGATCACCGTTCTGGTGACTGAAGAGAGCTCTGCCACCGTGGCCATGGCTGCGCAAGCACATCAAGTCGACCCCGATCAGATCGCAAAGACGATTTGCCTGAAGGCGGGTGACACGATCCTTCTGGTCGTCACCGCCGGCACAAAGCGGCTCGACAACCGCAAATTCCGCGACCGCTTCGGTGCCAAGCCACGCATGCTGGGTGGCGACGACGTGGTCGAGGTGACGAGCCACCCGATCGGCGGCGTCTGCCCCTTCGGTCTGCCATCGGCTTTTCCGGTCTATTGCGATGTCTCGCTGAAGGCCTATGCGGAAGTCGTGCCTGCGGCGGGCGCCACGAACGCGGCTGTACGGATTGCACCCGACCATATGGCGGCACTCACCTCTGCGGAATGGGTTGACGTCTGTCAGTGACGGCATCGTGAAGGTTCCACGTCCTTAACCCCACCTTAAATCGCCGCATTTAAGCTTCATCCGGATCAAAAGGCGATCAAGGGGCAGCATACGGCACCGCCACATCATGGAGCAATTTCCCGCTAATGGCAGGTAATGGCAAGTCACGCCAACGCGTAGAACCATCTTTCGGGGATTTTCACGAATCCGGCGATGACCTGCGTCTTGATGACAGCGACCGTATTACCGGCAACAAGGGGCGCACCAAGAAGGCCGCAGCGTTCGACGATGCTCCGGAACCAAAGCGCCAACGCTCCAAAACCGCGTCGCAGTCGAAGCGTAAGGCGCGCTCGACGGGCGGCGGCTTCACCAGCTTCATCCGCGCATTCACCTATTGGTGCATCGTTCTCAGCATATGGGGTGGCATCGCCGTCGTCGGTATCGTCGCCTATTATGCCGCCCGCATGCCCAGTGCCAGCACATGGTCCATCCCTGAGCGTCCGCCCAATCTGAAAATCGTGGCCGTCGACGGCTCGGTTCTGGCCAACCGCGGCACCACCGGCGGCGAGGCGCTGGCGCTTGAAGACATGTCGCCTTATCTGCCGCAGGCCGTCATGGCCATCGAAGATCGCCGCTTTTATTCGCATTTCGGTATCGATCCGCTGGGCCTTGCCCGCGCCATCGTCACCAACATCGTCAGTGGTCGCACCGTCCAGGGCGGCTCGACGCTGACGCAGCAGCTGGCGAAAAACCTGTTCCTGTCTCCCGACAGGACGCTGGAGCGCAAGATCCAGGAAGTCCTTCTGTCCTTCTGGCTGGAGCAGAAATACACCAAGGATCAGATCATGGCGATGTATCTGAACCGGGTCTATTTCGGCTCCAATGCCTATGGCGTGGAAGCGGCATCGCGTCGTTATTTCAACAAGTCGGCCCGCGACGTCAATCTGGGCGAGGCCGCATTGCTGGCCGGCTTGCTGAAGGCGCCATCGCGCCTGTCGCCTGCGCGTGACCCGCAGGCCGCCGAAGAGCGTGCGCAGGTGGTCTTGCAGTCCATGCAGGATGTCGGCTTCATCACCGAAGATGAAATCAAGACGGCCATGTCGCAGCCACCGACCAAGGCCAAGCGCTTCTGGTCGGGCGCCGAACATTACGCTGCCGATATGGTGCTTGAAGAAGTGCGCATGCTGGTGGGCGATGTGAAGCAGGATCTGGTGGTCGATACGACCGTCGATCTCGATCTGGAGAAGGAAGCGGAAAAAGCGCTGTCCGGCGTATTGAAGGGCGAAGGCAAGAAGCTCGGCGCATCGCAGGCGGCATTGGCCTCCATCGATGGCACCGGTGCTATCCGCGCCATTGTCGGCGGTGCGGATTATTCGCAAAGCCAGTTCAACCGCGCATCCAAGGCCAAGCGCCAGCCCGGTTCGGCTTTCAAACCCTTCGTTTATATCGCCGCGCTGGAAAATGGGCTGACCCCGAATTCGGTGCGCAACGATGCGCCGGTCAAGATCGGCAAATGGACGCCGGAAAATTACGATCAGAAATATCGCGGTGAGGTCACGCTTGCCACTGCACTTGCCAATTCGCTGAACACCATCGCAGCCCAGCTGGTGATGGAAGTCGGCCCGGACCGCGTTACACAGGTCGCGCACCGCATGGGCATCGAATCGGATTTGCAGGCCAACGCCTCGATTGCGCTGGGCACATCGGAAGTGTCGCTTTTGGAGCTGACCTCGGCTTACGCGCCGATGATGAATGGTGGCTTCAAGGCCACACCGCACATCGTCAAGCGAATCACCGATGCGGATGGCAAGGTTCTCTACGAGAACAAATACGACAATCCGCCGCGTGTGCTGAGCGAAGCCATTGCCGCGACCATGAACAGCATGCTGACCGGCGTTATCAATGAAGGCACCGGCAAAGCCGCCAAGCTGAAGGGCTGGCAGGCGGCGGGCAAGTCCGGCACCACGCAGTCGTTCCGCGACGCCCTGTTCGTTGGTTATACCAGCACGCTCACCACAGGTGTGTGGTTCGGCAATGACGACGGCACATCGATGAAAAAGGTGACCGGCGGCGGTCTGCCCGCCAAGGCGTGGAAGGACTTCATGACGGCAGCCCATTCCGGCCTGACGCCGTCTCCGCTCTTTGGTCTGGGCACCTATGGGGTGCCGGAGACCGGCCAGCCGATGGCAGACGCACCCACAGCCTTGCCAAAATCGCTCAGCGATCTCATCTCCAATGCCTTGGGTGGTAACGAGGCGCCCGTTCCGCCGAACTATCCGGCAGCACCTATCGGTCGTGATCAGACCGCGTCGACCCCGCAATATCCGCCTGTCGATGCGCCATCCCAGCAGTTCCCCCAGCAACGGCAGCAGCAATATGACGGTAGTCCGGTTCCCCCGGCCGATATTGGCGGCGGTTTTGAGCCAAGGCAGCCCGCTCCGAAACAAACGACGCTGTTCGATATCCTGATGGGCAACTGACGCAGGACACCTAAGTCAGCGTTCATCCAGACAGCAAAAAGCCCGGCGGACCGGGCTTTTTTCATTTTAGTTGATCTGTTCAGCCGGTGCGTTCGGGTCCGGCAGCGGTTCTGGAGTGGCCGCGAGGGTGCGCAGATAGGCGATGAGATCGGCGCGCTCGGTTTCCTTCTTGATGCCCGCAAAGCCCATGGCCGTGCCTGGAACGTGTTTCTTTGGCGCTTCGATGAAGTAGCTCAGGTGATCGTAATCCCACTTCACGGTGCTGCCCTTGGAGAAATCCTTCATGCCAGCCGAATAGCTGAAGCCTTCGTGGCTGGCGATGGGACGGTTGACGACGCCATAGAGATTAGGGCCGACTTTATTGGGGCCGCCGCTCTCCCCGGTGTGACAGCTGGTACATTTCTTGAAGACCGTCTCGCCCTTTGCGGCGTCGGCGCTGGCGAGAAGCTTGGCAATCGGCGTGGCAACGGCTGCGGGTTCGCCGCTGGCGCTGTCTGCGCTTGTCTCTGCAACAATGGCGTAACCTTCCTTTTCCGGCGCTGGCGCGTGGAAAATTCCCTCGGATGCGATCGACACCGACATCAGGACGAAGATCGTGCCCAATAGGGCACCCACCGCCATGTTAACACGTGAATTCATTGATTTGCGCTCCCTCACAACCGTTCGCATAAACGGACATCTTGAAATTGCTCAAAAGCTATGGCTTTTGCACAGCCTGCGCAACTTGAATATGTTCCCCGCACCGTGACGTATTGCCACTTTTCAGGCGGGATTTGAAGGGTGTTGGATGAATAATAACGTTTTCGAAAAGGCCGTCGTCCTTATTCCGGCGCGAATGGCCTCCACACGCCTTCCCGGAAAGCCGCTGGCCGATATTGCAGGCCACCCGATGGTGGTTCAGGTTGCGATGCGCGCGCGCGAAGCCGGTGCCGAACGCATCGTCGTTGCCGTCGATCATCCAGAGGTGTTCGAGGTCGTCAAGAATGCCGGTTTCGAAGTCACGATGACGAGCCTCGACCACCAGTCCGGTTCCGACCGCATCTATGAAGCGTTGCAGAAAGCCGATCCTTATGGACGGGCCGAATTCGTCATCAACGTTCAGGGCGATCTTCCGACCATCGAGCCGGAAACGATCCGCGCGTCCCTGCGCCCGATGGACAATGCATCGACCGATATTGCCACGCTCACGGTCGAGATCACCGATGAAGAGGAGAAGGTCAATCCCAGCGTCGTCAAGATCGTCGGTAGCCCGATGTCTGAAACACGGCTGAGAGCGCTGTATTTCACGCGGGCAACCGCGCCATACGGCCAGGGTCCGCTTTACCACCATATAGGTCTCTACACTTACCGCCGCGCCGCGCTGGAAAAATTCGTATCGCTCAAGCCGTCTGCGCTGGAAATGCGCGAAAGTCTCGAGCAGCTTCGCGCGCTGGAGGCGGGCATGCGCATCGATGCGGAAATCGTTCATTCGGTGCCCTTAGGCGTCGACACACAAGCGCAGCTCGACAAGGCGCGCGAAATTTTGGGAAGCACAGGCAAATGATAGCGATCCACCCATGAGCAGCAACTCCATTGCCTTTCAGGGCGACTTTGGCGCCAATTCCGACATGGCCTGCCGCGATGTCTTTCCGCAGCTGGACCCCCTGCCATGCCCGACATTCGAGGACGCCTTCAACGCGCTTGAAAATGGCGGCGCCGATCTGGCGATGATTCCGATCGAAAACACCTTGGCCGGTCGTGTCGCTGATATCCACCACCTATTGCCCGAATCACGCCTGCACATCATCGCCGAATATTTCATGCCGATCCGCTTTCAGCTGATGGTGCTGCCGGGCGTGCAGAAGGACGAGATCAAGACCGTTCACAGCCATATCCATGCGCTGGGTCAATGCCGCAAGATCATCCGCTCCAATGGCTGGAAACCGGTTGTGGCCGGCGATACCGCCGGTGCGGCCAAGCAGGTGTCTGAACTCGGCGACCGCAGCATGGCTGCACTTGCGCCCCGGCTGGCATCCGATCTCTATGGTCTGGACATCCTGGCTGAGAACGTCGAGGATTCGGAAAACAACGTCACCCGCTTCGTCGTCCTGTCTCGCGACGAAGACTGGGTGAAGCGGACCTCACCGGAAGAGGTCATCGTCACCACCTTCGTCTTCAACGTCCGCAACATTCCCGCAGCGCTTTACAAGGCCATGGGCGGCTTTGCCACAAACGGCATCAACATGACGAAGCTGGAAAGCTACCAGCTCGGCGGCAAGTTCGTGGCGACGCAGTTTTATGCGGATATCGAAGGCCATCCCGAAGACGAATCGGTGCGTCACGCGCTGGAGGAACTGCGCTTCTTCTCCGAAAAAGTCCGCATTCTCGGCGTCTACAAGGGCCATGCCATGCGCCGCAAGCTCAATATTTTTTGAGCCTGCGCTGCGGTTTTACTCGGCCTTGTCCCATTCGATCCAGTCGCGCATCAGACGGTGCGCGATGGCGCCGCGGGGTGGCGGTGACTGACCATTGGCAGCGCTCATCTCCAGAAGGGCTGCCACTTCGTCGCGGGTAAACCAGCGGCAATCCTCAAGCTCGGCCTCATCACGGGTAATGTCGGACGACAAAGCTTCCGCGAAACAGCCGATCATCAATGTGTGCGGCATCGGCCATGGCTGCGAGGCGTGGTACCGCACCCGGCCGACATCGATATTGGCTTCCTCGTGCGTTTCACGACGCACGGCATTTTCAATGGTTTCTCCGGGTTCGACAAAGCCCGCAAGGCACGAATACATGCCGGGTGGAAAATGCGCCCCACGACCCAGTAGGCAAAGCTCCCGCTCCAGATCGATGGTCAGCATGATGACGACGGGGTCGGTGCGCGGAAAAATCGTGTGGCTGCAGGCAGCACAGATGCGCTTGTAGCCGCCAATGTGAAGCTCCATCGCGCCACCGCAACGCCCGCAAAACCGGTTGTCGGCATTCCAATGGATGAGGCTGACGGCCTGGGCGACTTCGCCGAGCAGCTCTTCGCCGATCAGCTGATCCCGATATAGGCTGCGGGCATCCACCGGCTTGAAATGGCTGGCAAGGTTGTCTTCGGCGGTTCGAACCGGCACCGCGACGCGCGGCTCGCCATTCTCCTTGTAGCCGAGAAGGATGGCGTTTTCGAAATCGGGATCGAGTTCGGCCAACTCGTAAGCCGAAAACAGCGGGTCGAGAACTTGATCGTCATGCTTGAGCACGAGCTTGGTGCCAGCGAAGGCCAGAAGATGTGTACCTTCCACCTTCAGCGCGTCGGACACACAGCTTTCGCTGCGTTTTTCCGCAAGGCGATCGAGACCGTTCTGCGCGAACGCGGTCAAGGTGCTGGCTTCGGGATGGGGGGAGTTGGTGTCGAAAATGCTGCTTGAATTCATCACAATGCGCCGGCCAGTTTTTTCATGAAATCATGTCTGTCATCATCCGCATAAGGAACCGGCGTACCCTGGCCCCAGATCGGTCCGGGCCAGCATTCATCGCCTTGCCTGCGGGCAATGATATGGACGTGGAGTTGCCGAACGATATTTCCAAGGGCACCGACATTTATTTTTGTCGCGCCCGTCAGTTCTTTCAAAGCCGAAGCCACCTGATTTGTCTCGAAGGTCACGAGCGCTTGGTCGAGCGGGGTCAGCTCGAACAGCTCGCTTTTATCATTGCGTTGAGGCACCAGAACGACCCAGGGCCAGCGCTGGTCGTTTTGAAGGCGCAGTTGGCACAAACCCAGCCGGGTTATCAGCACGCTGTCGCGCGCCAGTCTTTCATCCAGCCGGAATGTTTCCAAGGCATCCTCCCAAATTGTTTTGAAGGTGATAGCAGTTTTTTGACAGCTTGGCTTGCATTTGCTTTTATTATTGCCGATATGTGCCTTCGGGAGGTTGGTGGTGGACGAGCCACTCGCCAACCGGGTCAGGTCCGGAAGGAAGCAGCCCTAACGAGCCAGGCACGGGTCGCCGTGCCAGCCTCCCACCTTTTCTATTCTTGAAGACGTGCTCAGGTTTCGCCGGGCCAGTTCGGCCTGAAAGCGGGCACCAACCCAATCCATGGCGAGGCGATGAGCGAAACCGGAACCAATATGCCCCAGACCAAAGAGCAGGGTACAGGTTACCGGGTTCTGGCGCGAAAGTACCGCCCGAAAGACTTTTCCGATTTGATGGTTGGTCAGGAGCCGATGGTTCGCACGCTGACCAATGCGTTCGAGAGCGGTCGTATTGCGCAAGCCTACATGCTGACCGGCGTTCGCGGCGTGGGCAAGACCACGACGGCCCGTATTCTGGCGCGTGCGCTCAACTACAAGACCGACGAAATCGACAAGCCAACAATCGATCTGCGTATTCCGGGCGAACATTGCCAGGCCATCATGGAAGGCCGCCATGTCGATGTGATCGAGATGGATGCTGCCTCTCATACTGGTATCGATGACATCAGAGAGATTATCGAGCAGGTGCGTTACCGCCCGGTGTCCGCACGCTACAAAGTCTACATCATCGACGAAGTGCATATGCTCTCGACGCAGGCCTTCAACGGTCTGCTGAAGACGCTGGAAGAGCCGCCGGAACATGTGAAGTTCATCTTCGCAACGACCGAAATCCGCAAAGTCCCGATTACCGTTCTGTCGCGTTGCCAGCGGTTTGATCTGCGTCGCATCAGCGCTGCCGATCTCGTCGGCCTGTTTACCGCCATTGCAGCAAAAGAAGGTTTCGAGGCAGAGCCGCAGGCGCTGGCCATGATCGCCCGTGCAGCCGAAGGGTCCGCGCGTGACGGTCTGTCTCTACTGGATCAGGCCATTGCCCATGGTGGCGGGCATGTCGAAGCCGATGCCATCCGCGGCATGCTGGGCCTTGCCGACCGCGCCCGTATCGTTGATCTGTTCAACCACGTGGTGAAGGGCGATGTCGCCTCCGCCCTGGAAGAGTTTACCGGCCAGTATGAGGCGGGTGCCAATCCGGTCGTGGTCCTGAACGACCTTGCCGATTTCACCCATCTCGTCACCCGCATGAAATATGTTCCTGACGCAGCCGACGATCCATCGCTGTCTGAGGTCGAGAGAGTGCGGGGCGCTGAGTTCGCCGACACGATCGCGGTTTCTGCACTGTCTCGCATCTGGCAGATGCTGTTGAAGGGTATTCCTGAAACGGAAAATGCCTCACGTCCTGCCGGTGCCGCCGAAATGGTGTTGATCCGGCTGTCCCATGCCGCAAACCTGCCGGCACCAGAAGATGCTGCCCGTCGTCTGCTGGAGCTTTCCAATGGCGAAGGCGGTGCATCCAGCAACGGCGCACCATCCGGCGGCGGCAATGGTGGCGGTGCGCGCGCCTACGGCTCGACGCAGGCCGTCGCCTCCGCTCAAGTTTCGCCACAACGCCAGACATCGCCGCAGCCGACCACCATGCTGCGCACCGTGCCAGACAGCCGCCCGCAAGAGATGCAGGTCGCAACCCCAAAGCCAGAGGAGCGTCCGGAGCCCAAGGTTCCGGTCAACTCCTTGAGTGATATCGTTGATCTCTGCGCCAAATTCCGTGACCCGATCCTGAAAGCCAGAGTGCGCAATTTCGTCCATCTCGTGCGGCTGGAACCTGGGCGCTTCGATCTGCGGCTCGGTGAAGGTGCGCCCGGCTCGCTTCCCGGTGAAATCGGCGTCAAGCTCAAGGAATGGACGGGCATCCACTGGATCGTCTCCATCAGCAAGGAACAGGGCGAGCCCACGCTTGTGGAAGCCGAAGGCAATGCGCGCGAAGCCCGCTTTGTCGATGCGCGCCAGGACCCGGATGTTGCCGCCATTCTGGCGCAGTTTCCTGGAGCCAAGATCACGGACGTTCGCATTCGCGCACCGCTCGTGGATGACGTCGAAGAGATCGCACCGCCATCCGTCGCCGAATCCAGCGACGGCGACATTCTGCCGGGCGACGACATAGAATTCTAAGAACAAAAGAGGAGTTTCGACATGCGTGACATCATGGGCATGATGGGCAAGGTCAAGGAAATGCAGGCCAAGATGGAGAAGATGCAGGAGGAGATTGCTGCACTCGAAGTCGAAGGCACGTCCGGTGGCGGTCTCGTCACCGTCAAGATGAGCGGCAAGGGATCGCTGCTCGGCGTCAAGATCGATCCGTCGCTTCTGAAGGAAGACGAAATCGAAATCCTCGAAGATTTGCTCGTGGCCGCCCACAACGATGCCAAGCAGCGTGCCGAAGCCGTCACCGCTGAAAAAACACGTGACCTGACCGCCGGTCTGCCCATCCCACCCGGTATGAAGCTTCCATTCTAATCGTCTTCAGACTTGCAGCATGGCCCTGAAACGGCTGGCAAGCGGGGTGGTGAGATAATCATCTCGCTCCGCTTGCGACAGTCTTGATGGCCTGAACCGTTGAAGAATGACGGGAATGGGCAGTTTGGTGCCCTGATAGGCCCCAAATGTCACGGCCTCCTCGGCAGCGATCATCCCGCCTTTCAGCACGCGACAATAAAAGCCTGGCTGTCCCGCCTGTTTGAAGCGGGGCGCAAAATTCGGGTCTCCAATCCGGGCCGTCAGCGTCGCGCAGGGAATGCGGGCAGCGGTCACTTCCAGCTCCACCTCCGCTGCCGTCAGTCTGTCGCCCACATGCATCCTGGCGCTGTCGATTCCGTCGATCACGAGGTTCTCCCCGAAAAATCCGGGTTCGACGGCAAATCCCAATTCACGCGACCAGAAATCGAGATCGACGGAGCCCATCACGTAAAGGGCCTGATCCGGCCCGCCATGGTGCTTTTTGTTGCAAACGGCATCGCTGACGATCCCCTCGCGGTCGACAAGAACCGGACCTTGCACGGGATGTTTAAAAATTCCGGTTTTCGAGGTTTTGCCGGGCAGGATTTTAGCATCGGCCCGGCAGATGGCGCGTATTTTCATGGGATGCTTTCCGCTTGTGATTCCCGTTATGACATTTATGCAGTAGAAAGCGCTCATGGCAAAACGAGTCACCGGCCCCGAAATTGAAAAACTCATCCAGCTCCTGGCAAAAGTGCCAGGGCTTGGTCCCCGTTCGGCCCGCCGCGCAGCACTGCATCTGATCAAGAAGAAAGAGCAGCTGTTGGGCCCGCTTGGCCACGCCATGGGTGAGGCCTATGATAAGGTGAAGGTGTGCTCGCGCTGCGGCAATGTCGATACCATCGATCCCTGCACCGTCTGCACCGATGATCGCCGCGACCAAGCCATTATCATCGTGGTGGAAGACGTCTCCGATCTCTGGGCCTTGGAACGGGCTGGCGCGATGAACACCGCCTATCATGTTCTGGGCGGCACGCTGTCGCCGCTGGACGGCGTGGGCCCCGAGGACCTGAACATCAAAGGCCTGATCGAGCGCGTCAGCGAAGGCGGCATCCGCGAACTCATCATCGCCGTCAACGCCACCGTCGAGGGTCAGGCGACGGCGCACTACATCACCGACCGGCTGAACGATCTCGGCGTCAAGATCACCCGTCTCGCCCATGGTGTACCGGTGGGCGGCGAGCTGGATTATCTCGATGAAGGCACGCTGACGGCAGCGCTCAAGGCGCGAACCGTCATCTGATGCACCAAGTCGCGCTGCCCTGCCTGTTGATTGAAAAAGGAAACCGAATGCGCGTGAAAACAATCGGCCTCATCGCCGCCGCTGCCCTATCGCTTCTGTCGGCGAATGTGACGCTTGCGCAAACGGTACCAACAGGCGCGGCCGCTGCACAATATGATGCCGCTTTCAATGCGTGGCTGAAGCAGGATATCTGGCCGGAAGCCCGCAAGGCCGGTATTTCGCAAAAGACGATCGAGGCCACGCTGACGGGTCTGTCCATCAACTGGAAACTGCCCGATCTCGTCATTCCCGGTCAAAAGCCACCCAAGGAACAGGCGCAAAGCCAGGCGGAATTTGCCTCGCCCGGCGCCTATTTTTCCGAACAGCGTTTGCAGGGGCTGGCAGCCACGGGCCGTTCGCTGGTCGCAACCCATGCCTCAACGCTCAAGCGCATCGAGGCGACCTACGGCGTTCCCGGCAACATCCTTATCGCCGTCTGGGGTCGCGAATCCGGCTTCGGCCGCGCGAAGCTGCCCAATGCCGTCATCGATGTGCTGGCGACGAAAGCCTACACCTCGACGCGCAAGGAAATGTTCCGTGCGGAACTGATCGACGCGTTGAAGATCGTCGAAAGTGGCGATATTCCGGCCTCCAAGATGATGGGCTCGTGGGCAGGCGCGCTGGGCCAGCCGCAATTCATGCCCTCCAGCTATCTCAAATATGCCGTCGATTTCGATGGCGACGGTCATCGCGACATCTGGAACTCGGTGCCGGATGCGCTTGCATCCATAGCCAACTATCTGTCCAAGCGCGGCTGGCAGCGCAACCGCGACTGGGGCTTCGAGGTTTCCATACCAGACGATGTATCGTGTGCACAGGAAGGTCCCGATCTGGCGCGCCCCGTGGCAGACTGGCAGAAGATGGGCATTCGCCGCATCTCCGGAAAAGCCTTTCCCTCCAATGATTTGAGCGCAGATGGGATGATGCTGGTTCCGGCCGGACGCAACGGTCCGGAATTCGTGGTGACGCCGAATTTCTACGTCATCAAGGAATACAACAACTCTGATCTTTATGCCCTCTTCATCGGCAATCTGGCAGATCGCATCGCTTATAATGCCGGGCCGTTTCAGGCCAAATGGAGCGATGTCGGCTCCATGCTGCGCTCCGACGTGCTCGCCATGCAAAAGGCACTGGTTGCCAAGGGTTACGATGTCGGAAAGGCCGATGGTCTCGCCGGCTTCAAGACCCGCCGGTCGCTGGGTGAATGGCAATCCAAGAACGGCATGCGGCCGACATGCTTTCCGCAAGCGTCGTTGAAAGCCAGGCTGAAGTAGTGTAGAGCATCGGTTGATTAAAGTTGGCGTCACGGTCGCGACGCAAAAGCCTCATCAGCCCCATATCGAAAAAATATGGGGAAGGGCTGGTCAAAGCCAGATGAGGCATGTATAAGCGCGCCAAAATTCAGATATAGAAACATGTGACATTCGGCCTGGGTCCTGGCTGGTTCCCGTGTTTCGCCGCTTCAGTGGAGTTACACAAATGGCAGTACCAAAGAGAAAAACAAGCCCGTCCAAGCGTGGCATGCGTCGTTCGGCCGATGGCCTGAAGTCTGCAACCTACGTTGAAGACAAGAACTCCGGCGAACTTCGCCGCCCACACCACATCGACCTGAAGACAGGCATGTACCGTGGTCGTCAGGTTCTGACACCGAAAGAAAGCGCATAATTTTTAGCGCAGTCTTTGATTGACGAATAAGCCGGCCTTTAGGTCGGCTTTTTTGTTTTGTCCGCACGCAGTTCGATCCCGCTTGGAAAATTCAGCGCCTCCACTTAGACTTGCACTTGGGAATGTGGAGGGGGAGATCGGTGACATATCGCTGGATCGGTATCGTGCTTGTTTGCTTGGGGCTTGGCGGTTTCGCCTTGACCAGAGGCAGCGATCTGGTTGCTGAAAGCTATTTCGATGAAGTGGCAGCCCAAGGCGGCACCACGCTGCGGCTGGCGGTCTCCGCGCTCGGCGGCCATCTCAGCCGCTATGAGCCGCTGCCCGCGCTGATGGCGGATCACGATGATATCGAGGAGCTCGTCGCGCACCCGGAAGATCAGTCGTTGCGATTGCGCGCCAATATCTACCTCAAATCCATCAACGATCTGCTGAAATCCTCCGACATCTACATCATGACGCTGGATGGCGAGACGATTGCGGCTAGCAATTATGATGGTCCGGCCAGCTTCGTCGGCCAGAATTTCAGCTACCGCCCGTATTTTCAGGATGCCGCCAAGGGCCAGCAGTCGAAGTTCTTCGCGCTTGGCACCACCTCGCACAAACGCGGTTATTACTTCGCCTCACCGATTCTCTTCAACGGAGACATCAAGGGCGTCATCGTCTTCAAGGTCGATATCGAAGGCATCGAGGCATCCTTCGGAAATGGCGAAAACCGGATTTTCGTCAACGATCCCGAAGGCATCATCTTCATGACGGGGACGCCGGAATGGCTTTACGCGGCCATCCAGCCGCTCACCCCCGAACGCATTGCCAAGACTGAAAGCTCGCGTCGCTATTCCGACGCCAATTTGAAGCCGCTCGACCTGACACGCGGCACCTTCGGCGCCCATGACATGATGACGATCCGCGAGGGGGAGCAGGACAAGGAGTATCTTTTCCTCTCCCAACCGATGCCGGATGCGGGCTGGACGGTCAATGTGCTGATGGACACCAGTTCGGTGCGCACGCAGGTGAAGACCACGATGATCGCCGTCGTTTTGTGCCTCTGCCTTGCCGGTGCACTGGTTGCTGCCATGTTGCAACGGCGCAAGAGCCTTCAGGACAGGCTCATACATCAGGCAGAAGCGCAGGCCGAGCTTGAGCGACGCGTGGAGGAGCGCACCGCCGATCTCGCCCGGGTCAATCAGGATATCAAGCACGAGATAGCCGAACGGCGGCAGACGGAAAAACGCCTGCGCAAGACCCAGAAGGATTTGATCCAGGCGGGCAAGCTGGCGGCGCTCGGGCAAATGTCGGCGGCTCTCTCCCACGAATTCAATCAGCCACTGGCTGCGGCCAAGACCTATGCCGAAAGTGCTGCGCTACTGATCGAGCGAGGGCGGGTCGAGGAAGCGACCAACAACCTCAATCGCATCTCGGTCCTGATTGATCGGATGGCGGCGATCGGCAAGCATCTTCGCAATTTTGCACGAAAGCCCAACGAGAAGCTGGGGCCGGTTTCTCTCGATGCCGTGGTCAGCGATACGCTGGAGATCGTCAACGCCCGGCTGAAGGCAGCCGATGCCGTGCTGGATGTCAATTTCGCGCGCTCACCTCTTCAGGTGAAGGCCGGGCCTGTCAGGCTTCAGCAGGTTCTGGTCAACATCATTTCCAACGCTGCCGACGCCGTTGAAGGCCTGAGCGACCGCCGCATCCACCTGACTGCCCGCCGCGAGGGCGACAAAGTCATCCTTTCCATCCGTGACCACGGCCCCGGCGTTCCACTCGCCATCATGGAGCGTATCTTCGATCCTTTCTTTTCCACCAAGGGCGTCGGCAAGGGCTTGGGCCTTGGGCTGTCCATCTCCTACAACATCGTCAAGGATTTTGGTGGGCGCTTGAGTGTGACCAACCTGCCGGAGGGCGGAGCCCGGTTCGACATCGAACTGGATGCAGAAGCACCGATGGAGATTGCGGCTGAATGACCTCTTCCCGTGTGCTGCTGATCGACGATGAAGAAGACCTTCGCCTCTCCACCGCGCAGGCGCTGGAACTGGCCGGTCTTGACGTCGTCACCGTCGACAATGCCGACCATGTTTTTGAGCTGATCGGCTACAGTTTCGATGGCGTCATCGTCAGCGACATCAGGATGCCCGGCATGGATGGCATGACGCTGTTGCAAAAGGTGCGCGAGCTGGATGCGGAAATCCCCGTGATTCTGGTCACCGGCCATGGAGACGTACAGCTTGCCGTCAGCGCCATGCGAAACGGCGCCTATGACTTCATCGAAAAGCCGTTCAGCGTTCAATATCTCGCAGGCATCATCAAGCGCGCCATAGACCGGCGCTCGCTCGTCCTGGAAAACCGCCGCCTGCGTGCAGTCGCAGGCAAGCGCGACGATCTGGAGACGCGCCTGCCGGGCCGCACGCAGGTCATGGTCGATCTGCGCTACCGCATCCGCGCCATCGGTGCGGCGGATGCCGATACCCTCATCATCGGAGACACCGGTGCCGGCAAGGAAGTCGTTGCCCGCGCTCTCCACGATGTCAGCGCCCGCGCAGACAAGCCCTTCGTCGCCATCAATTGCGCCGCCTTGCCGCAGCATCTCATCGAAAGCGAATTGTTCGGGCATGAGGCGGGTGCCTTTCCCGGTGCGCTGCGCCCGCGTTACGGCAAGTTCGAACATGCCCGTGGCGGCACCGTGCTGCTGGATGAAATCGGCTCTATGCCCTTTGACATGCAAGGCAAGCTGTTGCGGGTGCTGCAAGAGCGTACGATCACCCGCCTTGGCTCAAACGAGACCGTGGAACTCGATGTGCGCTTCATCGCGACCAGCAAGGCTGATCTGGCGCAAGAGGCGCTGGCGGGTCGCTTTCGGCAGGATTTGCTCTACCGGCTGAATGTCGCGACCGTGCATGTGCCATCGCTAGCGCAACGTCGCTCCGATATCCCGCTTCTCTTCCTCCAACTCGTGAGGGAGGCGGCGGCACGTTATGGCCGGGATGATCTCGATGTTCCCTCCGATATCGTCTCGACACTTGCCATGCAGGAGTGGCCCGGCAATGTGCGGGAACTGCGAAATGCGGCAGATCGGCTGGTGCTGGGGCTTGATGGCAGTGCCGCCGATGGGGCGCAAACGGCATCGGAAAGTGCCGCAAGTCTTTCGGACAAAGTCGCGGAGTTCGAAAAATCCGTTCTGGCAAGAGCGATTGCACTCCACAAAGGCAACCTCAAAGCTGTCTACGAGACGCTCGGAATATCGCGCAAGACGCTTTATGAAAAAATGCAAAAGCACGCGCTGACGAAACATGGCCTGGTCGATGAAGACCTGAAAACCCTGCCCTGAACCTTTGCCTCTATTGCGATGGGTGGATTTCCACCCATTGATGATGTCGAATGTTTCGCTTTCCACCCATTATGCCCATGTATCGAGGGCTTTTCTTCTGCGTTGCTCTGCCCGGCATTGCGCCAACGCCGACACCGATTGCAAATAACCTCACCCCGACCGGCGCAATAGGAGTGCGACGGTCGATGAGGCCATATTTCATCGGGAGAAAAAGATGAAAATTCTGAAAACCGTCACAGGTGCCGTGGCTGCTGCCGCCGTATCGCTGTTTGCTCTGTCCGCCGCCGCGCAGACCTATCCGCAGCGCAACATCACCATGGTCGTTCCCTTCGCCGCCGGTGGCCCGACCGATACGGTTGCCCGCCTCGTTGCCGAATCCATGTCGAAGGATTTGGGCCAGCAGATCATCGTGGAAAATGTCGGTGGTGCCGGTGGCACGCTGGGTGCAGGCCGCGTCGCATCCGCTGATGCGGATGGCTACACCGTCCTTCTCCACCACATCGGCATGGCGACCAGCGCCACGCTCTACCGCAAGCTGGCCTACAACACGCTCGAAGCCTTCGATTATGTCGGCCTTGTCACCGAAGTGCCGATGACCATTCTGTCGCGCAAGACGCTTGAGACAACCGATCTCAAAGGCCTGATCGAATATGCCAAGGCCAACAAGGACACGGTCACAGTGGCCAATGCGGGCATCGGTGCGGCCTCGCATCTGTGCGGCATGCTGTTCATGAGCGCGATTGAGACACCGCTCGTCACCGTACCTTACAAGGGGACAGGTCCGGCCATGACCGATCTTCTCGGCGGCCAGGTCGATATCATGTGCGACCAGACCACCAACACCACCAAGCAGATCCAGGGCGGCACCGTGAAGGCCTATGCGGTGACGACACCAAAGCGCCTGGACGTGCTGCCGAATGTACCAACCTCTGCTGAAGCCGGTCTGCCGGACTTCGAAGTTGGCGTCTGGCACGGTATCTATACGCCAAAGGGCACGCCCGCCGAGATCAACGAGCGCCTGTCCAAGTCGCTTCAGATCGCGCTGAAGGACCCCAATGTCGCAGCCCGTTTTGCAGAGCTGGGCACCACGCCATCGCCTGAAGCCGATGGCACGCCTGCGGCGCTGAAGGCGAAGCTCGAAAGCGAGATACCACGCTGGAAAACGGTAATCGAGGCCGCTGGCCAATACGCCGACTAAGTCTGCGCGCACGCAATCGACCGGTGGTGTTTCCATGCCACCGGTTTTCACTCGCCAGCGGGGGGACACACACATGAAATCACTTTCTTTCGACGCAACAGAGGCGATTTGTGGCGCCTTTTTCATTCTGCTCGGCATTTTCTTTGCCTGGCAATCCTACGGGCTGGAACTGGGAACGGCATTTCGCATGGGCCCCGGCTATTTCCCGCTGGTGCTGTCGCTCATCCTCGTCGGGCTCGGCACACTCATCCTCGTGCGGGCTGGCAAGGTTCAGGGCGAACCGCTCGGCCCCATCGCGTGGCGTGGTATTTTCCTCATTCTGCCAGCACCGATCTTCTTCGGCATGACGGTGCGTGGGCTTGGTTTCGTCACGGCACTCTTCATCAGCGCACTGATCGCATCCTTTGCATCGCATAAGATGAAACCGCTGATGGCCGTCATTCTGTCCATCGGCATCACCATCTTTTCCGTCGCAGTCTTCGACTACGGTCTTGGTCTGCCCTTCCAGCGCTTCGGCCCCTGGCTCAATTTCTGAGGTGCATGATGGAACTGTTCAATAATCTCGCGCTGGGTTTTTCCACCGCAACCTCTATCGACAATCTGTTCTTCTGCCTCATCGGAGTGCTGCTGGGCACCCTGATCGGCGTGTTGCCCGGCATCGGTGCCACGGCAACCATTGCCATGCTGCTGCCGATCACCTTCCAGCTGGAGCCGGTCTCTTCGCTCATCATGCTCGCGGGTATCTACTACGGCGCGCAATATGGCGGCTCGACCACGGCGATCCTCATCAACATGCCGGGCGAATCCTCGTCCGCCGTCACCGCCATCGATGGCTACCAGATGGCGCGCAAGGGCAAGGCGGGCGTGGCACTTTCGGTCGCAGCACTCGGCTCGTTCTTCGCCGGCACGGTTTCGACTTTCCTCGTCGCCGTCTTTGCACCACCGCTGACGGCCATCGCTCTGGAATTCGGCGCTGCCGAATATTTCTCGCTGATGGTGGTCGGCCTCGTGTCCTCCATCGCGCTGGCCCACGGCTCCATCATCAAGGCGCTGGCTATGGTGGTCCTGGGCCTGCTCTTGGGTCTCGTCGGTACCGATATCTACAGTGGTACGCCACGCTTCACGCTGGGCATCCGCGAATATGCCGATGGCCTGAACTTCGTGGCCGTTGCTGTCGGTGTTTTCGGCATTGCTGAAATCTTAAGAAACCTCGAAAACGAAAAGACACGCTCCGTCTTGATGGCAAAGGTCAGCGGCCTTCTGCCCAGCAAGGAAGACTTCAAGCAGATGATCGGCCCCGTTCTGCGCGGTACGGCCATTGGCTCGGCGCTGGGCATCCTGCCCGGTGGCGGTGCGATTCTTGCGGCCTTTGCGTCCTACACGGTCGAAAAGCGCGTGTCGAAGCATCCGGAAGAGTTCGGCCATGGCGCTATCGCCGGTGTGGCTGGTCCTGAATCGGCCAACAATGCCGGTGCACAGACCTCGTTCATTCCGCTTCTGACGCTTGGCATTCCCGCCAACCCGGTCATGGCGCTGATGATCGGTGCCATGATCATCCAGGGCATCGTCCCCGGACCCAATGTCGCCACCGAACAGCCCGCTCTGTTCTGGGGCATCATCGCGTCCATGTGGATCGGCAACCTGATGCTAGTCGTCCTCAACCTGCCGCTGATCGGGCTGTGGGTGAAGCTGCTGACCATCCCATACTACGTGCTGTTCCCCATCATCATGGCCTTCTGTGCCATCGGGGTCTACAGCGTCAACTCCAACGTCTACGACCTCTATGCCGTCGCCTTCTTCGGGCTCATCGGCTATGCGCTCGTCAAACTGCGCTGCGAACCGGCACCGCTTCTGCTGGGCTTCGTTCTGGGGCCGCTTCTGGAAGAAAACCTGCGGCGTGCGATGATCCTGTCGCGCGGCGACGCGACGACCTTCGTCACCCGCCCCATCAGCGCAACGTTGCTCTTGATCGCACTGGCGGTTCTGGTCGTCGTCTTCCTGCCCAGTGTGAAGAAAAAGCGCGAAGAGGTCTTCCAGGAAGAAGACTGACCCACCATCACACCACGGAAATCATCAACGGCCGGGCTTCATGTCCGGCCTTTGTCTTGTTTGCGGGATATAAAGCTGGCAAAGCAGGGCATTGACGAGGAGAGACCCATGGCCGACGACAGCGAAAACCGTATCATTGCGCTCGAAGAGACCGTGGCGCATCAGGCAAAGACCATCGAAGAACTGTCCGATCAACTGACAGAGCAGTGGAAAGTCGTCGAGCAGACCCGCGCCAAGCTGGATCGGCTGACCGACAGGTTCCTGAACCTCGAGGAACAATCGCTCGAAGCCCCCGCTATTACCAAGCCACCGCATTATTGAGGAGAGCGCCATGAGCAAAGGCATCGCTACGTCCGCTTCTGACGTTATGGCGTTTTGGAAAGATGCCGGACCCGAAAAGTGGTTCGACAAGGACGCCCAATTCGACGCGACGTTCCATGATCGTTTCCAGGATTTGCATTTCGCAGCCGCACGGCGCGAGTTGGAGACATGGTTCGAGGACGCGGAAAGCAGTCTTGCGCTGCAGTTGCTGCTGGACCAGTTTCCCCGCAACTGCTTTCGCGGCACGGCGCATATGTATGCGACAGACCCGCTCGCCCGCCGCTACACCCAAGAGGCCCTGCGGCGCGGCCATGACAAGACAATCGATCCAGAGCTTCCCATCTTCTTCTATCTCCCTTTGATGCATTCGGAAGACCTCGAAGACCAGCATCTATGCTGCAAGCTGTGCGAACCTCTGGGCGAGCGTTATCTGCCTTTTGCCATCGAGCATCGCGACATCATCGAACGCTTCGGTCGCTTCCCGCATCGCAACGATATTCTTTTGCGAGAGAGCACGGCGGATGAAAAACGCTTTCTGGAAGAGGGCGGGTTTGCGGGCTGATCTGGCCTGACATTACCGCATAAAAAAGCCGCGCATTCTTTTCGAAGCGCGGCTTTTTTTTGACGTTTCGACAGCATCAACCGTCGAAGAATTCCTTCATCCGGGCGAAGAAGCCGGTGGATTCAGGGTTGTTGTCCTTGGACGACAGTTCATCGAATTCCTGCAACAATTCCCGCTGACGCTTTGTCAGCTTCTGCGGTGTTTCGATCTGAATCTGGATATAGAGATCACCCTGCTGCGCAGACCGCAGAACCGGCATTCCCTTACCCTTCAGACGGAACTGCTTTCCGGCCTGCGTGCCCTCAGGCACCGTCACGCGCGACTTCGTGCCATCCAGCGTCGTCACATCGAAGGTGCCGCCAAGGGCCGCCGTCGTCATCGAGATCGGCACGGCGCAGTAGAGATCGGCCCCGTCACGCTGGAAAAACTCGTGCGGTCGCACCGACAGGAAGATGTAGAGATCGCCCGAGGGGCCACCGCGCATGCCTGCCTCGCCTTCGCCCTGAAGGCGAATGCGCGTACCGTCTTCGATACCGGCTGGAATATTGACCGACAACGACCGCTCTTCCGTCACACGGCCCTGACCATGGCACTTCACGCAAGGATCGGTGATCGTCTGGCCGCGACCGTGACAGGTCGGGCAGGTGCGTTCCACCGAGAAGAAACCTTGCGCCGCACGCACACGACCGGAGCCCTGGCAGGTGGCACAGGTCTTCGGCTGTGTGCCGGGTTTTGCGCCGGAACCGGTGCAGACGTCGCAGGTAATCGAGGTCGGCACACGGATTTGCGCCGTCTTGCCCGCGAAGGCCTCTTCCAGCGATATCTCCATGTTGTAGCGCAGATCGGCGCCGCGTTCGCGGCCGCCGCTGGAGCGACGCGCACGTCCGCCACCCATCATCTCGCCGAAGATGTCTTCGAAGATGTCGGAGAAACCACCGCTGGCACCGCCGCTGAAGCCGCCGCCCGCATTGCCCATGCCGCCTTGCTCGAAGGCCGCGTGACCGAAGCGGTCATAGGCGGCCCGCTTCTGCGGGTCTTTCAGTGTCTCATAGGCTTCGTTGAGTTCTTTGAATTTCTTCTCAGACTCGGCGTCACCAGGATTCTTGTCCGGATGATATTTCATCGCGAGTTTGCGGAAGGCGCTTTTCAGCTCTTTTTCGTCAGCTGTCCTGCCGACGCCAAGTGTTTCGTAAAAGTCTGCTTTCGCCATTAATTAACAAGCCCCGGAAATGGATTTCCGGCTGCACGAGGCAGCCGGATTTCAGTCAAGCATCAATTGGAGTTCAAGAGCCACGCTTATGCGGACTTCTTGTCGTCCTTGATTTCCTCGTAGTCTGCATCGACCACGTCATCCTTGTGACCTTCGGCAGCGCCTTCGCCGCTTTCAGCCTGCTGGGCTTCGTAGACGGCCTGACCAAGCTTCATGGAGACTTCCATGAGGGTCTGAGTCTTGGCCTGAATGTCGTCGGCGTCAGGCTCGGAGGCCTCAACCGATGTCTTCAGCGCAGCGATCGCATCTTCGATGGCCTTGCGGTCCGTTTCAGAAACCTTGTCACCATACTCCTTGACCGATTTCTCGGAGGAGTGGATCAGGCTTTCGGCCTGGTTCTTGGCTTCCACACCGGCACGACGCTTCTTGTCGGCTTCGGCATTGGCCTCGGCGTCCTTCACCATCTTGTCGATGTCGGCGTCGGACAGACCACCAGATGCCTGGATGCGGATCTGCTGTTCCTTGCCGGTGCCCTTGTCCTTGGCCGAAACCTGCACGATGCCGTTGGCGTCGATATCGAAGGTGACTTCGATCTGCGGAACGCCACGTGGCGATGGTGGCAGGCCGACGAGGTCGAACTGGCCGAGAAGCTTGTTGTCCTGCGCCATTTCGCGCTCACCCTGGGAAACGCGGATGGTCACGGCAGACTGGTTGTCTTCGGCTGTCGAGAAGGTCTGGCTCTTCTTCGTCGGGATCGTCGTGTTACGGTCGATCAGACGGGTGAAGACACCACCCAGCGTTTCGATGCCGAGCGACAGCGGTGTTACGTCGAGAAGCAGAACGTCCTTCACGTCACCCTGCAGAACACCGGCCTGAATGGCGGCACCCATGGCAACCACTTCATCCGGGTTCACACCCTTATGCGGCTCCTTGCCAAACAGCTGCTTGACGACTTCCTGAACCTTCGGCATGCGGCTCATACCACCGACGAGAACGACTTCGTCGATCTCGGCTGCGGTGACTCCAGCATCCTTCAAGGCTGCCTTGCACGGTGCAACAGTACGCTGAACCAGGTCATCGACCAGGCTTTCGAACTTGGCACGCGTCAGCTTCAGCGTCAGGTGCTTAGGACCGGTTGCATCAGCGGTGATGAAGGGCAGGTTGATTTCGGTCTGCTGCGAAGAGGACAGTTCGATCTTTGCCTTTTCGGCAGCTTCCTTCAGGCGCTGAAGCGCAAGCTTGTCGCCCTTGAGATCAATGCCCTGATCCTTCTTGAACTCACCGGCCAGATATTCGACCAGACGCATGTCGAAGTCTTCACCGCCAAGGAAGGTATCGCCATTGGTGGACTTCACTTCGAACACGCCGTCGCCGATTTCCAGAACGGAAATATCGAAGGTACCGCCGCCCAAGTCGTAAACGGCAATCGTCTTACCTTCCGTCTTGTCGAGGCCATAAGCCAAGGCAGCTGCGGTCGGCTCGTTGATGATGCGCAGAACTTCAAGACCAGCGATGCGGCCTGCATCCTTGGTGGCCTGACGCTGTGCGTCGTTAAAGTAGGCTGGAACGGTGATAACGGCCTTTTCGACCTTCTCGCCGAGATAGGATTCGGCCGTTTCCTTCATCTTCTGAAGAATCATGGCGGAAATCTGCGAAGGGGAGTAGCCCTTGCCCTGTGCCTGAACCCAGGCGTCGCCATTGTCGCCCTTGACGATCTCGAACGGAACGAGGCCCTTGTCCTTTTCGACGGTCGGATCTTCGTAACGGCGGCCGATCAGGCGCTTGACGGCAAACAGAGTGTTGGTCGGGTTGGTGACGGCCTGACGCTTTGCAGGCTGGCCGACCAGACGCTCGCCATCGTCGCTGAATGCAACCATGGAAGGGGTCGTGCGTGCACCTTCCGCGTTTTCAATAACTTTGGTGTCCTTGCCGTCCATCACTGCAACGCAGGAATTGGTCGTGCCAAGGTCGATACCGATTACTTTTGCCATTTTTCTTCTCTCCTTGAAGCGAGTTGTCGGAACCCCGGGAGGCATTCCACTGACAACTCCTTGACTTGGATGGTCTTCCGGTTTTGTCAGCATTTCTGCTGGTCTGCGGGGTATATAAGGAGCGATTTTTCAGGCTGCAAGGCGATAGCGCCGATGAGAGGTGCAAAAATATGGAAATGAAGCCTTCATAATCGAATGAGGCACATCCAAGCGCCCTGAGAGCGTCCGAATACAAGAAATATGAGGGTTTGGGTGTTCGCGGCAAATCCGTGAAAACCGTCACGTCTCTGTCATGGGCGGTCCTTATAGGCGAGTATATCTTCAACCCAACACCCATCCCGCGAGGTTCCCATGCGCAAATTTCTCGCGCTGCTTGTCACAACCACCGTTCTTGCAGGTGCCGCACAGGCCGCCACCGTCTATCCCCTGGATCGCGCGACGATTCTGTCCGGCTCGCCTTTTGATTTCAAAGTCGAGTTCAAGACAGTCGTAAAGCCCGAAGATGTCAAGATCACGGTCAATGGTCAGGATTACAAGACCCTCTTCGGCTCCGACGTGACGTTCACGGCAGAAGAAAAGGGCAAGGAAGACAAGGTTCTCGGCTCTGCCGTCATTCTGCGCGGCCTCAAGATTGCCAAGGCCGGCGATTACAAGGTCGAGGTGTCCGCCGGTTCCGAAACCAAAAACGTCACATGGACGGTTTACGGCACCCCTGAAACGCCAAAGGCCAAGAACATCATCTTCCTGCTGGGCGATGGCCTGTCTGTTGCGCACCGCACGGCGGCCCGCATCATGTCCAAGGGCATGACCGAAGGCAAGGCGAACGGCCGCCTCAACATGGACGAGATGGACCGCATGGCCTTCATCGGCACATCGTCTACGGAAGCTGTCGCAACCGATAGCGCCAACACCATGTCGGCCTATATGACCGGCCACAAGACCGCTGTGAATGCACTGGGCGTTTATGGTGACCGCACGCCTGCAAGCCTTGACGACCCAAGGGTCGAAACGATGGCAGAAGCCCTGCGTCGTCAGACCAAGAAGTCGATCGGCATCGTCACAACGTCCGAATTGCAGGACGCGACCCCTGCTGCGGTTGTTTCCCACACCCGCAAGCGCGCCGACAAGGCCGAAATCACCGGCATGATGTTCGATGTGAAGCCCGACGTTGTTCTGGGCGGCGGTTCGGCCTACTTCCTCGGCAAGGACACCCCCGGTTCCAAGCGCAAGGACGACAAGGACTATATCAAGCTGTTCAAGGATGCCGGTTACACGCTGGCCACCGACAAAAGCGAGCTGGAAAAGGCCGAGGGATCCAACACCGGCAAGCTTCTCGGCCTGTTCCACCCCAGCAATATGGACACCGTTCTCGACCGCAACTTCCTCAAGAAGGGCACCGTCGACAAGTTCCCGAACCAGCCGGGCCTCGTCGACATGACGAAGGCGGCCCTTGGTGAACTGTCCAAAAATCAGGACGGTTTCTTCCTGATGGTCGAGGCTGCCAACATCGACAAGATGTCCCACCCGCTGGATTGGGATCGCGCTGTCATGGAAACCATCGAATTCGACAAGGCCATTGGCGTTGCCCGCGAATTTGCGGCCAAGAACCCGGATACGCTGATCGTCGTCACCGGCGACCACACGCACGGTGTCTCCATCATCGGCACCGTCGATGACGACAAGCCGGGCGATGAAATGCGCGCCAAGGTCGGCACCTATGCCGAAGCCGGTTTCCCGAACTACGAAGACAAGGACGGCGATGGTTATCCTGACCGGATCGACGTCAGCCGCCGTCTGTTCCTGAATGCCAATAATGGTCCTGACCATTACGAAACATTCCGTCCAAAGATGGATGGTCCTTTCGTTCCGGCCATCCAGAACGAGAAGAAGGAATATATCGCCAACGAAGCCTATAAGAATGTACCCGGTGCCGTCTTCGTCCAGGGCAACATTCCAAAGGATGGCGATAGTGGCGTTCACGCCGTCGACGATATCGTTCTCCAGGCCACAGGCCCAGGCTCGGAAGAGTTCAAGGGCTATATGGAACAGAGCGACGTCTACCGCGTGCTGGCGGATACATTTGCGCTCGGGGCAAAGCAGACGCAGTAAATACGACGGTTGTTGACAACGATCCGGCTCGCGACCTGCGGGCCGGATTGCCGCGTTTTAGAACAATCCGGACAGGTCGAATCGGAGATCGTCATGGCGCATCCTTCCCACATGCTGACACGCAGACAGTCGCTTCAACTCGCCAGTCTGGCCATGTTGTCGCTGAGTGCTCGCCAGGCCGCTGCCGCGCCGTCGCAGCTCACCTTTGATGAGATGTATGGCAAGGTGGGCGTGCTGGGGCTGGAGTTTTCCGATAAACTCAAGCAGTTGTCCGGCCAGGAAATCCGCATGAAGGGCTTCATGGCCCCACCGCTGAAGGCAGAAGCCGCCTTTTTCGTACTGACGGAAATTCCCATGGCGCTTTGCCCCTTCTGCTCGTCGGATGCCGACTGGCCCGATAATATCGTCGTCGTCTACCTCTCGGAAAAACAGACCTTCGTTCAGCCGAGCACCACGATCGAGGTTACCGGCGTGCTGGAACATGGCTCCTGGACAGACCCGGAAACGGGTTTCGTCAGCCTCGTGCGCATCCGCAACGCAGAATATTCGGTATCGTAAACATGCTGTCTTTGACCATATCCGGCCTGGCGGTCTCCTATCCCGGACTTGCAACGCCGGTCTTGTCCATCGACGCTTTGAGTGTCGCAGCCGGTGAGATGATCGCGATCACAGGGGCGTCCGGTTCGGGCAAAAGCACCTTCGTCAATATCATCACCGGGTTGGAACGGGTTCGCGAGGGCAAGGTCGTCTGGAGCGATCAGGATATCGCCGGCTTGAGCGAGACAAGACGAGATCGCTGGCGCGGCGAAAATGTCGGGCTGGTCATGCAGGAGTTTCATCTTCTGCCTGGCCTGTCCGCCATCGAAAACGTCCTGCTACCGGTTCGCCTCAGCCGCGTTATGTCGGGTGACTACGGCAAGCGTGCCGCGGCATTGCTCGAAAAAACCGGTCTCGGCAGGCCCGATCAGACCATCGACACCATGTCGCGCGGCGAGATGCAGCGTGTGGCGATTGCACGCGCGTTGCTGCGAAAGCCCGGTGTCATCGTCGCCGATGAGCCCACCGCGAGCTTGGACCCCGACAATGGCGAGGCCATCGGCCGCCTGCTGGTCGATCTGGCGCGGGCAGACGGCACGACACTCATCGTCATCACCCATGACAGGCTGTTGGCGCAACGCTTCGACAGCCGTCTGGAACTTGCCAATGGCCGTATCCTGACCGATACCGCCGGGAACCCGTGATATGATCCGTTTTATCCTCTCCGATCTAAAACGCCTATGGGCCGGTTCTCTGGTGGTCGTGTTGCTGGTGTCGCTCGCCACAGCGCTCGGCGTCACGGTCACCTTGCAAGAACGCGCTTTGCGCCTGGGAACCGCGCGCGCCGCCGACAAGTTCGATCTCGTGATCGGTGCTGCTGGAAGCGAAACGCAGCTGGTTCTGTCCTCGGTCTTCCTTCAGGCCGCGCCCTTGCCGCTGGTCAGTGGCGAAACGCTGGCGTCCTTGGCCAAAGACCCGCGCGTTGCATGGGCAGGGCCGGTTGGCTTCGGAGATTCCTTCGCCGGCTACCCAATCGTCGGAACGACGACCGCGCTGATCAACAATACTTCCGGTGGCTTTTTGGAAGGCCAGGGCTTTGCCGACGGCGAGGATGCCGTCATCGGGTCCGCAGTCGATCTGCCCCTCGGCGCGGACATCAAGCCGATGCACGGAACGGCAGAGGAGGGGGGCCACACGCACACCGAAATCGTCTATCATGTGCAGGGTCGCCTGAAGCCCACAGGCACCCCCTGGGACCGCGCCATTCTGGTGCCGATCAGCTCCGTCTGGCACATTCACGGCATGGAAGCGCACGAAGATGGTCATGATCACGCCCATGAAGGGCAAGAGCACGCGGCGGAGGAGCATGAGGCTCATGCCCACGAAGAGGGCGGGTTGAACGAGACCTTTACGACTGAAACACCCGGCGTGCCCGCCATTCTGGTCAAGCCGAAAACCATCGCCGATGCCTATAAGCTGCGCCAGCAATACCGGCAGGGCAACACGCTGGCGGTGTTTCCAGGCGAGGTGCTGACGAAGCTCTACGCCACACTGGGCGATGCGCGTCAGGTTCTCTCCGTCGTCGCCATCGGTGCGCAGGGGCTGGTGGGTGCGTCCCTCATTCTCGTGACATTGACGCATATCGTCCAGCGACGAAAACAGATCGGGGCCTTGCGCGCGTTCGGCGCTCCGCGGTCCTCCATCTCGCTGATTGTCTGGACGGAGCTGTTTACGCTCTTTGCCACAGGCATCGCGCTGGGCTTTGCCATCGGTTTCGCTGCCGCAAAGATCATCACCGGCATGCTGGTCGCCAAAAGCGGGGTGGTCATGCCGGTGGAATTTGCCAGGGCTGATGCGACTCAGGCTGCGGTGCTGCTCATCGTTGCCGCTGGTCTGGCAATCTTGCCCGCATGGCTCGCCTACCGCCAGTCACCGGCAGAGGCGCTTCGCGGCTAAGCGCTAGCGGCTCGCTGTCAATGCGGGTCGATATGCGCCTTGTGGAAAATGTCGTCCTGAGGCGGGATCGCCTGACGCTCGATCATCCGGTGCACGCGGGGGCGTGTCGCGCCGCGGTGTAGCTTCAAGATGCTGTCCCAGCTTTCCGCATCTGCCTGCGTGCGGCGGTGATTGTGCCGCACATATTCCACCCATGTCGGCACATGGTAGATTTCCGTCCAGATGTCAGGGTTTTCCAGATCTCGCATCAGCGTCCAGTTCTGCGCCCCGTCGCGCAGACGAATGCGCCGCCGCTCCACCATGATCGCCATGAATTCCGGCAAATCGCTGTCATCGATCTCGTAATCCACCAGAATGGCGATCGGGCCGCTTCTCGGCTTGATGTCGAGACGCAGGTTCGGCTCCACGAAGCGGTTGAGCGGATCGAGATTGAGCGAGGCGAAGGCGGGCATGGTCAGCTTGAAACCGACGAGAACGCCTGCCAGCATTAGCACGCACGAACAGAGCAGCGAATAGGTGAGGCCGTAATTTTCCGCCAGCGAGCCCCAGAGCCAGCTACCCACAGCGATCCCGCCGAAGGTCAGCGTCTGGTAGAGCGACAGCGCACGTCCCACCACCCAGCGCGGCGTGGACAATTGCACGATGGTGTTGAACAGCGACAAGGCCAGCACCCAGCTTGCGCCCGAGACCGTCAAAACGAACGCCGTCAGGATGGCATTGGTGCTGATGGCAGTGACGCCAGCGCTAAACGCAAAACCGAGGAAGGCGACGCGCACGATCCACTCGCTGCTCAGGGTTTCGCGCAGACGCGCACTGATCAAGGCCCCGCCGATGGCGCCCACCCCGAACGCGCCGAGCATGATGCCGTAGGTCAACGGCCCGCCCTGCACCAGATCGCGCGCAACGAGCGGCATCAGCGCCAGAATGGCGCTGGCCGACAGGCCAAACAGGAAGCCACGAATGAGAACCTTACCGATATTAGGCGACATCGCCACATAGCGCATACCCGCCGAAATCGCGGCGAAAAGCTGCTCGCGCGGCAAAGTGGATGTGTTCTTCGGCGGCTGCCATTTGACCAGTGCGTAGATCAGCGTGAAGTAACTGAAGGTGTTGACGAGAAAAGCGGCTGCCGCGCCTGCAATCGCGACGATCACACCGCCGATGGCCGGGCCGACGCTGCGGGTGATATTGAAGCCGACGCTGTTGAGTGTTACGGCTGCAGGCAAGTCCTCGCGCGGCACCATTTCGCCCACCGATGCCTGCCAGGACGGATTGTTGAGCGCCGTTCCGCAGCCGATCATGAAGGTAAAGAACAACAAAAGCCATGGCGACAACCAGTCGAACCAGGCAAACGCGGTCAGCATGACGGAGGCGGTCAGCATCAGCAGTTGCGCCGAAATCATGATGCGGCGGCGGTCGAAACTGTCGGCCAGGGCGCCGGACACCAGCGAAAACAGCATGATCGGCAGGGATGTGGAGGCCTGCACCAGCGCAATCATGTTTTCCGACGACGACAACGCCGTCATCATCCATGCCGCGCCCACTGCCTGAATGAGGCCGCCGAAGTTCGATGCGATGCTCGCAAACCAGATCGTGCGGTAGGTTTGATGCTTGAGCGGCGTAAGCGGAGATTTTCTATCGGGCACGGGGCAGTCCAGTTGATGCAATTGCTGGTGATGCGGCTGACACTATAGACGCCGTTTAAGAGGATGCCACTGTTTCAGGGCCTGCAACGGTAAAATTGTGACGACGGTCAATTTTGCTGCACTTGCGCCTTATCCTTGCAATGGCGACCATAAGGGTTTATACGGACCTTCAAATTCTTGATCGTCTGATGAAGAGTGGGGTCGCAAGGCCCCGCTCTTTTTCGTTAGGCGCCCTGAAAACCGGTGTGAATGCCGGTTTGAGACATGAAGACCGGAAGACCATGATGGCAGAAGCCGAACCAAGACTGATAACCGAAACGGGTGTGGATCAACGCATCGCCGAGATCATCGAGCCGGTGCTGACAGGCATGGGCTACCTGCTGGTCAGGGTTCGGCTGTCCAGCCAGAACGGGTCTACCCTGCAGGTCATGGCAGAGCGCGAAGACGGCACCATGACCGTTAAGGACTGCGAAGCGGTGTCGCTTGCCATTTCTCCGGTTCTGGATGTGGAAGATCCTGTCGAAAAAGCGTATCATCTGGAAGTGTCGTCGCCCGGCATCGACAGACCGATGGTGCGCAAGGTGGATTTTGCCCGTTGGCAGGGCCATATCGTCAAGGTCGAGACATCGATCCTGGTGGACAATCGCAAGCGCTTCCGTGGCAAGATCGCAAGCGTCGAGGAAGACGGTTTCAAGCTCGAGCGCGACCAGATCGCTTACGGCGAGGAGCCGGTGGTGATGATCCCGTTCAATACACTGTCCGACGCGAAGCTGATCCTGACGGACGATCTCATTCGCGACGCTCTGAAGGCGGACAAGCAGGCCAAGGCCGCAGCCGCCAACCAGAACGAAGAAGCAGACGAAGACTAATTCCAACGTAAGCCCTGATACGCGGGCAAAACGACTGACGGAGACATAAAAATGGCAGTAAGTGCTAACCGGCTTGAGCTTCTGCAGATCGCCGATGCTGTGGCGCGCGAAAAGGTCATCGACCGCGAAATCGTGCTCGCCGCGATGGCCGATGCCATCCAGAAGGCTGCCCGCTCGCGTTACGGTTCCGAGACCAACATCCGCGCCGACATCAACTCCAAGACCGGCGAAATCCGCTTGCAGCGTCTGCTCGAAGTGGTCGAAAAGGCCGAAGATTACGGCACGCAGATTCCGCTGGAACTGGCGCGCGACCGCAACGTCGACGCCAAGATCGGCGACTACATTGCCGATCCGCTGCCGCCGATGGATTTCGGTCGTATCGCTGCGCAGTCCGCCAAGCAGGTCATCGTCCAGAAGGTTCGTGAAGCCGAGCGTGACCGCCAGTATGACGAGTTCAAGGACCGCATCGGTGAAATCATCAACGGTACCGTCAAGCGCGTCGAATATGGCAACGTCATCGTCGATCTTGGCCGTGGCGAAGGCATTATCCGCCGCGACGAGATGATTCCTCGGGAAAACCTGCGTTACGGCGACCGCGTTCGTGCGTTTGTCTACGACGTGCGCCGCGAACAGCGTGGCCCGCAAATCTTCCTGTCGCGTACGCATCCGCAGTTCATGGTCAAGCTCTTCACCATGGAAGTGCCTGAAATCTACGACGGCATCATCCAGATCAAGTCGGTTGCCCGTGACCCGGGTTCGCGCGCCAAGATTGCCGTCATCTCCAACGATAGCTCGATCGATCCGGTTGGCGCTTGCGTCGGTATGCGCGGTTCGCGCGTTCAGGCCGTTGTCGGTGAGCTCCAAGGCGAAAAGATCGACATCATTCCCTGGTCTCAGGACCCGGCATCCTTCATCGTCAACGCGCTTCAGCCCGCTGAAGTTTCCAAGGTCGTTCTCGATGAAGAGGCAGAGCGTATCGAAGTTGTCGTTCCCGATGAGCAGCTGTCGCTGGCCATCGGTCGTCGCGGCCAGAACGTGCGCCTCGCTTCGCAGCTGACCGGCTGGGATATCGACATCATGACGGAAGCCGAAGAGTCCGAGCGCCGTCAGAAGGAATTCAACGAACGCACCGGCATCTTCATGGAAGCGCTGGATGTGGACGAAATGGTCGGCCAGGTTCTGGCGTCCGAAGGCTTCGCACAGGTCGAGGAACTGGCTTACGTGGACCTGAGCGAAATCTCGTCCATCGACGGCTTCGATGAAGACACAGCTGTCGAAATCCAGACCCGCGCCAAGGAATATCTCGAGCGCATCGAGACGGAAATGGACGCCAAGCGCAAGGAACTCGGCGTGTCCGACGAATTGCTTCAGATCGAAGGCCTGACCTCGCAGATGCTGGTCGCCCTGGGTGAAGAAGGCGTCAAGAACATCGAAGACTTTGCAGGCTGCGCCGCCGACGATCTGGTTGGCTGGAGCGAACGCAAGGACGGCGAGACCAAGAAGTTCGAAGGCACCTTCTCCAAGCTCGACGTGTCGCGCGTCGAAGCCGAAAACATGATCGTTCAGGCCCGTCTTCTGGCTGGCTGGATCACCGCTGAAGACCTTGCTGCGCAGCAGGAAGAGGTTGCTACCGAGGAGGCGGATACCGCCGATCAGGAATGATTTCGCAGGCGCATGAGCCTGAAGACCTGTTCGATGACGCGCAGGTCGAGGGTAAAGGCAGCGAGCGGATGTGTATTGTGACACGGCAAATCGGAACGCCTGAGGAGCTGATCCGTTTTGTCGCAGGCCCGGACCAGAGTGTTGTTCCGGACCTGAAACGCCAATTGCCAGGGCGCGGATGCTGGGTCACACCCGAGCGCGCCCTGATCGAAAAGGCCATTGCGAAGAAACTCTTTGCGCGTGCCTTGAAGACGGATGTGAAAGCCGGACCGGACCTTCTGGATATGATGGACCGGTTGATGGCGCAGCAACTGGCCGGAATGATGAACATGGCGCGCAAAGCCGGTCAGTTCATCTCCGGTGCGACGAAAGTCGATGCCTCCGTGCGATCGGGAAAAGCCCTTGCGGTTTTTCACGCCACGGATGCGGCGCCGGATGGCGTGAGAAAGATAAACCAGGCCCGCAAGGCCTGGACACTCGGCTCAGGCGCCGAGACGGAAATACCGTCCTTTCAGCTCTTCAGTGAGCAGGAAATGGACGACCTGATGGGTCAGAATGCTTTTATCCATGCCTGCGCGCTTGCGGGACAGGCGGGTGAGGGTGTAGTGAAGCGCGCAAAGATGCTTGAGCGGTATCGCCACGGCGAGAAAGCTCAAGACGAAATTGACGCTGCCCGGACGGAAACACGATGACGCGGTTATCGGACATGACCGTCTACCGCGTTCGGATACAGCAATTGTAGAGACAGAGTCTGGTGACGTCATCCGGCTCTCGTCTGAAGGAACGGGAACGGAATGACCGACAACAACGACGACAAGACACTGAACGCACCAGCCAAGAAGACCCTGACACTCAAGCCGAGTGGGGCGTCTCAAGGCACCGTGCGTCAAGATATGGGTCGAGGTCGCACGAACGCGGTTGTAGTGGAAACACGCAAGCGCCGCCCTTTGCGTCCTGAAGACGAAAAACACGTGATTGCACCGGTTGCCGCACGCCCGGCAGCACCCGCTGCCGCTGCGCCGTCAGCACCGCGTCCGCAGCAGCCTCAGCAGCGCGTCCACCAGTCCGGTAATCAGCAGCGTCCAGCACCATCGCCGCAGCCACAGCGCCAGCCGGATCGCCCGCGCGGCAACGTGCTGCACGATCTGTCGGCCGGTGAAATGGATGCGCGCCGCCGCGCTCTCGCCGAAGCACAGGCCCGCGACATCGTCGAAGCCAAGCAGCGCGCCGAAGATGAAGCGCGCCGCAAGGTCGAAGAAGAAGCCCGCCTCGTCGCCGAAAAAGAAGAAGCGGCCCGCCGCGCCGTGGAAGATGCGGCCGCTGCCAAGCTCGCAGCGTCTCAGCCAGCACCTGTCGAACCTGTGGAAAGCCCGGCTGAAGCATCGGCCCAGCCTGCTCGCCAGGATGCGCGGTCACAGACGACACGCACAGCAACACCTGCGGCTGCACCCGCACCGGGCTTGATCCCGACGCGTGGCGCGCCTGGCGTTCGCCGGACCGAAAAGGAAGACGAAGACGATCGCGGTCCGCGCCGTGGCAACCTGCCGGTTCGCGGCAAGGTCGCAACACCGGTTCCGGCCAAGCCTGCTGCCCGCCTCAAGACAGAAGAAGAACGCCGTCGTGGCAAGCTGACCGTCACATCCAACCTTGAAGAAGACGGTCAGGCCCGTGGCCGCTCGCTGTCTGCCATGCGCCGTCGTCAGGAGAAATTCCGCCGCGGCCAGATGCAGGAAACCCGCGAAAAGGTCATGCGCGAAGTCATTCTGCCTGAGACCATCACCATTCAGGAACTGTCGCAGCGTATGTCCGAACGGGCTGTCGATGTAATCAAGTATCTGATGAAGGAAGGTCAGATGATGAAGCCCGGCGACGTCATCGACGCCGATCTGGCTGAAATCATCGCAGGCGAATTCGGCCATACCGTCAAGCGTGTCTCTGAATCCGACATCGAAGAAGGCATCTTCAACGTTTCGGACGAAGATGGCGGCGGCGAACTGGTGTCGCGTCCTCCTGTCGTCACCATCATGGGTCACGTCGACCACGGCAAGACATCGCTGCTCGACGCCATCCGTCAGACGAGCGTTGTTTCAGGTGAAGCCGGTGGCATCACCCAGCATATCGGTGCCTATCAGGTCGAGAAGAACGGTCACAAGATCACCTTCATCGACACTCCCGGCCATGCTGCCTTTACGGCCATGCGTGCTCGCGGTGCACAGGCAACCGACATCGCCATTCTGGTGGTCGCAGCCGACGACAGCGTGATGCCGCAGACGATTGAATCGATCAACCACGCGAAAGCCGCTGGTGTGCCGATCATCGTCGCGATCAACAAGATCGACAAGCACGAGGCAAACCCTGAAAAGGTCCGCCAGCAGCTGCTGCAGCATGAAGTCTTCGTGGAATCCATGGGTGGTGAAGTTCTCGATGTGGAAGTCTCCGCCAAGAACAAACTCAACCTCGACAAGCTTCTCGAAGCCGTTCTGCTCCAGGCCGAAATTCTCGACCTGAAGGCAAACCTCAACCGCACGGCGGAAGGTACGGTTATCGAAGCCCAGCTCGACCGCGGTCGTGGTTCCGTCGCAACGGTTCTGGTCCAGAAGGGCGTTCTGCGCCCAGGCCAGATCATCGTTGCCGGCGATCAGTGGGGCCGTGTGCGTGCTCTGGTCAACGATAAGGGCGATCACGTCAAGGAAGCCGGTCCGGCCATGCCGGTGGAGGTTCTTGGTCTCTCGGGTACGCCGTCTGCCGGCGATCGCTTTGCGGTCGTTGAAAACGAAGGACGTGCGCGCGAAATCTCCGAGTATCGTCAGCGTCTGGCCCGCGACAAGGCCGTTGCCCGTCAGACGGGTCAGCGCGGTTCGCTGGAACAGATGATGACGCAGTTGCAGTCGACGGGTCGCAAGGACTTCCCGCTGCTCATCAAGGGTGACGTGCAAGGCTCCATCGAAGCCATTGCCGGTGCGCTGGACAAGCTTGGAACGGACGAAGTTCGTGCCCGCATCATCCATTCGGGTGCAGGCGGTATCACAGAGTCGGACATCTCGCTGGCAGAAGCATCGAACGCAGCCATCATCGGCTTCAACGTTCGTGCCAATGTACAGGCGCGTCAGGCCGCCGAGCGGGCTGGCATCGAAATTCGCTACTACAACATCATCTACGATCTGGTGGATGACGTGAAGTCTGCGATGTCGGGCCTTCTGTCTCCGGAACGTCGCGAGACCTTCCTCGGCAACGCCGAAATCCTCGAAGTCTTCAACATCACCAAGGTCGGCAAGGTTGCCGGTTGCCGTGTGGTCGAAGGCAAGGTGGAACGTGGTGCAGGCGTTCGTCTGGTGCGCGACAATGTCGTCATCCACGAAGGCAAGCTCAAGACGCTCAAGCGCTTCAAGGACGAAGTCGGCGAAGTACCGGTTGGTCAGGAGTGCGGTATGGCATTCGAAAACTACGAAGACATCCGCGCTGGCGACACCATCGAGTGCTTCCGCGTAGAGCACATCACCAGAACGCTCTAAGCGTTTCGCCACACGAAATAAAACTGTCGGGCGCCGGCTTAACCGGCGCTCGCTTTGTTTGAGGCTAAGACAAAATGGCAAAAGCATCATCATCCGCGCCCACACAACGCATGCTGCGCGTTGCCGAACAGGTTCGCGCTGCGGTGACCCAAATTCTGCAACGTGGTGAAGTCCGCGACGATCTGATCGAAAAGACGGTGATTTCCATTTCGGAAGTGCGCATGTCGACCGATCTCAAGATCGCGACCGCTTACGTGACGCCGATTGGCGTTGACGACCACACCGATACGATCACGGCACTGAACCGCCACGCCAAATTTTTGCGTGGCCGCTTGGGCCCGCATTTGCGACAGCTGAAATACGTGCCGGAACTGCGGTTCCGCGACGATACCAGCTTCGACAATTACAAGAAGATCGACGCGCTCCTGCGTTCGCCGGAGGTTCAGCGCGATCTGGGACCTTCCACCGAAAAAGACGACGAACAGAACTGAAGCATGTCCAAACCACGCAAACAGCAAAACCGTAAGCCCAAGGGCCGGCCGATTTCCGGCTGGCTCATTCTCGATAAGCCCTTCGATTTCGGCTCCACGGAAGCCGTGTCCAAGATCAAATGGCTCTTCAATGCCCAAAAGGCCGGCCACGCCGGAACGCTCGATCCGCTCGCGTCGGGCATGTTGCCGATTGCTTTGGGTGACGCCACAAAGACCGTGCCTTACGTGATGGACGGGCGCAAGATCTATGAATTTGCCGTTTCCTGGGGTGAAGAGCGCACCACCGACGATATGGAAGGTGAAGTCCTCAACACATCGCCAAACCGCCCCGACGAACAGGCAATCCGCGATTTGCTGCCGAATTACACCGGCACCATCATGCAGACGCCACCGCAGTTTTCGGCCATCAAGATCGCTGGCGAGCGCGCCTATGATATTGCGCGCGGTGGCGACGCCGTCGAAATCCCAGCCCGCGAGGTGGAAATCCACCGCATAACCCTGCTGACCTGCCCGGATGAAAATACGGCGCATTTCGAGGTCGAATGCGGCAAGGGCACCTATGTGCGGGCACTGGCCCGTGACATGGGCCGCGATCTGGGCTGCTACGGCTTTATTTCTGAGCTACGCCGCTCCATGGTCGCACCCTTTGCCGAAGATGCCATGGTGCCCTTGGCAAAGCTGATTGAATTCGAAGCCATCGAAGACCGTGACGAGCGGTCGGCGGCGCTCGATGCCTATCTGATCGACACGTCGGAGGCGCTGTCGTCTCTGCCGCACCTCATCATCAATGATGATCAGGCGCACCGGCTGAAGATGGGCAACCCGATCCTCCTGCGTGGGCGTGATGCGCCGACACAGGAAATGGAGGCCTATGCCACGGCACGCGGCAAGTTGGTCGCCATCGGCGAGATTGCGGAAGGCGAGTTCCGCCCCAAGCGCGTTTTCGGTTAAGCGCTCAAACACCCGATCATCCCAAAGAGGCGGTTCCAATCGCCTCTTTCCTTTATAGACCAATTGGTTTATAGGCAGCGGCAGCTTGGGCAGCGCCCGCGCTAATGAATGGCCAGCCCTGGACGACATCCCGGTGCTTGGCGTCTTGTTTTTTCCTTAAATAGAAAGGATCGTCCGATGTCGATTACTGCAGAGCGCAAAGCCGCCCTCATCAAGGAATATGCCATCAAGGAAGGTGATACCGGTTCGCCGGAAGTTCAGGTCGCAATTTTGACCGAACGGATCAACAACCTGACAGGCCACTTCAAGGATCATAAGAAGGACAACCACTCGCGTCGTGGCCTTCTGACCATGGTTTCCAGCCGCCGTTCGCTTCTCGACTACGTCAAGAAGAAGGACGAAAGCCGTTACACCAAGCTGATCAGCGCACTCGGCATCCGCCGCTAAAAACATGACACCGGCGGGTTTCTATACGAAGTCCCGCCGGTTTCTTTACCCGCAGTCTTTTTTGAAGACGCGAAACAGAAGATGGGCCGGATGGGCCGGTGCCGTCTGAAAAAAACCGATGACCTGTCATGGGGCAGGATTGCCGGATGCTTTTGCAGCGCTTGGAAGCGTTGCCGCATTTTTGAAAAAATGCGCGTTTTAAGCCTCCCGCTGTCTTGCCCGTGACGTGTTAAAGCCGCCGCGTTTTCCTTTGCTGTGAGAACCGAGGCTACATTTGAGGACAAGATATGTTCAATCAACATTCCGTCGAAATCGAGTGGGCAGGCCGCCCTCTAAGACTTGAGACAGGCAAAGTCGCCCGTCAGGCAGATGGCGCCGTTATCGCTACCTACGGCGAAACAATGGTTCTCGCGACCGTCGTTTCTGCAAAGTCGCCAAAGCCCGGTCAGGACTTCTTCCCGCTGACCGTTAACTACCAGGAAAAGACCTACGCAGCCGGCAAGATCCCCGGTGGCTATTTCAAGCGCGAAGGTCGTCCTTCCGAAAAGGAAACGCTGGTTTCCCGCCTGATCGACCGCCCGATCCGCCCGCTGTTTCCTGAAGGCTACAAGAACGACACCCAGGTTGTCGTCACCGTCATTCAGCACGACCTCGAAAACGATCCTGATGTTCTGTCGATGGTTGCAGCCTCTGCTGCCCTGACACTGTCGGGCGTTCCCTTCATGGGTCCCGTCGGCGGCGCACGCGTCGGCTACATCAACGGCGAATACGTTCTGAACCCGCATCTCGACGAGATGGACGAGTCGGTTCTCGATCTGGTCGTTGCCGGTACGCAGGACGCCGTCCTGATGGTCGAGTCCGAAGCCAAGGAACTGAACGAAGAGATCATGCTCGGCGCTGTGATGTTCGGTCATCGCGGTTTCCAGCCGGTCATCGACGCCATCATCAAGCTGGCTGAAGTTGCTGCCAAGGAACCACGCGAATTCGAGCCGGAAGATTTCTCCGCTCTCGAAACAGAAATGCTCGGCCTTGCCGAAGCAGAACTGCGCGACGCCTACAAGATCACCGAAAAGGCTGCCCGTTACAACGCAGTCGACGCCGTCAAGGCCAAGGTGAAGGCGCACTTCTTCCCGGAAGGTGCAGAGCCGAAGTACACCAATGAAGTCATCGGCGCTGTCTTCAAGCACATTCAGGCGAAGATCGTTCGCTGGAACATTCTGGACACCAAGAGCCGCATCGACGGCCGCGATCTGTCCACCGTTCGTCCGATCGTGTCTGAAGTCGGCATGCTGCCACGCACCCACGGTTCGGCGCTGTTCACACGCGGCGAAACTCAGGCCATCGTTGTTGCCACACTCGGCACCGGCGAAGACGAGCAGTATGTTGACTCGCTCACCGGCATGTACAAGGAACGTTTCCTTCTGCATTACAACTTCCCTCCCTACTCGGTTGGTGAAACAGGCCGCATGGGCTCCCCGGGCCGCCGCGAAATCGGTCACGGCAAGCTGGCATGGCGCGCTATTCGCCCGATGCTGCCATCGGTCGAACAGTTCCCTTACACGCTGCGCGTCGTCTCCGAGATCACCGAGTCCAACGGCTCGTCCTCGATGGCAACCGTTTGCGGCACATCGCTCGCTCTGATGGACGCAGGCGTTCCGCTTGCCAAGCCAGTGGCCGGTATTGCCATGGGCCTCATCCTCGAAGGTGAACGCTTCGCCGTTCTCTCCGATATCCTGGGTGATGAAGATCACCTCGGCGATATGGACTTCAAGGTTGCGGGTACTGCTGACGGCATCACTTCGCTGCAGATGGACATCAAGATCGCCGGTATTACCGAAGAGATCATGAAGGTCGCTCTGGAGCAGGCAAAGGGCGGTCGTACGCACATTCTCGGCGAAATGGCCAACGCCATCACCGAAGGACGTTCGCAGCTCGGCGAATTTGCTCCACGCATCGAAGTCATGAACATTCCGGTCGACAAGATCCGTGAAGTCATCGGCTCCGGTGGCAAGGTCATCCGCGAAATCGTCGAAAAGACCGGCGCGAAGATCAACATCGAAGACGACGGCACCGTCAAGATCGCCTCGTCCTCGGGCAAGGAAATCGAAGCAGCCCGCAAGTGGATTCACTCCATCGTTGCAGAGCCTGAAGTCGGCATGATCTACGAAGGCACGGTCGTCAAGACCGCTGACTTCGGCGCATTCGTCAACTTCTTCGGCGCACGCGATGGTCTCGTTCACATCTCGCAGCTGGCATCCGACCGCGTTGCCAAGACCTCCGACGTCGTCAAGGAAGGCGACAAGGTTTGGGTCAAGCTGATGGGCTTTGACGAACGTGGCAAGGTTCGCCTGTCCATGAAGGTTGTCGATCAGGCAACCGGCAAGGAAGCCGTTGCTGAAAAGAAGAGCGAAGGCGAAGCTGCCGAATAAGGTAGCTGGCGCTTGACCGTATCGAGGCGCGGGATTTCTCCCCGCGCCTTTTTTCTATTTGAACTTAGGAACGACCCCATGAGCCGTGACGCTGTCAAAACCCTGTTTCATCCCTTTGCCGCAGATATGCTGGCGAGCCCCAAAGCGGGCGAACGCGTTCTGTTTTTGGGCGCAGAAGCAGGCGCGCCACGTCTGGAAGGGTTCGAAGCCGCCATCACAGCCGTTCAGAACCTGCGCCCGCTTTACCGCGCATTGCAAGCGCAGGGCGCAGAGGTAGCACCAGATATTTCTGGTGAAGACTATGATGTGGCACTTCTCATCGGTGGCAAGCACCGTGGCGAAAATGAAAACCGTCTTGCCGAGGCGCTGACCCGCGTCAAGGCAGGCGGCCTGATCGTCGCTGCCGGTTCTAAGGAAGATGGCATCGTCACCCTGCGCAAGACCCTGTCGAAGCTCGGCATCGAAGCGGAGTCGACACCGAAGTATCACGGCGTCGCCATCTGGTTCAGACGCCCCGACGATGTCTCTGCTGCCGTTTCCAAACTCCAGCAGGGCACTGTGACCATCGATGGTCGCTTCACTGCCATGCCGGGCATGTTCTCTCACGACCGCGTCGATGGCGGCTCCGAGCTTCTGGCCTCACGCCTGCCGACGGATTTCGATGGCAACGCTGCCGATTTCGGCGCTGGCTGGGGGTATCTCTCTGTCATGCTGGCTGAGAAGTCTTCGCGTACGGCCCGTATCGATCTGTTCGAGGCAGACTGGAACGCGCTGGAATTTGCCAAGACCAACATGCTGGAAAATTGCCCACGTCTGACGGCACGTTTCTTCTGGCAGGATCTCGTGGCAGAGCCGCCGAAGGAGAAATACGACCTCATCATCATGAACCCGCCGTTCCATGCCAATGGCCAGGCGTCGGAACCGGCTCTCGGTCAGGCCATGATCAAGACGGCCGCAACGGCACTGCGCAGTGGCGGCAAGCTGCTGATGGTCGCCAATCGCGGCATGCCCTACGAGACGATCCTGTCCACCGAATTCCGCTCCAGCCAGGAAGTCTGCCGCAACTCGCGCTTCAAGGTTTTGAGCGCACAGAAGTAATCAGCTCAAAAGCCACGCCCAGAACGACACGGTCAGCACACCGAACAAAGTGGAAATGCTGATCGTGGAGGCCGCTATGCTGTGGCCAATCCCAAAACGGTTGGCCAGCAGCCAGGAATTGATGCCGGTCGGCACACAGGACGTCAGAACCAGCGCCGCCGTCCAGGCAGGGCTCAGGCCCAGGGCATGCGCCATTAGCCAAACGCAGGCGGGCATCAGGATCAGCTTGAACGCCGTCATCGTCACCGCAATGCGCAGATTGCCGCGTATGGGGTATTTGGTCAGCGCCATACCAAGCGAAATCAGCGCCGCCGGTCCCGCCATGCTGGCGATTTGATCGATCACGGTCGTCATCACCTCCGGCATGGCAAAGCCGGTCATATTGAAGCACAGCCCCAGCACGAGCGCGATCACCAGCGGATTTTGCGCCAGATTGCGCCCCACCTGTTTCAGCACGGCAAACGCACTGCGCTTTTCTCCGCCCAGAACCTTGTGCGTTGCATTTTCCATCAGGATCGTACCAGCAATCATCATGATCGGCAGATGCACCACCAGCAGAATGGAAATCGCGACAATGCCATCGCTACCGATGGAGCGACCGACGAGCGGCAGGCCGATGAAGATGTTGTTGGCAAAGGCAGACGAAATGCCAGCGATGACGCTGACCCGCAAATCCTGCTTGAAGACGTGCCGCGTCACCAGTTGCCCCGCTGCCCAGGTAATCGCAACACCGACGAAATAGGTCACCCAGAGCTTGAAGGGCGAAGCGCCGTGGAAATCAGCCGACGCAAGCGTCCGAAAAATCAGCGTGGGAACGGCGATCTTGAAGACGAAGTCGCTGAGCACATCGCTGGCTTCCGCCTTGAACAGCTTAACCTTGACGGTTGCCCAGCCAATGAGAATGAGAAGGAAGATCGGCGCGACATTGATGGCGACAGCATACATTGCGGAGGGACTTTCGCGGGCCTGCAGAAGCTTTCGGTCTAACGCATCTATCGGGACCGAACAACGCCAACCGCTTCCACAAAAGAAAAAAGCGAGGTCGCCCCCGCTTTCATCCGCTTGCCCCACCAGTACATCCGTGATGACGCAATGCGCATTCTATACCAACGCTGCATGACAGACACATGACGCATTGTTTTTTTGTAGCAGGGCTGTTCTGTTACAACCGCCAAGCGGTTTTGGCTTTTCTTGTCGCCAGAATTCTTTAAGACCGGATGGTATATAACGCATCCACCGATGCATCCCGGACAAGAGGCCCATGACAAAATTCGACGTACTGACGGTTGGCAATGCCATTGTGGATATCATCTCCCGCTGTAACGATCAGTTTCTAGAAGAGACAAAGATCACCAAGGGCGCGATGAACCTCATCGATGCCGAGCGTGCCGAATTGCTCTATTCGTTGATGGGCCCGGCGCTCGAAGCCTCTGGCGGCAGCGCTGGCAACACGGCAGCGGGCATTGCCAATTTCGGCGGAAGCGCGGCCTATTTCGGCAAGGTGGCCGAAGATCAGCTCGGGGAAATTTTCCAGCACGATATCCGCGCCCAGGGCGTTCATTTCGAAACCAAGCCACAGGGCACATTCCCGCCAACCGCGCGCTCGATGATTTTCGTCACCGAAGACGGCGAGCGTTCGATGAACACCTATCTCGGTGCCTGCGTGGATTTTGGCCCTGAGGATGTCGAACCGGCAGTCGTTGCAGAATCCAAGGTCATCTATTTCGAAGGTTATCTCTGGGACCCACCGCGCGCCAAGGATGCGATCCGCGATTGCGCCCGCATTGCCCATGAGAACGGTCGCGAAGTCTCCATGACGCTTTCAGACAGTTTCTGTGTCGGTCGTTACCGGGAGGAGTTTCTGGAACTGATGCGCTCTGGCACGGTCGATATCGTCTTCGCCAACAAGCAGGAAGCGCTCTCACTCTACGAGACCGATGATTTCGATCTGGCACTGAAGAAGATCGCTGCCGATTGCAAGATCGCAGCCGTGACCATGAGCGAAGAAGGCGCCACCATCGTGCGTGGCACAGAGCGGGTGAAGGTAGAAGCCTACCCGGTCTTCGACGTGGTGGACACGACGGGTGCAGGCGATCTGTTCGCCTCTGGTTTCTTGTACGGCTACACGCAGGGCCGTTCGCTGGAAGATTCGGGCAAGCTTGGCTGCCTTGCTGCCGCCGCCGTCATCCAGCAGGTCGGCCCACGTCCCATGTCATCGCTGAAGGCGCTGGCCGAAAAGCACGGTCTTGTTTAAAGGCTTGGCTTATTTGAAGGCTTCGCCGGGGTAAGCACCCCAGATTTCGCCCTGAGATACCCAGCCGGTCACCTGATCGGCTTGGGCCTTGCACCAGTCGCCATTGCATTCACCGATCCTGATCTGGACGCCGGGCTCCAGCTTGGCGACGACGGATGCACCCGATTGCGCTTCGCGGCGCATGTTGACGTAGACGTCCTTGCCCTTGCCGCGCATCCATGGGGCCGCAACGGCGGTTCGCTCCCCCGAGAGAAGTGCCTGGTTGACCCAGCCTTCGGTGCCATCGGCATCGCGAATGCGCCGCCAGTTTTCATATTCCTGAATGATTTCGACCGGCATGCCGGACTTCATATACATCCACGACACAGCGTAATCGGTGCTTGGCCCGATGCGCATGTTGACGCGCCGTGATTTGAGGCTGACGAAGCGTGGCAACGGCAGGCCGCTTGCGCCCTTGGCGGCACCTTGTGCCATCACAGGTGCGCTTGCAGCGTCGAGAAAACCCAGCGACAATGCAATGCAGACAATAAAGACAATGCTACGCATGCCGGTTTCCGTTTCCTTGCGGTTGGTAATCTTGGGTGACGAACGAAACCACCATTTTTAAAAGTCGACGACGGCAACATGCGAGATTTGTTTGTCTTCGCCGGTGGGTCTGGTAGAAACGCCCGTGGTGAAAGAAATTATCGCTCTTTTTGGTTAACGACCTCTGAACAAGGTGCCCTCGGACAATGACGAATAAGAAGAGACCGACCGTCTATTTGACACGCAAATTGCCGGATCTGGTCGAAACCCGCATGCGAGAGCTGTTCGACGCGGAACTGAACATCGAGGACACCCCACGCACCAAGGCCGAACTCATCGCGGCCATGCAGACCGTGGACGTTCTGGTGCCCACGGTCACGGACCGCATCACCGCCGATATGATCGAGCAGGCAGGCCCGCAACTGAAGTTGATCGCCGGTTTTTCCAACGGCATCGACCATATCGACGTGGATGCCGCCGCTCGCAAGGGCATCACCGTCACCAACACGCCTAATGTTCTCACCGAAGACAGCGCCGATATGACCATGGCGCTCGTGCTTGCCGTGCCGCGTCGGCTTGTGGAGGGAACCCGCGTTCTTGCCAATGGCTCGGATGAGTGGCTGGGCTGGTCGCCCACATGGATGCTGGGCCGTCGCCTGTCGGGCAAGCGCATCGGCATCGTCGGCATGGGCCGCATCGGCACTGCCGTCGCCCGTCGCGCCAAGGCGTTTGGCCTGTCGATCCACTACCACAACCGCAAGCGCGTCAACCCGGCAACGGAGGCGGAGCTAGAGGCGACCTATTGGGATAGCCTCGACCAGATGCTGGCCCGCGTCGATATCGTCTCGGTCAATTGCCCATCGACACCGGCCACCTATCACCTGATTTCCGCCCGTCATCTGGCGCTGATGCAGCCAACGAGCTACATCGTCAACACCGCGCGCGGCGATATCATCGATGAGGCCGCGCTGATCCGCTGCCTGATGGACGGCAAGATTGCCGGTGCGGGTCTGGATGTTTTCGAAAACGAACCGGTCGTGAACCCCAAGCTCATCAAGCTAGCTAAAGAGGGCAAGGTCGTCCTCCTGCCGCATATGAGTTCGGCCACCATTGAGGGCCGCATCGACATGGGTGACAAGGTCATCATCAACATCCGCGCCTTCTACGATGGCCACCGCCCACCCAACCGCGTGCTGCCGGGGCGTAGCTAGACGATCAGCTAAGCCGCTTCGTCATTTCGATGGACGTGACACGCGTATAGCCGGGATGGGAGTTTTCTGCCGTCCTCACAAAACCCCATGCTGCGAAGCGACGATGGTTGCCGGTAAGCTCGATGCGCGTTTCCAGCCGAAGTGCGGGAAGCCCCAGACCACGGGCCACCTCTTCCGCTCTTCGCAACAATGCAGAGCCCACGCCTTTACCCTGCGCCAACGGGGAAACGGCCAGTTTGCCGACATATAGGCTTGTCACTTCCGGCTTGCAGAAGATGCAGCCCAACAACAGCTCGCCATCCAGCGCAACAAAAGCGATCTCGTCCTCGGCTTTCTGCGCCAGCGTGTCCAATGTCAGCCGGTGCGCGGAAGACGGCGGATCGATGATCCCGTCCATATAGGCAAAGGACGACCTGATCAGCGCCAGCAACTTGGCAAACCGCTTGAAGCCGCCATCAATCTTCACGATCTCGATCATGATGTCTGCGCACGCCGCTTGTAGCGAACGGTATCGAACCGCGCCGCCAGCGCATCGTATAACAGCAGACGCCCGATCAATGGTTCACCGGTCTGGGTAATTAGCTTGATCGCCTCCATCGCCATGATCGTGCCGATCACCCCGGTCAGGGCACCGATGATGCCGGTTTCAGCACAAGACGGCACGACGCCCTCTGGCGGTGGTGCGGGAAACAGATCGCGATATCCCGGCAGTAAGGTGCCGTCCGGCCCAGCCTCATAGGGCTTCAGCACGGTAACCGAACCATCGAATCGCCCAACCGCCCCCGTCACCAGCGGCACCTTCGCTGTTTCCGACGCATCGGCTGCGGCATAGCGCGTGTCGAAATTGTCGGAGCCATCAATGACCAGATCGAAACCCCTGAGGTGGTCATGCGCCCAGACGATGGAGAACCGCTCTTCGAAATGTAACGTCCGCACATGCGGGTTCAGCCGCGCAATGGAGCGACGTGCGCTTTCCGTCTTCTGCTCGCCGATGGTGCCGGTATCGTGAATGACCTGTCGCTGAAGGTTGGACAGCGAAACCACATCATCGTCGATCATACCAAGCGTGCCGACCCCTGCCGCCGCCAGATAATAGAGCACCGGCGCACCCAGCCCACCCGCGCCGATCACCAGCACCTTGGCAGCTTTCAGACGTTGCTGGCCCGCACCGCCGATTTCCGGCAAAAGAATATGGCGCTTGTAACGGTCTATTTCCTCTGGCGTCAGCGGGTCCAACGTTGTGTCTCCTGGCAATAGCTAAAGGATTTAAGAACTATCACCCGATGCTTCCATGGGAAACATCGAAAAACTGCGCCCGGTCTCCAAGGCCCGCAAACATCGACGCATCCGTCCCGGTCATAAAGCTTTGGCCACCCAACGCGTGGATGAGATCAAACAGCGCCGCGCGCCGCCCCTCATCCAGATGCGCGGCGATTTCGTCCAGAAGCAGCACCGGTGCGTGGCCGGTCATGTTGGCCGTGAGCTGCGCATGCGCCAGAACCAGCCCGACGAGCAACGCCTTTTGTTCACCCGTCGAGCAGCGCCCCGCATCCATGTCCTTTTCCGCATGGCGCACGAAGAGATCGGCGCGATGCGGACCCTCCAGTGTGCGTCCGGCGGTAGCATCGCGGTAGCGATTGTCCTTCAATGTCGCGAGATATTCGTCCTCCAAATCGACCGCCGGGCGATGAAACTCGCCATCCATGAAGCCGGAGAGCGTCAGCGATGCCGTCGGAAAATTCGTGTCATTGCTGCGGCTGTCGATCAGCGCTCTCAGGAGGCCCAGCATCTCATGACGCGCAACCGCCATGGAAATCCCAAGCTCTGCCATCTGTTTCTCGATGCCCTCCAGCCAGACGGGATCGAAGCGACCATCCGACAACAGGCGATTGCGCCCGCGCATGGCTTTTTCGAAGTCGCTGGCCCTGCGTCCATGGCTAGGGTCCAGCGATAGAACAAGCCGGTCGAGAAACCGGCGGCGGTCGGATGAGGAGCCGGTGAACAGGCCGTCCATAGCGGGCGTCAGCCACAGAACGCGAAGGTGGTCGGTCAACTCATCGACGGATTTGACCGAGGTGCCATTCAGCCGCAAACGGCGCGACAAGGCCTCGCCTTCGCCCTCCACGCCGGTGCCGATGGCCACCTCGCCATCCATACCATCAACCTCGGCAAAGATGGAGAAGCCTACATTCTCTGCGCCAACGCGCGTCACATCGGAAAGCGTCGCGCGCCGCAATCCGCGGCCCGGCGAAAGAAACGAGACGGCCTCCAGCAGATTGGTCTTGCCCGATCCGTTGTCGCCCGTCAGCACCACGTGACGTGCATCAAGGCGCAGCGATACCTCCGCATAATTGCGAAACTCGCTCAGTTTCAGCCGGGAGAGGAAAACCTTGGCAGTCATGCCGCATCCAGAATCGTCATGGGATCATGACCTACAACATGCGCTCGAAAATCGGAATGGATTTTCAGATAAAGCGCATATTGATTGCCCCTTCTGTGCCGCTATTCCCAGATATCGATGCTGATATCAGCACCCACAGAGTTCTCGACCACACGCTTGCCATTCGGCAGATCGTTTTCGTAAAGCTTGGCATGGATGCCCGCCTCGTCCAGCCCGTATCCAACCCAGCGATCCCGCAGCCGTTGCTCCAGAACCTCGACCGATGGGCCGACGAAGATTGAAAAGTCGAAACTGCTTTTCAGCCGCGCCCATGGCTCTTCATTGAGCAAGAGATAATTGCCTTCCGCCAGAATGAACCGCGTATCCGGCGCAATCGCCCGTGCCGATGCAATCGCGATCTCCCGCGAACGATCGAACACCGGCACCAGCACCTCCTGATCCGCCTTCCGAACGGCGGCCACGATATCGGCAAAGCCGCGCACATCAAAAGTCTCAGGCGCACCCTTGCGGGCAAACAGTCCGCGTGCTTGCAGAATGCCGTTGTCCATATGAAACCCGTCCATGGGCAGGACTTCAGCTTTTTCACCGCGTCTGGTCAGCTCGCCGTGAAGCGCGTCAGCCAGAGTGGACTTGCCGGCCCCAGGGGGACCGGCAATCGCAACGATGAAGCGGGGATTGTCTGACGCGCGCTTGACGATGTCGTCAGCTATCGCATCGAGTGTCATCGTCATGCCGCGAGCGTCTCTTTCGGTGGTTCCTTGGCGCCCGTCATGAAGGCCACCGCATCGGACATGGTGTATTCCTTTGGATTGATGACGCAAAGGCGCTTGCCCAGCCGGTGAATGTGGATGCGGTCTGCGACCTCGAACACATGCGGCATATTGTGCGAAATAAGCACGATCGGCATGCCACGCGAGCGCACATCGAGGATGAGCTCCAGCACACGACGGCTTTCCTTCACACCCAAGGCTGCTGTCGGTTCATCCAGAATGACGACCTTGGAGCCGAAGGCCGCCGCGCGTGCCACGGCCACGCCCTGACGCTGGCCACCCGAGAGGGTTTCGACCGACTGGTTGATGTTCTGAATGGTCATCAGCCCGAGTTCGGAGAGCTTGTTACGGGCGAACTTGTCCATGGCGGCGTGGTCGAGCTTGCGCAGGACCGAACCCAGAAAGCCGGGCTTTCGCAACTCACGCCCCAGAAACATGTTGTCGGTAATCGAAAGGGCAGGTGAGAGCGCCAGGTTCTGGTAGACGGTCTCGATGCCAGCATCGCGGGCTTCTAGCGGCGTCTTGAACTGCACCGGCTTGCCATCCAGCCGGATTTCGCCTTCATCGGGACGGACGGCTCCGGACAAAGCCTTGATCAGAGAGGATTTGCCCGCGCCGTTATCGCCGATAACGGCCAGGATTTCGCCGGGGTAGAGATCGAAATCCGCATTGTCGAGGGCGGTCACGCGGCCGTAGCGCTTGACCAGACCATGGGCGGACAGAATCGGTTGCTTCGTGGTGTCTACGGTCATTACACACCTGCCTTTCGGATCCATTGGTCGATTGCGACGGCGGCGATAATCAGCCAGCCGGTCAACATGACTTTCCATTGCGGGTCTGCGCCGAGCATGTTGAGGCCCATGGAGACAACACCAACCAGCATCGCACCAAACAGCGTGCCGAGAATGGAGCCGCGTCCGCCAAACAGCGAAATGCCGCCGATCACAGTCGCCGTAATGGCCTGCAGGTTATAGTCGGTCACCGCAGCGGACGGCGAAATCGAGCCGTTACGACCGATTGCAACCCAGGCTGCGAAGGCTGCGATCACACCTGCAACGGTATAGACGCTCAACAGAACTTTGCGGGTCTGGATGCCGGAAAGCTTTGCTGCTTCCGGATCGTCACCCACCGCATAGACGTGGCGACCCCAGGCGGTGTGATTGAGAATGTACCAGAGCAGGGCGACCAGCAGCACCATGGCGATAACGCCAAGCGTGAAGATGGCGGTGCCGATGCGGAAATTGGTGGCGAAAATCTGGAGAAGCGGTGCGTTCTGGGTGACATCGGCATCGCGTATGGTCTCATTGGCCGAATAGATGAAATTCGTCGCCATGACGATATTCCAGGAGCCCAACGTCACGATGAAGGGCGGTAACTTGACGACCGCAACGAGAAATCCGTTGAAAAGCCCGCACAATCCGCCGACCACGAAACCGGCCAGAACGGCAACGCCGCTCGGCAATCCGTAGGTCACGGCCACATTGCCCATCACAACGGACGAGATAACCATGACGACGCCGATCGAAAGATCGATACCGGCGGTCAAAATGATGAGTGTTTGCGCCGAGCCGAGAATGCCGACGACGGCAATCTGCTGCAGGATCAGCGTCAATGTATAGGATGAAAAGAAGCGACCGCCGATGGTCAGACCGAAAATAGCGATCGACATCACCAGAACGATCAGCGGCACAGCCGCCGGTGTCGAGTGCAGAAAATGCTGCGCTCGTTTCAAAGGTGAAATATTTTGCTGTTCGAACGAAGCGACATTCTTGTCGCTGCCATCGAGCACCTGCTCGAATTCCTGTATTCCGCTCATGTTTCCTCCTCCCGCTCGCCAGCGTAAGCCCTATGCGGGATCCGATCTTTAGCCGGGTAATCTGACAGCGAAAACTTCTGGGCGAAGCCAGCCGGAACCTGTGTTCCGGCCAGCATGGGTTTTGTCAAAGGCTAAGGGATCAACCCCAGCACTTGGCCAGACCTTCTTTGACGCTGATGGCCGGCACGCCAGACACCGGCTTGTCGGTGACGAGCGAAACGCCTGTGTCGAAGAAAGACTTGCCTTCGGTCGGCTTTGGCTTTTCACCGGTATCAGCGAACTTCTTGATCGCTTCGACGCCGAGTGCGGCCATCATCAGCGGGTACTGCTGCGATGTCGCACCGATCACGCCGTCCTGAACCGATTTCACGCCCGGGCAACCGCCGTCAACGGAAACGATCAGCACGTTCTTTTCCATGCCGACAGCCTTCAGCGCTTGATAGGCACCAACAGCGGCTGGTTCATTGATCGTGTGGATGACGTTGATGTCAGGGTCCTTCTGGAGAAGGTTTTCCATGGCCTTGCGGCCGCCTTCTTCATTGCCGTTGGTCACGTCGTGGCCAACGATGCGCGGATCGACTTCATCGCCAATCTTGTTGGGGTCCTTCGGGTCGATGCCGAAGCCGATCATGAAGCCCTGGTCACGCAAAACGTCGACGCTGGGCTGGTCGGGTGTCAGATCGAGGAAGCCGACCTTGGCGTCCTTGGCTTTTTCGCCCATCGTGCCCTTGGCCCATTCGCCGATCAGCTTGCCGGCCAGCAGGTTGTCGGTGGCAAACGTCGCGTCAGCCGAATCGACCGGATCGAGCGGGGTGTCGAGAGCGATCACGAGAACGCCAGCGTCGCGTGCCTTCTTGATCGAAGGAACGATGCCCTTGGTGTCGGATGCGGTGATGAGGATACCCTTGGCACCATCGGCGATGCAGGATTCGATAGCGGCAACCTGGCTTTCGGAATCGCCGTCGATCTTACCGGCGTAGGACTTCAGCGTAACGCCAACTTCCTTGGCCTTGGCAGTCGCGCCTTCCTTCATCTTGACGAAGAATGGGTTGGTATCTGTCTTGGTGATGAGGCAGACCGACGTATCGGCGGCCGATGCAACGGATGCAAACGAAACGCCAAGCGCAAGCGCGCCCAGAATGGCGGAAACAGTGCTTTTCATGTAGTCCTCCCTGGTGAGACAAGTGCTTCTGTTGAAGCGACTATTGCGGCCCTTCTCCTCCAAGAGCGGAGCCACTGCCGCAGATGGAAACACCAAATCAGGCACCTGTCAATAAATAAATCCAATTGAATTATTAATTCCTTATGGCATGTTAGGCTTTCCGCACCTGAGGGAAAAGAGGTGAGAGGACACCACTTTTCTCTGAGATATCAAGGCTGTGGAGAGCATATGCAGGCGGCGGAACACGTCGCTGGCAGGGAGGGAATGCCATATGAGACGCTCAAGCGAGCCCAAACAGAACGCGCCAGCCACCGCACCGGATTTGAGTGGAGGCGCCAATCAGGTACGTGTCCGTGCCTATAATGAACGCCTCGTTCTGTCGCTCGTGCGGCGGCACAGCGGCCTGTCGAAAGCAGAAATTGCACGCAGAAGCGGCCTGTCTGCCCAAACCGTGTCCGTCATCATGCGCTCGTTGGAAAGCGATGGACTTCTCATCCGTGGCGAACCCCTGCGCGGCAAGGTCGGCCAACCCTCCACGCCGATGCGGCTGAACCCGGACGCGGTGTTTTCCTTCGGTGTCAAAATCGGTCGCCGCAGTGTCGATCTGGTGCTGATGGATTTTGTCGGGCGTATAAGGCTGAAGCTGCGCAACACCTACCCCTATCCGATGCCCGAATGGATTTTGCCCTTCGTGGTCAATGGCATCGCCGAACTGGAAGCGCAACTGACGCCCGATCAGCGCCAACGGATTGCCGGGATCGGCATCGCCGCCCCCTTTGAACTGTGGAGCTGGGCAAGCGAAGTGGGCGCGCCACAAGCGGAGATGGACCGCTGGCGCGGTGTCGATCTGCGGGCGGGAATAGCCGAACAGGTCGATTATCCGGTGTTCCTCCAAAACGATGCCACCAGTGCCTGCGGTGCGGAACTCGTCTTCGGCGCCGGTCAGAACTATCCCGATTTTCTCTACGTCTTCATCGGCTCCTTCATCGGCGGCGGCGTCGTGTTGAACTCGGCGCTGTTTTCCGGCCGAACAGGAGCAGCCGGTGCCATCGGCCCGCTTCCGGTGCAGGGACGAGACGGCTCCACCGTCCCCCTGCTCAAGATCGCCTCGATCTTCGTTCTCGAAGACATGCTGCGCGAACACGACATCGACCCCAAACCGCTCTGGTTCTCACCCGATGAATGGGTGGATTTCGGTGAGCCGCTTGAACGCTGGATCCAGAATACGGCCGCCGCTCTCGCCCAAGCCGTGCTTGCCGCCGCCTCGATCATCGATTTCGCATCCGTCATCATCGACGGCGGCTTCCCGGAATGGGTCCGCGCCCGCATCACCAAAGCCACCCGCAAGGCGCTCGATCTCCACGACCTCCAAGGCGTCGTCGTCCCGGAAATCCTAGAAGGCGCCGTCGGTAGCCAAGCCCGCGCCATCGGCGGCGCCAGCCTACCGTTGTTTTCGAGATATCTGCTGGATCAGAACGTGCTGTTTAAGGAAACGGCTGGCTGAGTAAGGCGAGCGACTTAAGTCTGGTGAGGTTTACATTGGGAGAATGGCGGACAGGGTGGGATTCGAACCCACGGTACGCTTTCACGCACACACGCGTTCCAGGCGTGCGCCTTAAACCACTCGGCCACCTGTCCGTCTAAACGTCTGCATGTTTGGAAAACTGCAAATCACTGGAACGGCGCGATATATACCGATGAATTCGCTGGGATCAACCCGAATCTGACAGTTTTTTCATTTGCCGGGCAATTCATCGTCATTGGCGCGATTGCAAAGGTGGTTTGGCACCTTTATCCAGTGGGGATAACGCGCAAACGGACTGCGCCGGTCAAATACAGACCGCGCAGTCCCGCACATCCATCGGCAGAGGTTTTTTCGTGAAAGCGATGTTCCGGTTCATCAGTTTTGTGTGTCTGGCGGCAGCCGTGGGCGTGGGTGTGTTTGATTCGATCCGCTCCGTGGCCACCTCGTCGGTGGACCTGATGAGCGCGAAAGATGCCTGGTTTCAGCTTTTTCCCGCCTCGCTTGCCATGGCACAAGCCGGGGTCGCACACTATATTCATCCTGAAGCGTGGCGGTGGTTCGAAAACGGGCTTGCGATGGTTCCGGCCTTTGCAGTTCTTCTGGCCCTGTCCCTCCTGTTCTGGATGGCGGGATACAGGAAGCGTAGGGCTCTGGGCCGCTTTTCCGGTTGAAAACGCGGATATCGCCACGACCATGACTGCACAAACCAGATGGCGGCGCGTGTGAGCGCCAAGGAGAATGCAATGTTCGGGTTCGATACCAAGTCCAAGAAAACCGTGATGCCGACACCGGAAACCGCTTATCCCGGTCGCGACGAAGAAGTGACCGTGCCGGAACACCACTTCGTCAACGGCAACCCCCTCAAAGGCCCGTATCCGGATCATCTGGAAACGGTCTATCTCGGCATGGGCTGTTTCTGGGGCGCAGAACGTTTGTTTTGGAAGACCCCTGGCGTTTGGGTCACCGCCGTTGGCTATTCTGGCGGCATCACCCGCAATCCGCATTACCAGGAAACGACCACGGGGCTCACCGGCCACGCCGAGGTGGTGAAAGTCGTCTACGATCCGGCAACGGTCTCCTTGGCCACGCTGCTGAAAACATTCTTCGAGGAGCACGACCCGACCCAGGGCATGCGCCAGGGCAATGATATCGGTACGACCTATCGCTCGGTGATCTATACGACGAGTGACGCGCAGCTGGCGCAGGCAAAGGCCGCTCGCGATACCTTCCAGCAGGCCTTGAAGGCTGCGGGTCATGGCCAGTCGATCACCACGGAAATCGAGCCGCTGGATATCTTCTATTACGCGGAAGATTATCATCAGCAATATCTGGCGAAGAACCCCGGCGGCTACTGCGGTCTGCGTGGAACCGGCGTCAGCTGCAACATCGGCTGAGCCTCGAGCTTGGACGACCGATCAGAAGCGCTCTCTCAACGTCTGCCAAGGCGTGAGGGGCGCTTTTATTTTTTGCAGATGCCTGTCGTCAGGGATTAAAATATCGGCAGTTAACGGTTTTTCCATCGGGTCAAAAAAAGCGGATGAATTTTTCTTGCAGGCATGCAAGTATTCCCCCGCACGGTCTAAAAAAGGCTGGCGGTTCCGCAGACATGCCCGTATCAGCGGGTTTGCGGGAGGACCCTTTAAAAAACCAAACTGTAACAACAGGGCTGCACAATGAAAAAATCCCTTCTGACGCTTTTCGCGCTGGCCGCGATGTCGGCTTCCGCTTTGGCTGCGGACATCAAGCCTGCGCTAGTCTATGGCACGGGCGGCAAATTCGACAAGTCGTTCAACGAAGCCGCTGCCGCAGGCGCCGAGAAGTTCAAGGCTGAAACCGGTACCGAATACCGCGATTTCGAGCCGACCAGCGACACGCAGGGTGAGCAGGCCATCCGCAACTTCGCCAGCCGTGGGTTCAACCCTGTTGTCGCGGTCTCCTTCGCCTGGACTTCGGCAATGGAAAAGGTTGCAGCCGAGTTTCCCGACACCAAGTTCGTGATCGTCGATTCCGTCGTAGAGCTGCCAAATGTGCGCTCCGTGGTCTACAAGGAAGAAGAGGGTTCCTACCTCGTCGGTCTTCTGGCTGGCATGGCATCCAAGACCGGCAAGGTCGGCTTCATCGGCGGTATGGACATTCCGTTGATCCGCAAGTTCGCCTGCGGTTACGCCCAGGGTGCCAAGGCTGCCAATGACAAGATCGAAGTCTTCCAGAACATGACCGGCACAACGGGTGCTGCCTGGAACGACCCGGTTCGCGGTGGTGAATTGACGAAGAACCAGCTCGATCAGGGCGCGGACGTGATCTACGCGGCAGCAGGCGCCACGGGTCTTGGCGTTCTCCAGACCGCAGCCGACAATAAGAAATACTCCATTGGTGTGGACTCGAACCAGAACCACCTGCACCCCGGCTCTGTTCTGACCTCCATGGTCAAGCGTGTTGACCTCGCCGTCTACAATGCGTTCAAGGACACCAAGGACGACAAGTTCACCGGTGGCGTTCAGTCTCTGGGCGTCAAGGAAGATGGCGTTGCGTATGCTGTCGACGACAACAACAAGGCTCTGATCACGCCGGAAATGACGGCAGCCGTCGATAAGGCGAAGGCCGATATCATCGCTGGCACCGTCAAGGTTCACGACTATATGTCGGACAATTCTTGCCCAAAGTGATGTGATTTTCGGATCAGGGCGCATCGCGGTATCCGCGTTGCGCCCTTTTCATATCCAGCCTCCGGAGACGTTTGGGTTGACGATGGAACCTGCAATCGAGCTTGTCGGTATCGATAAAAAATTCGGCACCGTACACGCCAACAAGAATATCAATCTCACCGTTGCCAAGGGCACCATCCACGGTATTATCGGGGAAAACGGGGCGGGGAAATCGACATTGATGTCGATCCTCTACGGCTTCTATTCCGCCGATTCTGGTGAAATCCGCATCGACGGCAAGCCCGTCAATATCAAGGACAGCCAGGCCGCCATCGATGCGGGCATCGGCATGGTGCATCAGCACTTCATGCTGGTCGAGAATTTTTCGGTGCTGGAAAACATCATGCTGGGTGCCGAAGGCGGCATGCTGCTCGCCAAGGGCACGGCGGCAACCCGCAAGGAATTGAAGCGGCTGGAAGACGAATATGGCCTCGAGGTCAATCCCGATGCGATCATCGAGGATTTGCCGGTGGGCCTGCAACAGCGCGTCGAAATATTGAAGGCGATGTATCGCGGTGCCGAAATCCTCATCCTCGATGAGCCGACCGGCGTGCTGACACCGGCGGAAGCCGATCACCTCTTCAAAATTCTGGGCGTGCTGCGCGATCAGGGCAAGACGGTCATCCTCATCACCCACAAGCTGCGCGAGATCATGGCGATCACCGACGAAGTCTCCGTCATGCGCCGCGGCGAAATGGTGGCGACACGCAAGACCTCGGAAACGACGGTCGAGGAACTGGCCGAACTCATGGTCGGTCGCCGCGTGCTTCTGCGTGTGGAAAAAGGCGAAGCCAATCCCGGCGACGTGCTGTTTTCCGTCCGCAATCTCACCGTCAAGGACAGCCGTGGCGTGACCATGGTGGACGATGTCTCCTTCGATGTGCGCGCTGGCGAAATCGTCGGCATTGCCGGTGTCGCTGGCAACGGCCAGTCTGAATTGCTGGAAGCCATTGCTGGCATTCGCAAGCCGCATTCCGGTGAAATCCTGATGGGCGGCAAGACCGTCGACAAGGTCGACCCCGCCGTGCTGCGTAAGCTGGGTCTCGCCCATATTCCCGAAGACCGCCACCATATGGGCCTCGTTCTGAAATTCGAGGAATATGAAAACTCCATCCTCGGCTATCACCGCGATGACCGCTACGGCAAAGGCATGTTCCTCAACCCCGAAGCCATTCGCAAGGATGCGGTCGAAAAGATCGAGAAATATGACATCCGCCCACCGAATGCCCGGCTGAAGACCGCCAATTTCTCCGGTGGCAACCAGCAGAAGATCGTCGTTGCGCGTGAAATCGAGCGCGATCCGAAGATGCTGATCATCGGCCAGCCGACGCGTGGGGTGGATATCGGTGCCATCGAATTCATCCACCGTCGCATCATCGAAATGCGCGATGCGGGCAAGGCCATTCTGCTGGTCTCGGTAGAGCTGGATGAAATCCGCTCTTTGTCGGACCGCATTCTGGTGATGTTTGCAGGCCGGATCGTCGGAGAAAAAACGGCGGAAGCCGAAGAACAAACGCTTGGCCTGATGATGGCCGGCATCGCCGCATAAGGCAAAGGCTTTAAAGCTCATGAGTACAGCTTCCGTCCCACTTCCCAACTGGATGTCCTACGGCCTTCTGCCGTTTCTCAACCTCGTCACCGCGTTTTTCATCTCCGGCCTCGTGGTCTGGGGCATCGGCGAAGACCCGTTTGCCGCCCTGCGTCTGCTGATCGAAGGAGCGTTGGGCCGGGGTGATGCCATCGGCTTCACCCTGTTTTACACAACCAGCTTCATCTTCACCGGCCTTTCGGTCGCGGTCGCCTTCCATGCGGGCCTCTTCAACATCGGCTCGGAAGGGCAGGCCTATATTGGCGGTCTGGGTGCCGCCATGGTCGCGCTGGCGCTGGATCGTTACGTGCCCTGGTATGTCACCATGCCGTTTGCCGTCATCGGCGCTGCCGTGTTCGGTGCGGCCTGGGCCTTCATTCCCGGCTGGCTTCAGGCGAAACGCGGCAGCCACGTCGTCATCACCACCATCATGTTCAATTTCATCGCAGCCGCCTTGATGGTCTATCTGCTGGTCAACGTCTTCATCGTTCCCGGCAAGATGGCGCCGGAAACCCGCACCTTTCTGCCCGGCGGCCAATTGCCGAAGCTGGATTGGTTGATGGCGATGTTCGGCCTGAAGCTCGGTCCGGCACCCTTCAACGTCTCTTTCATCATCGCGCTGGTTGCGGCGTTTCTGGTCTGGGTGCTCATCTGGCGCACCAAGCTGGGTTATGAAATGCGCACGCTCGGCATCAGCCCGTCTGCGGCTGTTTATGCGGGCATTCCCTATTCGCGCACCGTCATCATCGCCATGCTGATCTCCGGCGGTCTGGCGGGCATGATGGCGCTCAACCCTGTCATGGGCGCATCAGCACGCTTGCAGGTGGAGTTCGTCGGTGGCGCAGGCTTCGTCGGCATCGCCGTGTCGCTCATGGGCCGCAGCCATCCGCTCGGCATCGTCTTTGCGGCCCTGCTTTTCGGCATTCTCTACCAGGGCGGCGCGGATCTCTCCTTTGAAATGCCCAACATCACCCGCGAGATGATCGTCGTCATTCAGGGTCTCGTCATCCTGTTTGCAGGCGCGCTCGAATATATGTACCGCCCCGCGCTGGTGCGCATCTACCAACAATTCGTGAAGAGGTAAGGCCCCATGGAAACCTTCGATATGCTGGTCAGCATTCTCGGTTCGACCGTCCGCCTGACCATTCCGTTGTTGTTTACGGCCCTTGCAGGTCTGTTTTCGGAGCGCGCCGGTGTGTTCGACATCGGCCTTGAAGGCAAGATGCTGGCTGCGGCCTTCGCATCGGCCTGCGTGGCCTACATCACGTCCGACCCTTGGGCGGGTCTGGCCGCTGGCATCGGCGTGTCGATCTTCTTTTCGCTGGTCCATGGCTTTGCCGTCATCACCAACCGCGGCAACCAGATCGTCTCGGGCGTGGCGCTGAACTTCGTTGCCGCCGGTCTCACCGTCGTTCTGGGACAGGCATGGTTTGGGCAAGGCGGTCGCACGCCGCAGATCACCGGCGAAGGCCGTTTCACGCCGATCATTCTGCCGGGTGTGGATGCCATGCGCGAGGTGCCTTTCATCGGCCCGCTCTATGCCAACGTCATCTCGGGCAACAATATTCTGACTTATCTCGCCTTCATCGCCGTGCCGATTTCGTGGTGGGTCTTGTACCGCACCCGCTTCGGTCTGCGCCTGCGCGCCGTAGGTGAAAATCCCGGTGCGGTCGATACGGCGGGCATTTCCGTCACCTGGATGCGTTTCCGCGCTGTGATCGTCGCAGGCTTTCTCTGCGGCTTTGCAGGCACCTATCTCGCCGTCGCACAGTCTGCCGCCTTCATCGCCAACATGTCGGCGGGCAAGGGTTACATCGCTCTGGCCGCCCTGATCTTCGCCAAATGGAAGCCGGTGCCGGTCATGTTCGCCTGTCTGCTCTTCGGCTTTCTGGATGCGGTCGCAAACTTCATGCAGGGCAAGGCCATTCCGGGCATCGGCGAAGTGCCGGTGCAGATTTTCCAGGCGCTGCCCTATATCCTCACCTGCATTCTGCTGGCCGGTTTCATAGGCGTTGCCAAGCCGCCAAAGGCTGGCGGCGTTGCTTACTCGAAGGAGCGTTAAACCATGTCCCATGAGCTTTTTGAAGCCGCCCGCGAGGCCATGGCCTTTGCCCACGCACCCTACTCGAAATTCCCCGTCGGTGCGGCCATCCGCGCCGAAGACGGCAAGATCTACAAGGGCGCCAATATCGAGAACCTGTCCTTTCCTCAAGGCTGGTGCGCGGAACCGTCGGCCATCAGCGCCATGGTCATGGGCGGGGCAAAGAAGATCACTGAAATCGCCGTGATTGCCGAAAAGCTGGCGCTCTGCCCGCCCTGCGGCGGTTGCCGCCAGAAGATCGCGGAATTCGCCTCCGCCGATACGAAGATTTATCTCTGTGACGAGGCTGGCGTGCAAAAGGTCATGACCATGGATGAACTCCTGCCCTTCAGCTTCAAGACAGAGTTGGATTGATGGATCACGCGATCATCGACGTCCTCGTGGACAGGCTGAACGGGCTGATGCCACGCACCGCCGTGGTTCTCGGCTCCGGCCTCGGCTCTCTGGTGGACGAGGTGACCGACCCCATCCGCATTCCCTATGCCGATATTCCGGGCTTTCCCGAAAGCGCCGTTTCCGGCCATGCGGGTGAGCTGGTGGCGGGATATCTCGGTGGGCAGCCCATCCTCATGCTGGCCGGTCGTGTGCATTACTATGAACAGGGCAATGCCAGCGCCATGCGCCCCGCCATCGAGGCCCTCTCCGGCATTGGCGTGCAATCGCTGATCCTTACCAATTCGGCAGGTTCCGTACGGCAGGACATGCCGCCGGGCTCGGTCATGCAGATCACCGATCACATCAACTATTCCGGCATGAACCCGCTGATCGGCGAAGACAGCGACAGCCGTTTCGTTGGCATGACCAGCGCTTATGATGCGGATCTGTCGATTGCCATGCGCAACGCCGCCATCCGCGCCACCGTGCCACTGTTTTCGGGCGTTTATATGTGGTTCTCAGGCCCCAGCTTCGAAACACCGGCGGAAATCCGCATGGCGCGGACCCTGGGTGCGGATGCTGTCGGCATGTCCACCGTGCCTGAAGTCATCCTCGCGCGCTTTTTCGGGATGCGCGTTGCCGCCGCTTCCGTTATTACCAATTACGGTGCCGGAATGACCGGGGCCGAACTGAGCCATGAAGAAACCAAAGACATGGCGCCCATGGGCGGCAAGAGACTGGCCGCGATCTTAACGGAAATGATTTCAGGAGGAAATTGAGCATGGAACTTCAGCGCCCGCGCGAAGCCGCCGCTCTCGCCTTGTCCTTGCTGGACCTCACCAATCTCAAGGAAGACTGCACACCGGAGCAGATCGCCGCCCTGTGCCAGAAAGCCCATACGCAATACGGTACAACAGCTGCCATCTGCATCTGGCCACGTTTTGTGGCCCAGGCCCGTGCCGCTTTCGGCAAGGATCACTCGATCCGCATCGCAACCGTCGTCAATTTCCCATCCGGCGATCTCGATGTCGCAACCGTGGTTGGCGAGACCGAACGTGCCATTGCCGATGGCGCCGATGAAATCGATCTCGTCATTCCCTACAGGAAATTCATCGCAGGCGATGAAACCGCGGTGTCGGAGATGGTTGCCGCCGTGCGCAAGGCCTGCGTGGCACCTGTCCTGCTGAAAGTCATTCTCGAAACCGGCGAGTTGAAGGACAAGGCGCTCATCCGCCGCGCCTCTGAAATCGCCATTGTCGAGGGTGCGGATTTCATCAAGACCTCCACCGGCAAGGTCACGGTCAACGCGACGTTGGAAGCCGCCGACATCATGTTGCAGTCCATCCGCGACAGCAGGAAGAAGGTCGGCTTCAAGCCCGCCGGTGGCATCGGCACGGTGGAAGATGCAACGCTCTATCTGCGTCTGGCGGAAACCATCATGCAGCCCAACTGGGCCATGCCCTCCACCTTCCGCTTCGGCGCCTCCGGCATTCTGGACGATATCTTGAACGTGCTGGGCGGTGGCGAACCGGCCAAATCCGCCAGCGGATATTGATCCCCCATGATCCCGCAGGAAATCATCCGCCGCAAACGCGATGGGCAGGTGCTGACGGCGGATGAGATTTCCGCCTTCATCTCCGGTCTGTCCAAAGGTTCGATTTCCGAAGGGCAGGTCGCAGCCTTCGCCATGGCCGTGTTCTTTCGCGGCATGAGCCGCGATGAGACGGTGGCCCTGACGCTTGCCATACGCGACAGCGGTGATGTTCTGTCCTGGGCCGATATCGGTAAGCCCATTGCCGACAAGCACTCCACCGGCGGCGTGGGCGATAACGTCTCGCTCATGCTCGCCCCCATCGTTGCCGCCTGCGGCCTCGCCGTCCCGATGATTTCGGGCCGTGGCCTTGGCCACACCGGCGGCACGCTGGACAAGCTCGAATCGATCCCCGGCTATGATGTCATGCCGAACGAGACGCTGTTTCGCCGCACGGTCAAAGACGTAGGCTGCGCCATCATCGGCCAGACGGCCGATCTCGCCCCTGCCGACAAACGGCTCTATGCCATCAGAGACGTAACCGCGACGGTGGATTCCGTTCCCCTGATCACCGCCTCCATCCTGTCGAAGAAGCTCGCCGCGGGCCTTGAAACGCTGGTTCTGGACGTGAAATTCGGCAATGGCGCCTTCATGCAAAGCGCCGACGAAGCCGAGCAACTGGCCCGCTCCCTCGTAGAAGTCGCCAATGGCGCAGGCGTCAAAACCTCCGCCCTCATCACCGACATGAATGAGCCCCTGGCCGATGCCGCAGGCAACGCGCTGGAAATCATCCATTGTCTTAATTTTCTGAGCGGCAAAAAGGCCGGAACCCGCATCGAAACGCTCGTTCTCGCGTTTGCCGCCGAAATGCTGCTGCAATCCGGCCTCGTCACCAGCCTTTCGGAAGGCGAAGCCTTGGCGCGCAATGCGCTTGCGTCCGGTGCGGCCATGGAGCGTTTTGGCCAGATGATTTCAGCCCTCGGTGGCCCCACGGATTTCATCGAAAAGCCGGGCGAATATCTCAAACCGGCACCCCATATCGCGCCGGTTCTGGCGAACGAAACCGGTTTTCTGTCCTCCTGCCAGACGCGCGATCTCGGCATGGTCGTCGTCGGCCTTGGCGGTGGTCGCCGCCACCCAAATGACGTCATCGATCATCGTGTGGGCATTTCGGATATACTGCCCTTGGGAACGAGGGTGGAGAAGGGTCAGCCGATTGCGATGGTGCATGCGGCAACGCAGGAAAGTTTGGCCAAGGCCATTCAGGACGTGTCTGACGCCTATGGCCTGTCGCAGGAAGCGCCGGGTGAACAGCCGATCATCGTGTCGCGTATCGGTGCCTGACCGCTACCGCGTCAGGACAAGCTTGCCGTTTTCCGATTTGAAAGATTTCAGCTGCGTTAGAAAGCTCATACCGATCAGCACTGTGTCCAGCCCGCCATCTTTCGATACGGCTGCCCGCACGTTGCGCGCAACGATATTGCCGAGCTCCACCCTGTCCAGTGTAATGACGGCAACGGATTTGACGCCGTTCGCGGTGGACGTCTGATATTTATAGTCGCTGTCCTTCAGCACATAACCCAGCCGTCTGGCAGTGCTCTCATCGAAGGCAACCAGCGAAGCGCCGGTATCGATCATGCCTTCGATCTGCTTGCCATTGATTCTAAGCTTAGCGGCATAGTGGCCACGCCTGTCCGCCGTCAGCGTTACCGTGCCTGCACTTGGCGGCGCGGTCGGCGTGCTGGCTTTGGTTACCGGTAAAGCAGCGCTGGTCGCCTCCGTCTCGGAGGGAATGGCGACATAATCCTCAAGGAATTTGGAGGCTGAAACGGCCAGAATGATGATGCCGCCCGCCGCGAACAGAAATCCCCGTGACATCATCTTCGCTCATTTTCCCTTGCGCCCAACCTCAAGCGGTATGATGTGGGAAGAAGTCGTGAAAAAGTCGCTAACTGTCCGATGAAAGCGCCCTTTGATGTGCGGCTTTAAGGCTTCAAGAGAATATCTGGTTAATAGCCGTTTCAACGTCAGATGACGTCGCCCCAAATATGAACAGCCAAGTGTGGCCGTTCACGCGATTGCACTTTGAAAGCCAAGGGCTTAGGTTTCCCATCAAACAGGAATTCGGTCGGCATCATGGCACTTTCGGGCAAGCATATTCTTCTCATCATCTCCGGCGGCATCGCGGCCTATAAAAGCCTTGATCTCATCCGCCGCCTCAAAGAGCGCGGTGCGATGGTAACGCCTGTCATGACGCGCGGGGCACAGGAATTCGTCACACCCCTTGCCGTTGGTGCCCTCTCGGCCACCCACGTCTTTACCGAACTGTTTTCCCGTCAGGACGAACAGGATGTCGGCCATATCAGGCTGGCGCGCGACTGTGATCTGGTTCTGGTTGCACCTGCCACCGCCGATCTGATGGCGAAGATGGCCAATGGCCTGGCCGATGATCTGGCCTCCACCGTTCTGCTGGCCACAGATCGCAAGGTGCTTGTCGCGCCCGCCATGAACCCCAAAATGTGGACCGCCAAGGCAATTCGGCGCAACATCGAAACGCTGAAAGCCGATGGCATCCGTTTCATCGGCCCCATGGCAGGCGAAATGGCGGAAAGAGGTGAGGCAGGCCTTGGCCGCATGGCCGAACCCTTGCAGATCGTCGATGCCGTCGAAACACTGCTGGACGACAGACCAAAGCCGCTGGCAGGCAAGAGCGCCATCGTGACGTCCGGCCCCACGCATGAGCCGATCGATCCCGTCCGCTACATCGCCAACCGCTCCTCCGGCAAACAGGGCCACGCTATTGCGGTGGCCTTGGCAGAGCTCGGCGCCGAGGTAACGCTCGTCTCCGGCCCCGTCACGATTGCCGATCCAATGGGCGTCACGACGGTCCACGTCGAACGGGCCGAGGAGATGCTGGATGCAGTCATCTCGAATCTGCCGGTCGATATTGCGGTGATGGTCGCAGCTGTCGCCGACTGGCGGGTGGCAACGGCGGTCGATCAGAAGATCAAGAAGCAACCGGACGGCCAGCCTCCCGCCCTGCACATGGTCGAAAACCCGGATATTCTCAAAACCATCGGCCACCACGCCAACAGGCCGAAAATCGTCGTCGGCTTCGCCGCGGAAACTCAGGATGTCGAAACGAACGGTCGGGCCAAGCTGGATCGTAAGGGCGCTGACCTCATCGTCGCCAATGACGTGTCCGCCGAAACCGGTATCATGGGTGGAGATCGTAACAGCGTGAAGATCATCTCAAAAACCGGCATCGACGCTTGGCCTGATCTCGACAAGGTCGAGGTCGCAAGACGCCTCGCGGCCCTCATCGTGGAGAAACTGGCATGAGCCTGTTCGAACGCAAAAGCTTCGATGCCACCCTGGGCAAATGGCCCGGCGTTTCCTTCGTCGATCAATGGGACTCCCATGTCGCCAAAGTGGGCGAGAAGGTCTTTGCCGTTCTCGGCGACCGAGACGACTGGCGGCTCGTCGTCAAATGTTCGGAAGAGAGTTTCGAGATTCTGACCGCTCTCGAGGGCATCGCCCAGGCCCCTTATTTCGCCAAGCGCAAATGGATTTCCATTTCCGACCATTCGCCCTTGGAGGCGAAAGATTTGGAGCACTATGTCCGCCGATCCTATGAACTGGTGGCGAAGGGGCTGACGAGGAAGCTACGGGCGGAATTGGGGATTGTGCTGGGATGAGCATCCGAAAGCGCCCGCGACGCAGCAATCCTCATCCTGAGGTGGGAGCATAGCGACCCTCGAAGGACGAGGGTTGCAGGCTTGAGGTCATACGGTGCGGGATGCTTCGAGACGGCCTGCGGGCCTCCTCAGCATGAGGGCGTGGCTGGGCCGGAACCGCCCGTCAGCTGATCCGCACCGCAATATAAACCAGCACCAGGGCAATCACCCACAGCGCAATGCGGCCCCAGCGCGTGTGCCGGGCTTCCGCCTTGCCGATCGCTTCCGCCGTGCTGGCATCGAAGCGCAATCCGTGCTCGCTCATATAGACCAGATCGGCATGCAGCTTTTCGGTCTTGGCGGCAATTTCCGGCGCGGCCTCGGCGAGTTTGACCGCCGCTTTCAGGCCGTCCTTGAAATCGGTAACGATGCGTTTGGGGCCGAGATTGTCGCGGATCCAGCCGCTGACGACGGGGTCTGCCGCCTTCCACATGTTGAAGCGCGGGTTGAGTATACGCGACACGCCTTCCACCACCACCATGGTCTTTTGCAGCATCACCAGTTCCGGCCGCGTTTCCATGTCGAACAGTTCCGTCACTTCGAAGAGAAGCGTCAACAGCTTGCCCATGGAGATGGTTTCGGCTGGCTGTCCGTGGATCGGCTCACCGATGGCGCGGATGGCCTGGGCGAAGCTGGCAATGTCGTGGTGGCCGGGAACGTAACCTGCCTCGAAATGTACTTCCGCCACCCGCATGTAGTCGCGGGTGATGAAGCCATAGAGAATTTCGGCCAGGAACCGGCGTTCCTTTTTGCCCAGCCGCCCGGCAATGCCCATATCGACGGCGACGATCATGCCCTGCGGATCGACGAACAGATTGCCGGGGTGCATGTCGGCATGGAAAAAGCCATCCCGCAAGGTGTGGCGCAGGAAGGACTGGATCAGCGTATCGGCCAGCGCATTGAGATCGTGGCCAGCAGCCCTCAAGCCCGCGACATCCGACATCTTGACGCCGTCGATCCACTCCATGGTAACGACGTCTCGGCCTGTGCGCTCCCAGTCCACTTCCGGCACGCGAAAGCCGGGATCGTCACGGGTGTTTTCGGCAATTTCGGAAAGTGCGGCCGCTTCCAGCCGCAGATCCATCTCGATCTTGGTCGTCTGTTCCAGCGCGCGAGTGACTTCGACCGGGCGCAGGCGTCGGGCGGAACGAACGAAGCGCTGTTGCAGATCGGCAATCAGATACATCGCCTCCAGATCGTTCTGGAAGCGCTGGCGCACGCCAGGGCGAATGACCTTCACGGCCACCTTCTTCTGCCCCGTAGGGGTTCGCACGATGGCCGGATGCACCTGCGCAATCGAGGCGGCAGCGATCGGATCACGGAATTCGAGGTAAAGGTCTGAGACGGGACGCCCCAGCGATCCCTCGATATTCGCCTTTGCCGCAGCATTCGGGAAAAACGCCATGCGGTCCTGTAGCCGCGACAAATCCTCCGCGAAATCCGCTCCCACTACGTCGGGGCGGGTCGCCAGAAACTGGCCCATCTTCACATAGGAAGGGCCAAGGCGCTCGACGGCGGTCGCCAGGCGGTCGCGGCGGTCGGCATGTTTGGCGCGGTTGCGGGCAAAGGGTTTTAGCAGCGCTTTTGCGAATTTGGCCGTGGCTGGCAGGTCGTCCGATGGCAGGGCCAGCACCACGCCTTCGCGCACCAGAACCCAGCCGACCTTTGCAAGGCGAAAATATGCGCCGGGAGTGCTCATGCGAATGCCTTCTTCCTGCAGCTGCAAGCCATCATGTCGGTCAAAGCTTCCAGCCGGAATGCAGGGCAGCGATGCCGCCGGTATAATTGGTATAGGTGACGCGCGAGAAACCGGCAGTGCGGATCATCGCGGCAAAATCCTCTTGATTGGGAAACTTGCGGATCGATTCCACCAGATATTGGTAAGGCTCGGCATCGCCGGTGATCATCTTGCCGAATTTCGGAATCGCATTGAACGACCAGGCATCATAGACCTTGTCGAGAAGCGGCATGTCCACCTCGGAAAATTCCAGCACCAGCAGACGCCCGCCGCGCTTCAACACCCGGTGCGCTTCCTTCAGCGCCACATCGATGCGCGGCACGTTGCGAATGCCGAACGCCACCGTATAGGCATCGAAGCTGTTAGCCTCGAACGGCAACTCTTCGGCATTGGCCTCTACAAAGGTCAGATTGTCGGACAGCTTCTTCTTCGCAGCCCGCTCTTCACCCACCGCCAGCATCGAGCCGTTGATATCGAGAACGGTGGAATGCGCCAGACGATTGGAGGCTTCGATGATGCGAAATGCGATATCGCCGGTGCCGCCCGCCACGTCCAGCGTCTTGTAGGACGGGTCCTTGCGCGGGTTGAGCGCGCGGATCATCGCGTCCTTCCACACCCGGTGCATGCCTGCCGACATCACGTCGTTCATGATGTCGTAACGTTTGGCGACCTTGTGGAAGACCTCGTTGACCATGCCCTGCTTTTGGCCTTCATCAACTTTGTGAAAGCCGTAAGAGGTTTCCATGCCACCATCGGCGGTGGTGCGAGCTTCGGTCATAAGCGGTCTCCATCTTTAATTACGGTGCGGACCATAGCGGAAAGGCGAATGCGACGCTATCTGTTGCGGCACGAGATGCCTGCGACATGTATGTCCGCAGGTTTTCAATCACAAGACCATTGCGATAAACATGTGGGATAAACTCCATGCCAGAATTGCCCGAAGTGGAAACCGTCAGACGCGGCCTTGCGCCGACCATGGAAGGCGCACGCGTCGAAAAAGTCGTGCTCGCCCGTCCGGATTTGCGCTTTCCCTTTCCGCCAGGTTTTTCGGAGCTGGTGGAGGGCAAGCGCATCGTCTCGCTCGGTCGCCGGGCCAAATATCTGCTGATCGAGCTGGAAGACGGTCTCACCATCATCTCCCATCTGGGCATGTCCGGCTCGTTCCGCATCGAGGAGCAGGGAGAAACATCCGAGACGCCGGGCGAATTTCACTACGCCCGCTCCAAGGACGGCAAGCATGATCATGTCATCTTTCACCTCAGAAGCGCCAACGGATCGTCTGCACAGGTCATCTATAATGACCCGCGCCGTTTCGGCTTCATGCATCTGGTGGAGCGCGCCCATATCGATCTTTACCCTGCCTTTGCAGACCTTGGCCCCGAGCCGACCGGCAATGCGCTCAGCGCCGATTATCTGGCTAGCCGCTTTTCGGGCAAGAGCCAGCCGCTGAAAAGCACGTTGCTGGATCAGAAGGTGATTGCCGGGCTTGGCAATATCTATGTCTGCGAGGCGATGTGGCGGGCACATTTGTCTCCTTTAAGAGCGGCAGGCACACTGGTGACGAAGACGGGAAAGCCCAAGGCGCCGCTGATCGATCTCACCCAGAAAATTCGCGAGGTGATTGCCGATGCGATTGCCGCTGGCGGCTCGTCTCTGCGCGACCATATCCAGACGGACGGCACGCTTGGTTATTTCCAGCACTCCTTTTCGGTCTATGACCGGCAGGGTCATGCTTGCCCCACACCCGGTTGCGGGGGTACGGTCGAGCGGATCGTGCAGGCCGGGCGCTCCACCTTCTACTGCGCGGCCTGTCAGAAGTAATGGGAGAGGACCCTGACCATGGATTATGAAACGCTCATCGTTGAAAAGCGCGACAATGTCGGCGTCATCACGCTCAATCGCCCGCAGGCACTGAACGCGCTGAATTCCGTCTTGCTGAAGGAGCTGCGGCATATTCTGGCGTCGTTTTCGACAGATGATTCCATAGGCGCCATCGTCATCACCGGGTCGCAAAAGGCTTTTGCTGCCGGGGCGGATATAAAGGAGATGCAGTCGCTCGATTTCGTCGATGCCTATCTGGGTGATTTCCTGGGCGGCTGGGACGATGTGGCAGCTGCCCGCAAGCCGGTGATTGCCGCGGTCTCGGGCTTTGCGCTGGGTGGTGGCTGCGAACTGGCCATGATGTGCGATTTCATCATCGCATCCGACACGGCCAAATTCGGCCAGCCGGAGATTACGCTGGGCATCATTCCCGGCATGGGCGGTTCGCAGCGCCTGACGCGGGCCGTGGGCAAGGCCAAAGCCATGGATATGGTGCTGACCGGCCGCAAGATGGATGCAGCCGAAGCCGAGCGGGCAGGGCTCGTTTCGCGCATCGTGCCGCAGGAGCGGCTGATGGATGAAGTGGTGGAAGCGGCCAGCACCATCGCGTCTCTGTCGCGTGCCTCGGTGCTGATGGCCAAGGAAAGCGTCAACCGATCTTTCGAAGTGTCTTTGAGCGAAGGCCTGCGGTTCGAGCGCCGCCTGTTCCAGTCGCTGTTTGCGACGGAGGATCAGAAAGAGGGCATGGCGGCTTTCGCGGAGAAGAGAAAACCTGTCTTCAACAATCGCTAGGTTTTCTTGAACCGTGCCAAATGGGCCGAAACGCTTCATGCATTTTGGGCTCAACCGGTGCCAAGGATTCGGAATATCAGCGTTTTTGCTGTAAATGCGCGTTGACGGGCCGCTGCTTTAGGGTTATATGCCCGCCCACGGTTAGGAAAAGCCATCCGGCTTGTTCCAATTACTCCCGCACTCTTTGGAACGCGAGGTCTTTGAAGGACCTGATCCTGTGGTTGCGGATTTTGGTTTGAATTCGAAGAGAGGCATACATGGCCAATACAACTTCGGCGAAAAAGGCGACTCGCAAGATCGCTCGCCGTACGGAAGTCAACAAGGCTCGTCGTTCGCGCGTTCGTGGTTTCATTCGCAAGGTCGAAGAAGCCATCGCATCGGGTGATCTGGCAGTCGCGACAGAAGCGCTGAAAGTAGCGCAGCCTGAGATCCAGCGCGCCGCCACCCGCGGTGTCATGCCAGGCAACACGGCAGACCGTAAGGTGTCCCGTTTGGCACAGCGCGTGAAGGCACTTTCCGCCTAATCTGCCATTTTAAAATTGTGATAAAAGCCTGGTCGTCTGACCGGGCTTTTTTCGTTTCTTAACCACCATTAACGTCTTCGCTCATAGGATGACATTTATGCGTCAGAGCAATGACGAAAAAAATCGTTTAAAAACATATACTTGTAAAAGGTGCCCAAAAGCGGAGCTTCCTAACCTTACGGAAGGTCGCCTCAATGTGAAGTCAAGATAAATTTAATTTTTCAGTTCTGACGGCCTAAAAAAAAGCCATGAAATTGAATCTCATTGATTCATAAGAGATTCTCCAGAAAGCATCCCGGGCCATACAAAACGGCCTGTATGAGTCAATGGCAGATCGTCCGCTTCGCGCAAAAAACCCGATTGATCTCCCCTCCCAATCCTGCCTAAATGCATCTCGACAAGGGGCACGGATGTCTATCCACAAGCTATCTCGATCCTGAGTTCGAAGGTGCATGCTCCTTGCGGACGGGTCCTGTTTGGGTTCGTTTTTTCAAGTATTGGGGTCGGTTTGGCTGCAACTCTAACGGTTGCGGGAAAGCGAAACTGTGTCTGGACGTGATGATATTGAGAGACGTGTTGTGGAAGTCGTTGTTTGAGTGATCGCAGGCCTCTCCATGATGAAGAGGGAAATGGGATAACCGGCTCGCGTCGATAGACGTGACTTGAGGACTTCTTTCGAGGGGACGTCCGAGAGGCAGAAATAAACGAGGGGTATCCCTGATGGGCTTTGGTTCGTCAGGCTATGATTGGCAATTTGAAAGGCGGCAATATGCAATTAAATTTGGTGATGGGTGCGGTGGCAAATGGGGACCGCACGCCAAAGGCATGTGATGCAGCTGGTACTGAGATTTTAGGGGAAAAGCAGGATATGAAGCATGACGCGCTGTTTGAACGTTTTAGCGCGCGGTTGAAGGCACGGGTCGGACCGGAAGTTTATGCAAGCTGGTTTGCACGCCTCAAGCTTCATTCCGTTTCCAAAAGCGTCGTGCGGTTTACCGTACCGACGACGTTTTTGAAGTCCTGGATCAACAACCGTTATATCGATCTCATCACGACGCTCGTCCAGAGCGAGGATGCAGATGTGCTGAAGGTGGAAATCCTGGTGCGTTCGGCAAGCCGTCCTGCCCGGCCCATGCCGGTCGAGGAGCGGGCACAGCCCGTTTCCGACGCGGCAACGACGGCGCAGCGTGCAAAGCCGTTCATTCCACCGCAGCCTTCTGCACCCGGACAAATCGCCGGCGCTTCGCAATCGGTTCACGTGGCCCGTCATTCAGGCGCCGGTCCCTTGTTCGGATCGCCGCTCGACAGTCGCTTCACCTTCGACACCTTTGTCGAGGGTTCGTCCAACCGCGTCGCGCTTGCGGCCGCAAAGACGATTGCCGAGGCCGGTGCCGGTGCCGTACGCTTCAATCCGCTGTTCATCCATGCGGGTGTGGGCCTTGGAAAGACGCATCTTCTTCAGGCCATCGCCAATGCCGCCATCGACAGCCCGCGCAATCCGCGTGTCGTCTATCTGACGGCGGAATATTTCATGTGGCGCTTCGCAACCGCGATCCGCGACAATGACGCGCTGACGCTGAAGGATACGCTGCGCAATATCGACCTGCTCGTCATCGACGATATGCAGTTCCTGCAGGGCAAGATGATCCAGCATGAGTTCTGCCACTTGCTGAACATGCTGCTCGACAGCGCCAAGCAGGTCGTGGTGGCCGCAGACCGCGCCCCATGGGAACTGGAATCGCTCGATCCGCGCGTTCGCTCGCGTCTTCAGGGTGGCATGGCCATCGAAGTCGAAGGCCCCGATTACGAGATGCGCTACGAAATGCTGAACCAGCGGATCGCAACGGCCCGTCAGGACGATCCAAGCTTCGATATTCCGGAAGAAATCGTCTCCCACGTGGCCCGCAGCGTCACCGCCAGCGGTCGCGAACTGGAAGGCGCGTTCAACCAGCTGATCTTCCGCCGCTCCTTCGAGCCGAACCTGTCGGTCGAACGCGTGGATGAGCTGCTCGCCCATCTCGTCGGTGCCGGTGAAGCCAAGCGCGTGCGCATCGAAGACATCCAGCGGATCGTCGCCAGACACTACAATGTCTCGCGTCAGGAGCTGGTTTCCAACCGCCGCACCCGCGTCATCGTCAAGCCACGCCAGATCGCCATGTATCTCGCCAAGATGCTGACCCCGCGTTCCTTCCCGGAAATCGGTCGTCGCTTCGGCGGACGCGATCACACAACCGTTTTGCACGCGGTTCGCAAGATCGAGGAACTGATCGGCGGCGACACCAAACTCGGCCACGAGGTCGAGTTACTGAAGCGGTTGATCAACGAAAACAACGCGTGAATGTGGTGGCCGGGGGAACCCGGCCCTTTCCTGGTTATATCTTTCCGTCCATCAGAGACCGGCTGCGTTTTCAAGACGATAGCCGGTTTTTCTATTTGTAATTGCGGATTGTGCGTGATTATCTGATCGTTAGAGCTTCTTCACCAAGCTCCCATCAGAGCGTTCTCTCAATGGGCGCAAAATGTATTTTGAAATCCGTCATGACGATTTGAGACGATGGAAGGGTATGACGTGGGAAGTTTTTCGCTTTGGCATTGGATCATTTTTCTTGTTCTGATTTTTTTCCCGCTGATTTTCGTCTTCAGACCACCGCCACCAGGAGCCAACAGGTTCGGTGCACCTGCCATGCCCATGAGTTTAGGCGAGGCTATCGCCAGTTTTTTCAGGAACTATGTCAACTTTCAGGGGCGGGCGGCCCGCTCGGAATATTGGTTCTCGTTTCTTTTTCTCTTTGGCAGTTCCGTTGTCATCGAGGTGATCGACAATAGCGGGATTATTAGCCTGATCTGGTCCCTCGTCCTGTTTCTACCGGCTATATCGGTTGCCACCCGCCGCCTACACGACATCAATCGAAGCGGCTGGCACCAACTTCTGTCGTGTTTTGCGCCAGTCGGACTGATCGTCGTCATCGTCTGGTACTGCACGCCGGGGCGAGACGAAACCTGATCTAGGCCAGGAGCGGAGTTTCGTAATCGACTCCGCGTTCTTCGAGGGGCGGGCGCATCGCGATCCAGAGATGGGTGACGGGTACGAGCAATGTGCCGCCGCCTATGATGGCAAAAGGCAAACTTGTCCAGCCGCCGTCGCTGACGGCCACAGCCGCCATCACCACCGTGGTGAAAATGAGCGGCGCGAGCCCGCAATAAAATCCGATCCGAAAATCACGGCGGTGTGCTGACAGCTCTTGCACACCCTTGAAGAGATAGATGTGCGAGAGCTTTGCCAGTTTCCATAGGGCGATGACACCGGTCACGGACAGCGTCGCGGCTAAGATGACGAGTACTCCGATGAGAAGAACAGGCGCAGCTTCTCCATTCGCATCAACGAAGTAAGTCATGAGCCAAACCGGACTGAACAGGATCAGCAAGCCTGCATAAGGCGCGCTGATCACCGCCACCAGTCCATAGGTCAGGTAGAACGGCGCCGCGAAAACGATTATTTCCACGAAATACACGACTCGGGCCACGATCTGCGACGTCTGATGCTGGGTCATGGCGAGACCTCCAGCTTCTGGTCGGCAGCCAGCTTTTCACTGCTCAATCTGCGCCAGTTCTTCGAGGCGTAGCGGTGGGCCTGTTTCAAGGCGACCCAGAGTGCCAGTTGCTTGACGGGTGCCAGCCATCCGCTCGCAACAAATTCGCTGCGGCGCTCGACCCGCGTCAGGTTCGGTCCCATGGGCATGAGAGTGAATTCGTCCTCCAGATTGCCGATCCAGTCCTTGCACCAGACGGTGCTGCCGATCATGCGGTAACGCAGTTTCTTGTTGGGAATGTAATCGAGAATGCGCTGATCGATGGTGCCGTGATCCGTGGTGCATTGGCGCGTGTTGCCCAGAGCACCGTATCCCTCCAGCACCTTGCAACTGACGGGCTTGGGAATGCCGAAGCGAAACAGTAAGGGTTTCGAGCTGTCCATTCTGGCATGGAGAAAATGCGGCCAGATGTGGTGCGGGGCGCTGTTGAAAATCCATTGCGAGTGAATCTGCATAATTGTCTCTCCTTCATTTCTACAATTAGGTAATCAACTAATTATAATCCTTTCAACAGTTAGTTGATTGTCTAATTGATTAATGGTAGAAAGAGCCATGTCCATTCAGTTGATTTTCGAGGCACTGGCCTCTCCCGTCAGACGCAAAATCCTGGCTTATGTCGCGCATCACGAGATGAATGCAGGCGATATCGCCGCGCGTTTCGAGATGTCGAAACCGTCGATTTCACAGCATTTACAATTGCTTGAACATGCGGGACTGGTCTCGTCGGAAAAGCGGGGCAAGTATGTCTATTATCGCCAGGTGTCGGACACGCTGGCCAACAGCCTGACCGGTTTCGTGCAGGATATTTGCCCTGTAGGCGCGCCGCTGCGGCGCGAAAGTGCGGAGAATGCGCGCAAGGCACAGGAAAAAGACGTGGGTGCGACGTCCGAATAACGCGACGACATCAACACGCCAGATCAGCCACGACCGAATCCAGAATGAGCATGCCTGATGGCGTGCAGCGCAGGCGTGAATTGCCCAGACGCTCGATGAAGCCGTGTTGCAGGAGGAAGTCTTCCTTGTCAGGATCAAGGTCGCGACCGGAAAGATCGCTCCAGCGGGCAAGGTCGACGCCTTCTCGCAGGCGCAGGCCCATCAGCAGAAGCTCATCGGACTGTTCTTCGACACCCAGCATTTCCTGATCCAGAATGCCATGGCCATCGCGCTCGACGGCATCGAGCCATGTTTCCGGGTGGCGTTCTGTGGCGGTGGCGAGTTTTGCGCCGCCTTTGGTCAGGCGTCCATGCGCGCCGGGGCCAATGCCGGCATAGTCGCCGTAGCGCCAATAGGTCAGGTTATGGCGGCTTTCAGCGCCCGGTATGGCGTGGTTGGACACTTCGTAAGCGGGCATGCCGTGTCGCGCGGTGATCTCCTGCGTTGCCTCATAGAGCAGCGCGGATTGGTCGCCATCCGGCACGATCAGCTTGCCTGCCTTGTGCAGGCCGTAAAAGGCCGTGCCTTCCTCGATGGTCAGCTGGTATAACGAGAGGTGATCGACGGCATAGGAAATGGCCTCGACGAGCTCTTTTTCCCATTCCTCGACCGTCTGGTTCGGGCGGGCATAGATGAGGTCGAACGACATGCGCGGGAAGATTTCGCGGGCGAGCCGGATAGCTTTCAGCGCATCCGCCACATCATGCAGGCGGCCCAGAAATTTCAGGTCGCGGTCGTTCAGTGCCTGTACGCCCATGGAGACACGGTTGACGCCAGCGGCGCGGTAACCGCGAAAGCGCTCCGCTTCGACACTGGACGGATTGGCTTCCATAGTGATTTCGATGCCATCAGGCACATGCCAGAAACGGGCAATGCCATCCAGAATGGCGCCCACCGTTTGTGGGTCCATCAACGACGGCGTGCCGCCGCCCAGAAAAACGCTGGTCACGACCTTTGCGCCGCTCAATTGGCGCATTGTGTCCATTTCACGCAGGAAGGCGGCAACGAAACGGTCCTGATCCACAGGCTTGTGGCGGACATGGCTGTTGAAATCGCAATAGGGGCACTTGGCCGCGCAGAAGGGCCAATGCACGTAAATGCCGAAACCGGGCTCACCAGTATCGGGCAGCAGCGTCGCATCGGGGGCAGGGGAGAACCTGCTCCCGAGATCGATCATCATGCGTCCAGACAGGTTTCGACGAATGTCTTGAAGGCGCGGGCGCGGTGGGAGAGCGCCTGTGCGTCACCGGGCTTCCAGCCATGCTTTTCCTCGGCTGTCATCTCGCCGAAAGTCGTCTCGTGTCCTTCCGGCTGGAAGATTGGGTCGTAACCAAAGCCGCTGGCACCACGCGGTGGCCATGCAACGGTACCTTCGATCTCGCCGCGGAAGAATTCGGTATGGCCATCGGGCCATGCGAGGCACAGCACGCTGACAAAGCGGCAGGTGCGGGCGGAAGGCTCCGTCGCGCCGCGCTCCTGCAACGCATCCTCCACCTTCTGCATTGCCATATCGAAATCGCGGGTACCGTCAGGCGTTTCCGCCCAATTGGCGGTGTAGACGCCGGGGTTGCCGTCGAGCGCATCGATCACCAGACCGCTATCATCGGACAGCGATGGCAGGCCGGACGCTTGCGCAGACGCCAAAGCCTTGATGGCTGCGTTTTCCTCAAAGGTCGTGCCGGTCTCGTCGGGTTCAGCGAAATTCAGCTCCGCAGCCGACTTGGCGGAAAAACCGAGAGGGCCGATGAGATCGGCGATTTCAGCAATCTTGCCCTTGTTATGGCTGGCAACGACGATGGTTCTGGTGTCGAGTTTGCGCATGGTTTTGATGTCCTGGCTCAGGCAATCGTCTGCTTTTGCAGCTCAACGAGTTCCGCGCAGCCGGTCTTGGCAAGGCCGAGCAGCGTCAGGAATTCCTCTTCCGAGAAAGGCGCGCCTTCAGCCGTGCCCTGAATTTCAACGATGCCACCGGAACCGGTGATGACGAAGTTGGCATCGGTTTCAGCGGATGAATCTTCGAGATAATCAAGATCGATGACAGGTTGGCTCGCGAAAATACCGCAGGAAATGGCGGCGATATGATCTTTCAGGACCTTCTCGACCTTGATCATGTTACGGGTTTCCATCCACTTCAGGCAATCGTGAAGGGCAATCCAGGCGCCGGTAATGGAGGCGGTGCGGGTGCCGCCATCGGCCTGAATGACATCGCAGTCGATGCTGATCTGGCGTTCGCCCAGCGCCTGAAGATCGACCACGGCGCGCAATGAGCGACCGATGAGACGCTGGATTTCCTGCGTGCGGCCACCCTGCTTGCCGGATGCGGCTTCGCGACGCATGCGCTCGTTCGTGGAACGCGGAAGCATGCCGTATTCGGCTGTCACCCAGCCCTTGCCGCTGTTGCGCAGCCAAGGTGGGGTCTTTTCTTCAAGGCTGGCGGTGACGAGAACATGCGTATCGCCAAATTTGACCAGACAGGAACCCTCGGCATGTTTCGAGAAATTGCGCTCGAAAGACACTTTGCGCATCTGATCGGTTTTTCTGCCTGAAGGCCGCATAAGGTTCGTCTCCGTTTTGATCTCCGCCTTCTAAGGCCGCGACAGCTGTTTTGCAAAGGAAAAGCGGGCGAGAGCAAGGGTGATGCCGAATTTCCGTTTTTACTTAAGCGCGCGAGCGACTATATTCTGTCCATGGACTGACATGACGAAGAACGGACGCAATGAGCATCTCTCCTCCGATCGGAAAAGAACCGGGTGCGCTGCTGGATGATCGCTCACGCGAAATCTTCCGTCGCATCGTGGAAGGCTATCTCGAAAATGGCGAGCCGCTGGGCTCGCGCAGCCTTTCGCGTCTTTTGCCCATGTCTCTGTCGCCCGCCTCTGTTCGCAACGTCATGAGCGATCTGGAAGAGCTTGGCCTGATCTATTCGCCTCACATCAGCGCCGGGCGATTGCCCACACAGATCGGTCTTCGCTTCTTTGTCGATGCCTTCATGCAGGTGGGCGATCTGCCTGCCGAACAGCGCGCCAGCATCGACCGGCAGATCGGCCCCGTCTCGGGGCGCGAGCAGCCCATCGAAGGCTTGCTGACTGAGGCAAGCCGCATGCTCTCGGGCATGTCGCGTGGCGCTGGCCTGGTGCTGACGACCAAGAGCGATGCAGTGCTGAAGCATGTGGAGTTCATTCGCCTGGAGCCTACCAAGGGGCTTGCCATTCTGGTGGGTGACAACAACCAGGTCGAAAACCGGATCATCGATCTGCCTGCAGGTATCACCTCGTCGCAGCTGACTGAGGCTGCCAATTTCATCAACGCTCACTTGGCCGGACAGACGCTGCCGGAACTGCGCACGCAACTCTTGGAACAGAAATCCGAGCTTCAGGCGGCGCTGAGCACGCTGGCTCAGGATCTGGTGACGCGCGGCCTAGCAGTCTGGTCCGGCGACAATGAAGAGGGCAAGCTGGGCCGGCTCATCGTGCGCGGACGCTCCAACCTGCTGGAGGGGCTCGCCGGTGAAGAAGACATCGACCGCGTCCGGTTGCTGTTCGACGATCTCGAGCGCAAGGACAATCTGATCGAGGTTCTCAACCTCGCCGAAACCGGTTCCGGCGTCAGAATTTTCATAGGCTCGGAAAACAAGCTGTTTTCGCTGTCGGGTTCGTCGTTGATCGTCGCACCCTATCGCGACGATGAAAATCGCGTTGTGGGCGCTGTCGGGGTCATCGGGCCGACGCGGCTGAATTATTCGCGCATCGTGCCGATGGTGGATTATACCGCCCAGATCATGGCCCGGCTGTCCAGCAAACGACGCTGATCTTGAAAACCTGCTATTGAATAAGAGATGGTTTGCCCGCAAGCCTTGATTTTTGCATGGCAAAGCTCGATATCGGGCTCAACCCGTAACAGATGTAAAGCTGGAGAACGTCATGACCGATGACACGAACAAGAACGGACCTGACGCAAACGTCGTCGATGAGGCACTTGAGGCAACGGCTATCGAAAACGATGCGCCGGAACAGTCCGAGCCCGATCCGATCGACGTGCTGAAGGCCGAAAACGCTGACCTGCGTGATAAATTCCTGCGTCTTGCCGCTGAAATGGACAATCTTCGTCGCCGCACCGAGCGTGAAGTGAAAGATGCCAAGGCCTATTCCGTTGCAGGTTTCGCCCGCGACATGCTGGCGGTCTCAGACAATCTGCGCCGCGCCCTCGACACCATCCCCGAAGAACTGAAGACCAATTCCGAAGCAGGCATTGCCGGGCTGATCGAAGGCGTCGACATGACCGAGCGCTCGATGTTGTCGGCGCTGGAGCGTCACGGCGTGCGCAAGATGGATGCGGAAGGCGAGAAATTCGACCCGAACTTCCATCAGGCGATGTTCGAAATTCCCAACACGGCCGTTCCCAACAACACCGTCGTTCAGGTGGTGCAGGCAGGTTTCACCATCGGCGACCGCGTTCTGCGCCCTGCCATGGTGGGTGTTGCCAAGGGTGGTGCAAAGGCCGACGCGCCAACGACGGCCGAACCCGGCACCAGCAGCGTCAACGAAAAAGACGCTTGATTCAAGCGCGACAGGCCATCCGCCAAGCGGGTGGCCAAGACGCGTCAGGACGATTTCAAGAGTTTTGGATTGCCATTGATCCTCGCCGCATCGGCGGGGATTTTGTAATTGGGCTATAGACGCCTACATCGACGTCAGGCGGCGTTTGCCTGTTCCTGGTTGAGGAAGGTAAAGATCGCCGTATCGGATTCCGTGGCGCGCAGTTTGGCAACCAGTTCGGGATCGCGCAGCACACGCGCAATGCGCGACAGCGCCTTCAGATGGTCGGCACCGGCGCCTTCGGGTGCCAGCAGCAGAAAGACCAGATCGACGGGCTGGTCGTCCAGCGCTTCGAAATCGACGGCATTTTCAAGACGCGCAAAAACGCCGACGATGGTGTCGATGCTGGCGAGCTTGCCGTGTGGAATGGCGATGCCATGGCCCACGCCGGTCGAGCCGAGACGCTCGCGCTGCAAGATGACGTCGAACACTTCCCGCTCCGGCACGCCTGTAATTCTGGCGGCTCGTGCTGCCAATTCCTGAAGAAGCTGCTTTTTGGAATTGACTCTGAGGGCGGGAATAATCGCATCTTGTTGCAGCAAATCTGCCAACGCCATTCTGTTTATCCTTCATGCGATTTAGACGGGCCGGGAGCGCCGCCGCAAAAGCGGCTACACCCCCGACGCCTTGTCAAACGATCAGTTCTTTATCGTCGCCGCATCGATCCAGCCGATGTTTCCATCGGTCCGGCGGTAGACGATATTCAGTTCCTTGGCTGGGCTGCGGAACAGCAGCACCGGCTCATCTGTCATATCAAGTGCCATGACTGCGCTTGCGACTGTCATGGTTTTGACCTGCTTGGACGTTTCGGCAACGATGGTTGGCGCGAAATCTTCCGGCAGTTCGTCATCTTCATCCGGCACGGCATCCATGACGGTATAGGGAAACTCTTCCAGAATGCCGTTGGCTGAAGCACCGTTGTGATGGTGGTCCTTCAATTTTCTCTTATATCTGCGAAGCCGCTTTTCTATCCGCTGGGCTGCCGCATCGAAACTTGCCTGTGGGTCATTGGCCTGTCCCGCTGCGTGCAAAACGACACCCGTATCCAGATGTATCTTGCAATCGGCCGCGAAACCCGCACCGGATTTCTCAACAGTTACTTGACCAGAATACCCCCCATCAAAGTATTTGGTAATCGCCAGGCTAATGTTGTCCTCGATCCTCTGACGGAACGATTCGCCGATATCCATATGTTTACCAGATACACGCACACTCATGGAATTTTTCCTTTTTCAGTGATTTGCGTGTAACAGCTTACGTCAAGCTAGACGCTCATCCAAGCGTTTCGAGAGACTTTCGGTCTCATTCCCGGTTGGCGCGTCTGTGTGGTGCGCACGTTATCGTTGATCGGCCCCCTGCCGTCTGTGCGGCGAGCTTCTAGCCTTGGTGGGACCAAGAGTCAAACGGGATTATTAACGATTTGAAATATATGAAGATTTCGTTACGCCGTGGCAACTTTTGCGATGGCTTTTTTCTCCCGACGGCGCTGCACGGAGGAGGGAATATTCATCGCTTCACGATATTTTGCGACCGTTCGCCGCGCCAATTCGACGCCATTTTTCTTCAGATTGTCGACGATATCGTCATCCGACAGGACGTCGTCAGGGGCTTCCTGCGCAATCATGATCTTGATGCGGTGTCGCACCGCCTCCGCCGAGTGGCTGTCGCCGCCCTCGACCGCGCCAATCGAGACGCTGAAGAAATATTTCAGCTCGAAAAGTCCGCGCGGCGTCAGCATGTATTTTCGTGATGTCACGCGACTGACAGTGGATTCGTGCATCTTGATGGCGTCGGCCACCTGCTTGAGATTGAGCGGACGAAGATGGTCGACACCGTGAAGGAGAAAGGCGTCCTGCTGGCGCACGATTTCATTGGCGACCTTCATGATCGTTCTGGCGCGCTGGTCCAGGCTACGGGTCAGCCAGCTGGCCGTCTGCATGCATTCGGAGAGAAACTCTCCGTCCTCGCCATCGCGCGTCTTGATCTTGGAGACCTCAGAAAAATAGGTCTGGTTGACCAGAACGCGTGGCAATGTTTCGGGGTTCAGCTCAATCAGCCAGCCGCCGTCGCTCGACGGTCGCACCACGATATCAGGGACGATGGTTTCGGAAATGCCCGTCTCGAAACCTGCGCCCGGACGCGGATTGAGCGAGCGTAACTCGGCCAGCATGTCCAAAAGATCGTCTTCCCCCACGCCACACAGGCGCTTCAGAGAAGCGAAATCACGTTTCGCCAGAAGCTCCAGATTTCCGACGAAGGCCTTCATCGCCGGGTCGAGACGATCCCTCTGGGCAAGCTGGATGGACAGGCATTCGCTTAAAGAACGCGCAAAAATGCCGGGCGGATCGAGGTTTTGCAGCGCGCCCAGCACATGCTCGATATCGGCTTTTGACGTGTTCAGACGCTCGGAAATATCGTCCAGCGCATCGGCGGGCAGATAGCCTGTCTCATCCAGATGATCCAGCAGGGCATCGGCAATCATCCGGTCCTGCGGCAACGATACGGTGAAGGGCAGCTGCTGGTTGATATGGTCGCGCAGGCTGGGTTTGCTGGCGACGAAATCATCCAGATCGTAGGATTCTCCGGCTTCGGCGCCGGGCATGGACTTCCATTGCCCGACAAGCTCCGGCGCATCGGCCTTTGCCGGGGCGACATCATCCTGGAAAACATTCTCGAAATCGGTGTCGAGCTGTTCGTTGAGCGTGTTGGCGCGGTCGCCGTACCACTCTTCCGTATCCTGCGATACATCGGCTGTCGGTTCGGGCGCCTCACTGTGGCGATCAAAGCCGTCATCGAGCACGGGGGTGCTTAATTCGCTGTCGTTTGCCGCAATTTCAAGCAGCGGATTCTTCTCGACTTCCTGGGCGATGAATTGAGTCAGCTCGATATGCGTCATCTGAAGCAGCTGAATGGACTGCATCAGTTGTGGGGTCATGACCAAAGACTGGCTTTGACGCAACAAAAGACTGGCGGACAAGGCCATGGCGGACGCTAAACTCCCATAAACCCCTTCATCGCCGGTTTTTTCAAAAGATTTGGGCGGTGAAGTCTCAACTGGCCCAAAAATTGCTTTTTATTCTGGTTTGGTCAAGCTCACTTACGGGCGGGGCATCAGAATCTTTGCGTCGAGAGACGCTGGACGCGTCACTTTTCCTATTTATCTGTCACAGACTGAAATTGTTGCCCAGATAAAGGCGGCGAACCTCGGCATTGTTGACGATCTCGGATGCCCTGCCATGGGTCAGAACTTCGCCAGCATGGATGATATAGGCCCGGTCGATCAGCCCCAGGGTCTCACGCACATTGTGGTCTGTAATCAAGACGCCGATGCCACGGGCCGTGAGGTGACGAACAAGGTTCTGGATGTCGCTGACCGAGATGGGGTCGACACCGGCAAAGGGTTCGTCGAGCAACATGAAGGTCGGGTCTGTCGCCAGCGCGCGTGCGATTTCAAGGCGCCGACGCTCACCGCCCGATAGGGCAACGGCTGGCGACTTGCGCAACGTCGAAATATGGAATTCTTCGAGCAACTCATCGAGCTTGCGATTGCGCTTCTTTTCGTCGCGCTCGTGCACTTCGAGAACGGCACGAATATTGTCTTCCACGGTCAATCCGCGAAAGATCGATGCTTCCTGCGGTAGATATCCCACGCCCAGACGGGAGCGGCGATACATCGGCATGTTGGTCACGTCATTGCCATTAATGGCAATCTTGCCGGCATCGACGGGCACAAGGCCGGTGATCATGTAAAAGCAGGTGGTCTTGCCGGCACCGTTGGGACCTAAAAGGCCGACGGCTTCGCCACGGCGCACGACCAGCGACACGCCATTGACGACGCGACGCGTATTATAGGTCTTGGTCAGGCCCTGAGCGATCAAGGTGCCTTCATAGCGCGCCTTGTCACCGGACACACTGTCCGTTTCCGGTGCGCGCGAGGAACCCGCGCCAAAAAGCTTTGAGATAGATTGGATTTTCACGGGATAAAGACTACTGCTTTTTCTGCGATTTGGGATCGAGCATGATGCGCACCGGTCCGCCACAGCTTTCCAGCTTCGCCTGGCCCGTCGCCATCAGCACCGTCAACTTGCAGCCGGTGAACACATTGGTGTCCTGCGATAGGACGACCTGTTTGCCCGAAAGAATGAAGGTCTGCGCCGCCATGTCGAATTCACCCTTGTCGGCCGTCGCCTTTTGCGTGCCGGATGTCAGGTAAACGGAGTTGTCGACGAAAATCTTGTCGATATCGGCATCGCCACCGGTGATGGAGGAGCTTGCGGCTGCACCGTCGCCCTTGCTCTTGTAGAGCACGGTCATCTTGCCGGCCTGCAAGGTCGTCGTTCCCTGCACGACCTTCACATTGCCGGTGAAATAAGCCTTGTGTTCCTGGTCGCGCACTTCCAGCTGGTCGCTTTCGATGGCAATCGGCTGGTCGTTGGAAAGCTTCAGGCCTTCCATGCTGCTGGTCGTCGATTGCGCGGCTGCGGAACCCGCAAGACATGCAAGAGCAACGGCTGCAAAACAGGCGGCGTTGGTATAACGGGCTGTGCGCAAAATCTGCATCATCTGGGTCGGGCTCTCACTTGCCGGCGTTCTGAATGGTCGATGCAGCTATACGAGCTCGTACCTGCCCCGAAAATGTAATCGTTTTACCATTATCTGCAATGCGTAAACTTTCCGCATCGATCGAACCTTCCTTGGTCTTGATGGAAACGGGTTTGTCCGTGTCCATCGTCCCGGCCTTCAGGTCGACATTTGCAGACTGGAACTTTGCTTGTAATCCATTGCTGAGATTGATGTCAAAGGGTGCGGTCATTTGCAACCGGTTTGTTGTACGGTCGAAGAGACCTTCCTGCGCCACAACCTGCGCCACGATGTCGTTCATCGGCACCGCCGCCAGCACTTTCTCGAGCGTCATGAGGTTGGGGCTGGCAATATCCTGCAACGCACGTTCGGCGTTCATCGAATAGTCGAAGCCCTTGTTGTTGCGTCCCGCAAGGGCTGGCTTTTCCATGACGATCTTGCCGTTTTCGACCTTGGAACTCTCAAGCGTCACCTCGTCCGGCATCCATGTGCGTGCCAGCGAAACCGCCATGAACGAAAGCGAAATGATCGCTGCCCCCAATGGAAGAATGACCTTGAGTTTGCGCACGCGGGCTGAGTGGCGCAACGCCATGTTGTAGGCGTCCACTTGCCCGTTGGGCAGCGCAAAACTAGGGCTGGGTTGGCTGAGTCTGTCGAGCATCTATCAGAATCCGGGGGTCAATAGCGTCGCAATGGGTCACATCCAGCGACATCATTCACAATACAATCGGGTTTGGCACGTGGCCCATGCACTGCCAATATGGTTTTTCTCGGAAATATCGCAAGGGCCAGGATATTTTTATCAAAACGATGCTTTCCCGTTTGTTTCCTTGCAAGAGGTGGCTACAAGGCTCATATGGCGCACGTCAAACGCTATGACCAGTCTTGAGCGAAGGGGAGCACATGGATCAGATGGCAATCGCAGACCGCAGGCAGTTGCGGCGCAAGCTGACCTTCTGGCGCGTCGCTGCCGTTCTTCTCCTGGTTGTGGGTGCCTTCGCCGTTTACCGCTTCGCCCTGACGCCGCCGCAACAAAGCGCCCGCCCACACATCGCCCGCGTCGAGATCACAGGTCTCATTCAGGACGACACCGAACTTCTCGAGCGGCTGCAAAAGATTGCCGACAGCGACAGCGCCAAGGGGCTGATCGTCTCGATTTCCTCGCCCGGCGGCACCACCTATGGCGGCGAGCGCATCTTCAAGGCCATCCGTGCCGTGGCCGAAAAGAAGCCGGTTGTTTCGGATGTGCGCACGCTGGCGGCTTCCGCCGGTTATATGATTGCGACCGCCGCCGATACGATTGTCGCTGGCGATACCTCGATCACCGGCTCCATTGGCGTCATCTTCCAGTATCCGCAGGTTGGCCCGCTGCTGGAAAAGCTCGGCGTGTCTCTGCAGGAAATCAAGTCGTCGCCGATGAAGGCCGAACCGTCGCCTTTCCATGAGCCGCCGGAAGAATCCAAGACCATGATCCGCAATATGATCATGGACAGCTACGGCTGGTTCGTTGATCTCGTCGCCGACCGTCGCAAGCTGCCGCGCGAAGAGGTTTTGAAGCTCGCCGATGGTTCGATCTTCACCGGACGCCAGGCGCTGGCTGTCAAACTGATCGACACGCTGGGCGGCGAAAAGGAAATTCGCGCCTATTTCGACAGCCGCAAGGTTGCCAAGGATTTGCCGATCGTGGAGTGGACCGCACCGTCGCAGCGTTCGCCATTGTCGCTCTTGAGCCTTGCGGGCATCGCCAAAGTGCTTGGCTATGATCAATTTCTACCATTAAACGTGCCGCAGCAACTGGGCGCCGACAAGTTGTTTCTTGACGGTCTTGTTTCGGTTTGGCAGGTTGGCGAACGTTAAAAATCCAATTCTTTCAGGGGGCAACCGTGATTAAGTCTGAACTGGTGCAGATCGTGGCTGCGCACAACCCGCACCTCTATCATCGCGACGTCGAAAACATCGTCAACGCCGTGCTGGATGAGATCACGGATGCGTTGGCTGCGGGCAACCGTGTGGAGCTGCGCGGTTTCGGCGCCTTTTCCGTCAAGAACCGCCCCTCGCGCTCCGGTCGCAACCCGCGCACCGGCGAATCGGTGTTCGTCGAAGAAAAATGGGTTCCCTTTTTCAAGACCGGCAAGGAACTGCGCGAGCGGCTCAACCCCGGCATGAGCGACGTGGAAGACGAAGACTAAGCATATCGCGTGACACGGTTTTGACGTTTTGCGCCCTGACGGTTGAGACTGCGCATTCGGCCTCCTATGTGACGTCCATGCCGGTTTGTCTGAAGGCCCCTAAAGACGGAGTATCGTTGGATGCCAAAAAAGATCATCAACCTCCTGGTTCTCGTGCCTCTCGCCATTATTCTGGTGATATTGTGCGTGGCCAACCGGCAGGCCGTCACATTGGCGCTCAATCCGTTCAGGCCCGATGACAGCATGCTGTCGTTTTCGGCGCCGTTTTTCGTCTTCATCTTTCTGTCGCTCATTCTGGGCGTGGTTCTCGGCTCTGTCGTCACCTGGTTTTCGCAAGGTAAATACCGCAAGCGGGCACGCACGGAAGCCAAGGAAGCGGTGCGGTGGCATGATGAGGCCAATCGCCACAAGGCAGCGGCCAATGCCGTTGTCGTCACCACACCAACGAGCACGCAGATCGCTTCCAAGTAAAATTCCGCGTGAAGCAACAGGGGTTTGAACCGCAGCCCTTTGATAATGGCGCGGCTTGATGATATTCGCTGTCGCCGAGAGATGCGGTCAGACTTGGAAAGAACCCCGTTGAAGAAAAAAGACAGCCGCCCGGGTGCCAAGCCGCGCGCGGGGCAGGAACCCCGGAACAAGAGTGCAGCCAAGCCGCTACGGCCCAAAAATGCCGAAGCGCGCGCACGTGCGCCTGATTATGTTCGCGCACCCGCGACACCACCGGTCAAAGCAGGCTCCAGGGATGCCGCAAAAACTAAGGCCAAAACGCCAGCACCCGAGGCAGAACAGGTTCCGCCGCGCCCATTGAAGGACCGCACCGGCGCTCTGCCCAGCGAACAGGTGCCCGTCATTCTGGAATCGCTTGGCGCCGGTGATTTTCACCTGATCGACAGCGGCAATGCCCTGAAGCTGGAGCAATATGGTGCCTATCGCATCGTTCGCCCGGAGGCGCAGGCCCTGTGGCGGCCAACCTTGCCACAGCGCGTGTGGGACAATGCCGATTCCATCTTCTCCGGCGACACCGATGAAGACGGCATGGGCCGCTGGCGCTTTCCTAAGGAACCGCTGGGGGAAACATGGCCGCTGTCGCTTCTCGGCGTCAATTTTCTCGGCCGTTTCACCGCCTTTCGCCACGTCGGTGTATTTCCCGAGCAGATCGTCCATTGGGAATGGCTGAAGCAGACGATCGAGGCGTCCGATCGCCCGCTCAAAGTTCTGAACCTCTTCGGCTATACCGGCGTTGCCTCGCTGGTGGCGGCTGCTGCCGGTGCGGAAGTGACGCATGTGGACGCCTCCAAGAAGGCGATTGGCTGGGCGCGGGAAAATCAGGCGCTGGCCGGTCTGGACAACGCGCCGATCCGCTGGATTTGCGAAGATGCGATGAAGTTCATTCTGCGCGAAGAGCGGCGCGGCAACAGCTATGACATCATCCTCACCGATCCGCCGAAATTCGGTCGCGGCACCAACGGAGAGATTTGGGAACTGTTCGACCATCTGCCGCTGATGCTGGATGTATGCCGCGATATCCTGTCGCCCAACGCGCTCGGGCTGGTGCTGACAGCCTATTCGATCCGCGCCAGTTTCTATTCCATGCATGAATTGATGCGCGAAACCATGCGCGGCGCAGGCGGCGAAGTCTCCTCTGGCGAACTCGTCATTCGTGAAGCTGGCCTTGACGGCAAGACGCAAGGGCGCGCCCTTTCCACCTCACTCTTCAGCCGCTGGGTGCCGAAATGATCGATGACCGCCGTGAAAACCGTCCGGGCCGGGTAGGGCAGGTCAAGGAGGTGACCAGCCTCGCCAACCCCATCATCAAGGACATCAAGAACCTGACCCAGAAAAAGGGCCGGGAAGAAACCGGCACCTTCATGGCCGAGGGTCTGAAGCTGGTAATCGATGCGCTGGAACTGGGCTGGACGATCCGCACGCTGGTTTACGCCAAAAATGCCAAGGGCAAACCTCTGGTCGAGCAGGTGGCGGCAAAGACGGTTGCCAAGGGCGGGCTCGTTCTTGAAGTGACCGAAAAAATCCTGTCCTCCATCACCCGTCGCGACAATCCGCAGATGGTGGTGGGCATTTTCGATCAGAAATGGACTGATCTGAAGGACATCCACCCGGAAGCTGGCCAGACCTATATCGCGCTCGACAGGGTGCGCGACCCCGGCAATCTCGGCACTGTCATCCGCACGGCGGATGCCGCGGGTGCATCCGGCGTCATCCTGCTGGGCGATTGCACCGACCCGTTCTCGCTGGAAACGGTGCGTGCCACCATGGGTTCGGTCTTTGCGATCGCCGTCGCACATGCCAGTGTGGACGAGTTTCTGAGCTGGAAAAAATCAGCCGGTGTCAGCGTCGTCGCCACCCATCTTGCCGGGTCGGTGGATTACAGAACCATCGACTACAAAAAGAAGCCGACGGTGCTGTTGATGGGCAATGAGCAATCCGGTCTGCCGCCGGAGCTTGCGTCCAAGGCCGACCAACTGGCGCGCATTCCCCAGCAGGGGCGTGCCGACTCGCTCAATCTGGCGATTGCAACCGGTGTCATGCTGTTTGAAGCCCGCCGCCATCTTCTCGAACTTTCTCCGGTGACCTGATGGCAAAGCCTGCCCTGTTTTCCAAACCCGTTCCGGCCGTCGCCCTTATCGTCATCGCGCTGATTACCGACCAGATCGTCAAGCTTCTGGTCGAAGCCTATCTTCCCTTGCAGGAGATGGTGCCGGTCGTGCCGTTTCTGGCGCTCTACCGCACCTATAATCTTGGGGTCGCCTTTTCGATGCTGTCGGGCATGGAAGGCTGGTTCATCGTGACCATGCGGCTTGTGATCGTCGGCTTCGTCATCTGGTTATGGCGCAAGACCGATGCAGATCGCACCTTCGCGCATTTAGGCTTCGCGCTGATCATCGCCGGTGCCGCCGGAAATATCTTCGACCGGTTTTTATACGGCCACGTCATCGATTACGTATTGTTTCACACGCAGACATGGTCGTTTGCGGTGTTCAATCTGGCGGATTCTTTCATCACGATTGGTGCAGCCTGCGTCATTCTCGATGAAATTCTTCACGCGAGAGCGAAGAAAAGCTAAAATTTTAGCCTATCCGCCAAGTCAATCAAAACAGCTGCCATGCTAAGGCTGGCAGTATGAGCGAATTGGCGAAACTGAAAGACCGGCTTTCCGAAACGTTCGACCCTGTCGAGGCGAACGCAGCTCCGGTGAAAGCGCCCACCGTTGAAGCGACGGCAGGGCAGCAAACATCACGTTTTTATATTCGCCTTTTGCGGGCGATGACGCTGTTTACGGCGGGGTGCGGTTTTGCCTTTGCGAGCGCCGTCTATCTGGGCGGCAACGTCGCGCTGTATATGGCAGCGCTGTCGGTCACGATCTGCGTGTCCTGCGGTTTTTACATGATGGTACGGTCCTCCATGCTGCGTCAGGCGTCGATGCGTGACGCGAGAATTGTCGATGCCCGCCACCGCCAGAACGCGGCCCTGATGGCGGAAATCCACGAGGCCATGGGCGATCTTGTCGTCACACGTGATATGGACCGGCGCATTCTCCAGACCAATGCCGCCTTTTGCGAAATGACCGGTTGCACCGACCCGGTTGGCAAAACCTGCGAGGAAATCGGCATCGCCTTTCGCCCAGGCGGCAAGGCCCATTGCTACGATGTCGAGATCGCCACGCCCTATGGCCAGCGCATTTTCACATGGCATGATGTGGTGGCAAACGATCCGGCCAGCAGCCGTCTGGTCATCAGCAGCCTTGCCCGTGATGTGACCGACGAGCGCGCGGCGCTCAGAACCCGCGAAGATGCACGGCTGCGGGCGGAAAACGCCAATGCTGCCAAGGGCAGGCTTTTAGCCACCGTCAGCCACGAGATCCGCCTGCCGCTGTCGGGCATTCTCGGTATGAACCACCTTCTGTCGCAGACCAAACTCACGAAAGAACAGCACAATTATCTGGATGGGATGCGCCAGTCCGGCCAGTCGCTGGTGCAGCTTGTCGAGGATCTCCTGGATTTTTCCACCATGGAGGCCGGGCGGTTCAGGCTCAACCCACGAGCGGAAAACCTGCGCCAACTCATCGAAAGCGTGGTGGAAATGCTCTCCCATCGCGCCCACGAAAAAGGCATCGAAATCGCCTCCATCGTGTCGGCTGACGTTCCGGACTATCTGGATTTCGATCCCGCACGTCTGCGCCAGGTGCTGTTCAACCTCATCGGCAACGCAGTGAAGTTCACGGCAAAGGGCGGGGTGCTGGTGCGGGCATCCATGGTGGACGATGCGCTTTCGATCGCCGTGCAGGATACCGGCCCCGGCATCGGCAAGGCGGAACAGGCGCGCATCTTCGGTGAGTTCGAACAGGCAGGCTCCACATCGCACAAGAGCGCCGGTACGGGCTTGGGCCTTGCCATATCGGCCCGTATTATCCGGGAATTCGGCGGCGGGCTGACGGTGGCGAGCAAAAAGGGCGAGGGCAGCGTGTTTACCGCAACGTTCAAACCTGCCTCTGCGCCTGCCTCCAACGGGCCATCGAGCCGCGTGAGCGCTCTTCGCAACTCCAACGTTTTGCTTCTGGCACCGGCTGGTGTCGCCGCAACGGCCACCGGCGATGCGATCCGGGCGCTGGGTGGTGTCTGCACATTGGTTTCGACGCCACGGCAGTTGAAAGCTGCCAAGCTTCGAACCCCGAACGCCGTTGCCGATGTCACCGACATCATCATCGACCACCGTGTCGCGTCGCAATTCAAAGATGCCTTGAAAGACTGGCCCACCGCATCGGGCCGCACCGTTCGCCAGATATTGCTGGTCAACCCGGAGGAGCGCGCGTCGCAGCCACAGGACGAGTTCGACGCCTGGCTGATCCGTCCGCTGCGCGAGAAGTCGCTGACGGATGTTCTGTGCGGTCGTCTGCGTGGTCTGGAACGGCGCGATGCCATCAACGACAACCAGCATCCCGGCTTTGGTTTTTCCATCGCGCTCGATGACACATCCGGGGAGCTGGATGTGCTCGTGGCCGAGGACGATCCCGTCAACGCCCGCATCCTGCGCGCCGTTCTTGAAAAATCCGGTTGTCATGTGCGGATGGTCGGCGATTTCGACGCGCTGACAAAAGCGCTTTCGGTGGATGCGGGGCCATTGCCTGATCTGGTCATTTCCGATCTGCACATGCCACACGGCGATGGGCTGGAGGTGCTGCCGCGTTTGTGCGTGTCGTTGAAAGGGCACAAGACGGTGCCGATCATGGTGCTGAGCGGTGATACGACGCCGGATACACAATCGGCGCTGCTCGCTGGCGGTATCAGCACCGTGCTGGCCAAACCAGTGGAACCGAAGCGTTTGATCGAAGAGGTGCTGCGTCTGTTTCCGCAAAAACGCACCGGTGTTTTTTAGAGTTGATCCGCTGCCCGTTACGCGGCTAACTGTCACTGTTTTGTCGTCAAGAAGTGATTTATGACAGCCAGAACGAAACGGTGGTGGGGCGATTCTCCATGGTCACGGAAATTCTTGAACACGACATTCGCGAGCGCAATGTCATCGCACATATCGCGCCCGTTTCGCAGACGCGCAATGACGATGTCTTTGGGCGTATCGGCCCGCTGGAAACGCGGCTTGCCCGAAACGACCGCGAAATCGATGCGGCACAGCACGTGCGCTTTCGCGTGTTCGTAGAGGAGATGGGCGCGCGGCTTCCCGCAGATGCCATGCGTCGCAACCGGGACGTCGATGCCTTCGACGCCGTCTGCGACCATCTGCTGGTGCTGGACAATTCCATCGAGGGCGACCCGGAAGACCAGATCGTCGGCACCTACCGCCTGCTGCGCCAGGAAACCGCCTTTGCCTATAATGGTTTTTATTCGGCGAGCGAATTCGACATCGAAGGACTGATTGCCCGCCATGCGGGCAAGCGCTTCATGGAGCTGGGCCGCTCCTGCGTTCTACCGCAATATCGCACGAAAAGAACTGTCGAGCTGCTGTGGCAGGGCAATTGGGCCTACGCGGTCCGGCACCGCATGGACGCGATGATCGGTTGTGCGTCCTTTCCCGGCGTGCAGCCGGAGGCGCATGCCCTGGCGCTGTCGTTCCTGCACCACACCTGCGGCGCAAAGGGCGACTGGTCGGCGCAGGCCTTGCCGGAACTCTACCGCGAAATGGACATGATGCCGATGGAGGCGATCAATCCGCGCAAGGCGCTGGCCGGTATGCCGCCACTCATCAAGGGCTATATGCGGCTCGGCGCCATGTTCGGTGCCGGTGCCGTTGTTGACCATGCGTTCAACACGACGGATGTTCTCGTCATCCTGCCGGTTTCCTCGATTGCCGGGCGCTACATCACCTATTACGGTGGCGAAGCCTACCGCTTCAACGGCTGAGCCGAAAGCTTCCTGTGGGCAGGCGGCTTGAATGTGTTGTGGTGAAGGAGCGGGACCGGTAGTCTCTGCGCTCGTTTCCCTTAAACCACAGCGATATTGAAAAGCCATTGACGGACGTTCATTCCACCGCCTCGCTCATTTCCGAAGAGAGCCGCGCGTCGGCCACTCCGATGATGGAGCAATATATCGAGATCAAGGCGAACAACCCCGGTTCGCTGCTGTTCTATCGCATGGGCGATTTCTACGAGCTGTTCTTCGATGATGCGGCAGAAGCGTCACGCGCGCTCGGGATCACGCTGACCAAACGCGGCCAGCATCTGGGCCAGGATATTCCCATGTGCGGCGTGCCGGTGCATGCAGCCGATGATTATCTCCAGAAGCTCATCCTGCGCGGCTATCGCGTGGCGGTCTGCGAGCAGACCGAAGACCCGGCAGAGGCCAAGAAGCGCGGCTCGAAATCCGTGGTGCGGCGTGATGTGGTGCGTCTGGTAACGCCCGGAACGCTGACGGAAGAAAAGCTGCTGTCGCCCACGGAATCGAATTACCTGATGGCGCTGGCCCGTATCAGGGGCAGTGCGGAAGCGCAATTTGCGCTGGCCTGGATCGATATCTCCACCGGCGTTTTTCGCCTGGCCGAGACGACACTGACACGGCTTCTGGCGGATATCTGGCGGATCGATCCGCGCGAGTTGATCGTTGCCGACAGCCTGTTTCACGATGAAGAACTGAAGGCGGTGTTCGACGTTCTGGGTCGCGTTGCCGTGCCGCAGCCCGCCGTTCTGTTCGATAGTGCCACCGCAGAAGGCCGTGTCGCCCGCTATTTCGGCGTCACCACGCTGGATGGTTTCGGCACGTTTTCCCGTGTCGAAATGGCAGCTGCGGCTGCTGCCGTCGCCTATGTCGAAAAAACCCAGATTGCCGAGCGCCCGCCCTTGGCGGCACCCGAACGGGAAAGTGCGGCCTCCACACTCTTCATCGATCCTGCTACCCGCGCCAATCTGGAGCTGACCAAGACGCTGTCTGGCGAACGCGATGGATCGCTGCTGCACGCCATCAACCGCACGGTGACGGGTGGCGGCGCGCGACTTCTGGCCGAGCGACTGATGTCGCCGCTGACCGATGCCGAAAAGATCAATGCGCGGCTGGATGCGGTCGCCTATCTGCTGGATGACGTGTCGCTGTCGGACGGCTTGCGCGATGCATTGAAGCAGGTGGCGGACATGCCGCGTGCGCTGTCACGGCTGGCATTGGATCGCGGCGGGCCACGCGACATCGGCGCCATTAGGCTCGGACTTTCTGCCGCCACCAATGTTGCGGAACTGCTGGATCACGGCCTGTTGCCGGATGAGCTGGCCGAGGCACTTGCGGCGCTGAAAGCGCTTCCCACACCGCTGGAAGCAATGCTGAGCGCGACACTTGCCGACGAGTTGCCGTTGCTGAAACGCGATGGCGGTTTCGTGCGGGAGGGCTCCAATCCGGAGCTGGATGAGATCAGGGCGCTGCGCGACCAATCCCGCCGGGTGATTGCCGGGCTGCAACTGCAATATGCCGAAGAGACGGGCATCAAGTCGCTGAAGATCAAGCACAACAATGTGCTGGGCTATTTCATCGAGGTCACCGCAGGCAATGCCGATGTGATGATGACAGGTGACGAGGCCAAGGCCCGCTTCATCCACCGCCAGACCATGGCCGGTGCCATGCGCTTTACCACGACGGAGCTTGCTGACCTCGAAAGCCGCATTGCCAATGCTGCCTCGCAGGCTCTGACAATCGAATTGCAGGCGTTTGAGGAGATGGTGCGGGCGGTCGTGTCGCACGCCGAAGCCATCAAGGCAGGTGCCCTTGCGCTTGCAAGGATTGATGTCGCCACAAGCCTTGCCCACCTTGCCGCCGAGCAGGCCTATTGCCGCCCGGTGATCGATGGCTCCATGATGTTCAACATCAAGGGCGGTCGCCACCCGGTGGTGGAGCAGGCGCTGCGCCGCCAATCGTCAGGCCCGTTCATCGCCAATCATTGCGATCTCTCCGCGGTCAACGGAAATCGCAACGGCGCGATCTGGCTGCTGACCGGCCCGAACATGGGCGGTAAATCGACCTTCCTGCGCCAGAATGCGCTCATCGCCATTTTAGGCCAGATCGGCTCATTCGTTCCGGCGGAAGCGGCTCATATTGGCATTGTCGACCGGCTGTTTTCCCGCGTCGGTGCGTCGGATGATCTGGCGCGGGGGCGCTCCACTTTCATGGTGGAGATGGTGGAAACCGCCGCCATCCTCAATCAGGCGACGGATCGATCGCTGGTCATTCTGGACGAAATCGGTCGCGGTACGGCAACCTTCGACGGTCTCTCGATTGCCTGGGCGGCGGTGGAACATCTGCACGAGGTTAACCGCTGCCGTGGTCTGTTTGCCACCCACTTCCATGAATTGACGGTGCTGTCGGAAAAGCTGGGGCGTCTGTCCAACGCCACCATGAAGGTCCGCGAGTGGGAAGGCGACGTGATCTTCCTGCACGAAGTGGGGCCGGGTGCGGCGGATCGCTCCTATGGCATCCAGGTTGCAAAGCTTGCCGGCCTTCCGGCTTCCGTCGTTGAGCGGGCACGCGCAGTTCTGACCCAGCTGGAAGATGCCGACCGCAAGAACCCGGCAAGCCAGCTGATCGATGATCTGCCGCTGTTCCAGATCGCCGTGCGGCGTGAGGAAAACCGCAACAGCGGAAACTCCAAGGTGGACGAGGCGCTCAAGGCGCTCAAGGCGCTCAACCCGGATGAAATGACCCCGCGTGAGGCGCTCGATGCGCTTTATGCGCTCAAGAAACAACTTGGCAAGGCTTGAGCCTTACAGTGCCCCCTTGTGAAGGGACGTTGTAACCTTTTGAGATACGCTGTCCATCACGCCCTAAAATCGTTATAGGGCTATGCCAAAAGCATAGCCCTTATGAAATGGATATCGGCATCAATGGCCACGAAAGACCTGGATTTCTCCGCGATACTGGATGTCGATGCACTGAAGCGGGAATGCGAACTCGTCTTCCAGGGAGACGAGCAGCGCGTGTCCGATGTGCGCGCCGACCTGTTGCCGATCTTCAAGAAAGCCAGCGCGCAGGGCCGCGACAAGGCCCGTGAACTGCTGGATACGGAAGGCGGCGGCATCGATTGCGCGCGTCGGATTTCCTGGCTTCAGGACCGCTTGATCGAGGTGCTTTACGAACTGGCCTGCAGCCATTGCTACCCCAACGATGCCCAGCAGATCGCGATTACGGCGGTTGGTGGGTATGGCCGCGGTACGCTGGCACCGGGTTCCGATATCGACCTGCTGTTCCTGCTGCCGCCCAAAAACACGGCTGAGATGAACAAGGCCATCGAGTTCGTTCTCTATATTCTCTGGGATATAGGCTTCAAGGTTGGCCACGCCACCCGCACGGTGGATGAGTGCATTCGCCTGTCCAAGGCCGATATGACCATCCGCACCGCCATTCTCGAAATGCGCGCCATCTGCGGCAAGCAAGCGCTGGCCGACGAGCTGGAGCGTCGGTTCGAAACCGAAGTCGTCACCAGTAGCGGCCCGGAATTCATCGCCGCCAAACTGGCCGAGCGCGACCAGCGCCACCGCAAGGCGGGCGACACGCGCTATCTGGTCGAGCCCAATGTCAAGGAAGGCAAGGGCGGCCTGCGCGATCTGCACACGCTGTTCTGGATCGCCAAATATTACTATCACGTGCGCGATACGGCCGAATTGGTGAAGCTCGGCGTCATCTCCAGGCGAGAACTGAAACTGTTCGAGAAGGCCGACGATTTCCTCTGGACGGTGCGTTGCCAGATGCATTTCATCACCGGCAAGGCCGAAGAACGGCTGTCCTTCGACATTCAGCGCGAAATCGCAGCGGCGCTGAACTACCAGCCGCGCCCGGGCCTGTCTGCCGTCGAACGGTTCATGAAACACTATTTCCTCGTCGCCAAGGACGTAGGCGATCTGACCCGCATTCTGTGTGCGGCGCTGGAAGACCGACAGGCCAAGGATGTGCCCGGCCTGTCGGGCGTGTTCAGCCGCTTTGCCCATCGCCTGCGCAAAATTCCGGGCTCCGACGAATTCGTAGAAGACCGGGGTCGCATTGCGCTCGCCAATGCCGATGTATTCCGCAACGACCCCGTCAGCATCATCAGGCTGTTTCATGTAGCCGACATCAACAATCTGGAACTGCATCCGGATGCGCTGCGCGTCGTCACCCGCTCCATGGCGCTCATCAACCACGAACTTCGCGAAAACGAAGAGGCGAACCGTCTCTTCCTTTCCATCCTCACGTCCAGACGCGATCCGGCACTGACGCTTCGGCGCATGAACGAGGCGGGTGTTCTGGGCAAGTTCATGCCGGAATTCGGCAAGATCGTCGCGATGATGCAGTTCAACATGTATCACCATTATACGGTGGATGAGCATCTGATCCGATCCGTTGCCGTTCTCTCGGAAATTGAAAAGGGGCAGGCGGTCGACACCCACCCGCTCGTCAACCAGCTGATGCCGGGGATCGAGGACCGCGATGCGCTTTATGTGGCTGTGCTGCTGCATGATGTCGCCAAGGGCCGGCAGGAAGATCACTCCATTGCCGGTGCCCGCGTGGCGCGCAAACTGTGCCAGCGGTTCCGCCTGACCAGCAAGCAGACTGAAACCGTGTTCTGGCTGATCGAGCAGCATCTGCTGATGTCGATGGTGGCGCAGACCCGCGACCTGCACGACCGCAAGACGATCACCGACTTTGCCGACAAGGTACAATCCATGGAGCGGCTGAAAATGCTGCTGATTCTTACCGTCTGCGACATCAGGGCTGTGGGGCCGGATGTGTGGAACGGCTGGAAGGGTCAGCTTTTGCGCACGCTCTATTACGAAACAGAGCTTCTGTTGTCGGGCGGCTTTTCGGAAACATCACGCAAGGAGCGCGCCAAGATTGCCCGCCAGGCGCTGTATGATTCGCTGACGGATTGGGGCCAGAAGGCACGGCGCAAATATACCGGCCTGCATTACGAGCCCTATCTTCTCTCCGTCGATCTGGACGACCAAATCCGTCACACGCGGTTTTTGCGGGAAGCGGACAAGCAGGAAAAAGCGCTGTCCACCATGGTGCGCACCCATTCCTTCCACGCCATCACCGAAATCACGGTGCTAGCGCCCGACCATCCGCGCTTGCTGTCCATCATCACGGGTGCCTGTGCCGCTGCCGGGGCCAACATTGCAGATGCGCAAATCTTCACGACGTCCGATGGGCGCGCGCTGGATACGATCCTCATCAACCGCGAATTCCCCATCGATGAGGATGAGACACGACGCGCCAACAACATCGGCAAGATGATAGAAGAGGTCCTTGCAGGCAAAAAGCGCATCCCGGAAATCATCGCGACACGCACAAAGGGTCGCAAGAAAAGCAAGACCTTCCATATTCAGCCGTCCGTCACCATCTCGAACGGTCTGTCCAACAAGTTCTCGGTGATCGAGGTGGAATGCCTCGACCGTACCGGGCTGCTGGCGGATATGACGGCAGTGCTGGCCGATCTGTCGCTCGACATCACATCTGCGCGTATCACAACCTTCGGCGAAAAGGTCATCGATACCTTCTATGTGACCGATCTCTTCGGCCAGAAGGTCATGACCGACAACCGCCAGGCCAGCATCGCATCGCGGCTGAAAGCCGTGATGGCCGAGCAGGAAGACGAACTGCGCGACCGCATGCCATCCGGCATCATCGCCCATCCCGATGTCGCGGCGCTGCCCGCTGCACGCACCGCGAAGGCTTGACGAACCATGGGTCTGATCGCGAAATTCGCAACCGTCGGCACGGCTACACTCGGTAGCCGGCTATTCGGCTTCGTCCGTGAAATGCTGATGGCCGCAGCCGTTGGCACGGGGCCAGTGGCGGATGCCTTCAATGCGGCTTTTCGTTTTCCCAATACGTTCCGCCGCCTGTTTGCCGAAGGCGCCTTCAACTCCGCTTTCGTACCGCTGTTTGCCAAGGAAATCGAAGTCAACGGCATGGAGGGCGCGAAGCGCTTTTCCGAAGAAGTGTTCGGCGTTCTCTTTACGGTGCTGATGGCGCTGACAATCCTCATGGAACTGTCGATGCCCTTCATCGTGCGAACGGTGATTGCGCCGGGTTTCGTCGAAGATCCGACGAAGTTCGACAACACGGTGCGTCTCGCCACCATCATGTTTCCCTATCTCGCCTGCATGTCGCTGGCGGCGATGATGGGTGGCATGCTGAATTCGTTGCATCGCTATTTTGCAGCGGCGATTGCGCCTGTGTTCCTCAACATCATTCTGATCGGCGTGCTGGGTTTTGCCTGGTGGAAGAGCTTCGATCCGCTTCAGGTGGGCTATGCGCTCTCCTGGGGCGTGATGGCAGCCGGTTTCGTGCAACTGGCCATCGTCTGGATTGCCGTGCGCAATGCCGGTATCAAGATCGGCTTTCGTCGCCCGCGCATGACGGGTAACGTCAAGCGGTTGCTGGTGCTGGCGCTGCCTGCCGCCATCACAGGCGGCATCACCCAGATCAATTTGTTGATCAACACCAATATTGCGTCCGGCAAAGAGGGCGTCATCTCGTCGCTGGCCTATGCCGACCGCATCTACCAGCTTCCGCTCGGCGTCGTCGGCATTGCCGTGGCGACCGTGCTGTTGCCGGAGCTGGCGCGCGCCTTGCGCGGTGGGCATCAGGTGGAAGCGGCCAATCTGCAAAACCGCTCCGTCGAGTTCGTGATGTTCCTGACCCTTCCAGCCGCTGCCGCCTTGCTGGTCATGGCCGAACCCATCGTGCGGTTCCTGTATGAGCGCGGCAACTTCTCCCCATCGGCAACCGGAACCGTCGCGGAAATCCTCGGCATTTACGGCCTGGGCCTTCCCGCCTTCGTGCTGATCAAGGCCTTCATTCCCGGCTTTTTCGCGCGTGAAGACACCCGCACGCCGATGATCTTTGCCGCCATTTCCGTCGTCGTGAACGTGTCGATGGCGCTTACCCTGTTTCCGACCTATGGCGGACCCGGCATCGCCACGGCGGAAATCACCGCCGGTTGGGTCAATGCGGCCCTTCTGTTCGGCATGCTGCTTTGGCGCGGCCACTGGAAGCTCGATATTCCGCTTCTGACCCGCATTCCACGCCTTCTGTTTGCTGCAGCCGTCATGGCCATTGCCATCCACTATGCGCTGGCCTATCTCGCCTATGAGCTGTCGTCTGCGTCCTCTATCGCGGTGCGGGCCGGGACGCTTCTGGCTCTCGTTTTCGCAGCCATGATCCTTTATTTCGGACTGGCTTTCCTGTCCGGCGGCGCCAATCTCGGCATGGTCAAACGGGGATTGAAGCGGCGCAAGTCGAAAACGGAAAGTCAGGTTGATCCCACCGAAACCCCTTGATTGCAGGCTGTTGCGGGTGCATAAGCGCGGCCAATTTGAAACCCAATCCGAAACGCGAGGCAAGGCCCTCCACAAGCCTTTTCGAGGATGATCATGAACGCATTCAAGCCGCTGGTTTTCTCAGGCGTCCAGCCGACCGGAAACCTCCACCTCGGCAACTATCTCGGTGCCATCCGCAAATTCGTTGCGCTTCAGGAAGACAATGACTGCATCTATTGCGTCGTGGACATGCACGCCATTACAGCACAGCTGGTGCATGCCGACCTGAAGGCGCAGACGCGCTCGATTGCAGCCGCCTTCATCGCGGCGGGCATCGATCCGATCAAGCATATTGTCTTCAACCAGTCCGCCGTGCCGCAGCATGCGGAACTGGCATGGGTGTTCAATTGCGTGGCGCGCATTGGCTGGATGGAGCGCATGACCCAGTTCAAGGACAAGTCCGGCAAGAATGCCGAACAGGTCTCGCTGGGTCTGTTGGCCTATCCAAGCCTGATGGCTGCTGACATCCTGGTCTACCGCGCGACCCATGTTCCCGTTGGTGACGACCAGAAGCAGCATCTGGAACTGGCGCGCGACATCGCCCAGAAATTCAACATCGATTTCAGCGACAATATTCGCACTGCCGGTCTCGGCATCGACATCACCGTCGGCAACGAGCCGGTTCATGCCTATTTCCCGATGGTGGAGCCGCTGATCGGCGGTCCTGCGCCGCGTGTCATGTCGTTGAAGGACGGTACGAAAAAGATGTCGAAGTCCGACCCGTCGGATTTGTCGCGCATTAACCTAATGGACGATGTCGATACGCTGTCGCGCAAGATCAAGAAGGCCAAGACCGACCCGGATGCGCTGCCGAGCGAAGTTGATGGCCTGAAGGGCCGCGCGGAAGCGGAAAACCTCGTCGGCATCTATGCGGCTCTGTCCGACAAGACCAAGGCCGATGTGCTCTCGGAATTCGGCGGCCAGCAGTTCTCGGCCTTCAAACCTGCGCTCGTTGATCTCGCGGTCAATGTTCTCGCCCCGATCAATAGCGAGATGCGCCGCCTGTTGGGTGATGTCAGCCATATCGATGGCATCCTCAAGCAGGGTGGCGAGCGGGCTGGCGCTATGGCCGAAAAAACCATGAACGAGGTGCGCGACATCATCGGCTTCCTGCGCTGATAAGCAGAAGCATTTTTTAATCCTGGAATTTGATATAAAGTCCGCCCGAGCCGTCGGGCGGCTTTGGCCGTGACGGCGAAAACAGGAGTACGCAATGGTATCGAAACGGCTTTCGCGTCTCGAGGGACACCGCCGTAAATTTCTGGTGGTCATCGACGGGACGCCCGAATGCGAAAGGGCCGTTCATTATGCCGGTCGCCGCGCAAAGAATTCCAATGGCGCGCTTGTGCTTCTCTACGTGATTCCGGATGGCGATTTCCAGCAATGGCTGGGGGTCGAGCAGATCATGCGTGCCGAAGCCCGCGAGGAAGCCGAGGCTTCCTTGGCGAAGGTTGCGCAAAAGGTGCGTGAAAATGTTGGCTCAGAGCCGGAAACGGTGATCCGCGAAGGCAATGCCGCAGAGCAGATTCATGGCCTGATCGAGGAAGACCGCGATATCGCCATTCTCGTTCTGGCAGCGGGTTCTACCAAGGAAGGTCCGGGTCCACTGGTCTCGTCCATCGCCGGGCGCGGGACCGCCTTTCCCATTCCCGTGACGGTTCTGCCGGACAGCTTGACAGACGAGGAAATCGACGCGCTTTGCTGAGGCAGCCCAGATCAGTTTGAAACGGGATATGCTTATGTCTTGAATGGGTTTATCATGTCAGGACTTGAAGTCAGGCTTCGTCCGGCATACTTTGGAAGTATTCTAAATTCCGGGATTGCTGGTGTGCATCCCGAAGGAGATCACTATGTTCATTCAGACGGAATCCACCCCGAACCCTGCCACGTTGAAGTTTCTTCCGGGCAAGGTCGTTCTGGAAAGCGGGACGGCGGAATTCCTGAATGCCGCGCAGGCGCAAGCTTCGCCGCTGGCAGCCGTGCTGTTTGAAATTCCGGGCGTGACCGGGGTCTATTACGGCTTCGATTTCATCACCGTCAGCAAGGACGGTGCGGAATGGCAGCACCTGAAGCCTGCGATCCTCGGCTCTATCATGGAACACTTCATGTCCGGTCGCCCGTTGATGGGCACGGCCGTATCGGCTGAGATTTCCGACGAAGAAGAAGAGTTCTTCGAGGCGGGCGATGAAACCATCGTCGCTACCATCAAGGAATTGCTCGAAACCCGCGTTCGTCCCGCCGTTGCGCAGGATGGTGGCGATATCACCTTCCGTGGTTTTCGCGATGGCACCGTATTCCTCAACATGAAGGGTGCCTGCTCGGGTTGCCCATCCTCCACGACCACGCTGAAGCACGGCGTTCAGAATTTGCTGCGCCATTTCGTTCCTGAAGTGCAAGAGGTCGAGGCCGTCTGATAAAGGGCGGCTTTTCCCGATGATCATTCTTGCCATCGACACCTCAGGCGTAGATTGCTCCGCCTGCCTTTATGACAGCGCTGATGATGCCGTTCTCGGCGATGTCACAGAAAACATCGGCAAGGGCCATGCGGAACTGTTGATGGGCATCATCGACGGTGCCCTGAACCAGGCATCCCTGACCCTTCAGGACGTAGAGCGGATTGCCGTCACCATCGGGCCGGGCTCGTTTACCGGCATTCGCGTCGGTGTCGCGGCTGCGCGTGGATTTGCGCTATCACTGGGTGTCGAAGCGGTGGGCATCACCACGCTGGAAACGCTTGCGGCGCATTACCATCGTCAAAATCCCGGTCTGCCGGTGGCCGTCGGGCTCGATGCCAAGCGCGACGAGACCTATCTTCAGACCTTTGGCGCAGACGGATCGCCTTTGAGCGATGCGGCTCTTCTGTCTCTGGACGAGGCGAAAGCGGCACTCGCGGGCTTTGCCGGCACCGTCATCGGTTCTGCCGCACCGCTTCTAGCGGGTGGCGAAACGGGCTCCGGGCCTGACAGGTTTGCGATTGCGACCGTTGCGCGCGTCGCAGCGCAAAAGCCGCAGGGCATGCCGAAACCCGCACCGCTTTATCTGCGCGGACCGGACGCCAAGCCGCAGGCAGGATTTGCGCTGGAACGCCGCCCGGTAGCCTGATACGGCAGATTGATACCTTTTTGCGGATGATTCCCTGCAATGTTCGACGATTATCTCAGCTGGAAACCGTTTTTCGAAGTCGTGACAATGGAGCACGCCGACTGCGCCGACGTGGCCCTTCTCCATCAGGAGCGCTTTCCACGCCCGTGGAGCGACGGCGAATTTTCCAGCCTTTTGGGCCAGTCCAGTGTGTTCGGTGCCGTCGCGCGCCAGACCAATGCATTTTTCAGCAAGCCGCTGGGTGGGTTCGTTTTGTCGCGCGAAGCGGGTGGCGAAGCGGAAATCCTGACCCTTGCGGTCAGCGACAAATTCGGTCGCTCAGGGCTCGGCTGGCGGTTGATGCAGTCGGTGATGCGCGAAGCGATGATGCGGGGGGCCGAAACCATGTTTCTGGAGGTCGATGGTGGTAATGCCTCGGCCATCGGCCTCTACAAGAAACTCGGCTTTCAAACGGTTGCCGAACGGCAGGCCTATTACACGGCGAAAGACGGGACGAAATCGACGGCGCTTGTCATGCGGCGTGATCTTCGCTAGTTCGTGGTAGTGATTGAACACAGCGCTTGCGCGCCATGCAACGAAAGCATCTGGAAGCCTAAAAGACGTGATAGACCTCTCGAAAACCCTGGAAGAACTCTGTGCCGAGCGCGGCATGCGCATGACCGATCAGCGTCGTGTGATTGCCCGCGTCATCCAGGAATCCGACGATCATCCCGATGTCGAAGAGCTTTATCGCCGGTCGTCTGCGGTCGATCCGCGCATTTCGATTTCCACGGTCTATCGCACGGTCAAGCTGTTTGAAGACGCCGGTATCATCGAGCGGCATGATTTCCGCGATGGCCGCTCGCGCTACGAGACCATGCCGGAAGAGCATCACGATCACTTGATCGACCTCAAGCATGGTGTGGTCATCGAGTTTCATTCGCCTGAGATCGAAGCGTTGCAGGAAAAGATTGCCCGCGAACACGGCTTCAAGCTGGTGGATCACCGGCTTGAGCTCTATGGTGTTCCGTTGAAGCCTGAAGACCATTGAAACCAGACAGGGCCACAAAGCGAATGAAGCGATGATGTGGTTGCGGTTGATCTACCTGATCGTTGTCTTGACGATCGTTACAGTGGTTCTGTTGCCGGTGCAGCTGGTCGGTCTCTGGTTCGACCTTCCCTTCCGGCGCCGCTTGCCACGATTCTGGCATGGGGTCGCCTGTCATACGCTGGGCATCAAGGTTCACGTCCACGGTCCGCTGGAGACATCGAAGCCGCTGCTTCTCGTGGTCAACCATGTCTCGTGGACCGACATTATGGTTCTGGGCAGCGTTGCCGATGTGGCCTTCATCGCCAAGACGGAAGTGCGCAATTGGCCGGTCTTCGGTCTTCTGGCGCGCTTGCAGAAAACCATCTTCGTGGCGCGTGAGCACAAGCGCAGCGCCGGAGCGCAGGTCAACGAGATTGCCGAACGCCTTGCAGGTGGCGAAATCGTCGTTCTGTTTCCCGAGGGAACCACGTCAGACGGCAACCGTCTCCTGCCCATCAAGTCATCGCTTTTCGGGGCCGCCTCCAGTGCGGCCGAGCAGGTGCCGGGGCAGATGGTGCATGTCCAGCCGGTGGCAATTGCCTATACCGGCATTTACGGCATGGCGATGGGCCGTTACCACCGCACGGTTGCGGCATGGCCGGGAACCATCGGTCTTGTGCCATCGCTACTCGGTTTGCTGAAAGCCGGGGCCATCGATGTCGATGTCTCCTTCGGCGAGGCGATCCCCTTCCGTCGCGGTGATAACCGCAAGGAATTGAGCGCGGATGCGACGATGTCTCTTCGTGCCATGTTGAATTTCAGCTTGCGCGGCGGATGGCGAAAGCCGCGTTGAGCATCGGATTGTCCTGATAACGCGATACACTTTTCGGTTCGATGATCTGGAATACGTATTTTTCTGTTTAATCCAGCGCTCAAAATCATTAGATAGCGGCTATGACCCAGGAAATAATCGGCCTCGAGCCCGCCCCATCCGTTCTTCGCGACGGCGCAAACAGCCGCAAGGTCTTCATCAAGACCTATGGCTGTCAGATGAACGTGTACGATTCCGTGCGCATGAGCGATGCTCTGGCGAAGGACGGCTATGTGCCGACCGAGGACATGGGCGAGGCGGATCTGGTTCTGCTCAACACCTGTCACATCCGCGAAAAGGCCGCAGAAAAAGTCTATTCCGCGCTTGGCCGCCTGCGGGACATGAAAAAATCCCGCCACGAGCAGGGTCGCGAATTCATGATCGGCGTGGCGGGTTGTGTGGCGCAGGCCGAGGGTGAGGAAATTCTGCGCCGTGCGCCGGCTGTCGATGTGGTCATCGGTCCGCAGACCTACCACCGTCTGCCGGAAGCCTTGAAGCGCGTGCGCGGTGGCGAGCGGGTGATCGAGACCGAATATGCGGTCGAAGACAAGTTCGAGCATTTGCCGGTTGCCGACAAGGCAAAGATACGGGCACGCGGTGTCACGGCCTTTTTGACGGTGCAGGAAGGCTGCGACAAGTTCTGTACCTTCTGCGTGGTGCCCTATACGCGCGGCTCCGAAGTCTCGCGGCCCGTGCAGCAGATCGTCGATGAGGCCGCAAGGCTGGCCGATTCCGGCGTGCGGGAAATCACGCTGCTTGGGCAGAATGTCAATGCATGGCGTTCAACCGGCACTGATGGCGCGCAATGGGGCTTGGCCGAGTTGCTGTACCGACTAGCCGAAATCCCCGGCATCGCCCGCCTGCGCTACACCACCAGCCATCCGCGCGACATGGATGAGCGTCTGATCGAGGCGCATCGAGATCTGCGCGTTCTGATGCCCTATCTGCATCTGCCGGTGCAATCCGGCTCTGACCGGATACTCAAGGCCATGAACCGTCGCCATACCGGCGACGAGTATATTAGGCTTATCGAAAAAATTCGTGGTGCCCGCCCTGATATTGCCATGTCCGGGGATTTTATTGTCGGCTTCCCCGGTGAGACGGATCGCGATTTCGACGATACGCTCGCACTGGTGGAAGAGGTGAAATATGCGCAGGCCTTTTCGTTCAAATATTCGACACGTCCCGGTACGCCGGGAGCGGATTTGACTGATCAGGTACCCGAGGACGTGAAGGCCGAGAGGCTCGAGCGACTACAGGCTCTTCTGCTGAAACAGCAGCATGATTTTGCCGGATCGCTGGTCGGCAAAACCATGGATGTGTTGCTGGAAAAGCCGGGCCGGATGCCTGGCCAGTTGATCGGACGATCTCCTTGGCTGCAATCTGTGAATCTTGATGCAAATGACATGAAAATCGGCGACATTATTCATGTACGAATCACCGCAACGGGTCCAAACAGCTTGTTTGCCGAGGTGGCATAAAGCTAGAGTGAGGAACCGACACTGATTAGGACGGGAGCCTGACCGCTTGAACGCACACGAATTGGTATCACCCTCATCGCGCCAGCCACGCCCAGCCGCGACCGACGCCAATCACTTCGTCCTCACGTTCGAGAATAACAGGATAGCCGGAGAGCTATTCGGTCAGTTCGATCAGAACCTCAAATTGCTGGAACAGCGTTTGAACATCGACGCGCGCCCGCGCGGCAATTCGGTTGCCATCACAGGCGACCTCGTTGCCACCAACCAAGCCCGCCGCGCGCTGGATACGCTTTACGAGCGCCTTCAGAAGGGCGGAACCGTCGAAGTGTCAGACGTGGAAGGGGCCATTCGCATGGCCATGGCTGCCGACGATCAGCTGATCCTGCCGACCATGGAGCGCAAAGCCAAGGTCTCCATGGCGCAAATCTCCACCCGCAAAAAGACCATCGCTGCCCGCACGCCGACGCAGGACGTCTATATGCGGGCACTGGAACAGTCGGAGCTCGTCTTCGGCGTTGGCCCTGCCGGTACCGGCAAGACCTATCTGGCTGTGGCGCATGCAGCACAGCTTCTGGAACGGGGCGTGGTGGATCGCATCATCCTGTCGCGACCAGCCGTCGAAGCCGGTGAGCGCCTTGGCTTTCTGCCCGGCGACATGAAAGAGAAGGTCGATCCCTACCTTCGCCCGCTTTACGATGCCCTTTACGACATGATGCCGGGTGACAAGGTGGAGCGCGCCATTCAGGCGGGCGTCATCGAAATCGCGCCGCTGGCCTTCATGCGCGGACGCACGCTGGCCAATGCGGTCGTCATTCTCGACGAGGCGCAAAACACCACAACGATGCAGATGAAGATGTTTCTGACGCGTCTGGGTGAAAACGGTCGCATGATCGTGACAGGTGACCCGAGCCAGGTGGATTTGCCGCGCGGCATGAAGTCCGGCCTTGTGGAAGCGCTGCAAATCCTGACCGAAGTCGAAGGCGTGTCCGTCGTGCGCTTCAAGGATGTCGACGTCGTGCGCCACCCGATGGTGGCACGCATCGTTCGCGCCTATGAAGCACAGACGGCTGTGCCTGATGAAAGCCTGCCAAGAGGCATTTGACGCAAGACATGACCGCATTGGATATTCAGATCAGCGTCGAGGCTGAGAACTGGCCATCGGAAGAAGAGCTGTTCGCATTTGCCAGCCGGGTTCTCGACCCGGCTGTCGACTTTCTGAAGGCGGAAGAACAGCAGCCGTTTCCGAAGCAGACCACCGAGCTGTCACTGGTCTTCACAGACGACACTTCGATCCGGGAGATCAATGCGCAGTGGCGCGAGAAGGACAAGCCGACCAATGTGCTGTCCTTTCCGGCCTATCCGCTGGAGCCGGGCGACATGCCGGGGCCGATGCTGGGTGACATCGTCATCGCGCGCGAAACCGTGGAGCGTGAAGCTCTTGATCTCGAGAAGAGTTTCGATGATCATCTGACACATCTTCTGGTGCATGGATTTCTGCATCTTTTCGGTTACGATCATATACAAGCCGACGACGCGGAAGAAATGGAAGGGCTTGAGACTCGCATTTTGGCCAAGCTTGGTCTATCTGATCCCTATGCGGGACAGGAACCGCTTTGAATTAACAGTTTGGGACCATGAACGAACATTCGGCAAGACCGCCCCTCGAGGGCAAAGACACCGGGGAACAATCCTCATCGGAGGAGGGCAGTAGTCCCTTACGTCAGGACTATCAGGCCAAACCCAGGGCCAGCATCTGGTCCCGCATCTCGAGGCTCTTGAAGCCATCGCAGGGCGAGCGTCTTCGTGAAGACATCACCGACGCATTGATGACCGACACCGAAATCGGTGCCGCCTTTACGCCCGAAGAACGGGCGATGCTCAACAATATCCTGCGTTTCCGCGAAGTGCGCGTCGAAGACATCATGATCCCGCGCGTCGATATCGACGGGCTCGATCAGGACATGACCGTCGGCGAAGCGATGATTCTCTTCGAAGAGACCGGTCGTTCGCGTATGCCTGTGTATGACGAGACGCTGGATAACCCCAAGGGCATGATCCACATTCGCGATCTCCTGTCGTTTATCGGCAAGCAGGCCCGCAACAAGCGCCGGGCAGGTTCGCGTGCCGCAGTCGTCGAGGGAACGCGTGCGGCAAAATCGCCGCGTGCGAATTTCGATCTGGCCCGTGTCGATCTGGAAAAGACGCTCGTGGAAGCCGGTCTGGTGCGCAAAATTCTCTTCGTGCCGTCCTCCATGCTGGCCTCGACCCTGTTGAAGACCATGCAGGCGCAGCGCACCCAGCTGGCACTCGTCATCGATGAATATGGCGGAACCGACGGTCTCGTCAGCCATGAAGACATCGTTGAAATGGTGATCGGCGATATCGACGACGAACACGACAAGGATGAGACGATGTTCTCGCGCGTGTCGGACGATGTTCTGATTGCCGATGCCCGCGCCGAGTTGACGGAGCTCGCCGAAGTGATTGGCCATGATTTCGACGTGCGCGAACATATCGAGGAAATCGATACGCTGGGCGGGCTGATCTTCTTTGCGCTCGGCCGCATTCCGGTCAAGGGCGAGGTGGTTCGTGCCGTTCCCGGTTTCGAGTTCCACATTCTCGATGCCGATTCGCGCCGCATCAAAGGCGTTCGCATCGTGCGCAATCAGTCTTCCGAGGGCGAAGACGACCAGGCGCCTGCCAATGCGGCAAGCCAGGTGGTTCTCTCTCTGCCATCTCCATCCAGCCGTGCGGACAACGCGCCGGTCTAAAAGGATCACGCTTGGTTCAACGACGAAGACCGCAGGCGCTGTGCCTTGCGGTCTTCGTCGTTTCAGGCACCTAGAACGATTCGATTGGCAAGGAAACGCTCTAGCATCTGCGGTGAGCGCAGTGGACGCGTGGCGTGTTTTACAGTAAGTCCCGTTGAACAGACGGTGTCGTTTCCCCGGTCATGAGTGTTAGACGGTACCTCGTTATAAGGTGGAGACTGCATGGAACGACTGGCGGGCAAAATCATGTTGGGCAGTGGTTTTGGCCGAGTATGCATCGCCGTTCTTGCCGGTGCCTTCGGTGCGCTCGCCCTGCCTCCCGTCGGTTTCTTTGCCGCACTGTTCGTGTCCTTCACGCTGCTTGTCTGGCTGATCGACGGCACTACGGGACATCCCGATGGCGGCGTCTGGTCTCGCGGCTGGAAAACCTTCCTCATCGGCTGGCTGTTCGGCTTTGGTTATTTCGTCGCCGGTCTGTGGTGGCTGGGTAATGCGTTGCTGCTGGACGCCGACGAGTTTGCCTGGGCGCTGCCGCTCGCCATTTTAGGTCTTCCCGCCTGCCTTGCCGTTTTCTATGGCATCGCCACGATGCTGGCCAACCTGTTGTGGTCGGATGGCTGGGGCCGGATCGCGGCATTGGCGGCGGCCTTCGGGCTGATCGAATGGCTACGCAGTTTCATCCTGACGGGTTTCCCCTGGAATACGGTGGGCTACGGCATCATGCCGATCCCGATGATGATGCAGACTTCCTATCTCATCGGCATCTTCGGCATGTCGATGCTGGCGGTTTTCGTGTTCGCCAGTCCGGCGCTGCTGGGCACGAAAAAGGGTATGCTGCCGGGTCTCTCCATTGCAGCAGTCATGATGGCGTTTCATTTGGGTTACGGTGCCTATCGGCTGCACCAGCCGCTGCCGCCTGCGACCGACGATGTGACCGTCAGGATCGTCCAGCCGCGGATCGATCAATCGGTGAAGATGCTCAATGAGGACAGGACCGAAATCTTCAACACGCATCTGCGTCTGTCTGCCTTGCCGCCATCGCCGGGCCATAAGCGCCCTGATATCATCGTGTGGCCGGAAACATCGGTTCCCTTCATTCTCACGCAAAACCCGGATGCCTTGGCCGAGATTGCTAAGACGCTGGAAGACGGTCAAATCCTGCTGACCGGTGCGGTGCGGATGGAAGATGCGGGCGCGGGGATCGCGCCGCGCTATTACAATTCCGTTTATGCCATCGACAGTGAAGGCCAGATCATCGGTGCCACCGACAAGGTCCATCTGGTGCCGTTCGGCGAATATGTGCCGTTCGAGGATGTGCTGCGCAAAATCGGCATCAACAATCTCATCAGCCTGCCGGGTGGCTTTTCACCGGCCGTGACCCGAAACCCGATCACGCTGCCATCGGGCAAGAAGCTGCATTCCTTCATCTGCTACGAAATCATCTTTCCAGGCGAGGTGCCCGACGATATCGCCACATCGGCGGCCATCGTCAACGTCACGAATGATGGCTGGTTCGGCAATACGCCGGGTCCCTATCAGCATTTTCAGCAGGCCAGAATCCGCGCGGTGGAAACTGGAATTCCAGTGATTCGCGCCGCCAATACCGGCATTTCAGCCGTAATAAACCCTATGGGGCAAATTGTCGCAGGTCTGGACTACGGTCAAATGGGAATAATCGATTCTACTTTAGGTGGTGCGGCTACTAGCGTGATCACCGCAGATATGAGACAAATGCACTTTTGGTTGTTCTTTGGCGTGTTACTCGTAATCGCGATAATTGCGCGGCTCGGTTTGCTCGATCGTAAGAATTGACCAAAAACCCCTAAAATTGCATAGTGCTCTTGTTAGGTTGCACAACGCACATGATATGTTTCGTGTAGCGACAATCCTGTGGTTCAGGGCTGTGACGCTGTGTGATGGTTAACACCGAATATTTTTTGAATGTCAGGACAATAACATGACAGAAAACAAGAAAAAGCCGAACCCGATTGACATTCATGTCGGGAGCCGAATTCGCCTCCGTCGTACCATGCTGGGTATGAGCCAGGAAAAGCTGGGCGAAAGCCTTGGCATTACCTTCCAGCAGATTCAGAAATACGAAAAAGGGACGAACCGCGTCGGCGCCAGCCGCCTGCAGAACATCTCCGGTATTTTGAACGTTCCCGTCTCCTTCTTCTTCGAAGATGCGCCGGGCGACCAGGGCGTCAGCGCCACGGGCATGGCGGAAGCCAATAGCTCCAACTACGTCGTGGACTTCCTGTCTTCGTCCGAAGGTTTGCAGCTCAACCGCGCCTTCGTGAAGATCAACGACCCGAAGGTTCGCCGTCGTATCGTCGATCTCGTCAAGGCGCTGGCCGCCGAAGGCGACGCGGAATAACCCGCCCAAACAGTTTTGCTGAACTGCAAACGGCCCTTCGGGGCCGTTTTTTATTGCGTAAGGATGATTTAGGAATTCCGATATAAAGATATATTTATGTCGTTGTGTCCTTGTTTTTTTCGAGCAATGTGACTAACAACGATGACCGTTTCTTTGAGGGGAATCCCGCATGCGTGCCAATTACCTATTCACCAGCGAGTCCGTTGCTGAAGGTCACCCTGACAAGGTTTGTGACCGCATTTCCGATGAAATCGTCGATCTGATCTACCGCGAAGCCGCCAAGACCGGGGTTGATCCCTGGACGGTGCGCATCGCCTGCGAGACGCTTGCCACGACGAACCGCGTGATCATCGCCGGTGAAGTGCGTGTTCCCGACACGCTGTTGAAGAAGGACAAAGACGGCTCCGTGTTCAAGGACGCGAGCGGTCATCCCGTCATCAATCCTGCCAAGTTCAAGGCTGCCGCCCGCAAGGCCATCCGTGATATCGGCTACGAGCAGGACGGCTTCCACTGGAAGACGGCCAAGATCGACGTGCTGCTGCACCCCCAGTCTGCCGACATTGCGCAGGGCGTGGACAACGCCTCCGACAAGCAGGGCGACGAAGGTGCTGGCGACCAGGGCATCATGTTCGGTTACGCCTGCAAGGAAACGCCGGACCTTATGCCGGCCCCGATCTATTATTCGCACCGCATTCTCCAGCTTCTGGCCACCGCGCGCAAATGCGGCGAAGGCGAAGCAGCCAAGCTCGGCCCCGACGCCAAGAGCCAGGTGACCGTGCGTTACGTCGATGGCAAGGCTTCTGAGGCCGTCTCCATCGTGCTCTCCACACAGCATCTCGATGCCAGCTGGGACTCCAAGAAGGTCCGCTCCGTCGTGGAGCCCTATATTCGTGAAGCTCTGGGCGAATTGAAGATCGCCGACGATTGCCAGTGGTACATCAACCCGACAGGCAAGTTTGTAATCGGTGGTCCTGACGGCGACGCTGGCCTGACAGGCCGCAAGATCATCGTTGACACCTACGGCGGTGCAGCCCCTCACGGCGGCGGTGCATTCTCCGGCAAGGACACGACCAAGGTCGACCGTTCCGCAGCATATGCTGCCCGTTACATTGCCAAGAACGTCGTGGCCGCAGGATTGGCAGAACGCTGCACGATCCAGCTGTCCTACGCCATTGGCGTTGCGCAGCCCCTGTCGGTCTATGTCGATTTCCACCAGACCGGCAAGATGAGCGAAGACGAAGTCGAAGCCGCGATCCGCAAGGTCATCGACCTCTCGCCATCGGGCATTCGTCGCCATCTCGATCTCAACAAGCCGATCTACGCCAAGACCTCGTCCTATGGCCATTTCGGTCGCAAGGCTGGCCGTGACGGCTCCTTCTCCTGGGAGAAGCTGGACCTGGTCAAGCCTCTCAAGGATGCATTGAAAGCCGCATAAGGCTTGTCAATCGCTACCGATTGAGAGATACGGTCTGAACGTTTTGAAACCCGCACAGCGCAGTTGAACAGGCGCGGTGCGGGTTATCCATTTTGTCTGAGAGTGTTGAAATGACGGAAGAGAGGCGTTCACGCGCAACGGAAGCGTTTTTTGGTCGGCGCAAGGGCAAGCCGCTGCGCAACCAGCAGGTCGATACGATCGAAAACCTATTGCCGTTGCTGAAGGTCGATCTTGAGACTCAGCCGCCCCAAAATCTCGCGGCCCTGTTTCCCGCCGATGTGAAAACCATCCGCCTCGAAATCGGCTTTGGCGGTGGCGAGCATCTCATCCACCGTGCCTCCGAAAACCCTGATACCGGTTTCATCGGCGTCGAGCCCTTCGTCAACTCTATGGCAAAGCTTCTTGGCAGCGTGAAAGAGCGCGAGTTGATGAACATCCGTCTCTATGACGATGACGCGACGCAACTGCTGGACTGGCTGCCGGATGCCTGCATCGACCATATCGATCTGCTCTATCCCGACCCATGGCCGAAAAAGAAGCACTGGAAGCGTCGCTTCGTGTCAGACGTTAATCTGGCGCGGTTTCATCGTGTGCTGAAGCCTGGAGCGAAATTCTGCTTCGCCTCGGATATCGATACCTACATCAACTGGACGCTACAGCATTGCGCCAGCCATGGCGGGTTCGAATGGACGGCGCAGACATCCGCCGACTGGAACACGCCGTTCGATACTTGGCCGGGCACGCGCTACGAGAACAAGGCGAAGCGCGAGGGTCGCAGCTCCGCCTATCTCACCTTCATCCGAACCTGATTTTCAGAGCTTCGCATCCACCTCGGATGCGACGGGAATGGACGGCTGCGCACCGGGGCGTGTGCAGGCCAGCGAACCGGCAACGGCGGCGCGGCGAAGTGCTGCTTCGAAATCGAGGCCAGCATCGAGGCTCGCAGCTAGATAACCGCAGAACGTATCGCCCGCACCGACCGTATCGACCGGCTCGATCTTCAGGCCCTTGGCCTTGACGAGCTTGCCATTGCGGATGGCGATCACCCCTTCGGCACCCAGAGTGACAATGAGGGTTTGGCCGGTCTCGTCGTGAAGGGCGGCGAGTTCCTTTTCCCGCTGATCGGAAGACAGGCCGCTTTTGCCGATCAGCAATTCGAATTCGGTTTCGTTGGCAATGACGACATCCGCCAGTCGCGACAGGCGCTGCGCCTCGGATGTCAGCGGCGCGGTGTTGATGAGCGTGGTGACGCGCTTTGCCTTGGCGGCCTTCAACGCTGCTTCGATGGCCTCGGCTGGTATTTCGAATTGCAACATCAGGATGTCGCCTGCCGTCATCTCTGAGACAGTTCGTTCCGCATCGGCTCCCGAGACCTCGCCATTGGCAGCGGGAATGACAGAGATCATGTTTTCCCCACCCTCACCGATCAGGATGACGGCGGTTCCGGTCGGCACGGCAACGGACTTGACCAGTGACAGATCGGTTCTGGCATCGCGAAGCAGAGTGAGTGCCGGGGCTGCAAAGGCGTCGTCGCCAACGGCACCCGCCATTTTCACTGTGGCACCGGCGCGTTTCGCAGCCAGCGCCTGGTTGGCGCCCTTGCCACCGGCAGCGGTGGAGAAGGTCTTGCCGGTCACGGTTTCACCTGGCTTGGGCAGGCGGTCGGAAATGGCAACGAGGTCCATGTTGATGGAGCCGAAAACTGTGATCATGCGGGTCATTCCATAAGGGGCAAAAACGAAGGCGACTTTGCCGAGTGGATCACTCGTCGTCAACCACCCTCAGCTTGGTGGCACCGGCGCGCACATCCGCGATGCGCCGCAACTGTTCTGCCTCCAGATGGGCAATTTCCTTTTGCGACGGGGCGAAATCGAGGCTTTCGATCTTGATACCACGTGCCAAGACCTTGTCGGACGAGGTCAGCATCATGTCCACGTCCTTCTGCACCAGCCCGAAATGCGCCTGCAATTTGCGCGTCCGCTCGTCCAGACGCCGCACATCGTCCATCAGCATTGCGACCTCACCCTGAATGAGGTGCGCCTGTTCGCGCATGCGCTGGTCTTTCAGCACAGACTGGATGACCTGCACCGATAGCATCAACAGCGATGGCGAGACGATAACGACGCGCGACCGGTGCGCGCGCTGTACCAGATTTTCGAAGTGTTGATGAATATCGGCAAAGATCGATTCCGAAGGCACGAAGATAAAGGCGGTGTCCTGGGTTTCGCCGGAGATCAGATACTTGTCGGCGACATCGCGGATATGCACTTCCATATCGCGACGGAACTGCTGGGTGGCGGTGCGTTTGGCCTCCGGCGTATCGTCGGCCTTCAGCGCATTCCAGGCTTCCAGCGGAAACTTGGCGTCGATGACCAGTGGCGGTGCATTGTTCGGCATTCTGATGGTGCAATCAGGCCGAAAGCCGTTCGAAAGTGTGGGCTGCAAACTGTATGAACCCGAGGGCAGGGCGTCGGCAATCAGCGCTTCCATACGTGCTTGGCCAAAGGCACCGCGCGTCTGCTTGTTGTTGAGAATGGCCTGTAGGCCGATGACGTCCTTGGCCAGATCCTGAATATTGCCTTGCGCGGCATCGATGACGGCGAGGCGTTCCTGCAATTTACTGAGATTTTCGTGCGTCGAGCGGGTCTGCTCCGTCAAAGTGGTGCCGATGCGCTGCGACATGCCATCCAGCCGGTCGTTCAGCGTCTGGCTCATCTCGTTCTGGCGGGCGCTGAGGCTTTCCGTCATGGCGGCGATGCGTCCATGCAGTTCCGACTGGGTTCTGAGAAGCTCGGTGATTTCGTCACGTGATTGATCGTTGGCTGGCGGTTTGCGCCATACGAACGCCGCAGCCACCAGACAGCCTGCAATGAGAATGCCGAGGAGAGCGCCAACCGATATCTGGAGGCTGCCGAGACTGAAAGCTGTCGTACCAAGCGCATTAAGATCGATGTTCATAGCCAAATCTAACAGATTTCGTGTGATTCGTCAGATCAAAACAAGAACATTTCTGAGGCGTAAATGAGTCCCATTTGCCGCTGCTCATGTCGCTAATATTGGCCTTTATTTTTTGTTTCCTCCAAAGATGAGATGCGTTATGGGGAAGCCATGACGATCAAACCTCTTATTATTTTGCCTGATCCACTGCTGCGCCAGCAATCCAAGCCCATCGAACAGGTGGATGCGGAGATCACGCGTCTGGCTGACGACATGCTGGACACGATGTATGATGCGCCGGGCATCGGCCTTGCCGCAATCCAGATCGGCGTGCCGCGCCGCATGCTGGTCATCGACATCTCGCGCGAAGACGAAGACCGCAATCCGGTTGTGTTCATCAACCCGGAAATCCTCAAAGTGTCGGACGATGTCTCGGCCTATGAGGAGGGCTGTCTGTCCATCCCCGACTATTACGCCGAGGTGGAGCGACCGGCTTCGCTGACGGTTGGCTATATCGATCGCGATGGCAAAAAGCAGACGGTGGAGGCCGACGGCCTTTTGGCGACCTGCCTGCAACATGAAATGGACCATCTCAACGGTGTTCTGTTCATCGACCACATTTCCCGCCTGAAACGGGATATGGTCATCAAGAAATTCACCAAAGCGGCCCGCGCAAAAATCTGATCTGCCTGTCTACAAGCATTGGCAGATCGGGCGACAGGGCAGGGGGCGAGCATGGCACTGCGCATCATTTTCATGGGAACGCCGGAATTTTCCGTTCCCACCCTACGCGCGCTGGTCGATGCGGGCCACAAGATCGCCGCCGTCTACACGCAGCCACCCCGACCCGGCGGTCGCCGCGGGCTCGATCTCCAGAAATCACCCGTGCATCAGGCAGCAGAACTGCTCGGCATTCCTGTGCTGACGCCGCTGAATTTCAAAGCGGAAGAAGACAGGGCGGAATTCAAGGCTTTCAATGCGGATGTTGCGGTCGTCGTCGCCTATGGCCTGCTGTTGCCGGAAGACATTTTGAACGGCACCCGTCTTGGCTGCTACAATGGTCACGCTTCGCTGCTTCCGCGTTGGCGCGGCGCTGCCCCCATTCAGCGCGCGATTATGGCTGGCGATACCGAAACCGGCATGATGGTGATGCAGATGGAAAAGGGGCTGGACACTGGCCCTGTGGCGCTGACGGCAAAGGTCACCATTACCTCGAACATGACGGCTGGCGAATTGCATGACAGCCTGATGCTGGCGGGTGCGCGGCTGATGCGTGAGGCGATGCTGAAGCTGGAAGATAATGACTTGCCGCTGACACCGCAGGCGGAGGAGGGCGTTGTCTATGCAGCTAAGATCGACAAAGGCGAAACCCGCATCAATTTTTCCTGGTCCAGCCAGGATGTGCACAATCACATTCGCGGCCTCTCGCCCTTTCCGGGCGCATGGTTCGAAATGCAGATCGGCGGCAAGGCCGAGCGTGTGAAGGTGCTGGAAACCGAATTGGCGAGCGGCATGGGCGAGGCGGGCTCCGTTCTGGACGGTGCCCTGACCATCGCTTGCGGTAGCGGCGCGGTGCGGCTGCTGCGTCTGCAAAAGGCGGGCGGCAAGCCGATGTTGGCTCAAGATTTTCTGCGCGGCACTCCCGTCGCTGTCGGGACGAGGCTCGGCTGATGCCACGCTTCCGCATGACCGTCGAATATGATGGTTCCCCCTATTTCGGCTGGCAACGCCAGACCAATGGTCCGTCCGTGCAAGGCGCGTTGGAAGCCGCCGTGCTGTCGCTGACGACAGAGACGGTAAGCTTTCGCGGCGCGGGCCGCACCGACTCTGGCGTTCATGCCAAGGGACAGGTCGTGCATGTCGATCTCACCCGCGCCTGGGAGCCCTACAAGCTGCGCAACGCACTGAACGCGCATCTGGCCATGGCGGGCGAGGCAGTCTCGGTTCTGGACGTGGAAGCAGTAACAGAGGATTTCGACGCGCGCTTTTCAGCACTGCGCCGTCACTACCTCTACCGCATCATCTGCCGCAAATCCCGGCTGGCTCTGGAACAGAAGCGGGCCTGGTGGGTATCGAAGGACCTCGACCATGAGGCCATGCATGCGGCGGCCCAGATGCTGGTCGGTCGGCATGATTTTACAACCTTCCGCTCCGTGCATTGCCAGGCCAACAGCCCGGTCAGAACGCTCGACCGACTGGATGTGACGCGCGACGGCGACCTGATCGAGATCCGCGCGACGGCACAAAGCTTTCTGCACAATCAGATCCGCTCCTTTGCCGGCACGCTGAAACTGGCCGGTGATGGCGGCATGACAGTTGAAGACGTGAAGGCGGCACTCGAGGCGCGTGACCGCAAGGCCTGTGGCCCTGTCGCCCCGCCGGACGGGCTCTATTTCATGCAGGTCGATTATCCCGATGTGATACCGCAGCGCCTGCCCAGAACGGAGACGAACAATGACGGTGACGATTTATCATAACCCCGCCTGCGGCACCTCGCGCAACACGCTGGCCATGATCCGCCAATCGGGCGAAGAACCTGTCATCATCGAATATCTGAAGACGCCGCCATCGCGTGCCGAGATCGTGTCTCTGGCTGAAAAGATCGGTGTGCCGCTGCGCGGCCTTCTGCGGGAAAAAGGCACGCCCTGTGCGGAGCTTGGCCTTTCGGACGAGAGCTTGAGTGATGATACCTTGCTGGATGCCATCGAAGCGCATCCGATCCTCCTGAACCGGCCTATCGTGGTGACGGACAAGGGCGCGCGTCTTTGCCGGCCATCGGAATTGGTGCTGGAGATTCTGGCCGATGGCAGCATCGGTAGCTTCACAAAGGAAGATGGCGAGGTTGTGCAACCCGATAGGTGTCAGCTCGGATAGACGCCCAGAAAGCGTTGCAGCACTTCCGACAGGATCATGCCGGGAATGAGCAGCGTCATGACGAGTGCGGCGACCAACAGCGGCTGGTCCCGCACGAAGAATTTGACGATGCGCGAAAAGCTGAAGACCAGCGCCAGCAACAGCGAAAACCACAGGATCGCGACCAGCCCCTGCAGGGATGGCACTAGTAACGCGATCAGGATCAGCGTGGCATAGGCATAGGAAAATGGCAGCGATAGCCAGTTGGCGACGACGACGAGGGCGGGAAACTTTTGTCTTGCACCGAATGCCACCAGCAGAAACCCGATGAGGATCAGCGGCACCATCCAGCAGATGGCCTCGACCATGGCCAGCCGCAGGAAGAAGATGGCGCCGGTGCCGACACCCTTCGGCAGCACGGAAACATAGGCTTCATGCCACCAGTACCAGGACAGCGCCATGGACGGCAGGCACCAGAGCGCCGCATAAAATGACCGCCCCACGCCCCGATCCGTCAGATCCAGCAACCGCCCACCCGCCGGATCGCCCAGAAACAGCAGCCACAGGCCTCTGACGTAGAGGGTTATCTCGTTATACGAAGGCATGATGTTCCTGTGTACTAACCGCAAATCTATTCATAGGCAGTGGATACCTCTAGAAAACTCGCGAGAGCGGTGTTGATCACATACTGCGGTGCGAGTGTTAGAACGAGCAGGCAAAGGATTTGCCATGCATGCGCGCCACTTGCGGTTCTCAAGACAGTCCAGAGCCATGCGGCGAGAAAAAGAAATCCTGAAGAAAGCACAACAAGAGAGATTGTCGAACTCAAATTGTCTGCCTGATCCAAGAGATATGCGAGATAAATAATCGCGACTGACAGGTAGTTTGATGGGACCAGAAACCAATTCGTGATGACGATCAGTGCGCCTGCCGATAGGTTTATTCTCAACAGCGGAACACACAGAAAAATCAGAAGCGGCGTTACGATGAGGGCTAAGGCTTCGATTGCGCCAACTTTGGCGTAGAACCCGACGCTGCCTTGATCGGCATCCGGCATTTCAGTGAGAAATTCCAGTCTTTGAAAGATTAAGTAGGCGATGATTGCCGGAAGCGACCAGATTATCGCAACAAACGACCGTGCTACGCTAACAATCGATGTATCAAAAGCCTGCATGCCTTCTTGGTTGCCGCGTCCCAGCAACCAAAGACCTCTCAAACTGCGCGTCGCATCGCTAAGCGACGGCATGGTCAAACCAGCGTTCGATGAAGACCTCGTAGATACGGGTCAGCGTTTCCAAGTCCGCAACGGCGACGCGCTCGTCCACCATGTGCATGGTTTGGCCGACGAGGCCGAATTCCACCACCGGGCAGTAATCCTTGATGAAACGGGCATCCGACGTGCCGCCGGTTGTCGATAGCTTGGGTTCGTTGCCGGTGACCTCTGCGACTGCACCCGACAGCGAGGAGATGAGCGCGTTGTTGCGGGTCAGGAAAACGTGGGATGGGCGGTCGGCCCAGATGATGTCGTATGTGACCGGTGAGCGTCCTGGGCGCAACGCGCCATCAGCAGCTGCCTCGTCCAGACGGCGGATAATTTCGGCGCGTAGCGTCTCTGCCGTCCATGTATCATTGAAACGGATGTTGAAGGCAGCCGTCGCCTTGGACGGGATGACATTTGTGGCCGCATTGCCGGTGTCGATGGTCGTGACTTCGAGGTTGGATGGCTGGAAATTATCCGTGCCGGTATCGAAGGGCGGATCCATCAGCGCCTGGGTCAGTTGCAGCAGACCGCGAATGGGATTGTCAGCCAGATGTGGATAGGCCGCGTGGCCCTGCACGCCATGGACGACGATGCGGCCAGACAGCGAGCCGCGGCGACCGATCTTGATCATGTCGCCAAGCTGATCAGGGTTGGTGGGTTCCCCCACCACGCAGGCATTCCATGTCTCGCCCTTGGCGGCGGCCCATTCCAGAAGTTTGGAGGTGCCGTTGATGGATGGTCCCTCTTCATCGCCGGTGATGAGGAAGGATACGGAGCCTTGGGGTTTCCCGTGTTTTTCGATATGGCGGGCGATGGCCGCAACGAAGCAGGCGATGCCGCCTTTCATATCCACTGCACCGCGCCCGAACATCTCACCATCTGTAATTTCGGCGGCAAAAGGCGGGTGGCTCCAGGCGGTCTCGTCCCCCACAGGCACGACATCCGTGTGGCCTGCAAACATCAAATGCGGGCCTTGATCGCCCAGCCGGGCGTAGAGATTTTCGACGTCAGGGGTTCCCTCTTCCGTCGCCATCACCCGCTCCACCGCAAAGCCGAGTGGCGTCAGCAGCGTGTCGAGCAGCGTAAGCGCTCCACCTTCCGCTGGTGTCACCGACGGGCAACGGATGAGGGCGGCGAGATTGGCGACGGGATCGGTGGCGTGCATGGGTGTCTACTTTATCAATCGCGCAGCAACTCGTTGATGCCGGTCTTGGAACGGGTCTTCTCATCGACGGTCTTGACGATCACGGCGCAATAGAGGCTCGGGCCCATCTCGCCATTCGGGAACGGCTTGCCCGGCATGGTGCCAGCAACGACCACGGAGTAAGGCGGAACTTCGCCATAGGTGATCGAGCCGGTGGCGCGGTCCACGATCTTGGTGGATTTGCCGATGAACACGCCCATGCCCAGAACGGCACCTTCGCGGATGATGCAGCCTTCAACGACTTCCGAACGCGCGCCGATGAAGCAATTGTCTTCGATGATGGTCGGGCCAGCCTGAAGCGGCTCAAGCACGCCACCAATGCCGACGCCGCCGGACAGGTGCACGTTCTTGCCGATCTGCGCGCAGGAGCCAACGGTTGCCCAAGTGTCGACCATGGTGCCTTCATCGACGTAAGCACCGAGATTGACGAAGGACGGCATCAGAACGACGTTCTTGGCAACGTAGGCAGAGCGACGCACGACCGCATTCGGCACCGCGCGAAAACCTGCGGCACGGAACTGGTTTTCGCCCCAGTTTTCGAATTTGGAGGGCACCTTGTCCCACCATGTGGATTCGCCGGGGCCGCCGGTGACGATCTCCATATCGTTGAGACGGAAGGAGAGCAGCACGGCTTTCTTCAGCCACTGGTTCACGGTCCAGTTGCCATCGGCCTGCTTTTCGGCAACGCGCACTTGGCCGCTATCCAGCAGGTTCAGCGAGGTTTCGACGGCATCGCGAATTTCGCCCTTGGTCGATATATTGACGCTGTCGCGATTATCGAATGCGGTTTCGATGATTGTTTCAAGGGAGCCAAGATCCGAGATGCTCATGAGAATTCCTTAAACTTCGCTGACTATCGTCACATACAGGGAAACATCCGCACCGCTGGCCGGACATGGTCAATTGCTCTAAGCGAGTGTTTCAAGGGCGTCAATGTGATTTGGCGCAGCTATACGAAAGGCATGGACATGGCAAAACTGAAAAACGGCAAGTTGCGGCGCAAGGACGGTGTCTGGGACCCTTTGAAATCCAGCTCGGATGACAAGCAGCAGGCAGACGGCCTGCCCAAAACCCCGCAATCGGCCTCGCCGTCCTATCGTCTGGCCTATGCCGATACCGATTTTCTATGCCGCGAAGAGTTGCGCCCCATCCGGCTGCAACTGGAACTGATGAAGCCGGAAATGATCCTGACCGAGCGCGGCATCAAATCCACCGTCGTGCTGTTTGGCGGTGCGCGTATTCCCGAGCCGGGCGGCAATGCCTGGGCGGCGCGCAACGAAACGCAGAGGAAGAACCTGGAAGCGGCCTCGGTTTATTATGACGAGGCCCGCAAGTTCGCTAAACTCTGCGCCGGCGAATCCGAAAAGCATGATCACCGCGAATATGTCGTGATGACGGGTGGCGGACCGGGCGTGATGGAAGCGGGCAACCGCGGTGCATCGGAAGCCGGTGCGCCGTCCATCGGGCTCAACATTCTGTTGCCGCACGAGCAGGCACCCAATCCGCATGTGACGCCGGAACTCAGCTTCAACTTCCACTATTTCGCCATCCGCAAGATGCATTTTCTGATGCGCGCCAAGGCGGTCGTGGTGTTTCCCGGCGGCTTCGGTACCATGGATGAGCTGTTTGAGACGCTGACCCTGATCCAGACCAAGCGCATGGCCCCCATCCCGCTCATCCTGTTCGGTGAAGCCTTCTGGCGCTCGATCATCAATTTCGAAGCGCTGGCCGATTTCGGCACCATTGCGCCTGATGATATGGAGCTGCTGCATTTCTGCGAAACAGCTGAGGATGCGTGGAAGGTTGTTGCGGATTTTTACGAGCTTTGAGTGAAGGCACTGCTTTGCCACCGTCATCCCGGCCTTGAGCCGGGATCCAGCCGCCGCGCGTCTGCGCGGCGACAAGAGGCTTTTGCGATCAAGGACTTGATCGCACTGGACCCCGGCTCAAGGCCGGGGTGACGGAAGAAGAGAATCAAATCCGCGCAAAACGCTCCGTCAGAAGCGCAAAGAACCCATCCGCATCCACATCGCGCATCACGCGGGCATTGGGCGCCCGGCCTGTCACCTTCCACCAGTCGACAACCGTCATGCCGATGGTGAGTTCGGAATTCACTTCGATCTCGACATTGCAATCGCGGCCATCGAATAGCTCCGGCTTGATGAGATAGGCGATCACGGTCGGGTCATGCAGTGGACCGCCGTCGGAGCCGTATTTCTCCACGTCGAAGCGTTCGAAAAACTCCAGCATCTCCGCCATGGCAATCGCCGGACGGGTGCCGATATCGCGGATGGCGGCAACGCGGGCCTTGGTGGTGAGCAGCTTGTGCGTCACGTCTAGCGGCATCATGACCAGGGGAATGCCGGAGCGGAACACGATGTCGGCGGCCTGCGGATCGACATAGATGTTGAATTCCGCAGCAGGCGTGATGTTGCCGCCCTCGAAGAAGCCACCACCCATCAGCACCAGTTCTTTCACGCGCGGTGCAATATCGGGCGCCTTCTGCAAGGCGGTGGCGATGTTGGTCAGCGCACCCAGCGTGCAGAGCGTGATCGTGCCTTCCGGCTCACGGCGTATCGTTTCGATGATGAAGTCGATGGCGTTTTGCGATTGCTCTTCGAGAACAGGCTCCGGCAAGGTTGGGCCGTCCAGCCCGGTGCTGCCATGAACGTGCTCGGCGGTAATCGGCGCGCGGATCAGCGGGCGCTCGCAGCCCTCGTAAACAGGGATTTCGGTGCGGTTGCACAGTTCCAGCATGATGCGAATGTTGCGGCTGGTCAGCTTCAGCGGCACGTTGCCCGCAACGGCACACAGACCGAGAACTTCGATTTCATCCGGGCTCGCCAAGGCCAGCATGATGGCAGCTGCGTCGTCCTGTCCCGGGTCGGTGTCGATGATGATTTTTCTGCGCTCGGCCATGATCGTCCTGTTTTTTCTATGACACGCCTTTTCAAGCCTGTTTCGGAGCCTTGTCAAGCACGCGGCGGTTCAGACTTTTCGCGTCGTGCCGTTCTTGCGTTGCAAACCGCATATTCCCATATGAAGGCATGCCGCCGTAAACGGGGCAGACGATCGTCGCTTGGATACAAGGACTGAAACAGATGAGCCGCATGACACCATTCACGCACCCGTTGATGCTGGGTTTCGACGCTATGGAAAAAACGCTGGAGCGCATGGCAAAGGCGAATGACGGTTATCCCCCCTACAATATCGAGCGCCTGGCAGCCGAGGGAAACAGTCCTGAGCGCCTGCGGATCACCATTGCGGTCGCTGGTTTTTCCGAAGACGATCTGGAGGTGACGACGGCTGACAATCAGCTCGTCATCCGTGGACGCCAGCAGGAACAGGATGCGAAGGACTATCTTTATCGTGGTATTGCCGCGCGGCAGTTCCAACGGGTGTTCGTGCTCGCGGATGGCATGCAGGTCAATGATGCGCGTCTGCGCAATGGGCTCTTGTCGATTGATCTCACACGGCCGGAAATCTCCAGCGTGGTGAAAAAAATTAACATTTCCGTTTCACAATAGGATTCTGCACGCCAAGCGACCCACCGCATGACGGCGTCTGAAGAATCTGGAGGCCGAAATATGCTCTTGAAAGAAGCGCACGCCCGTTTGACGATGTCACAGCTGGCTCACATCGGTGCAGGCGAAGTCGGATACATCAGAAAGATGCGCGCCGAGGAAGTGAACCGTTGTTTCCCTGAAGCCCCGAAAATCGATCCCGGCCTTGATCTGTGGGCGCTGTTCGGTGCCGATGGCACGCCGATCCTTCTGACGGACAACCGCTCCAGCACCTTCTTCAAGGCTGCGGAAGACGAGTTGCGCACCATCAGCGTGCACTGAGAAAGTCTTTCAATAGAGCATGTCGAGGCGCCCACGGGCGCCTTTTGCATGTGCCCTACATCACGTCTTCGGGCGGTCTGCCGGGGCGGGGGTGATAACGCGGAAAGGTCCAGCCAAAAATCAGCGCGCCGCTTCGGATGGCAAAGGCGGTGAGAACACCGGCAGCGGACGCCACGAGAAGCGGCAGGCCGATGGCGTGCGCTGCGGTAAAGACGCAGGCGCCCGCCAAAGCGCAACTGATATAGACCTCTGGACGCAACAAGACGGACGGTTCGCCCGCCAGAATATCACGCAACACGCCGCCGAAAGTCGCCGTCATGGTGCCGGTGACGATGGCAACCGTGGGCGAGCCGGTGACGGCCAGGCCCTTGGCGGCTCCCATCACGCAATAGGCCGACAGACCGACGGCATCCAGCCAGATCAACAGGCGGTAACGCGATTCCAGCAGGTGGGCGGTGAGATAGACCAGCGCTGCGATGACGACGCAGACGAGAATATAGGTCGGGTTGACCACCCAGAAGACCGGCGCACGGCCCAGCACCAGATCGCGCAGCGTTCCGCCACCGATGCCGGTGACGGCTGCAAAAAACAGAAAGCCGATGAAATCCAGCTGCTTGCGCGATGCCGCAAGCGCGCCGGTCGCAGCAAACACTGCAACGCCGGCATAATCGAGAAAAGCCAGAAGGGTCATGGGCAGGCGCTCCTCGAATGTTTGCGCGCGGTCAGTGTCACGCAAGGACCGCCCGATATGATCCACCGCCGGATCAAAACTGACATGCCCAATGCTGCCGCATCCATAGCGGAAACAGACCCAAAGGAAAATGCCGTGAGACGCCTTCTCTTCGTTACGCTTCAATCGCTGGTTTTTCTGGCCGTTCCGATGATGGCGCAGGCCCAGCAGCAGCTGGTCAGCGACCCCGAGATTTACGAGAAGGACCATTTTCGCCAGGAGTGCAAAGTGGCGGAATTCGGCGAGGGTTTTGTCACCCGGCTCGACATCAACAATGACGGGCTGGTGGATGCCGTGACCAACCGCGGCGAACTGACCTGCGATGGTGAAAAGGCGCGCGCCTGCAACGACGATGGCTGCCCTTACAATTTCTATGTGCAGGTCAAGGAGGGCGGCTATCTGATGATCGCCACCGCCACGATCTACAGTTACGATTTTGTTCAGCGTTTCGGCAACATGGTGTTCGAGTTCAAGATGCATCCGCGCTTTTGCGAGCGCACGGACACCGAACCCTGCGTGATGACCGTGCGCGTGCGCGGCACGAAGTTCGTGACGATTTCCGCCAAGTAACCCTATGTCCGTCGGCTAGTGTGTTTGACCACGTTGGACTGAAACCGGCGGCTGAGCGAACGCGGCATAGCCAGGCTGACGAGTGCCACCGCAAAAACCAGCAGGCTGACGATCAGCAGCGCAAAGCCGGGAACAAACCGCGCGAGAATGGCCCCTGAAATCGCGCCCATGACCATACCTAGCCACGGCACCAATTGGATGGTCCAGTCCAGCTTGCGCTCGCCCAGAATGAAACGGCCAATGCCGCGCCCGAAGCGGGAGAGCGCGCCGGTGACATAGGTAAGGCCGATGGGCAGGCCTTCCACATGCTCCACCGCAGCATTGATCATGCCCATGGCAAAGACGACGAGATAGAACTGGCTGAGTGTCATGCCTTGCGTCTGCAACAGGGCGGCCAAGGCCATGACGAGACTGACGGCGCACAGGACCGTGAAAAGCCGTCTGTCGGTGGTATGGGCAACGACGATGCCGCCCGCATTGCCCGCAACGAAGGTGAGCACGGCAAGCAGCAGGGTGGCGGCATGGCCAAGATCGCCTGACTGGAGGGAGAGTGCTGCGCGCGTCGTGTTTCCCGTCATGAAGGACACGAAATCGCCCGACAGGCTCAAGCCGATCGCATCCGTCATTCCCGCGATAAACGAAAGTGCGGCAACCAGCGCAATGCCGGTTACCGTGCGTCTGACGCGGATGATGGTGCGGCGTCTCTGTCTGGTCATGGGGTCTCGCAAGGGATGTTTAGACGTGGGCCACGTGCCCAGTCCGGAACGAAAGCCGAGTTTAAGCGCCGCAGATTAAGGATTTCAACCACGGTCACGCGATGCTGGTTTTTCTACCGCAGACCGTCTTATCCCTGCGATACCGGCTGACAAAGGTCGTGCACTCGTGTCGTAATCTCTGCCGTTTGCGGCAGGTGGATGCTCCTTCTCGCTCGTCTTTTGCATAAAGAAGAGTTTACAGATCATATTTCTCCGATGTATTAGTTGTCCTTTCTACTCAACTTTGTTAGCGAGGCGACAGGCACGTTTGCATCCGAGATTTTTTGAGAGATGCGGATTGTGGTTGTCAAAATCGACGCTTGTTACGAGATCCGGGATTAACATGATGGTACGTGAAACATTGACCCCTTCGTCAAACTCCCATGTTGTGTGGAGCAAGCGGTGCAGGTCTGCCGCCATCATGCTGCCGCTGCTCGCCTGCCTTGGTGTGAGCGCAGCTTTTGCCCAGACGCCGCCGCCAGCCCCGGCCACCGAACCCGCCTCGGAAGCGCAGACTGTCGCGCCGCCAGCGCCTGCCCAGCCACAACAGGTGCAGCCCGCAGAGCCGCAGCCTGCCCCGGCACCTCCAAGCACGGAACCTGCAAGCCAGGCACCGGTAACGCCATCCGCCCAGCAGCAGCCCGCGCCGGGTGCAGCCACTGAGCCGCCGCTTCAGCCTACTCTGGCAGAGCCAGCCGCTCCGCAAGCTGCCACACCCGAGCAACGTACGGATATTCCGCACAACCTGTCCCCATGGGGTATGTTCATGGCCGCTGATTGGGTGGTCAAGAGTGTGATGATCGGGCTGGCGCTTGCGTCGCTCATCACCTGGACAGTCTGGGTCGCAAAGACCATCGAACTGGCGGGCGCACGTATTCGTGCGCGGTCCACGCTCAAGATCGTCCACAAGGCCAAGACCTTGGCGGAAGCCACGGAAGCCTCAGAAAAGAAGGGTGGCCCCGGCGCGCTGATGTTGCGCATGGCGACCCATGAAATGCAGCTGTCCGACGCCGTGGTGGAGCACACCGACGGCGGCGGCATCAAGGAACGTGTGTCCTCCGTTCTCGGCCGCATCGAAACCCACGCAGGTCGTCGCATGTCGCGCGGCACGGGCGTTCTGGCGACCATCGGTTCGGTCTCGCCCTTCGTAGGCCTGTTTGGTACGGTCTGGGGCATCATGAACTCGTTTATCAGCATCTCGGAATCGCAGACGACCAATCTTGCCGTCGTGGCACCCGGTATCGCCGAAGCGCTTCTGGCAACCGCTATCGGCCTCGTCGCCGCTATCCCTGCCGTGGTGATTTACAACGTGTTTGCCCGCTCGATCACCGGCTATCGCCACCTGCTGGCCGATGTCGCCGCCGGTGTCGAACGTCTCGTCAGCCGTGACCTCGATTTCCGCCGCATTCCGCCGGGCAGCGCTGTCAAGCCTGCGGTCTCTCTCGTGGGGCGCTGATCATGGCTGGCGGTATTCGCGAAAGCGGTGGAGACGAGCTCTCCGAAAACCATGAGATCAACGTCACGCCGTTCATCGACGTGATGCTGGTTCTGCTGATCATCTTCATGGTGGCGGCACCATTGGCCACGGTGGATGTGAACGTCGATCTGCCGGCCTCCAGCGCCAAGCCCGCAGAGCGTCCGGAAGAGCCGCTTTACCTGACGGTCAAGGACGACCTGTCGCTCAATCTTGGTAACGACGCGGTGGCGCGCGAAGCGCTGACGGCAAGCCTCGATGCGCGCACTGGCGGCAAAAAGGACACCCGCATTTTCCTGCGCGCCGACAAGGCGGTGGATTATGGGCACTTCATGGAAATCATGAACATGCTGCGCGATAGCGGTTACCTCAAGATCGCCCTTGTGGGCCTTGAAAATGCGGCGGCTGCCGGCCAGCCCGGAGCACCTGCTCCATCCGCTCAGCCGCAGACAGCACCATCGGGCGCGCCAGCGCCCAGTGGAGTGGCTCCATGAATGAAACCACTTTTCGCACCGGACGCTCCCGGCTGGGAGAGGTGGCCCTGTGGACGACGGCTGCCGTGCTGACGATCTCGGTGCATGCCGGTGCCGCCTATTACCTGTTGCAGCAACCGCCGGAACCGCCCACGGATGGCGGACCGCCCGCTGCCATCATGATCGAGCTGGCCGCACTTCCGCAGGCAGTCAACACCGAAGAAACGGTGGAGGCCAACGATGTCGTCGATACCGAAGAGGTCAAGAGCGTCGAGCCTGAAAAGGTAGAGGACGTCCCGCCGGAAGAGCCAGCCCAGCCACCGCCGGAACCGGTTGCCGAGGAAACACCGCCGCCGCCGGAGCCATTGCCTGAACCCATGCCCGAGCCGCCGCCGGAAGTAGCCGAGCCCTTGCCGGAAGAGCCGCCACCGCCTGTGGAAGAGGTCGACCCCGTTCAGCAGCAGCAAATGGCCGAGCTCGAAAATGTCGAGGTGCCGTTGCCTATGCTGCGGCCACCGCCACCGCCTGTTGAAAAGCAGGTGGAGAAGAAAGAGCAGCCCGACAAGAAGAAGGCCGAACGCAAGACCGCACCACCACCATCGGAAGCCAGACAGGCCGCGAGATCGGAAACGACGCAGTCCAATCGCACGGCCGCGCCCAAGACCAGCTCCGGGCTGTTTTCGTCATCCGCATCGCCTGCCAAGTGGAACTCGAAGGTGCGCTCTGCCGTCTCCCGTCGTGTGGCCAGGGTCGGTGACAAGGGAACGGCTGTCACGGTTGCGTTCAGCGTCGATGCGGGCGGTTCCATCGGCAGAGCACGTATCCTCAGTTCCACCGGCGATGCGCAGATCGACAGCAAGGTCTTGAGTGCAATCGAACGTGCCTCGGTGTCTGAACCTCCGCAGGGCGCGGAAACATCGTTCCAGGTGAGAATTGTGATGCAGTGATTGTCCTGAATTTCAGGCGATTGGACTTTTTGTTCGCGCAGGATTGAGGTAGGGCTGTCGTCTCATCAGGAAGCATTCGACACCATGAAATTCAGCATTGAGCAGGCGGAAGACTTCGTTTCTTCCATTTTCGAAAAGGATGGCGTGTTGCCAGCCACGGCGCGTTCGGTTGCCCGAGCGCTTGTGGCGGCCGAGGCGGCCGGGCAAAGTGGCCACGGCTTCAGGCGCATTCCGGTTTACATCGCGCAGCTGCGCGTTGGAAAAGTGGATGCCAAGGCGGTCGCGGTCGCGACGCGCATTCGCCCCGCCGTCTTCTCCATCGATGCGCACCATGGATATGCTTATCCGGCTATTGATCTTGCCGTCGATCAGCTTCCTGATATTGCCCGTGAGCAGGGCATAGCGCTCGCCGTCATCGGTCGGTCGCATCATGCTGGCGTCATGGCGCTAACGGTCGAGCGCTTCGCAGAGCAAGGGCTTGTCGCTTTCATGGTGGCCAATGCGCCTGCGTCGATGGCGCCATGGGGCGGCATCAAGCCGCTTTACGGTACCAACCCGATTGCGTTCGCAGCACCCGTGGACGGTGCCGATCCGCTGGTCATCGACCTTGCTCTGTCCAAGGTCGCGCGCGGAAAGATCATGGCCGCCCGCCAGAAGGGCGCCGAAATCCCCAATGACTGGGCATTGGATGCCTCTGGAAAACCGACGACCGATCCGAACGAGGCCATCAACGGCACCATGGTACCAGCGGGTGAGGCCAAGGGAGCTGCGCTGGCGCTGATGGTGGAGGTCATGGCCGCAGGTTTGACCGGCGGAAATTTCGGCTTTCAGGCTTCGTCTCTTCTGGACGATACGGGAACGGCACCCTCTTTGGGCCACACCATCATCGCCATCGATCCGCTCATTGCCGGAGACGACGTCTTGGCCAAGCGCGTGGCGTTGATGGCCCGCGAAATCGAGGGGCAGGAGAATGCGCGTCTGCCGGGCCGTCGCAGTCAGGGCGTCCGCAAGCACTCGCTGGAAAACGGCATTGTCATCGACGACGATATATTGGCCGAAATCAACGCGCTGTAATCAACTGTAACGGCGGATTTGTTCTTCAAGGACGTCCGCCAACGCTCTGCCGGACTGCTCCAGCGCACCGCTATTGTCGATTGTGGTCACATCGAAATCGCCGCAGACCTCGATGGAGCCGCGTTGAAGCCGCCGTAGGATGTCCTCGCGGTTTTCACGCCCGCGGCTTTCCAGCCGTTGCGCCAACACCTCCGGTGTCGCGACGATGTTGATGACCTTCAGGGATGGAAATGTCGCCTTGAAATGCGCCAGCGCCGAGCGCGAGCCATTGGCGATGAGAATTTTGCCCTGGTTCAGCCTGTCCAGCACCGATACCGGAATGCCGTAGCTTAGGCCATGTGCTTGCCATGAGACGCAGAAGTCCCCCGCCTGTTGTCGCCGGTCGAACTCGTCCTGGCTCACCGCGTCGTGGTCTTCGCCGCCTGCATCATGGTCTCGGGTGATGACACGGCGCACGAAGTGCAGCTTTTGCGTCTCGCCGAGTTGCGCTGCGGCAAACTGCATCAGCGTATCCTTGCCAGCGCCGCTGGGTCCCACCACCACGATCATGATGCCGCGGGGGCATGATGCCGGATGGGAGCGCTGTGGCGAACTCTCACTCATGCAACACGCCTGCCTTGCCGCCAGACGGAGCGAACGACGGGCACGTCGTCGTCGCGGTGAACGCGCACCAGATCGCCGCGCAGCCCCGGCGCTATGCGGCCACGGTCATCCAGGCTGACGGTGCGCGCAGGCGTCGATGTAACCATCGACAGCGCCTTGGGCAGCGTCATGCCTTCGACCTGATCGACCAGCAGGAACGGTGCGTAGAGAAGGCTGAACGGAACGTAATCCGATGACAACACATCGAGGACGCCGAGTTCGGCCAAATCCCGCGCTGCGATATTGCCGGAATGGGATTTGCCACGAACGATGTTCGGCGCGCCCATCAAAACGCTCATGCCGGCACTGTGCGATGCCTTGGCGGCCTCGACGCTGGTCGGGAATTCCGCAAGCTTTACACCGTGGCCGATGGCCTCTTCCACATGCGCATCCGTCGCGTCGTCATGGCTTGCAATGGTGATGCCACGTTCGGCGCAGCGGGCAGCCAGAACGTCGCGATGCTGGGCGGAGTATTTCTTCGATGCCGAGACGCGGCGATCAACGAAGGCCTTGAAGACCTCGTCGCTGAGGCCGCGCTTCTTCTGATAGAACATGATGTATTGCTCCATGGTCTGGAACTGGCGCTGACCCGGGGAGTGATCCATCAGGGAAATCAGCTTCACCTTCGGATCGTTTTCGAAATCTTCGAAATGATCCAGAACGTCAGAGGCTGCCACTTCGCAGCGCAGGTGCAACAGGTGGTCGGCACGCAGCCGGTTTTCGCTCTGGGCGCGCTCGATGGCATCTGCCATGTCGCGCATTTCACCTTTCGCAAAGCCACCATCCTCATCCGAGCCGAGGCGAAGACAATCGAAAACCGTGGTGATACCGGATGACGCGACCTGCGCATCGTGCGCCTGAATGGCGGCGATCTTGTTCCAGGTAACGCCGGGGCGCGGGGAGTAATGCTGTTCCAGATGGTCGGTGTGCAGTTCGACCAGACCGGGGATCAGAAAATCTCCCTCCATATCCTCGCCTGCGCGTGCCGCGCCGTCGCTGATATCAACGATCAGGCCATCTCGAACGAGAACGGAACCGTCGATGATCTCGTCTTCGAGAACGATGCGGGCGTTGGAAAACACATGTTCGGTCATGGGCGTCGATCTTTCGTGTCGTGGGCGCTGTCAGCGCCGTGCGTCTGTTCGGCTGATCCGGTAAGCGGCAGCCAAGTGTGGACGGTAAATCCTTCTCCGCGTGACCGTTCAACGAACAGCCCAAGCCCTGAGATAGGCAAAGGGCGATCGATGAAGGCGGCGAACTCGCGTTTGAGAACACTGGCCACTTCCGCACGGTCGTTTTCCGGCACGGGGCCGGTCAGTGTCATATGGAAGCGAAAATCCTCCATGACATGGGGATAGCCCCAGCGCGACAGGTTCTGCCTTTCGCTTTCCGTCAGATTTTGCGGCTTGCGCCGTGCAATATCGTTGTCGGACAAGGGTGCACGGAAAGGTTCGAAAAAGCTGACCGCGTCTGCGGCGAAATCCTGAAGCGGTTCATGCATGCTGTCCGGCACAATAGCGAAAAAGGGGCCGAGCGTGCCGATGACGACGTTGGGAATATCAAACGCCTGATGCTTGCTGGCAAAGGTTCCGAACGCGGCCAGAAGATCGGCCTCGCTGCAATCAGCGGACAGCTCGAAGGGTGCCTTCAGCGTGGCGTGAAAACCGTAGCGGCGCGGCTCTGCGGTCAAATCGGCGTAAGCAGCGTGGTCATCATACTCTATGTTGGTGAATGCATGTCGCCCGAGCCACCGCGATGCCGTTTCGGTGAGGGCATCGTCCTTGGCAGGCGTGAAATAGATGGCGTAGCGCACGGGTCGCACTTTCGATTATCAATGATCAAACGGCATTCTGAACGGATGTGCCTCGTATTTTCAAGGCGATCACTGCGGATTATTATCTCTGCATGACGGAATGATGATGCTTTGTGAAATATCGCAAAAGCAGAGGCTTTTGTTCGCTCTTTTTTCTGTTTCTGGCGCCTGTGGCAGACAACGCGGCGGGCCGCGACGACGGCCAATCAGACAGACAATGAAACTTCTTCAAGCATCGCGCGTTGTACTTGTAGATTTTTAGAGGATGCTAGGAGTAAACGATCATGGAAATCGGAATTCTTATCGCGACGTTCTTCGCTGTTTTTGCAGGTTCGACAGTATTTTGCGCTTACTGGTTTGGCGAACACCGCAATTTCTGATGTTATGCTTCAGTAAATGCAACAGCTTGAATTTTGCAGCGTATCGAGCGCCCGTCCACATGAAGTGGAGGGCGCTCTTTTCATTTCTGCGTCAGTGGGCGGCAGACATATCGCCCAGAACGTCCTTGGATGCGACCGTTGAGTCGGCGTTCAGCTTGTAGACCATGGGAACGCCGGTCGCGAGATTGAGTTTCAGGATTTCTTCCTTGCTCAACTTGTCCAGAACCATCACCATCGATCGCAAAGAATTACCGTGGGCTGCCACAAGCACCTTTTCGCCGCGCAACACGCGTGGAAGAATCTCGGTGAGATAATAGGGCCAGACGCGGGCGCCGGTATCGCGCAGGCTTTCGCCGCCTGGCGGTGGAATGTCGTAGGAACGGCGCCAGATATGGACCTGCTCTTCGCCCCATTTTTTACGCGCATCATCCTTGTTCAAGCCGGAGAGATCGCCGTAATCGCGCTCGTTCAAAGCTTCATCGCGGATCGTCTCAAGGTCGGACTGGCCGACATTGTCCAGAACCATCTGGCAGGTGCGCTGCGCGCGGATCAGCGATGATGTGTAGGCAATATCGAATTTGATACCGTAATCGGCAAGTGCCTTGCCGCCCGCATTGGCTTCCTGAATGCCAAGTTCCGTCAGGTCCGGATCACGCCAACCGGTGAAGAGGTTCTTGAGGTTCCAGTCACTTTGGCCGTGACGAACGAGGACGAGGGTTCCGCTCATATCAATGTCTCTCCAGAGGTTAGTGATCGTCTTCAGCCAGACCCAGAACGTCCAGCATGGAATAAAGGCCGGGCTTTTGACCATGCGCCCAGACGGCGGCAGCGATGGCGCCGCGGGCAAAGATGGTCCGGTCTGCGGCGTGGTGCGAGAGCGTAACCTGCTCGCCTTCGCCTGCGAAAATTACCGAGTGATCGCCGACAACAGAGCCGCCGCGCAGCGTGGCAAAACCAATCGTGCCGCCCTCGCGCGGGCCGGTGTGACCATCCCGAACGCGCACGGATTTTGCGGCAAGGTCGATGCCGCGACCCTGCGCCGCTGCCTGCCCCAAGAGCAGGGCGGTGCCGGACGGCGCGTCAACCTTGTGTTTATGGTGCATTTCGAGGATTTCGATGTCCCAGGCCTGGGCGTCTAGCGCCTTTGCCGCCTGCTGGGTCAATACGCCGAGCAGATTGACGCCGAGGCTCATATTGCCCGACTTGACGATGCGGGCATGCCGGGCGGCGGCTTGAAACTTTTCCTCGTCATCCGGCGGACAGCCCGTCGTACCGACGACATGAACAATCCGGGCCTGGGCCGCAAGGCCTGCAAAACCGACGCTTCCAGCAGGCGAGGTAAAGTCGATGACACCTTCCGCATGCAAAAAGGCGGCAAGGGCGTCACCGGTCACAGCAATGCCGATGGGGCCAAGGCCCGATAGCTCGCCGGCATCACGGCCGATAAAGGGAGAGCCTTCGCGCTCGACCGCCGCATGAAGCTGAACGCCCGGCGTTTCGTGGATCAGCCGTATCAGCGTCTGTCCCATACGACCGGCCGCACCCACCACCACCAGTTTTATGCCATCGCCGCTCATGCTGCCTCGCTCATGCTATCGGGTTCAAAGGCCACGCACACCCGTTGCCTGAAGATTGTTGAGGCGAGCGTAAAGACCATCTTCCTGGCGTGCAAGCGTCTCGTGAACGCCTTCTTCAACCACCAGGCCTTCATTCATGACCACGATCTTGTCGGCTTTGACCACGGTTGAAAGCCGATGCGCAATCACGATGACCGTGCGACCCGTCATGGCGGTATCGAGCGCCTTCTGCACCACGGCTTCGGATTCCGTGTCGAGCGCCGATGTGGCTTCGTCCAGCAGCAGGATCGGCGCATTGCGAACAAGCGCGCGGGCAATCGACAGGCGCTGCCGTTGACCGCCAGAGAGCGTCATGCCGTTTTCGCCAACCGGAGTCTCGTAGCCCTGCGGCTGTGCGAGGATGAAGTCATGCGCAAAGGCAAGCCTTGCTGCTTCCTCGATTTCGGCATCCGTTGCTTCGGGACGACCGTAGCGAATATTGTCGCGGATCGTGCCTTCGAAAAGATAGGGTTGCTGCGAGACATAAGCGAGGTTCTGGCGCACGGACATGGTCGTGACATCGGCAATGTTTTGGCCGTCTATCAAAATGGCGCCGCCGCTTGGATCGTAAAAGCGCGGAATGAGGTTGATGATGGTCGACTTGCCGGCACCGGACGGGCCAACCAGAGCCGTCGTCTTGCCCCCTTCGGCAATGAAGCTGACACCCTTCAGGATCGGGCCGCCGTCCTTGTAGGAAAACACCACGTCACGCAGTTCCACCGTTGCATTGGAAACAATCAACGGCTTTGCGTCGACCTTTTGACGCTGGACAGGTTCCATGTCGAGGATGTCGTAGATCATTTGTGCATTGACGACCGCGCGCTCCAGCGAAATCTGAACGCGGGCAAGGCGACGTGCCGGATCATAAGCCAGAAGAAGCGCTGTGACGAAGGCAAAAAATGCACCCGGGGGAACATTGTCGTAAATGGCGCGATAGGCCGCATAGCCCAAAACGCCCGATACCGCGAGACCTGCAATGGTTTCCGTAAGAGGTGCACTCTTTTCGGTCAGTCGGGCGATGCGATTTGCGCGCCATTCAGCGGAATCGATCACCGCATCGACACGGCTTTCCAACTGCTTTTCCATCGTGAAGGCTTTGACGATGGCGATGCCCTGCAATGTCTCCTGCATGGCACCCAGCACACGGCTGTTGAGGATCACCGCGTCGCGCGTGGCGCTGCGGAGTCGCTTGGAGATGTAGCGCAGACCCAGAACCAATGGCGGCACGATGAAGACGATGACGATCGAAAGAACCGGATCCTTGATGATCATCACCGCAACAAGCGCGATGAATGTCAGCAGATCACGGGCAACCGTCGTCACGGTCAGGTTCATGACATCGCGGATGCCGCCGATATTCTGGCTGACCTGCGCTGCCAGATGCGCGGAGCGGGACTCGCTGAGATAACCCACCGACAGCGTCATGAGATGCGAATACAAACGCTTCTGATAACGGGCAACGATGTTGTTGCCGATTTTCGAAAGCGCGACCGACTGGCCGTAGGTTGCCAGACCGCGAAGGAAGAAGGCCGCGAAAATGGACAGGCAGATGATCCAGACGAGGTCGGCGCGTCGGTTGACGAAGGCCTCGTTGATAATGGAATCCATGATCCAGGCGGTGAACGCCGTGGTTCCCGCAACGGCCAGAAGGCAGAGAATTGCAAAAGCGTAGCCGGAAAGATGATCACGGGCGTTTTCTGCAAAAATGCGCTTCAGGACTGCGGTGATCGTTTCGGAATCCACGGTCTTTTTTGTCTTGGCGGTCTTCAAACGTTCATCCACCTTGTGCGGTTTAGACGGGCAAGCCGCCTCTTCAACGGGCGTCTATAGCCATTCGGGCGGGTTTTGACCAGTGCCGACGTGGCACTCACGCCTGCCAGCGCCGTCCATCCAATGTCAGGCCGAAATCGGACGGCGTGCGGGCGTAGGTCGAAAGTCCGGCCAAGGCCGCCTGCGGGTGGGTGACGACATGGGTGGGAATGCTGCGCATGAGAGCCTTGTGCGGCGCTTTGTCTTCGAACGCGGCGCGAAACTCCGGCAGTCGTAAGGCGGGAATGATTTTCTGCGAGATGCCACCGGCCAGATAAACACCGCCACGCGCCATGAAGATCAACGCCATATCGCCCGCGATGCGGCCGAGATAGGTGCTGAACAAAGACAGAGTTTCCTTGGCTTCCCGGTTTTCGGCGCTCAGGCCCTTGGCCGTTACGTCTGCGGGATCGGAAAAGACTGGCGTTATGCCATCTGCCTTACAAATGGCGCGGTAGAGATTGACGAGCCCGCGTCCGCACAGGATTTGCTCGCCTGCGATACGCCCTTCGATGGCGTCGAGATGCGGAAACACCTGATAGTCGCGTGCGCTGCGCGGGCCGATGTCGACATGGCCGCCTTCACCGGGAACCGGAAACCACATGTTGCGGGCGTAAACCAGGCCTGCGACGCCAAGCCCGGTGCCGGGCCCGAGTACGACACGGGAAGCCGTCATATCCGGATTGTGAGGGCCGATGGTTTCTCTGTTGTCGCCATCAAGCGACGCAATGGCCAGAGCCTGCGCTTCGAAATCGTTGATGACGATCACGTCCTTGAGGCCGAGATTGACGAGCATTTCCTTCGGCTTGACGACCCAGTGGCAGTTCGTCAGCGGTATCTCGTCGGTCTCGATCGGACCGGCGACAGCAAGGATCGTGGACACCGGCAGCAAGGCGGTGTGGTTCAAAACCGCATTCTGGATCGCATCATCGATCGACGCGTAATCGGCGGTCTTGACGCTGGTCAGCTGGGTGGGTTCGGCGTTCGCATCCGGCAGAATGCAGAAGCGCGCATTGGTGCCGCCGATATCTCCGATGAGAATCGGAAAGGAAAGTGTGTCGTTCTGCTTGGTCATCGCTGCTCCTGGATGGCCCTGAAATCAATGTGTCGAATGAAAATCGGTCAGCTGTTCGGCCGTGGCGCGGTTCAAGGCCATGGGAATGTCATAGACGGTCGCTAGGCGTGTCAAAGCCTTGACATCGACGTCGTGGGGTAGGGAAGACAAGGGATCGATGAAGAAGATCAGCATGTCCACATCGCCCGTCGCGATCATCGCGCCGATCTGCTGATCGCCGCCCAGCGGGCCGCTTTTCAGGCGCACGACGTTCAAGCCCGGACAGGCATCCTGCACACGCCCGCCGGTGGTACCGGTGGCAACGATCCTGAATTGCGACAGGGCGGCCTGATGCCGACGGGCGAAATCCGCCATGTCGTCTTTCTTCTGGTCATGCGCGATCAATGCGATACAGCGTTGCCCCGTCATATGGTGTCTGCGCCCCAGCCTTGTTCAGATCGCATTTTCTAAATCGATTTGAAGCCTTCTACCGCAATTTCACACCGTTTGGAAAGCCGGGCTTCGTCAATTCGAAGACGGGCGGGACGATGGTCGCGGTACATCCGCAGGCGGCATAGGCACGCCCGATCTGGACGATTGCGGAACGATGTCCTGTGCCTGGGACGACGGCGCAGACGGCGCGTAGGAGTTTTGAGCCGCGACATTTGCCCTGCCTGCCGAGGGAGCCGCCGCGATCGCCGCACAGGCTTTCGGCAGATCGGACACCATCATCGGCCGCGGCGGCTTCGGTGGCTTGGCATTCGGGTCTTTCTTCGGTGTCGCCCAAGGCTCCTTGGTAAACCACCATGCCAGCGACTTGTCGCAGCCATCGCCAGCGCTCACGGGTGCTTGCGGCTTGCAGTTTGTCGCGCCGGGCGGGCATTCCAGACGCACATGGAAATGCTCGTCATGGCCGTAGATCGGCCTGATCTTGCCCATGAAGGTGCGGTCGCCGGTCCATGTCTGGCACAGCTTCTGCTTGATGGCCGGATTGACGAAGATGCGCTCCACCTGCGGATAGCTCGCCGCCATCATCACCAGCTTGGCATTGAGGGGCGACCATTTGCGATCATCCACCGTCAGGAATTTGCTTTTGTCGAGCATGGAGATGAAGGGCGTGCTTTCGCGCTGCTCGGCGCTCATGATGCGATCTGGCATGGGACGCCACCAGATGTCGGCATCGAGACCGATCTGGTGCGAGGCATGGCCCGTCAGCATGGGTCCACCACGCGGCTGCGAGATATCGCCAATCAGAAGGCCGGGCCAGCCGATCTTCTGGGCATCCTGCGCGAACCGCTCGATAAAGGAAATCATCTGCGGCTGGCCCCAGCGACGATTGCGGGAAAGGCGCATGGCCTGAAAGCCTTGCCCCTCAGTCGGCAGCGCCACAGCACCCGATTGGCAACCCTTGGCATAGGAACCGTAAGAGGCGGAGGGACCGGCCGACGGTAGAGCAATGTTGCCGAAGACCTGCTTGGCCGGACCATCCTGCGCAAAGGCGGAAACCGCATCTGTCGCCAGCATGGACATCATCGAAAGTGCCAGGAGTGATGCCTTGCCCACGCCTCTTGCCATTTTTTCCATATCGTCCGCCGCCTGCGATGCTTGAAATGATTCTGTTGGAAATATTACGCTGGAACGCGAATTTGGTGAAAGCATGTTTGGCCGATTTTCACGGCGTAAACGGCTTGTGACCCAAATCCCCTATATTTTGCCAATGTTTGTCTTATGGTGCACGGCAATGAAAACGAAAAGGACCGTCGCTTTATGGCATTGGCAAAGTTGAAATCCGGTGTGCTCGCTCTGGCTGCGCTATCATGCGTGATCGCGCCGATAGCGGCACGGGCTCAAGACAGCGAAAACTGGCGCAGCGGAATTTCAACCGTCGGTGAGTTGAAACATCCAAATGGCTTTAAGCACTTCGATTATGTGAACCCGAACGCGCCCAAGGGTGGGACGTTGCGGATGTCTACGACCGGGACATTCGACACGCTCAATCCTGTCCTGGTGAAGGGCGAAGTTGGCACAGGTATAGCTGTGGTTTTCGACACGCTTTTCCAGTCATCCGAAGAGGAGTTATCCTCTTCCTACGGTCTTCTTGCCGAGGGGGTCAGCTTTCCTGATGATATTTCCAAGGCGACATTCCGTCTGCGCAAAGAGGCGAAATGGGCGGATGGTAAGCCGGTGATGCCTGAAGACGTTGTCTTTAGTTTCGAAAAGTCAAAGGACCTCAGTCCGCAGATGGCCACCGTTTACGCCCACGTGGTGAAAGCGGAAGTAACGGGGGAGCGAGACGTCACCTTTTCATTCGATGAAAAAGGAAATCGGGAATTGCCGCAAATCGTGGGTCAGTTGGCGATTGTGCCCAAACACTGGTGGGAGGGAAATGGACCGGACGGCAAACCGCGCGATATTTCTCGCGGCACTTTGGAGCCCGTTATGGGATCTGGTCCTTACAAGATCACCAGCGTCAACCCGGGCTCTACAATCACCTATGAACGACGCGACGATTATTGGGGCAAGGACATCAACGTCAATGTCGGCCAGAACAATTTCAAAACCATCACCTACGCGTTCTTCGCCGATCAAGAGGTGCAGTTTCAAGCGTTCAAGTCAGGAAACATAGACTTCTGGCAGGAGCAGTCGTCCAGTCGCTGGGTTACAGGTTACGATGTCCCCGCAGTCAAAGACGGACGCATCAAGAAGGAAGAGCTTCCCAATATCTATCGGTCGATAGGGATCATGCAGGCCATGGTTCCGAATGAGCGCCGGGAGAAATTCCAAAATCCCAAGCTACGACAAGCTCTCAACTATGCCTTCGATTTCGAGGATCTGAACAAAACGCTGGCTTATGGAAGCTTCACCCGCATCAACAGCTTCTTCATGGGAAGCGAGCTTGCATCCTCCGGCCTTCCAACGGGCCGTGAACTGGAGGTATTGCAGGAGCTGAAGGATCAGGTTCCGCCTGAAGTCTTCACGCAGGAGTATCGCAATCCTGTGGGGGGCGACCCGGCCAAGCAACGTGACAACTTGCGTGAGGCAGTCCGGCTTATGAAGGAAGCGGGCTATGAACTTCGCGGTAACCGCATGGTGAATGCCAAGACCGGAGAACAACTCTCCATCGAATTGCTCAGCGATTCCGCTGGTATGGAACGCACTATTCTGCCGTTTGTACAGAACCTGAAGAAAATCGGCATCAATGCTACGATCCGCACTGTGGACGCCTCGCAATACACCAACCGTCAGCGCAGCTTTGATTTCGATGTCGTGATCAAATTGTGGGTAACTTTGCCCAATCCTGGAAATGAGCAAGCTGATTACTGGGGATCGGCTGCTGCGGATCGTCAGGGGTCCGGTAATCTGGCTGGCATCAAGAATCCGGCAGTGGACGCCTTGGTTAGAAAGATTATCTTGGCACCCAATCGTGATGAGCAGGTTGCCGCGGCAAGAGCGCTCGACAGGGTCCTTCTGTTCAACCATTACGTCATCCCGCAATTCTACAAGGGTGAGATGTTTCTCGCTCACTGGAACACGCTGGTGCAGCCGGAAAACCTTCCTGAATACGGGATCGGTTTCCCAGGTGCCTGGTGGTCTGCAAACGCCGGAAAATAACGCGGGCCTTGCTTTATAAGGCAAGCCTTGATTCACATGAGCGATTACGAATCACGACGCCTGCGGTCTTTACCGCAGGCCCGAAAGGAAACGGTTTGACGAAGCCGATGAAAACCGAGCCTCTTGCCATGCTGGGACGCGCCTGATGGGAGCTTATATTCTGCGGCGTTTGGCTCTGATGATACCGACCATCATCGGCATCATGGGCATTTCCTTCCTCGTCATCCAGTTTGCACCAGGCGGTCCGGTCGAGCAGGTCGTTGCCCAGCTATCCGGCTCCGGCGACAGCGCGTCTGACCGACTATCCGGCGGTGGAGACCTCATGGGTGGTGGGGTGGATGAAAGCGGCTCGAAATATCGTGGCGCGCAGGGGCTCGATCCGGACCTGATTGCCAAGCTCGAAAAGCAGTTCGGTTTCGACAAGCCGCCGCTCACCCGCTTTCTTGAGATGATGTGGAATTACATCCGCTTCGATTTCGGCGACAGTTTCTTCCGCAATTCCTCCGTCATCGACCTCATCATCGACAAGCTTCCAGTCTCGATCTCGTTGGGCTTCTGGATATTGATCATCTCCTATGCCATTTCCATTCCGCTCGGCATCAAGAAGGCCGTTTCGGATGGCTCGAAATTCGATGTCTGGACATCGGGAATCGTCATCGTCGGTTATGCGGTGCCGAGCTTCCTGTTCGGCATTCTTCTCATCGTCGTCTTTGCCGGTGGTTCGTTCTTCGACTGGTTTCCGTTGCGAGGGCTGACCTCGGATAACTTTGCTGAACTGACATGGTGGCAGAAGATCATCGACTATTTCTGGCACCTGGCGCTGCCGCTCACCGCGCTCGTCCTTTCGGCTTTCGCCACCACAACGCTGCTGACCAAGAATTCCTTCATCGATGAAATCAAGAAGCAATATGTGGTCACGGCCCGCGCCAAGGGCCTGTCGGAGCGCAAGGTTCTCTACGGCCACGTCTTCCGCAATGCTATGCTCATCGTCATCGCCGGTTTCCCCGGTGCCTTCATTTCGGCCTTCTTCACCGGCTCGCTATTGATCGAAAACATCTTCTCGCTAGATGGCTTGGGAAGGCTCGGTTATCTTTCGGTCGTCAACCGCGATTACCCCATCGTGTTCGGCACCCTGTTCATCTTCTCGTTGATGGGCCTCGTCGTCAGCCTCATCTCCGACATGATCTACACCTGGATCGATCCGCGCATCGACTTCGAGCGGAGGGACGTGTGATGACCGTGACCAAACCGACAAGCGTCGAAGCTGCGCCACAGAAGCGCCCGTTCTTCTCGCCGACAAGCGTGCGGCGCTGGCAGAATTTCAAGGCTAACCGCCGTGGATACTGGTCCTTCTGGCTGTTCCTTTTGATATTCGGTCTCAGCCTTTTTGCCGAGTTTCTGGCCAATGACAAACCGATCATTGCCTCCTACAAGGGCGAGATTCTGGTGCCTGTCATGGTGGATTACCCCGAAGAGAAATTCGGCGGCTTTCTGGCCCAGACGGATTACAAATCCTCCTTCATTCAGGATGAAATCAACGCCAATGGCTGGATGATCTGGCCGCCGATCCGCTATTCCTACCAGACGGTCAATTCGAACATTCCGCATTCGGCACCCACGGCACCGTTCTGGCTGATGGATGCGCAGGAACGTTGCTCCGGTTACCCGCAAGGCGCAGCTGATCCCGGCTGCACGCTGGGCAATCTCAACTGGCTGGGCACCGACAATCAGGCGCGCGACGTGGCTGCCCGTGTTATCTACGGCTTCCGTATCTCCGTGCTGTTCGGCTTGGCGCTCACCATCGCCTCGGCCATCGTCGGTGTCAGCGCCGGTGCGGTGCAAGGCTATTTCGGTGGTTGGACCGACCTTCTGATGCAGCGTTTCATCGAGATCTGGTCGTCCATGCCGGTGCTCTATATCCTGCTCATCATCGCAGCCATCCTGCCGCCCGGCTTCTTCGTGTTGCTGGGCATCATGCTTTTGTTCTCCTGGGTCGGCTTCGTCGGTATCGTGCGCGCCGAGTTTCTACGTGCCCGCAACTTCGAATATGTCAATGCCGCGCGCGCGCTTGGCGTCGGCAACGGCACCATCATGTTCCGTCACCTGCTGCCCAATGCCATGGTCGCGACGCTTACGTTTCTGCCCTTCATCCTCTCGGGCTCGATCACGACGCTCACCTCGCTCGACTTCCTCGGCTTCGGCATGCCGCCCGGCTCTCCCTCGCTGGGGGAACTGATCGCGCAGGGCAAGAACAACCTTCAGGCCCCGTGGCTAGGGCTCACAGCCTTCTTCACCATGTCCATCATGCTGTCCCTGCTGATCTTCGTCGGTGAAGCGGTGCGCGATGCCTTCGATCCGAGAAAGACATTCCGATGAGTGCCGTAAGGGATACGATGACCGCTCCCCTTCTCTCCGTCCGCGATCTTTCCGTTGCCTTTCATCAGGGTGGCAAGGAGAGCGTGGCTGTCGATCATGTGTCGTTCGATATCATGCCCGGCGAGATCGTGGCGCTGGTGGGCGAATCGGGCTCGGGCAAATCGGTAACGGCGAATTCCATTTTGAAGCTGCTGCCGTATCCTGCGGCCAGCCATCCCTCAGGTCAAATCCTGTTCGAAGGCAAGGATTTGCTCAACGCCTCAATGCGCGAGCTTCGCGCGGTGCGCGGCAACGACATCACCATGATCTTTCAGGAGCCGATGACCTCGCTCAATCCGCTGCACAGCATCGAGCGGCAGATTGGCGAAATCCTTGAGCTTCATCAGGCCATTACCGGCATTGAGGCGCGCAAGCGGACGCTGGAGCTGCTGTTGCAGGTCGGCATTCGCGAGCCTAAAAAGCGGCTAAAAGCCTATCCGCACGAACTTTCCGGTGGCCAGCGTCAACGCGTGATGATTGCCATGGCACTTGCCAACCGTCCGAAACTGCTGATCGCCGACGAACCGACGACGGCCCTCGACGTGACGGTGCAGGCGCAGATCCTGGAACTGCTGGGCGATTTAAAGAACCAGCATGATATGTCCATGCTGTTCATCACCCATGATCTTGGCATCGTGCGCAAATTCGCAGACCGTGTGTGCGTGATGACCAAGGGCAAGATCGTGGAGACCGGCACGGTCGAGCAGGTCTTCACCGATCCGCAGCACGCCTATACCCGCCACCTTCTGGCCGCCGAACCCAAGGGCGAGCCGCCGCTGTCCGATAGCAGCAAGCCCGTTGTCATGCAGGGAGATGACATCAAGGTCTGGTTCCCGATCAAGGCCGGGCTGATGCGCAAGGTGGTGGATCACGTCAAGGCGGTGGATGGCATCGATATCACATTGCGCGCCGGTCAGACGGTGGGCGTCGTTGGCGAATCCGGTTCTGGCAAGACGACGCTGGGCTTAGCGCTGTCGCGCCTGATCTCGTCCAAGGGGCGCATCAGCTTTATCGGCCAGTCCATCGATGGATATTCCTATGCGATGATGAAGCCGCTGAGAAACCGGCTTCAGGTGGTGTTTCAGGACCCCTATGGTTCGCTGAGCCCACGCATGTCGGTGGGTGAGATCATCGCCGAAGGTCTGCGGGTGCATGAAAAATCGCTGTCTGCGGATGAACGCGACCGGCGCGTGGCGCAGGCACTGGACGAGGTAGGCCTCGATACCGCCACCCGCTGGCGCTTTCCGCACGAATTTTCCGGCGGCCAGAGGCAGCGAATTGCCATTGCTCGCGCCATGGTACTCAAACCGCGCTTCGTGATGCTGGACGAGCCCACCTCTGCGCTCGATATGAGCGTGCAGGCGCAAGTGGTGGACCTGCTGCGGGATTTGCAAGCCAAGCACGATCTCGCCTACCTCTTCATCAGCCACGACCTCAAGGTCGTCAAAGCGTTGGCCAACGACATGATCGTCATGCGCCACGGCAAGGTGGTGGAAAGCGGCCCGGCAAAGTCGATCTTCGAAGCGCCGAAGGAAGACTATACGCGCGCGCTCATGGCGGCGGCTTTCAACATCGAAGCCGTCAAGACGGCAGCGATCAGCGAGTAGGCGTTTTCAAGAACATGCTGGCCTTCTTGGGCCAGCCCACGTACGATGCAACGAGAACGTGGAAAACAATGAGGCGTGATGTCATCATGACGGCGCGATATATACTTTATCAGCTTGTGGATGCTTTCCGTTAGCGACTCTGCCGCGAACCGAAGATGAAACAACCTGCTGGTGAATGATGGTCGATATTGATTACGCAAAAAGATTTTTCGAAGAAAACCCCGATATTGAAATTCTTGAAGCCTTTGTCATCGATGTAAACGGCGTGCCGCGCGGAAAATGGATACCGCGTGAACGTGCCATCGATGTGCTGGAAAAAGGCATGGCCGTGCCGCGCTCCGTCTACGCGCTGGATATCTGGGGCCGTGACGTCAACGCAGCCGGCCTTGCCGAGGGTACTGGCGACCCCGATGGTCTATGCTTTGCCGTTCCAGAAACGCTGTCACGGGTGACGTGGCTGGGGCGTCCCACGGCGCAGGTGCTGCTGGCCATGAAAGACCCTGATGGCAATGGCTTCTACGGCGATCCGCGCAATGTGCTGGCGCAGGTTCTGGCAGGATTTACCCGGCGCGGGCTGACGCCGGTCGTGGCCACAGAGCTCGAATTCTATCTGATCGATCCTGTTCGCTCCGCGCTCGACCCCGTGCGTCCACCGCGCAGCCGTGAGGGCCGCTGGCATACCGGCCAGACGCAGGTTCTCTCCATCTCCGAATTGCAGGATTTCGAGGGCGTCTTTCACGACATCTCGACGGCGTGTCGGGCGCAGAATGTCGGGGCTGACACGACGTTGCGCGAAAACGGTCCTGGCCAGTATGAAATCAACCTCAACCATGTGCCGGATGCCCTTCGCGCGGCGGATGATGCCGTGTTCCTGAAGCGCATCGTCAAGGGCGTGGCGCGCAAGCACGATCTCGATGCCACCTTCATGGCCAAGCCTTATGGCATGCAGGCGGGCAACGGCATGCATGTGCATTTTTCCATGCTGGATAGAGACGGTAACAATATCTATGCGGGCGAAAACGGCCCGTCCGAAGCGCTGATGCATTCCGTCGGCGGCCTCCTGGAAAATATGGGAGAGAGCATGGCGGTGTTTGCGCCGCATGCCAATTCCTATCGTCGCCTGCGCCCTAGCGAACACGCGCCGACCTATGCCTCCTGGGGTATCGACAACCGCTCCGCCGCCGTGCGCGTCATCGTCGCCAGCAAGCCGGCGACCCGTATCGAACACCGCGTCGCCGGTGCCGACACCAACCCTTATCTGGTGCTGGCCATGATCCTCAGTGCCGCCCTTGCCGGCATGAAGGAAAAGCGCCAGCCGGGTGGCGCGATCTCCGGCGACAGCCACGCCATCAACCATGAGCCGCTGCCGACCAACTGGGATTATGCGCTTCAGCGCTTTACCCGTTCAAGTTTTGCCTACGCAACCTTCGGGCAGAAATATCGTACGCTATATTCAGCTTGCAAACAGCAGGAACTCTCCGAATTTTCCCTACGCGTAACCGACGTCGAATACGACGCATATATCAGGACGGTGTGAGATGGCGAACGTGACTGACACTCCAAATCCCGGCCACACCACGTCATGGTACGCGGCGTCCGCCAACACCAAGACCGTTCGCACCGCGCTTCAGGGTGATCAGGATGCGGATGTCTGCATCATCGGCGCAGGGTTCACCGGCCTGTCGGCAGCACTGGAGCTAGCGCAAAAGGGGTTCTCCGTCATCGTTTTGGAAGGTGAGCGGGTCGGCTTCGGCGCGTCCGGGCGCAACGGTGGCCAGATCGTCAACGGCTATAGCCGCGATCTTCACACGATTGCCCGGCGCTACGGCGCGCAGAAGGCGGCGCAGTTAGGCGCAATGTCGCTCGAAGGCGGACAGATCATCCGCGACCGAGTCGCGAAATACGGGATCGATTGCGATCTGGTCGATGGCGGTTTCTTCGCGGCGTTCACGCCCAAGCAGATCACCGAGATGGCCGCCAACAAGGCCAATTGGGAAAAGCACGGCCATACCGGTCTTGAAATGGTCTCCAAGGCCGAGGTGGGCAAATACGTGAAGTCGGATCGCTATGCTGGCGGCATGATCGACCGCTTCGGCGGGCATATTCATCCGTTGAACTATGTGTTGGGCGAAGCGGCGGCGATTGAAAGCCTTGGTGGGCGCATCTTCGAAAACTCGCGCGTCATCGCCGTCGAGCAGGGCACGAACCCGGTCGTGAGAACGGCGCAAGGCAAGGTCGCGGCTAAATATGTTCTGGTCTGCGGCAACGCCTATCTCGGCGGTCTCCTGCCGGAAATCGGCGAGCGGATGATGCCGGTATCGAGCCAGGTGATGGCGACGGAGCCGCTGGATGCGGCTCTGATCGAAGATCTCCTGCCTGCCAATTACTGCGTTGAAGATGCCAATTACATCCTCGATTATTACCGCCGCACCTCCGACAACCGCCTGCTCTATGGCGGCGGTATCGGTTATGGCGGCAGCGATCCCGCTGACCTCACCAGCGTCATCCGCCCCAATATGCTGAGAACTTTCCCGCAATTGAAAGATACCAAGATCGATTTTGCATGGAGCGGCAACTTTGCGCTGACGCTGACGCGTATTCCGCATATCGGGCGGCTGTCACCCAACGTCTATTTTTCGCATGGCGATAGCGGCCATGGGGTTACGACCACGCAGTTGCTGGGCAAGATTTTGGGTGAAGCGGTTGCGGGGCATGCGGAACGCTTCGATGTCTGGTCGTCGCTGCCGAACTATCCGTTCCCCGGCGGCAAGACATTCCGCGTGCCGCTGACCATGCTCGGCGCATGGTGGTACGGACTTCGCGACAGGCTGGGTGTTTAGAGCAATTCCAGCAAAAGTGTGAAGCGGTTTTGCGTGAAAACCTATAACGCGGAGAGTCCCTTCAAGGCGTTCTCGGTGATCTCGTCCGGCGTGGCGTCGATGCTGACGGTGACGACGCCGGGTTCGCCGGTTGGCACTTCCAGCGTGGCCAACTGTGTCTTGAGCAGCGACAGCGGCATGAAGTGGCCGGTGCGCGCCCCCATGCGTTCGGTCAGAAGCGCTTCGCTGCCTTCGAGATAGACGAAGGCCAAGGGGCCGCCGCAGGCGCCACGCAGGCGGTCGCGATAGGTCCTCTTGAGGGCAGAGCAAGAAACGACGATGCCACCTGCTTCAAATCCTTTGCGCAGTTCAGCCCCGACGAGATCGAGCCACGGCCAGCGATCCTCGTCGGTCAGCGGCGTTCCCGCGGCCATTTTTTCGACATTGGAGGTCGGGTGAAGCTTGTCACCCTCCATGAAGGGAATGCCCAGCCGTTCGGCCAGTTCTTCGCCAACGGTAGACTTGCCGCAGCCGCTGACACCCATGATGATGATTGCCTGTTTCACGATGACCTCTGCATTTCAAATTCGATCTTCATCCGTCTACAGCATGACGCTATCGGGTGGACATCTTTTCTCTTCACAAATCAGTAGCCCGCACGCCGGGCCGCCTTTGCCTCCAGCATGGATAGCCCGCTATGGATCAGCACGGCAAGGGCTGCGACGATCAGACCGCCCTGAAGAATGAACGCAAGATTGTTGGATTGCAGCCCGGCAATGATGACTTCGCCCAGAGTGCGTGCCGCAACCGTCGAGCCGATGGTGGCGGTGGACAGGCTGATGACGGCAGAGAGCCTGACACCCGCGAGAATGGCGGGGAGGGCGAGCGGCAGTTCGATCCGCCACAGGCGCTGGAAGCCGGTCATGCCAGACCCACGCGCCGCTTCGACAATGGCAGGCGGAAGGGTGGTGAGGCCGGTGATGGTATTTTCGAAGATCGGCAGCAGGGCATAGAGAAACAGCGCCATCAGCGTCGGCTTCTCGCCAAAACCCATGATCGGCACGGCAAGCGCCAGCACCGCGACAGGCGGAAAGGTTTGGCCGATATTGACGATACTGCGCGACAGCGGCAGGAATTCCCGCCCGAAAGGTCGGGTGACGAGAATGGCCAGCGTCCCGGCAATGATGATGGCGGCGCCCGTCGCAATAGCCACCGTGGCCAGATGAGACAGCGTCAGCGATAGAAGATTGGCCTGTATGTAGATGGCCGCGGCATTGGTCTGGACGAGAGGCTTGAACACGGGCTCGAAAAGCTCTGGCTTCACAAGGAAGGTGATGAGCAAGAGGCTGAGTACGGCCAGCAGAAAAGGACCAAGCCGCTTTGTCATACAGACCCCGCCGCATTGTGCAGCAAGACCTCGCGGCGAATACGCCCTGCCGCCTGTCCATCCGGTCCGGTTACGGGCAGTGAGTCGCGCCCGGTCCACAGCATGGCCGACAGCGCATCGCGCTGGCTGGTCGTGGCGGGCAAAGGCTCGCCCTCTGCCTCTCCCGGCTCCACGATCTCGCCGACGGTTGCGACCGATAGCAGCCGCAGCGGTCTTTCCCGCTCGCCAATCATGGTGCGCACGAAATCCGTCGCCGGTTTGCGCACCAGTTCGGCGGGTTTGCCGTATTGGACGATCTTGCCCTTGTCCATCACGGCTATGCGGTCGGCCAGATGAAAGGCTTCGTCCATATCATGGGTCACGAGCACGATGGTAACGCCAAGTTTTTTCTGGATCGCCAGCAAATCGTCCTGCGCCTTGGCGCGGATGATCGGGTCCAGCGCGCCGAAGGGCTCGTCCATCAGGAGAATATTCGGCTCGGCCGCCAGCGCACGCGCCACACCGACGCGCTGCTGCTGGCCGCCAGAGAGCTCGTTGGGAAAGCGGTTTGCGTAAACGGACGGATCGAGCTGAAATAGCTCCAGAAGTTCGGTCACTTTGGCATCGATCCGGGAACGGTCCCAGCCGATCAGTTCAGGAACGGTGGCAATGTTCTGCGCCACGGTGCGGTGTGGAAAAAGCCCATGGCCCTGAATGGCGTAGCCGATGCTGCGGCGAAGCTGATAGCCGGGCATATCCAGAATATTTTGTCCGTCGATGCGGATAATGCCGGATGTCGGCTCGACCAGACGGTTGATCATCCGCAGAAGCGTCGTCTTGCCGGAGCCCGACGTGCCGACGATGACGGTGATGCTACGGGCATCGATCGTCAGCGATACACCGTCCACCACTGTCGAGCCGTCATAGTTTTTGGTCAGATGCTCGACCTCGATCATGCCCTGCTTCCTTTGTTGAACAGATTGCTCTCGATGACGGCATCCAAGAGGATGGCAGCGGTAAAGCCTAAGATGACGGTCGGGATGGTGCCAAGCAGAACGAGATCCATTGCTGTCTGGCCGATGCCCTGAAACACGAACACACCAAACCCGCCGCCGCCGATCAGGGCTGCAATGGTGGCAAGGCCGACATTCTGGACGAGAACGATGCGAATGCCGGTGAGAATGATGGGTAGCGCCAAGGGAAAGTCGATTTTGAAGAGCCTCTGACTCGCCGTCATGCCAAGCCCGCGCGCCGCCTCGCGTACCGCGTTCGATACGCCATTCAACCCAACGACCGTGTTGGAGACCACGGGCAGCAGCGAATACAAGAACAGCGCGACAAAGGCCGGCGCCATGCCGATGCCACGAATACCGAGGTCGGATGCGCCAGGGATGTTGGCGGCGATCCATCCCAGCGGCGCGATCAGCAGGCCAAACAGGGCGATGGAAGGAATGGTCTGGACGATGTTGAGGCTGTTCAGCACCCCGGCGCGCAAGCTGTCGACCTTGTAGCAGAGTACGCCCAGCGGGATGCCGACGAGCGTTGCCGAAAAGAGCGAACCGATGGCAAGCTGCACGTGGCGAGCAGCTTCCATCCAGAAGATGTCGCGTCGGCTTTCATATTCCTTCATGACGGACAGCCCGTCCCACTGCCCGGACAGAAGTGTCACAGCGATGACTCCCAGCGCCAGACACAACAGCAGAACCCGCGTTGCCGGGCGCGGGTTGAGCCGCGCAATCGCGTCCGTCGCCAGCAGGATCAAACCTGCAGCCAGCAGCCAGAAGCCACTGGCAGGCGAAACGCGTGCGTAGGTGTTGCCTTCGGGCGTGAGATGAGATGCGGCACCGCCGATCGCCAGTGCAAGAGCTGCCAGACCGATCAGAGCTGTGCCCAGCCTGACACGCGTGTCGCCGCGAAAAAATGCAACGCAGATGGCGATGCCGACAATCGCGAAAAGCGCATAGGCCCATTGCGCAGGCAGGGCATTCAGAACGCTGCGAACCTCACCTTGAACGATACGGTTGGCCCGAAACGTCGCAAAGGGCAGCGCCAGAAGCGCATAGGCAAGCAGCGCTGCTATCAGCGCTCCGACCTTATCGTATCTTGGAAGGGACCAGTGCTGGGCGCGTTGCAAAGCGGCCCCTTATTTCACGAAGCCATTTTTCGTCAGAAAGTCCAGCGCAACGGTCTTCGCCTGTTCGCCACCCACCTGCACGCGACCGTTCAACTCTTGAAGCGTCGTGAGATCGAGCTTTTCAAAGACGGGCTTGAGCAGCGTTTCGATTTCCGGGTGCCTTTTCAAAATTTCTTCGCGGACGATGGGCGCTGGCTGATAGACCGGCTGAACCTTCTTGTCGTCTTCCAGCACCACGAGACCGGATGGAGCAATGCCACCGTCGGTGCCATAGACCATGGCAGCATTGACGTTGTTGGTCTGGTTGGCCGCCGCTGCGATCGTTGCCGAGGTATCGCCACCGGCAAGCGTGATGAGCTGGTCGGCCTTCAGGGTAAAGCCATAGGTCTTCTGGAATGCGGGAAGCGCAGCCGCTGAGTTGACGAATTCCGAAGATGCCGCCAGCACGACCTGACCACCATCTGCGATGTATTTTCCGAATTCGCTCAGCGTCTTCAGACTATTCTTCTCGGCCACGTCCTTGCGGATGGCGATGCCCCATGTGTTGTTGGCCGGAGACGGGGTCAGCCAGACGATCTTGTTGGCATCGAAGTCCAGCGTCTTGGCTTCCTCATAGGCCTTCGCGGCGTCCTTCCAGAGCGGGTCGTCTGCCTTTTCAAAGAAGTAGGCGGCATTGCCGGTATATTCGGGGTAGATGTCGATCTCGCCTGCGGTGATCGCCTTGCGCACAACCGGGGTTGCGCCCAGCTGAATGCGGTCCGTGGTTTCGATATCGTTCTTGCTCAGCACAGTCATGATGATGTTGCCAAGCACGGAGCCTTCCGTATCGATCTTGGATGAAACGACGACCTGCGCCTGTGCGATGGATGCGTAGAGTGCAAGCGCGAGCCCCGCGCCGGTGAGTTTCATCAAACGCTTCATCAGGCATCTCCGATACAAAAGGGGTCGATCAAGGGGCATTTTCGTCGCGCTGCGACAGTCCCCAATTCAGTAGGCGGTAACGGAAAAGAGAGCGAAAGGTTGCATGCGCATTTCAATTTATGCGCACTCGCTAAATTGAAGCGAGCATATCGCCGCTTCAGTCGGATTTTCTGCGCGCATCCTTGCCCATGACGAGCGGCATGAGCACGGATAAAAACAACAGGCGCAGAACGTGGTGGGAGCCTACATAGGCCGTATCGGCATGCATCATCACAGCCATGGCCGCCATGGTTTCCAGACCGCCGGGCGCAAAGGCGATCATAACGGCGTTGAGGGGAACGCCGGTGATGTTGGACACTGCAACAGCGGCAAGACAGGCCAAAAGCATTACAGCCACCGTTACCACCCCGCCTGCCACGAACGCCTTTCTCATGTCGCGAAGAGAGGAGCGAGTAAAGCGCGTGCCGATCAGGCTGCCCAGAATGATATAGGTCGGCTGGCTCATCCAGGTGGGTACGCCGCCGCTCGTCAACCCGGTGATGTGGATGCCTATCGATACGGCAACGCCGCCCAGCAAAAGCGCCGCCGGAAAGCGCCAGCGCATGAAAACCCATCCGACGGCAAGCGAAGCGATGACCGTCGCGCCCAGCACGAGCGGCGTCATCGGCGGCGTCAGGATTACGGGTTCGATGCTGATCAGATCGAGATATTCAACGATAAGCGGCACGGCAAGCGTCAGCGCTAGAACGCGCACGCTCTGGATGACACTGACGGTGGCCAAATCGCTCTTGGTTTCCGCCGTCAGGCTGATGATGTAGCTGAGATGGCCGGGTGAGGCGCCCAGCATGGCCGTGGTGCGGTCGTAACCGAAACCGCGCAAAATCCAGTAGGCGACGTAGAGCAAGACAACAACGGTTGCCAGCACAGCGATGAAACTGAGCGGCCAGGTTGCGGCAGCACCGATAACCTCCGGCGTCACGCTCGTTCCCATGGATATGCCGACGACGACGAAGGTTGCGTTGCGCAGCAGGTGGGGCACGGAAAGCCGCAAACCCGACAATCCCGCCAACGTCACGGCAAGCGCCGGTCCACACAGAAAAGGTGCTGGCAGTCCTATAAGAGAGGCTACCAGAGCGCCGATGCTGCCGATGAGGGCTGTCAGGAGAAAGCTTTGGAGGTCTGGCTTGGTCATCATGCTTACGGAAAGGGAATCGGATGGGAGGCTTTTGATATGCAACTGTGCCTTTTACGGCGCAACCGTCAACTGCAAGAGGCCTAAAAACACAAAACCCGCGAACAATGTCCGCGGGTTGGAAAATCTGACGAAGTGAGCTTGAGGCTTAGGCAGCGGGAGCGGCTGCCACGACCCGTGGCGGACGACGCTTGGCCATGGTGTCTTCTAGGCCGAGCAGGAAGCTGATCTGCGGGCGGGCCTTGACGAGGTCGTCGATGGAATATTGCGTCAACACATCGAAGAAGGCGTTGAGTGCCTTGCGCAGCGCCGAGTTCAAACCGCAGCTATCCACCAACGGGCATTCCACGGCACCCTCTTCGAAACACTCTGCCATGGCAAAGCTGTCTTCGGTGACCTTGACGACATCGAACAGGCTGATCTTGTCGGCAGGCTTGCCCAGCTTGACACCGCCATTGCGACCACGAACGGTCTCGACGAGGCCAGCCTTGTTCAGCGGCTGCAAAATCTTGAACAGGAAGAGTTCCGAGACGCCATAAGCCTTGGCAATTTCCGGAATGCGGCTGAGGTTGCCTTCATTGGCAGCGCAATACATCAACATGCGGACGGCATAGTTGGTCTGTTTGGTCAAACGCATGCTAGTCTCCTAACTCCTGTAATGTGGAGTCATATAGTCGCTATTTTAGTTTAGAACAATTCCAGAAATGAAAAATTCTCTGCGAGAATCCCGATCTCTCATTTGCCCTGTTGACCGCTTGCCGTGATTCATGAACAAACAACTCAAGAATCCAATCTACCGGAGGCGTTTCCCATGGCAAGCGTGAAGTCGATATTTTATGCGATTGCGGCCACAACAACGGTTGTCAGTTGTGGAATGTCCACAGCTTTCGCGGGTGGTGAGGTCAACGTCTACTCCTATCGCCAGCCAGAACTCATCCAGCCGCTGCTCGACGCCTTCACCAAGGAAACCGGCATCGAAGCCAATGTGCTGTTTCTGGACAAGGGACTGGTCGAGCGCATTCAGGCCGAAGGCGTCAATTCGCCCGCCGATATTCTGCTGACCGTCGATATTGCCCGTCTGGTCGAAGCCAAGGAAGGCAAGGTCACGCAGCCGGTGTTGAACGACCCGGTCATCGAAAAGGACATTCCCGCCAATCTTCGTGATCCGGAAGGTGAGTGGTTCGGACTGACGACCCGCGGGCGTGTGGTTTATGCCTCCAAGGATCGTGTCAGCCAGAAAGATATCACTTACGAAGAGCTGGCGGATCCGAAATGGAAGGGCAAGATCTGCATTCGCGATGGCCAGCACTCTTATAACATCGCGCTTTTTGCATCCATGATTGCCCATCACGGTGTGGACTACACACGCACATGGTTGACCGCGCTCAAGAACAATCTGGCCCGCAAACCCGACGGAACCGACCGCAGTCAGGCCAAATCCATCTATTCCGGTGAATGCGATATCGCGCTCGGCAACACCTATTATGTCGGCCTGATGCTGACCAATGAGCAGGAGCCAGAGGAAAAGGTCTGGGGCAATTCCGTCCGCGTCATCTTCCCCAACGCCAACGACCGCGGCACCCACGTCAACATTTCGGGCGTCGCAATGACGAAATATGCCCCGAACAAGGACAATGCGCTGAAGCTGATGGAATTCCTGGCGTCGGGCGAGGCACAAGAAATCTATGCCAAACAGGTCTTCGAATATCCGGTTCTACCGGGCGCGCAGCCATCCGATGTCGTGAAGAATTTCGGGCCGATCAAGCCGGATACATTGTCCCTCACCGAGATCGCTGCTCATCGGAAAGAAGCGTCGGAATTGGTGGATGAGGTTGGTTTCAACGACGGCCCGTCCAACTGACCGGTCCGTGACGCTTTAAAGCTTGGCGTTTTGACAGAAAAGCCTCAGCCGCGCTTGCGGCGAAGGCGGATAACCACGTCCACATGGGCGATTTCCATGCCCTCGGGTGGCTCTGGCAGGTTACCTATTTCCAGGTTGTTGACCGGAATATCCAGAACTTCGTTTTCACCTTCGACGAAGAAGTGATGGTGATCCGAGACGTTAGTGTCGAAATAGGTTTTGGCACCTTCGACTGCCAACACGCGGATGATGCCCGCTTCGGTAAACTGGTGCAGCGTGTTGTAAACGGTGGCCAACGAAATCGGCACGCCGGCATTCACAGCCTCGTCATGCAGCTCCTCGACAGTCAGATGCCGGTCACCCTTGGCGAACAGAAGATCGCCCAGTGCAACGCGCTGACGTGTAGGGCGCAGGCCGAAGCGGCGCAATCTCGTTCCGATATCCAGTGTAGCGTCGAATGTCATAAAAACGCGGCCTCAAAACCGGTGGCATAAACCCAATCTGGTAAGCATATAACTTTTACGAGCAAAGCTTTCAATAGATTCCGGCAAAACGGCCCGCGGCAATTGGCTGCAAAGCGGGGATTTTTGCAAATTTCCTCTGGTTCAGGCCTTACGCTTCCTGTATGCGGGCGCCATGTTAAGGCAGCTTTGGCACAAAGCATGGGCAAGCAGACATGCAAGTTGCCCTTGTGGCGCTTCATTTTGAACCTAACTTGTTCTACAGAAGTCTTTCAACGCGTGTAAACGGGGAAATGGATACGACATGGCAACGAGGCAATCGAGCTACAATTACGAGGAAATTCTGTCTTGTGGACGTGGCGAACTGTTTGGTCCCGGCAACGCGCAGCTTCCTCTGCCTCCTATGCTCATGGTGCACCGTATCACTGAAATCTCCGAAACCGGCGGTGCCCACGACAAGGGCTTCATCCGCGCCGAATACGACGTGTCGCCTGATGACTGGTATTTTCCATGCCACTTTCAGGGCAACCCCATCATGCCCGGCTGCCTCGGTCTCGATGGCATGTGGCAGCTGACGGGCTTCTTCCTCGGCTGGCTGGGTGAAGAAGGTCGCGGCATGGCGCTGTCCACCGGCGAGGTGAAGTTCAAGGGCATGGTTCGCCCTGAAACAAAGCTCTTGCAATACGGCATCGATTTCAAGCGCGTCATGCGCGGTCGCCTGGTTCTCGGCACGGCCGATGGCTGGCTGAAGGCCGATGGCGAAACCATTTATCAAGCGTCGGACCTGCGTGTCGGCCTGTCGAAAGAAAAGACCGCCTGACCCCTGATCGTTCGGTTGCGGGTGGCCAATGCCGCCCCAACTCGCAACACATCGCGCGGCAAACACAGAAAAGGTCAACTTTATGAGAAGAGTTGTAGTCACCGGCCTCGGTATTGTTTCATCGATCGGCAACGACGCTAAAGAAGTGACAGCGTCCCTGAGAGATGCGAAGTCGGGAATTTCGTTCTCGCCGGATTTCGCCGAGCATGGCTTCAAATGCCAGGTCTGGGGCAAGCCGTCTCTCGACCCGACCGATCTGGTTGACCGTCGCGCCATGCGCTTCCTGTCCCAGGGCGGTGCGTGGAACCATGTGGCCATGAAGCAGGCGATTGCAGACTCCGGTCTGGAAGAGAGCGTCATCAGCGGCAATGAGCGCACGGGCATCATCATGGGCTCGGGCGGTCCGTCCACCCGCACCATCGTTGAAGCCTCCGACATCACGCTGAAGAACAACAGCCCCAAGCGCATCGGCCCGTTTGCCGTGCCGAAGGCCATGTCGTCCACGGCATCCGCAACGCTTGCCACCTGGTTCAAGATCCACGGCGTCAACTATTCCATCTCCTCGGCCTGCTCGACATCGGCGCACTGCATCGGCAACGCCGCTGAAATGATCCAGTGGGGTAAGCAGGACGTGATGTTTGCGGGTGGCCATGAAGACCTCGACTGGTCGATGTCGAACCTGTTCGATGCCATGGGTGCCATGTCGTCCAAATATAACGACACGCCATCGGTCGCCTCGCGCGCCTATGACGTCAACCGCGATGGCTTCGTCATCGCTGGTGGTGCCGGCGTTCTGGTTCTGGAAGAACTGGAACATGCCAAGGCACGCGGCGCGAAGATTTATGCCGAAATCGTCGGTTACGGCGCAACATCTGACGGTTACGACATGGTCGCACCGTCTGGCGAAGGCGCCATCCGCTGCATGCGTCAGGCTCTGGCAACGGTGAAGGGCGATGTCGATTACATCAACACCCACGGCACATCCACACCCGTTGGCGACAGCAAGGAAGTCGGCGCGATCCGTGAAGTGTTTGGCTCGAAAATCCCGCATGTGCAGTCGACCAAGTCGCTTACCGGTCACTCGCTGGGTGCAGCCGGCGTGCAGGAATCCATCTACGGTCTGTTGATGATGCAGGAGCGCTTCATCGGCAAAAGCGCCCATATCGAAACGCTCGATCCGGAATTCGAAGGCGTGCCGATCGTTCGCGAACGCATCGACAATGCCAAGATCGATACGGTTCTGTCGAACTCCTTCGGCTTCGGCGGCACCAACGCCACGCTCGTCTTCCAGCGCTACAACGGATAATTGCCCATGAACGGCATCATGCAGGGAAAGCGCGGCCTCATCATGGGTGTCGCAAACAACCACTCCATCGCCTGGGGTATCGCCAAGGCGGTGGCGGCTCAGGGCGCGGAACTGGCCTTCACCTATCAGGGCGAAGCGCTGGGCAAGCGTGTGAAGCCGCTGGCCGCTGAAGTCGGCTCTGACTTCATCGTGCCCTGCGACGTGGAAGACATCGCCTCGGTGGATGCCCTGTTCGAGACGGTGCGTGAACGCTGGGGCTCCCTGGATTTCGTCGTCCACGCCATTGGTTTTTCCGACAAGAACGAGCTGAAAGGCCTCTACGCCAACACCACGCGCGAAAATTTCAGTCGCACGATGGTCATTTCCTGCTTCTCCTTCACAGAAATTGCCAAGCGTGCCGCCGAACTGATGACCGATGGCGGATCGATGCTGACGCTGACCTATAATGGCTCTCAGCGTGTGATCCCCAACTACAACGTTATGGGCGTCGCCAAGGCGGCTCTCGAAGCTTCCGTGCGCTATCTGGCGGCTGATTATGGTCCGAAGGGCATCCGCGTCAACGCCATTTCCGCAGGTCCGGTTCGCACGCTTGCCGGTGCCGGTATTTCGGATGCGCGCGCCATATTCTCGTGGAACCAGAAGAACGCACCGATGCGCCGCACGCCCGATATCGAAGACATCGGTGGTTCCGCGCTCTATCTTCTGTCAAACCTGTCGCGCGGTGTCACGGGCGAATGTCACTATGTCGACGGCGGTTTCAACATCACCTCGATCCCGACGCTTGAAGTGCTTTATACTGCTGACAGTGAGTAAGGTGAAACGCCGATACAATGAAAAAAAGCCCGGTCACGCCGGGCTTTTCATCTTCGCGCTCAAACCGGGTCGAAACCGAACAACTCTTCCGGGTTCGTCACCAGCGCCTTTTTGCGCGCTTCGTCTGACGGCAGCCAGGACAGAACCGTGTCCAGCAAGTCCGCATCGTCAGGGTATGCTTCTGTCGTCTTGGCATTGTTGTGGGGCCAGTTGGTGCCCCAGATGATGCGGTCTGGTGCGTAGTCGGCGATGACGCGGGCCACCGCTGCGATATCTTCGAAGTCAGGTCCACCCGAACGACTGGATTCGTAACATCCAGCAAATTTGAACCAGCAATTGCCCTTGTCGATCAGCCGTTTCAATGCTGCCACCTGCGGACTATCAGGCGTGACGCCTGCGAAGAACTTACCGTGGTGATCGAAAATCCAGCGGCTCTTGATGGCTGCCAGGCGCTCCCCGTGGTCGAGAATGTGGGAGCCATCGAACTGAACAGCGACGCACCACCCGAGTTCCTGCGCGATACTGTCGATCTCCTCCAGATGGGTGAGATCGACGGCACCGCCCGGCAAATCCATGATGCGCGCGCCGACGACGCCGACATCGATCAGCTCCTGGATCTCGTCGAGCGGGGTATCCCGGGTGACGACTGCGACACCTTTCGCCACATCTCCCATCGCCCGCAGGCTAGCCATCAGGTTGCCGTTATCGCGCTGGTGGGCATTGCCCTGGGTGATGACGACGCGGTCGATGCCGATCCATTTCATCAGGCGGCGATATTCGTCAGGTCCCGGCGTTCCCTCGGGCAACTGCGGGCCGCCTTCCAACGCGGGAAAGTCTGGCAGATACATGTGCATCTGTGTGTCGATGGCACCCTTGGGCATCACCATACGGGGCTTGTCGCCCTCAAATGTTCTGACGATCGTCATGAAAACCCTTTCGGTCTGGATGCGCAAACGGGGATGAAGACTAACGGTCGCCCTGGCGCAGCATGGCGCGGTAGCGTTGCTGGCTTCCCTTCAGGTGCTGGCGCATAGCCTCGCGGGCCGCCGCGGCGTCACCATCGGAAATGGCATGGACGATCGTGTCATGCTCGTTTTGAAGTTGCTGTAGATAAGGTGCTGCGGCCTTCTCCGACTGGGAGGCACGAAGGGCGGCTCGTGGGATGACATTCTGGCCCATCACTTCCAGAAACTCGCGAAAGCGTGGATTGTTGGTGGCGTCAGCTATGGCAAGATGAAGCTTGAAATCCGCCTCCGCGGTCGGGCTGCCCGCATCGATGCAGGCCTGCACCGACGACAGACAGCGGATGATTGCTTCTTCCTGCGCGGGCGATCGGCGAACGGCAGCGAGTTCGGCGGCTTCCGTTTCGACGGCGGCACGCAGTTCCAGCAGTTCGATGATGGAGGAGATGCGATCATGATCGACATCCTGAAACGGCTGTGGCTGTTGCGTGGGCAGCGCCAGCACGAAGATGCCCGCCCCATGACGCGCCTCCACCAGTTTGTCTGCTCGCAGGGCGGCAACGGCTTCTCGCACGACGGTGCGGCTGACTTTGTAAAGCTCCGTCAGCCCTGCCTCGCTGGGCAGCTTGTCTCCCGGCTTATACTGGCCAGACAGAATGGTCTGGCGCAGTGCATCTGCGGTCTGGCTGACGAGCGAGCCGCCTGAGCGACCGCTGGACGACTTCTCTTTCGCGCCGCCATCGACGGTTTCATTGAGGCTGGCCAATATTCTCTCCGAGGCAATAGGGGAGACCTCACACGCTGGCATTGTCTCCGGTCAAACTTTCTATTGCGCAAATATCCCGTAATTGGTCGGCAATGGCAATATTTATATTATTTCCTAAATCACTGATATGATGTCCAAGGCGCGGGTCGGCATTAAAAAATCATACGATATTGGAAATGCGAGGGTTTCGCGCAACAAAATTTAAACGAAGCCACCATACACTTCATCGGCACAAAGCTTTCGGGCAGACATGCTTTCCCGTCATGAAGATTGTAAAAGCGCGATGCAGGCATTGTCTCCAAAATTGTTACTGGCCAGACGATTTGCGCGTTCCCGCGAAGGTGCAGCAGCCATCGAGTTTGCCATTCTCGCGCTTCCCTATTTTCTCGTCGTCTTTGCGATTATTGAAACCTTTCTGGCGATGATGGGTGAGCAACTGGTAACGAATGCAACGGACCGGTTGGCGCGTCAGCTGCGAACGGGCCAGATTTCCAGCACCATCAGTCAGGAAGACTTCAGAAAGCTGTTTTGTGCCGAAGTGTCGATCCTGATCACCTGCTCGACAGATGAGATCAAGAAGCCGGAAAAGCTCTATATCGATTTGCGCAGCTTCAACACCTTCGCCGATATTCCCAAAACAATCCCGTTGACGCCGAACGGCCAGTTTTTCGATCTCGATACGTCCACATTCAAGTTTTCACCGGGTGGGCCAAGCACCATCAATATGTTGCGTGTCTATTACCGTTGGCAGGTGGTGGCCGATATCGTGCGGCCTTATCTGACCAACATTCGCCCGAAAGACGGGTCCATGCCGTCCCATTTTCTGATCGTCGCAACAGATGCGTTCCGCAATGAAGCGTACCAGTGAGCGCGACACGATGATGAGACAGACAAAACACACGTTGCGCGGGATTGGCCGGATATTCACGCGGTTGAAGCATGATCGCCAGGGCGTGGGCGCGGTGGAATTCGCCATTATCTTCCCGGTTCTCCTGGCGCTTTATATCACGGCATTCGAACTGACGATCGGCTTCAGCGTCTATAAGCGCGCCACGCACGCAGCCGGCACCATCGCCGACCTCGTGTCGCAGCAGGTGACCGTTAATAAAGCGTACTTGAGGACCATGCCCGATGTGGCCTCGGCGATTTTCGTTCCCTATGCCACGACCGGGCTGGATTTGAAGATCAGCGGCATCCAGGTCGATGCCAACAGGGTGGCAAAGATAAGCTGGTCGTGGAGCCAGAGCAACAAGCCACCCTATCCCGCCAATTCCGTCGCGACGATCCCGGATAATCTGCGGCAGCCCAATGCGTTTCTCATCCACGCCGAACTGACGATCCCTCATACGCTCCTGATGTTCATGTCGAACACGGCGCCAAGCATGAGACAGATTACCATCGGCAGAGATTACTACTTTGCCAAGCGCGAAGAGACGCCAATCATCTGCAGCGATTGCTGAATTCAGCCTAGGGACAAGTCTGATCAAAAACAATGCCGCGAGATCATCGATCCCGCGGCATTGTTGTTCATTCATGCCTGATTTATTCCGACGGCATATCCAGCACGCGGCTGAAATACAGCGCCACGATGGTGCACAGGGCACCCGACAGAAGATAGATGCCGACCGCAAACAGCCCGAACTTCGACGAGAAGCCCAGCGCAACCAGCGGCGCAAAACCTGCACCGATCAACCATGAGATATCGGAGGTAAGCGACGCGCCGGTGTAGCGATATTCGCGGGTGAAACGCGATGCCAGGGCACCGCCCGACTGTCCGAAAGACAGGCCAAGCAGGGCAAAGCCGATCACGACGAAGAGATAGCGGCCGATATCGCCCGATGCCAGGAGGACAGGGGCGATGAAGCTGAAGATCGCGATCAGGGCAGCGGCGATCCCGATCAGCTTGCGGCGACCGATCTTGTCGGACACGACACCTGATACGACGATCATACCGCCCGCGATGATGGCGCTGACGAATTGCACGAACAGGAAGTCGGAGACGCGCTGCGTCGTATTGAGCGACACCCAGCTGAGCGGAAACACGGTGACGAGATGGAACAGCGCAAAGCTCGCTAAGGGCACGAAGGCGCCGGTGAAGACGACACGTGACTGGTTGCGCAGCATCTCGAACATCGGCTTTGGCTCCAGCTCATGCTGTTGCAGCATGGACTGGAATTCCGGCGTAACAATCATTCGCAGGCGGGCGAAAAGGGCCAGAACGTTGAGCGCCAAGGCGACAAAGAACGGGAAGCGCCAGCCCCAGGCCAGAAATTCCGGGTTGGAAAGCTGGGTGGTGAAGATGATGAAGAAGGCGCTCGCCAGACCAAAGCCCATGGCAGCACCCAGCTGTGGCATCATCGCATACCAGCCGCGCTGCTTTTCCGGCGCGTTCATCGCCAGAAGCGAGACCAGACCATCCCAGGCGCCGCCAAGACCAAGACCTTGGCCTATACGGAAAACAGCCAGCAGCAGAGGCGCAATCATGCCTGCATCGGCGTAGGATGGCAGGAAGCTGATCGCCATCGTGGAGCCACAGAGCGTGAACAACGCTGCCGTCAGCTTGACGGCACGTCCGAATTTACGGTCGATCTGCAGAAACAGGAGAGAGCCGATGGGGCGGGCGATGAAGGCCAGCGAAAACACGGCGAAGGAATAGAGGGTGGCGGTGAGGGGGTCGACGAAGGAAAAGAAGACGTGAGGGAAAACGAGGGCAGACGCAATGGCATAGACGAAGAAGTCGAAGAACTCCGTCATTCTGGCCAGAATGACCGCAATCGTAATGCGATCGGGGTCGACAGCGACGGGCGCGCCCGGCTGGCCGTTCGGTCCGTTGTTGGGTGAGTAGGACGAGGCCGTATCGGTATAACTCATAAAAATTCCCTCCTGCGTATGGGCAAGCCATGACCATAACAACCGGCGCTCCTCTTTCGCCGACGTTATGCGACGGATTGTCACACAGGGGTTCAAAGGCGTCAATTGAAGAATATCAGGAAGGGCTTGCCCACATGCCATCGTATGAGATAATGCGTCACTTTCCACCTTTCGGTTTCTCTTTTCCGCATGCCGCGATAACCGCGGCTAAAATGTTATGTTGCACCGCGACAAACTACCTCATGTCCTTTATGACGTTTGGCAATTATACCGCGGCCATATGAAAAACAGTACGAGTCCCAAAACGTGCGCACCCTTATGAAAAAGTCCTCCGCCCTTCTGGCCCTGTCGTCTGTGCTCCTGCTCAGCGGCTGCGATCTCGTCGTGATGAATCCTTCGGGGGACGTTGCCGTCCAGCAGCGCGACCTCATCATCACCTCAACGGTTTTGATGCTCCTCATCATCGTCCCGGTTCTGGCTCTCACGCTGTTCTTTGCGTGGAAGTACCGCGCATCCGCCAAGGCCGAAGATTACGATCCGGAATGGCACCACTCCACGCGTCTTGAAATGGTCATCTGGTCGGCTCCGGTCGCGATCATTCTGATGCTGGGCACCGTGACGTGGATTTCGACGCACCGTCTCGATCCCTACCGCCCCATCGAACGCATCGATCAGGACCGCCAGGTCACCGCCGACATGAAGCCGATCACGGTCGAAGTCGTGGCGATGGACTGGAAGTGGCTGTTCTTCTATCCGGAACTGGGCATTGGCAGCGTCAACGAATTTGCCGCACCCGTCGATGTTCCCATCAACTTCAAGATCACCGGCACCACGGCGATGAACTCGTTCTTCGTGCCAGCGCTCGCCGGCCAGATCTACGCCATGGGCGGCATGCAGACCAAGCTTCACGCTGTGATCAACAAGGAAGGCGTCTATGACGGCTTCTCCGCCAACTTCTCCGGTCCCGGCTTCTCGCACATGCGCTTCAAGTTCCATGGCATGAGCCAGGAAGGATTCGACCAGTGGGTTGCCAAGGCAAAAGACGGCGGCAAGGGCTTCGGCCGCATGGAGTATCTCGAATTCGCCAAGCCCAGCGAACGCGAGCCCGTGCAGTATTTCGCCAATGTCGATCCAGAGCTTTACGACGCGATCCTCAACCGTTGCGTCGAGCCCAACAAGCTTTGCATGCGTGACATGATGCACATCGACGCCAATGGCGGCGGCGGCAAGGAAGGCATCGATATCGCCAAGGCACTGAACTCCGTGGTCTGCACACCGCTTTCGCCCTATGGCGTTGCATCGGGTCCACAGTCCGTACCGGCTGCCATCGAAGGCCAGACATTCGAACCGGCTGCTCTTCCTGAAAAGAAGGCGCAACTGCCTTTGGCGGACAAGAGCGCCGGCTGAGCCGAGTGAATGTTTATGCGGCGCAGGTTTGTGCTGCTCTGAGCGCACCGGTGTGATCGATGCGTAGATTCAATGACGTGGGAATGTTCGGTTCGTCCCGGTGGACGAACGGCACTCCGAAAATCGCAAGAGGCTAAAATGGTCGTCAATACCGATCAAACGTCGTTCCTTTTCGGGAAACTGACGTGGGAATCCATCCCCTTCCATGAGCCCATTCTGATCGTGACCTTCGCGGTCGTGGCTCTTGGTGGTGCAGCCGTGCTCGGGCTGCTCACCTATTTCAAGCTCTGGGGATATCTCTGGAAAGAATGGTTTACGAGTATCGATCATAAGAAGATCGGTATCATGTACATCATTCTGGCACTCGTCATGCTGATGCGCGGTTTTGCCGATGCTGTCATGATGCGTCTCCAGCAGGCCATTGCCTCGGGCGGTTCGGAAGGTTACCTGAACCCGCATCACTATGACCAGATTTTCACCGCTCACGGCGTGATCATGATCTTCTTCATGGCGATGCCGATGATCACCGGTTTGATGAACTACGTCATTCCGTTGCAGATCGGCGCACGTGACGTCTCCTTCCCCTTCCTCAACAACTTCTCCTTCTGGATGACCACGGCTGGTGCCGTCATAACCATGATCTCGCTGTTCATCGGTGAATATGCGCAGACGGGTTGGCTGGCCTATCCGCCACTGTCAGGCATCCAGGGAAGCCCGAGCGTCGGCGTCGACTATTACATCTGGGGCTTGCAGATCGCTGGTGTTGGAACGACGCTGTCGGGTATCAACCTGATTGTCACCATCATCAAGATGCGTGCACCCGGCATGACGCTGATGCGCCTGCCGATCTTCGTGTGGACATCGCTGTGTTCCAACATCCTGATCGTGGCGTCCTTCCCGATCCTGACAGGCACGCTCGCTCTGCTCACGCTTGACCGTTACGTTGGTACCAACTTCTTCACCAACGATCTCGGCGGCAACCCGATGATGTATGTCAACCTCATCTGGATCTGGGGCCACCCGGAAGTCTACATTCTCGTGCTGCCTGCCTTCGGCATCTTCTCCGAGATCGTGTCGACCTTCTCTAACAAGCGGTTGTTCGGCTACACGTCGATGGTCTATGCGACTGTCGTCATCACCATCCTGGCCTATGTCGTTTGGTTGCACCACTTCTTCACCATGGGCTCCGGTGCCAGCGTCAATGCGTTCTTCGGCATCACGACGATGATCATCTCGATCCCGACGGGCGCGAAGATCTTCAACTGGCTCTTCACCATGTATAAGGGCCGCATCACCTTCGATGTGCCGATGCTGTGGGCCATGGGCTTCATGATCACCTTCGTCATCGGCGGCATGACGGGCGTTCTGCTCGCCGTTCCCCCTGCCGACTTCGTGCTGCACAACTCGCTGTTCCTGATCGCCCACTTCCACAACACGATCATCGGCGGCGTGGTCTTCGGTGTTCTGGCCGGTATCGCCTACTGGTTCCCGAAGGCCTTCGGTTATCGTCTCGACCCGTTCTGGGGCAAGATGTCCTTCTGGTTCTGGTTCATCGGCTTCTACTTCGCCTTCATGCCGCTCTATATTCTCGGCCTGATGGGTGTGACCCGTCGTCTCAGCCAGTTCGAAGACACCTCGTTGCAGATATGGTTCATTGTCGCTGCCTTCGGTGCGTTCCTGATTGCGCTTGGCATTGCCTCCTTCATCATCCAGCTCGTCGTCAGCTTCCTGCGACGCGAAGAGCTGCGCGATGTCACCGGCGATCCCTTCCATGGCCGTACGCTGGAGTGGTCCACTTCGTCTCCACCGCCTGCCTACAACTTCGCTTTCACGCCGGTCGTGCATGAAATCGATGCCTGGGCGCATATGAAGAAGCACGGTGCCGAACGTCCCGTCGATGGCTTCATCCCCATCCACATGCCGAAGAACACCGGCACAGGCGTCATCATCAGCGCGATCAGCGTGGTCCTCGGCTTTGCACTGGTGTGGCACATCTGGTGGCTGGCAATCGTCTCTCTGGTGGCCATCATCGGTGTCTCCATTGCCCACACCTTCAATTACAATCGCGACTATTACATCCCGGTTTCGGATGTGACGGAAGTCGAAGCAGAACGTACGAAGCTGCTGGCAACTCAGGCGTAACAGAATGTCTCAAGCACCTGCCCAGAGCGCCAATGGCGCGGAAAAGCCGGTCTTCTACCTGAAGGAAGACCACCACCCGGAAAACGGTACATCTATCGGTTTCTGGCTGTATCTGATGAGCGACTGCCTGATCTTCGCAACGCTCTTTGCAACCTATGCCGTCGTCGGTCGCAGCTATGCGGCCGGCCCGTCCGGCGCTGATCTCTTCGATCTGAAACTGGTGGCGATCAACACCGGTTTCCTTCTCTTCTCCTCCATCACCTATGGCTTTGCCATGCTGGAGGCACAGAAGAAGAAGATCAACACGACGCTGATCTGGCTCGCCATCACCGGCCTGTTCGGCCTGGCCTTCCTTGGTCTGGAACTGTACGAGTTCTACCATCTGATCCACGAGGGTGCGACACCGCAGCGTTCGGCGTTCCTGTCCGCATTCTTCGCGCTGGTCGGCACGCACGGTCTGCACGTCACTTTCGGTGTCATCTGGTTGGTGACGCTCATGGTTCAGGTCAAGAAGTTCGGCCTGCATCCTGAAAACATGCGCCGCCTGACCTGCCTGTCCATGTTCTGGCACTTCCTCGACGTGATCTGGATCGGCGTCTTTTCCTTTGTCTATCTGGTTGGAGTTCTGTGATGAGTGCAAACACACACGACCATAGCCACGATCATGGTCATGGGCATGCCCATGGCGACGATCACCACCACGATAGCGGCGAAGATCACGGCTCCTTCAAGAGCTACATGATCGGCTTCATCCTCTCGGTCATCCTGACGGCGATTCCGTTCTGGCTGGTCATGGGCGATGTTCTCGACAACCGCACGACAACCGTCATCGTCATCATGATCTTCGGTGTGATCCAGGTGTTCGTGCACATGATCTACTTCCTGCACATGAACACCAAGTCGCAGGGCGGCTGGACCTTCATGTCGCTGCTGTTCACGCTTGTTGTGGTCATGATCACGCTCGTCGGCTCGCTCTGGGTCATGTACAACATGAACAAGAACATGATGCCGACCATGACCATGGAGCAGATGCGCAACATGCCGTAACCGGCACCGTTGCAACAATATGGTGGCCCGCGCGAAAAGCGGGCCGCTCCTCTCCGAGAGACACAAGACCCCATGAATCGGAGAGCGGATTCATGGGTTTTTTTGTTGAGCGGGAAAGCTCCGATGACCATCCAAAATGAAAACACGCCGCGTAAGGGCATTCGCCCTGCGGCCATCGTCGTCATTCTCATGACGGTTGTGCTGACCGGCTGCCTGCTGGCGCTGGGCACATGGCAGGTGAACCGCTTGGCGTGGAAACGCGAATTGATTGCCAATGTCGAGGAGCGCGCCCACGCCGCCCCTGTGGAAGCACCTTTGGCCAGCGAGTGGCCCACTCTGACCGACCCATCGCAGTACGAATACCGCCGCGTCCATCTGTCCGGCACCTTCCGTCATCAGGATGAGGTTCAGGTCTATACCGTCTCCGATCTCGGCCCCGGCTACTGGGTGCTGACCCCACTGCAACGCGACGATGGCTCCTCTGTCATCGTCAACCGCGGCTTCGTCCCCACCGACAAGCGCGAACCTTCCGCACGTCCGCAAGGCGAAGTCGAAGGCCGCGTCGACGTCGTGGGCTTGATGCGTGCGCCAGAGACGGGCGGCCTTTTCCTGCGCACCAACGATCCGCAGAATGATCGCTGGTATTCGCGCAATATTGTCCAGATCGCCTTGACCAAACAGATCGCAAATGCCGCGCCGTTCTACGTCGATGCGGATGCGACACCCAATCCGGGCGGCCTGCCCATCGGTGGCAAGACCATGCTGACCTTCCCCAACAACCACCTGTCCTATGCCATCACATGGTACATTCTGGCGGGCATGGTCGTTGCTGCGGGCTGGTACGTGACGCGCAATCTGAATGCGCCGAAGACAGCACGCAAGGACGAGCCCACAGGCGTCCACGAGAGTGCTTAAAGAAAGCGTTTCACCTTTTCTCTCGCGGTGATTATATCACTCGTTTGTTATCGCGGCCCTTTGCGCCGCGCTTTTTGTGGTGACGTATGGCACGAGCCTTCCTTCTCGTTCTCGATTCCTTCGGCGTAGGTGGCGCGCCGGATGCTGAAGACTATAGCGATCTTGGTTCGAACACGCTGGGCCATATCGCCGAATTCTGTGCGGCCGGTGCTGCGGATCGTGCGGGCCTGCGCTCCGGGCCGCTAAAATTGCCGAACATGTCGGCGCTTGGCCTTTTGAACATCGCCCAGCTTTCCAGCGGTGAGGCGCCTGCTGGCATGGAGCCGCCGGAACGCATCTATGGCATTCACGGTTGCGCCAGTGAGGTGTCGAAGGGCAAGGACACACCATCTGGCCATTGGGAAATTGCAGGCACGCCGGTTCGGTTCGACTGGGGTTACTTCCCGACGGAAGGCGATGCTTTCTCTCCCGAACTCGTCGCGGCCATTTGCGAGCAGGGTGAAGTGCCGGGCATTCTCGGCAATTGCCATGCATCCGGTACTGAGATCATTGCCCGCTTCGGCGCAGACCATATCCGAACCGGCAAGCCCATCTGTTATACATCCTCGGACTCTGTTTTCCAGATCGCCGCGCATGAACAGCATTTCGGGCTGGAGCGATTGATCGCCTTTTGCCAAACCGTGCGCAAACTGGTCGATCCGCTGAACATCGGTCGCGTCATCGCCCGGCCTTTTACCGGCGAAACCGCCGCGACCTTTGAGCGGACCGGCAACCGCCGCGATTTTTCCGTTCTGCCACCGGAGCCGACTTTGCTCGACCGCCTGGTAGAGAGGGACCGCAAGGTGCTCGCCATCGGCAAGATCGGCGATATCTACGCCCATCAGGGCGTTACCCGCGTTATCAAGGCCAATGGCAATGACGCGCTGATGGATGCGACATTGCAGGCGATGGAAGAGGCCGAAGACGGCGATCTCGTCTTCACCAATTTCGTTGATTTCGACATGATCTATGGCCACCGCCGCGATGTGGCGGGCTATGCCGCGGCACTTGAAGCCTTCGACGCCCGTCTGCCGGAAATTCACCGCAAGATGCAGCCGGGTGATATCGCCATTCTCACAGCTGACCATGGCTGCGACCCGACATGGCGCGGCACGGACCACACCCGCGAGCGCGTGCCGATCATGGCCTTCGGCCCCGGCATTCGTGAACGTAACATTGGTATTCGCTCATCCTTTGCCGATATCGGCGAAAGCATCGCCTCCCATCTCAGCATACCCACGGGCCGCCACGGCAGGAGTTTCATGTGACGTCGCATTTGTTGAAAGCAGAGATACATTGCCATCTGGAAGGTGCAGCTCCACCTGCGCTGGTGGCACAGCAGGCACAGAAATACGGCATAGACAGCAGCGGTTTTTTGCGCGATGGCGCTTACATCTGGACGGATTTTGCTGAATTCATCCGCTGCTATGATGCGGTGGCTCAGGTATTCAAGACGGAAGAAGACTACGCGCTTTTGGCGGAAACCTATCTGGCCGAATTGGCCGGTGAAAACACCATCTACAGCGAACTCATCGTTTCGACCGATCACGGCGACCGCATCGGCTTAGGCGCGGATGCCTATCTCTCTGGGATCGCCGCAGGCATTGCGGCGGCCAAGGAAAAGACCGGCATCGAAGCCCGCATCATCGTGACAGGCGAGCGCCATTTCGGCCCGGAAAGCGTCATTGCCGCTGCGGAATATGCGGCGCGCGTCAAGCACCCGCTAATAACAGGCTTCAACATGGCAGGCGAAGAGCGCATGGGCCGCGTGGCGGATTATGCCCGTGCCTTCGATATTGCCCGTGATGCCGGGCTTGGGCTCACCATCCATGCGGGCGAAGTCTGCGGCGCGTTCAGCGTGGCGGATGCGCTCGATCTCGTCAAACCGCAGCGGATCGGCCATGGCGTGCGCGCCATCGAGGACGATGCACTGGTTGCGCGGCTGGTGGACCTCGGCACGGTGCTGGAGGTTTGCCCCGGTTCCAACATTGCACTCAACGTCTACCCGGATTTTGAAAGCCACCCCTTGAAGCGCCTTCGCGATGCGGGCGTGCGCGTCTGCATCAGTTCGGATGATCCGCCGTTCTTCCACACCTCGCTGGCGCAGGAGTATGAGATCGCCCGCCATGCCTTCGGCTTCAGCGATGCGCAGATCAATGCGATGACCCGTACCTCGATCGAGGCCGCTTTTGTGGATGAGGACACGCGCGCGACCCTGCTTGCCAAGCTGGATGCGCAGTCTGAAGCAGCATAAATCGGGCGGGAACGGAGGTGCAAAATGCGCTTCCGGTCTTGCGAAAGCCGCTCATTCGGTGAAATACAGAGACATCATAGATAAAAGAAAAGGCCAGCTTCATGGACGGCGTCACCGTTATCGCTCATCCCCTCGTGCAGCACAAACTCACCATCATGCGCAAGAAGGAAACGTCGACTGCCGGTTTCCGGCGTCTGCTGCGCGAAATTTCAACCTTGCTGTGTTACGAAGTAACGCGGGATCTGGAAATGACGATGCAGACCATCGAAACGCCGATGCAGACCATCGAGGCGCCCGTGCTGGAAGGCAAGAAACTGGTTTTCGCCTCCATTCTGCGCGCCGGCAATGGTCTTTTAGAGGGAATGCTTGAGCTGGTGCCGTCCGCTCGCGTTTCGCATGTCGGCGTCTATCGTGACCACGATACGCTGGAGGCGGTGGAATACTATTTCAAGGCGCCTGAGAACCTCGATGCCCGCCTTACCATCGTCGTGGACCCCATGCTGGCAACCGGCAATTCCTCGATTGCGGCCGTCGAAAAGCTGAAAGAGCGCGGCGCCAAGAACATGCGTTTCCTGTGCCTGCTTGCCGCACCTGAGGGTATCAAGAACTTCCGCGAAGCACACCCGGATGTGCCCATCTACACCGCTGCCATCGACAGCCATCTCAATGAGCAGGGTTACATCATGCCCGGTCTGGGTGACGCGGGCGATCGCATGTACGGTACGAAATAAACAATAAAAAGCGCCCTCAACGAATTGAGGGCGCCTGGTATCTCAGTCGGTGTTACTTCATCGTCGGCATGACGAATTCCGCACCGCTCTTGATGCCGGAAGGCCAGCGGGCCGTGACCGTCTTGGTCTTCGTCCAGAACTTGATCGAATCCGTGCCGTGCTGGTTGAGATCGCCGAAGCTCGAAGCCTTCCAGCCGCCGAAGGAGTGGTAGGCCAAGGGAACCGGGATCGGCACGTTGATGCCGATCATGCCGATATTGATGCGGCTGGCAAAATCACGGGCGGCATCACCATCGCGGGTGAAGATCGCAACACCGTTGCCATACTCATGCTTCATCGGCAGGTCGAGCGCATCTTCGTAGTTCTTGGCGCGAACGACAGAGAGAACCGGCCCGAAAATTTCCTGCTTGTAGATATCCATGTCGGTAGTCACGTTGTCGAACAGGCAGCCGCCAACGAAATAGCCGTCTTCATAGCCCTGAAGCTTGAAATTGCGGCCATCGACCAGCAGCTTCGCACCCTGTTCCACACCGCTATCGATCAAGCCTTGAACGCGGGTCTGAGCTTCCTTGGTGACCAGCGGACCCATGTCAGCCTTGTCATCGGTATAAGGGCCGATTTTCAGTGCTTCGATCTGTGGAATGAGCTTTTCGACCAGACGGTTCGCCGTCTCTTCGCCCACGGGAACGGCAACGGACACCGCCATGCAGCGCTCGCCAGCGGAACCATAACCGGCACCCATCAAGGCGCTGACGGCCTGATCGAGATCGGCATCCGGCATGATGATCATGTGGTTCTTGGCACCACCGAAGCACTGTGCGCGCTTGCCGTTCATCGCTGCTGTGCCATACACATAGCGGGCGATCGGTGTGGAGCCGACAAACGAGATCGCGCCAATATCCGGGTTGGTCAGAATGCCGTCAACCGCGCTTTTGTCGCCATTGATGACATTGAGGATGCCAGCGGGAAGACCAGCTTCTATCATCAGTTCTGCAAGACGGATCGGGAGCGATGGATCGCGCTCGGAAGGCTTGAGGATGAAGGCGTTGCCGCAGGCAATGGCTGGCGCAAACATCCACATCGGGATCATGCCGGGGAAGTTGAACGGCGTAATGCCAGCGCCGATGCCGACAGGCTGGCGGATGGAATACATATCGATGGCAGGACCCGCACCTTCGGTAAACTCGCCCTTGGAGAGATGCGGAATGCCACAGACGAATTCGCAGACTTCAAGTCCGCGAATGATATCGCCCTTGGAATCCTCGACCGTCTTGCCATGCTCGCTGGAGAGCAGCGTTGCCAGCTCGTCCATGTTCTGGTTGAGCAGCTCAACGAATTTGAAGAACACGCGCGCCCGGCGCTGCGGATTGGTGGCCGCCCACTTCGGCTGCGCAGCCTTGGCGCTTTCAACGGCGGCCAGAATTTCCGCATCGCTTGCCAGAGAAAGCGTTGCCTGCACTTCTCCGGTTGCCGGATTGTAGACATTGGATGTGCGACCGCTGGTACCAGCCACCTGCTTGCCGTCAATGAAATGACCGATCTGTTTCATGGATGTTCCTCCTGATTTTTCTGATGGCAAACCATTGCACTTCAATTTGTACAAATCAATGAGCTGACATAAGAAGCCGTTGTGCGTAAATTAAAGTCCAAGGCTGGACGCTCATGCGTCGATGGATAACCGAACAGAGAGCAAATCGATGAATCAAGACCTTGTCGTCAGAATGGCGGACATCGAAATCGATCCGCTTCATCTGGATGCCTATCGCGAATTGCTGGCCGAGGAAATCGAGGCGTCGGTCCGTCTGGAAGAAGGCGTGATCTCGTTGAATGCTGTTGCAATAAAGGATTGCCCGCAAAAAATCCGTATCCTTGAAATCTACGCCAGCCCTGCGGCCTATGAGGCCCATTTAAAGACGCCACATTTTCTCAAATACAAGGCAGCCACGGCGGCAATGGTGACGTCGCTCACGTTGACCGATGTGGAACCCGTAATTTTGCGTAGCAAGCCATGAACTGGGATGACGTCCGCATCTTCCTTGCTGTTGCGCGCACGGGCCAAATCCTTGCGGCCTCGAAACGTCTCGGCCTGAACCACGCGACATTGTCCCGGCGGCTGACATCCCTGGAGGAAGCACTCAAGACCCGGCTTTTTACCCGCCGCACCAACGGCTGTGAATTGACGGAAGATGGTGGTCGTTTTCTGATATCGGCAGAACGTATGGAAGCCGAGATGCTGGCGGTTCAGGCAAGTCTTGGACGCAGCGATGCCGCGATCAGCGGAACCGTGAGGATCGGTGCCCCTGACGGTTTTGGTGTTTCGTTTCTGGCACCACGCCTCGGCGCGCTGATATCGCTACATCCAGAACTCAAGATCGAGCTTGTTCCGGTGCCCCGCTCTTTTTCGCTGTCTCAGCGCGAAGCGGACATTGCCATAACGATTGAGAGGCCCGAGCAGGGCAGGCTGGTCTTATCCAAACTGACAGATTATTCGCTGGGTCTCTACGCTTCGAAATCCTACCTGAGCGAGAATGGGACGCCTGAAACTGTCGAGGCGCTCAAACTGCATCGCCGGATCGGTTATGTTGAAGATCTCATCTTTTCGCCGTCGTTGAACTACACCGGCGAAATCATGCGCGATTGGAATGCGAGCTTCGAAATATCCAGCGCCATCGGCCAGACCGAGGCCGTGCGCTCTGGTGCGGGCATCGGCATCCTGCACGATTACATTGCCCGCAATGATCAGGACCTCATACGCATCCTGCCCGATGTCATGATCCGCCGGTCCTACTGGACCGCTTTTCATGAAAACGCCCGCCAGCTCGCGCGGGTCAGAACCGTCGTGCAGTTTCTGCAGGACATCGTCACTCGCGAACGGCAGATATTTTCCGCATGAGGTTATTGCGGCAGACGATGTCGCCGTTTTTTCGGGGTAGAACCTGCGTGTGCTCTAAAGTGTGTTTTCGATGGGCTTGACTTGGCGTGGATGCTTGCAGAATCAAGGCTGTCCAGGAGTTTACAAACACATGCCCAAATTTCTCCGCCAGCTGTCACCCACGGGTTTGGGCGTTGCCGTCATGTTGCTTGGCATGCTGTTGTTTGCCTTGAATGATGCAATGGGAAAATGGCTGGTCGCCACCTATAGCCTCGGCCAGGTCGTGTTGTTGCGTAGCGCCGCAGCCATCCTTGTGCTTCTGCCCATTCTGTTGCGGACGGGGTTGCGGAATGTCGTGCGTGTCGAGCGTCCCGTCTTGCAGGCGGCGCGCGTGTTTTTCTCGACGGCTGAACTCTTCTGTTTCTACTTTGCCGTAGCGGCTCTGCCGCTGGCGGATGTCATGACCTATTGGCTGGCAGCCCCCATCTATGTAGCAGCCCTTTCGCCGTTTCTGTTGGGTGAAAAAGTCGGCTGGCGGCGCTGGACGGCGATTGCCATCGGCTTTGTCGGTGTGCTGATCGCTCTTCAGCCCAGCTCCGCGTCGCTCACATCGGCGGCGCTGTTTTCGGTTCTGGGAAGTGCGGCCTTCGCCTTCATGATGCTGTCGGGACGCCAGCTGAGAAACACACCCGACACTGTCCTGGCCTTCTGGCAGGTTGTCGGTGCAGCACTTGCGGGTGCCGTTGCCATTGCCTTGGCACCATCGGGCTGGGTGCCGTTGCACTCCAGCTTCGACCTGTTCCTGCTTGCTCTTCTCGGTATCGTCGCCATGACAGCGCATGTGCTGGTCAATCGCGCGCTCAAGCTTGCCGATGCCGCAACCGTTGCACCGCTGCAATATACGCTGCTGCTATGGGCCGTGGTCTTCGGATGGCTGATTTTCGGCGACATACCGCAGACGAGCATCGTCATCGGTGCCGGGCTGATCGTGCTCGCCGGTCTCTACATCTTTTTTCGCGAAAATGCGCTCAAGCGCAGGCAGGCAAAATCGTTACGTCCGCCGGTAGAGGACCTCGTCTAGGGCAGCGCTGCTGGGCGATCCTTACAGGCACAATGCAACTTTTTGTTTGCAAAAGTGCTGAAATGCGAGCTCGACCTGGAGACGGAAGCCGCAAAAGACAACTTTCACCTTGACGCGATCACGAACTTGAGAGACTAACAAAGGCATTCCCAATCCCCTGACATCGGGACTTGGGAACCGAACTTTGGTGCCGGGCCCCTCTGGCGAGAGTTTTACGGCGCTCTCGCGATGTCGGTACCGCCTGCTTATGACGCCGGCGGATTTAAACCCATGAAAAATCTGACCATGCATTCCATGCGTGCGCTTTGTGCCATGCCTGATCCCCGTTTTCCCGCTCGCCCAGCGCGCAAGGGAGACCTGTGATGACACCGACAACAAAATCCACACTCACCTATTTCAAATGGGCCTTTATCGTCACGGTCGTCGGCCTCATCCTTGGCGGCTATCTCGGCTGGCAGATGACCGGTACCGTCAGCGGTACGGCCACGATCTTCTTCATCTGTGCTGTTCTGGCCGTGCTTGAGATATCGTTGTCCTTCGATAACGCCATCGTCAACGCCAACAAGCTGAAAGACATGACGCCGGAATGGCAGCATCGCTTTCTGACCTGGGGCATTCTCATTGCCGTGTTCGGCATGCGTATCGTCTTCCCGTTGCTCATCGTCGTCATCGCGGCCAATGTCGGTCCGTGGACTGCCATGGTTATGGCCGCGACCGAGCCGGATCGCTATGCGCAGATCATGAAGGACGCGCATCTGCCGATCGCAGCCTTTGGCGGCACCTTCCTGATGATGGTGGGTCTCAGCTTCTTTTTCGACCACGAAAAAGAGGTTCACTGGGTACGCTGGTTCGAAGAGAAGATCGCGACCTATTCCTCCATCAAGGGCATCGAGATCGCCTTCGTTCTCATCGTCATGCTGGTCTTTTCGCGCATCATCGCCGGTAGCGACAATCCAGCACTGGGACCGGAAGCAGCCAATGTCTTCTTCAGTTCTGCGATCTGGGGTCTGCTGACCTTCCTTCTGGTCGAAGTTCTCGGCGGCATTCTGGACCGCAGCCAGCAGGTGCTGGAAGGTGCGGCAAAGGGCGGCTTCGGCGCGTTCCTGTACCTCGAAGTGCTGGATGCCAGCTTCTCCTTCGATGGCGTCATCGGTGCCTTCGCACTGACCTCCAACCTCTTTATCATCGCCATCGGTCTTGGTATCGGTGCCATGTATGTGCGCTCGATGACCATCATGCTGGTCGAAAAGGGAACGCTGGCGGAATACCGCTATCTCGAGCATGGTGCCTTCTATGCCATCCTCATCCTCTCGGTCATCATGTATGTCCAAAGCCTCGTCCACATTCCGGAAGTCATCACCGGTCTAGGCGGCGCGACCCTCATCGGTATCTCGCTGTGGTCGTCGATCCGCTACAACAAGCGCGAACGAGCCCGCGAAACGGCATCCGGCCACGGACCCGTCGCATAAGCTCTATTTTTGGCCTCTTGTCCTTTCAATGGACGAACGGCTTAAATTGAAGCGATTTGCTTATAAGCGATTAAAAATTAAGCCCCGGCATCATCGTGCCGGGGCTTTATCGTTTTTCGATGGCTGAATTTGCTGATGTTTCGATTTGAATTTCAACTGGCATGCTTCATGCATGGTTGTCTTCAAGTCCAGAGGGGACACAAAGCTCTCAAAGAGCTTTCAACTGCCGTCATCACCGACATGCCGTCGGGTTGGCGGCAGTTTTGTTTTTATTCACCGGTTTGCGCGAAGATGCGGGAAAACCGACCGCCTGAAGACCAACCGAACGGAGCCGGACGTGCCTGTCGAATTGTCCCCATCGCAAGCGCTGAGCCTGTGGCACCGGGTTGTGCTGGCGCAAGTTGAAGAGGACGCGCCCGATCTGACCGCGCGGCAGATGGCCATCCTGCTTCACATCTATCTCGTGCCGCCACCGCACACCGTGCGAGGCTTGGCACAGGTACTCGGCGTCACCAAACCCGTCATCACTCGGGCGCTGGACAGTATGGGTGCCATGGGCCTCGTGGAGCGAGAGCGCGACCCTCGCGACCGCCGCAACGTCGTCATAAAAAGAACCGTATCGGGTGCGCTTTATCTGGAAAAATTCGGCGATTTGATTATCGATCAGGCGCGCAAAGCTTAGGGTATGGGACGAAACACGATGACGCTTGCAGACACCAACCTAGACCGCCGCCTGAACGTCTTCAGGGCCGATCTTGCCGATGAGCGGCTGAAGGGCCAGGTCGAGGCAGCGCGTTTCGTCGGCAGCACGCCAGCGCAGGTCACGGTTCCCGTCATCGGTCTGCGCCCCAAACCTGACCCCGCCGCGGGCTTAGACACGGAACTGCTGTTAGGTGAGACGCTGCGCGTTTTCGACCGGGCCGATGGCTGGGCGTGGGTACAAGCCGATGCGGATGGCTATGCGGGGTATTTGCCCGAAACCGCTATCGGCGACATCGTCGCTTCGACCCATCGCATCACCGTGCCGCGCACCTTTCTATATCCTGAGGCAGAACTGCGAAAGCCGCCTGTTGCAACGCTGTCGATGGGCAGTTGCCTGACGTTCGTCGGTGAAGCCGAGACGCGCGGAACGCGTTATCTGATGACCGACAAAGACGAGGGCGTCATCGCATCTCACTGCCTGGAGATCACAAAGACCGGGGAAACCGATTATGTTTCCGTCGCACTTCGTTTTCTGGACACGCCCTATCTCTGGGGCGGACGAACGGGCTTCGGTATCGACTGTTCCGGTCTCGTGCAGCTTTCCATGGCCATGACGGGGAAATCCGTTTTGCGGGACACGGATATGCAGGCGCGTTCGATTGGCAAGGAGATCACGCGTGAAGAATTGCGCCGTGGCGATCTCGTCTTCTGGAAGGGGCATGTCGGCATTATGGAGGATGCGGAAACACTGCTTCACGCCAACGGCCACACCATGACGGTCTCGCGCGAAAATCTTGATGAGGCGATCAAGCGCATCGGTTGGCTCTATGATATGCCGACCGCCTTTCGCCGCCCGTGAGGTTTCACGAAAACGTTTGACCGGTTCGGCTGTTTTGTGGCGCGCGTCATTCTATATACACAGGGATAACATTCACGGCAGGACAGGCATATGGCAAGACCAGCAACAGGCATCGCGGCTTTCATCTTCGCCGGGCTTTCCTTTGCCGTCCCGGCGCATGCCCAGACCGTTTACAAAAACGGCTATCAGCCAGCCCCGGACGCCTATACCAATCTTCCCGGCGTCAAAGATCCCCGCACGCTTCAGCAGAAAGAACGCTACACCTGTTCTTCCACATCGGTCACCTCGAGCTATCCCGATGGCGCTTATCGCGACGTGTTCGGCAGCCGCGGCCTCCCGGTTCAGGGCTACCGCTGTACCGGATCAGCGGGCGTGACCGCTACGGGAACACGCGTCCCCACCTCGAAGGACTGGTATCCCGGCATCAACCCGCCGGCGGTGGATTTTTGATCGTCAGCCAGAACCACCATCGCCCAAACCGGTCTGGACTTGTCGCCGTTTTATCAGATAAGTCTTGTGTCGTGAGCGGATCAGCCTCCTGAGGGCTTTACGCCTTTCGAAATGCGCGGCGATACCGGCCCTTCTTCATGATGGAGCCCGGTGCGGGGGATAGCAGCAGCAATGACGAAGACAGATATCGCGACCCGTGTGCACAACCACACCTGGAAGCTCGACCCCATCATCCGCAGTCTTATCGATACGGATTTCTACAAGCTTCTAATGTTGCAGATGATCTGGAAACTTTATCCAGAGGTCAACGCGACGTTTTCGCTGATCAACCGCACCAAATCCGTCAAGCTGGCCGATGAAATCGACGAGATGGAACTGCGCGAACAGCTGGACCACGCCCGCACATTGCGGCTGTCCAAAAAGGAAAGCATCTGGCTGGCGGGTAACACCTTTTATGGTCGCTCGCAGATTTTCGAGCCGGAATTCCTGTCATGGCTGGATAGCTATCAACTGCCGGAATACGAGCTGTTCAAGCGTGACGGGCAGTATGAGCTGAATTTCCACGGCCGCTGGATGGACACCACGCTGTGGGAAATTCCAGCGCTTGCCATCATCAATGAGCTGCGCTCGCGCAGTGCCATGCGCTCCATGGGTTACTTCACGCTGGATGTGCTCTACGCCCGCGCCAAAGCCAAGATGTGGGAAAAGGTGGAGCGCCTGCGCGAACTGCCGGGCTTGCGTATCTCCGATTTCGGCACCCGTCGCCGTCACAGCTTTTTGTGGCAGCGCTGGTGCGTTGAAGCCCTGAAGGAAGGCATCGGCCCGGCCTTTACCGGCACCAGCAACGTTTTGCTGGCGATGGATTCCGATCTCGAAGCTGTCGGAACCAATGCGCACGAACTGCCGATGGTGGTCGCTGCCTTGGCGCAGAACAACGAGGAATTGGCGGCTGCTCCCTATCAGGTTATGAAGGACTGGAACCGGCTCTATGGCGGCAATCTGCTGATCGTTCTGCCGGATGCTTTCGGCACCGCCGCCTTCCTGCGCAACGCGCCGGAATGGGTGGCAGACTGGACCGGCTTCCGGCCAGACAGCGCGCCTCCCATCGAAGGTGGTGAGAAGATCATCGACTGGTGGCAAAAAATGGATCGCGACCCGAAGAAGAAGCTTTTGATCTTTTCGGATGGTCTGGATGTCGACGCCATCATCGACACCTACAAGCACTTCGAGGGGCGGGTGCGCATGAGCTTTGGCTGGGGCACGAACCTGACGAACGACTTCGCCGGTTGCGCGCCCAAAACCATCGAAAGCTTGAAGCCCATCTCGGTCGTCTGCAAGGTTATCGATGCCAATGGCCGCCCGGCGGTCAAGCTTTCCGACAATCCGCAAAAGGCGACAGGCGAGCCGGACGAGGTTCAGCGCTATCTGAAGTTCTTCGGTCAGGAAGACCGCAAGGAACAGGTCGTGCGCGTGTAAGGCGAGGGCGGTTTTCCGCCCCCGCTTCTTTTCTTACTTCTTGGCGAAGGTGCGCGAGATGTAGTGGAACAGCGCACGAATAGCCTGCGCTTCGCCACCGATGGACGAATGCGGACGCTCGCTGAGCGACCACCCGTAAATATCGAAATGCGCCCATTTCTTCGTCTGCGTCACGAAACGCTTGAGGAAGAGGGCCGCGGTTATCGATCCGGCCATGCCACCGGCAGGCGCGTTGGTGATGTCGGCTGCGCGTGAGCGGATATCCTTGTCGTAGCCCATATAGAGTGGCAGACGCCACAATGGGTCGTCCACATCCATGCTGGCATCGGAAATGCTGTGGGCAAGATCCTCGTCATCGGTGAAGAAGGGAGGCACGTCGGGCCCGAGCGCCACGCGAGCCGCACCCGTCAGCGTCGCCATGTCGATCATCAAGTCAGGGGCATCTTCATCCGCATAGGCCAGCGCGTCGGCCAGAACCAGGCGGCCCTCGGCGTCGGTGTTGTCGATCTGGACCGTCAGCCCCTTGCGGCTCTGGTAGATATCGCCCGGACGGAATGCGTTGGCGGAAATGGAATTTTCCACCGCAGGCACGATGACGCGCAGCTCGATGGGCAGGCGCGCATCCATGATCATCAGCGCCAGACCCAGCACATTGGCCGCACCACCCATATCCTTCTTCATCAAGGCCATGGAAGAGGACGGCTTGATGTCGAGGCCGCCGGTGTCGAAGCACACGCCCTTGCCGACCAGCGTCAGGCGCGGATTGCCTTTCTTGCCCCATGTCATTTCCAAAAGACGCGGCGCGCTTTCGCTGGCACGACCGACGGCATGGACCAGCGGGAAGTTTTCCTTCAGCAGGTCCTCGCCGGTCACGACGGAAACCTGTGCTTTGTAATGGGCGGCAAGGCTGCGGAAGGCGATTTCCAGCTCGTCCGGTCCCATATCGTTGGCAGGCACGTTGATGAGGTCGCGCGCCAGATAGACACCCGCCAGAATGCGCTTGATCTCGGCATCCTCAGCATCGCGCGGGATCAGAAGCTTTGCACCATTGCTTTTGACGGTGCGGTATTTGTCGAAGCGATAGGCACCGAGGCCAAAGCCCAGCATCAGTCGGTTGACCGTCAGCGGTGCCGTCTCGATGTGCCAGTCGCCTTCCGGCAGCTCCCGTGCCAGCTTGCCGGTGATGAAGGGCAGTTCGGATGGGTTGGTGCCGAGACCCAAAAGCGCGCCACCAAGTGCCCCTTCTGCGGAAGGAATGAGAAGAAGTGCACCCGCATCTGCCTTGAAGCCAGCTTTCTGCGCCCAATCCAGAGCAATCGGATCGATCGCACCCTGTTCGATATGGGCGGGGGTCACGGCAAAAACCGGCAGCGTCTTGCCCGCTTTGGAACTGAAAGGCGTGGTGCGTTCGATAAATTGATAGGGAGGCATTGGCTGCTTTCGTAAAGGTATGGAATCGGCAAATTAACACTCTGTTAGGGTTAACAGATTATTGCTGGAGCGAGGGTTGCGTCGGTCGAACATACACCGCACGCGCCGTTTCGATCAAACCGAAAGCCGGGGCAATGTCATGATTGCTGTCTCTACCATTCCAGCACGCCGGATGACACTGCTTCGCGGTGCCTGTGCAGCGGTGCTTGCCCTGTCTCTGGCCGGTTGCTCGACAACCAAGCCGGATCGCATGTCGACGGGCTCCATTCCGCAGGTGTCCCGGTCCTACGACCAGATGAACATGGAACAGCTGCGCCAGTCCGAAGCTTCCATGGGGCACGCCTATGAGCGCAATCCGAAGGATCGCAACACCGGTCTCAACTACGCCAACCTCCTGATGATGACCGGCAAGAACACACAGGCGCTCGCCGTCATGCAGCAGGTGGCCATCGCCTATCCGACAGACCGCGAAGTGCTGGCCTCCTACGGCAAGGCGCAGGCCGCAGCCGGTCAGTTGGAACAGGCGCTCAACACCATCAATCGCGCGCAGATGCCGGACCGTCCTGACTGGCGGCTTTACTCTGCCGAGGGCGCGGTGCTGGACCAGCTCGGCCGTTCGAACGAAGCCCGCGCAAAATATCGCCAGGCGCTGGACCTGAAACCCAACGACCCAAGCATTCTCTCCAATCTCGGCATGTCCTACGTGCTGCAAAGCGATCCGCGCACGGCCGAAACCTATATGCGCTCGGCGGCTTCCCAGCCGGGAGCGGACAGCCGCATCCGCCAGAACCTCGCGCTCGTCGTCGGCCTCCAGGGCCGATTCGAAGAGGCCGAACGCATCGCCATGCAGGAACTGTCGGCTCAGCAGGCGCAGGCCAACCTGACCTATCTTCGCGGCATGCTCTCGCAAAAGAACGCATGGTCGCAACTGTCCGACAAGGGCAAGAAGGTAGCCGCGAACTGATGAGTTGACCCAAGTGGATGTTATATTAAGGCGGCCTTGATGGTCGCCTTTTTTGTCTCGGCCAGCCGTCGTCAAAACGTATCCGAAATCCGGATGCCTGCGGGGCCGAGGATGACGGCGACCAGCACCGGCAAGAAGAACAGGATCATCGGCACGGTGAGTTTCGGGGGCAGGGCGGAGGCCTTCTTTTCGGCTTCGTTCATCCGCTCGTCACGGCCCTCCTGAGCCAGAACACGCAAAGCCTGCGCCAAGGGCGTGCCGTAGCGCTCGGCCTGGATCAGTGCCTGAACCACGCTTTTGACGCCGTCCAGCTGTGTGCGGATGCCGAGGTTTTCAAGCGCGGTACGGCGATCTTGCAGGAAGGAGAGTTCGGCCGTCGTCAGCACCATTTCCTCGGCCAATTCAGGCGACTGGTCAGCCATTTCCTCGGCCACACGGCGCATCGCCGCTTCCATCGACACACCTGATTCCACACAGATCAGCATCAGGTCGAGCGCGTCAGGCCATGCCCGCTTGATGGATTTCTGCCGCTTGGACATCTGGTTGGAGACAAAGATGTTGGGTGCATAAAAGCCGAGATAGCCAAAGCCCAACACCACCATCAGGCGCAGGCCGAAGGGGCGTGTCGCCAGATTTCCCATGACGAAGACCCACAGAAAGGCCAGCAGCAGAAAGACGAAGGGAAGGATGAAGCGGGCGGCCAGAAACGTGTTCAGTGCGTTTTGCGATCGATAGCCGGCGGCGCGCAGCTTGTTGACCGTATTGGCATCCACCAGCGCTTCGCGCAGGTTGAAGCGCTCCACGATCTTGCGTGCCGATTTGTTGTTGTTGGCCCGCAAAGATGTTTTTTCACCCTTTGCCACTTCGCTCATGCGCTCACGTTCGCGGCTTCTGATCTGGTCGCGTTCGGTGGACACCGCCTTCATGCGTTTGTTGAGGTCGCCCTTTTCGAAATAGGGAATGGCCAGCGTATAAAACGTGGCAAACACTGCCACAGACACCAGAATGGCGATGATGAGGTGCGGGTTGATGAGGCTTGATGCGAGTTGTTCGGACATGGTGCTACCGCCTCAAATATCGAAGTTGATCATCTGGCGCATGACGACGATGCCGATGGACATCCAGATCGCCGAGGCGCCCAAGATGAGATGCCCGCGCGGATCGGTGAACAGAACCATGATGTAATCCGGCGACGTCAGATAGACGAGCGTGGCGACGATGAAGGGCAGCGCACCGATGATGACGGCAGACGCCTTCGCTTCCATCGAGAGAGCCGCAACCTTGGCCTTCATCTTGCGACGTTCGCGCAGCACCTTGGAAAGGTTTGCGAGCGCTTCCGAAAGATTGCCGCCTGCCTGCGCCTGAATGGTGATGACGGTGCCGAAGAAGTTCACTTCCGGCAGCGGCATGGTCAGCATCATGCGGTTGATGCCTTCGGGAATGGTCATGCCCACCTGCTGCGCTTCCACCACGCGCTGGAACTCGGTCTTTACAGGCTCCTGTCCGTCCGACGCGATCAGCCGGATGGAATCATTGAGCGGCAGACCGGATTTGATGGAGCGATACATGACATCAAGCGCGTTGGGGAACTCCTCGAGAAACTTGTTTTGACGGCGCTTGACCAGAAAACCCAAAATCCATCGCGGTAGCCCGAGTGCGCCGACGAAGGCACCAGCTATGGCGAGAAAGAACGGTGCCGCGTAGAGAAGCGATACCAAGAGGACGACGACGCCAAGAGCGCCGCTCAAGACATAGAATTTCCTGACGGTGATCGAAAGACCGGCCTGCACCAGCCTGGCACGCACGCTCTTGTCTTTTCTATCCTTGTTTTTTTCGTTCTGCTTCTTTTCTAGATCCTTCAGCGTGTCCTGAACGGATTTGCGCCGCTTGCTTAGCTCCTGCACCCGGTCGCGGGCGGCCTTGATCTTGGTGTGGTCGGTTTCCGCCGATTTGACGCGGCTGACCCGGTTTGCGGTTTTCTTCTCGACCTCGATCTGCGGGAACAGGAAGACATAGGCCATCGCTCCTGCCGAAATGGCGACGAGGATCACGAGCAGCATCACCGTCATGTTCATTTACTGTTCCGCCTTGGCTGGCCGCGCTGTTATTCGTTTCGCTACTGAGACTTGCTTTCCATTTCATCGAGGGCAGCCGCCAGGCGCTTTTCCTCGTTGAAATAGCGGGCGCGATCCCAGAAATAGGGTTTGCTGATGCCGGTGGAGACATGGCGACCGATGATCCGGCCGCCCGCATCCTCGCCGTCCATCTCGTAACGCATCAAATCCTGGGTGATGATGACGTCCCCCTCCATGCCCAGCACCTCGGTGATCTGGGTGATGCGACGCGACCCATCGCGAAGACGGGCCGCCTGAATGACGATATCGACGGAGGACGAGATGATTTCACGCACCGTTTTCGCAGGCAGGCTGAAGCCACCCATGGCGATCATCGATTCCATACGGCTCAGGCACTCACGCGGTGTGTTGGCGTGGATCGTGCCCATGGAGCCGTCATGACCGGTGTTCATCGCCTGCAACAGGTCAAAGACCTCGGGTCCGCGCACTTCGCCGACGATGATGCGCTCGGGCCGCATACGCAGGCAGTTCTTGACGAGATCACGCATGGTGATTTCGCCTTCGCCTTCGATGTTCGGCGGGCGGGTTTCCAGACGCACGACATGCGGCTGCTGAAGCTGAAGTTCGGCGGTGTCTTCGCAGGTAATGACGCGTTCGGTCTTGTCGATGTAACTTGTCAGGCAGTTGAGAAGAGTGGTCTTTCCCGAACCCGTTCCGCCTGAAATGACCACATTGCAACGAACGCGCCCGATGACCTGCAGCAGAACTGCACCTTCCGGCGTGATGGCACCGAAGCGCACCAACTGGTCGAGTGTGAGCTTGTCCTTCTTGAACTTACGGATCGTCAGTGCCGGACCATCGATGGCGAGCGGCGGCGCGATGACGTTGACGCGCGAACCATCCGGCAGGCGGGCGTCGCAGATCGGGCTCGATTCATCCACACGACGACCGACCTGGCTGACGATGCGCTGGCAGATCGACAGAAGCTGGGCATTGTCGCGAAAACGGATATCGGATTCGATGGTCTTGCCACCGACTTCGACGAAGGTCTGGCCGGAGCCATTGACCATGATATCGGAAATGTCGTCCCGCGCCAGAAGCGGCTCCAGCGGACCATAGCCTAAAACATCGTTGCAGATGTCTTCAAGCAGCTCTTCCTGCTCGGAAATCGACATCGCGAAATTCTTGATGGTGATGATATCGTTGACGATATCGCGAATTTCCTCACGTGCGCTCTCGGTATCGAGTTTGGCCAGTTGCGACAGATCGATGGTATCGATCAGTGCGGAGAAAACCTGTGCTTTCGTCTGGTAATATTCTTCCGTGCGAACCCGCTTGCGGGCCTGGGGCGGGGCTGAATGGGTGGGTGGGGCAGGCGGTGCCAGCACCATCGTTTCAGCCGGTTCGGGCCGCGGCATAGGCGCAACAGAGGACGGGGCAGGGGTGGATGCCACCTGCCCGATCTGTGTGCTCCTGGCGGAGCCTTCGTTGCCACGTTTTCCGAACATATGTGTCTTCCGGTAGGTCGCTGCACAGGTGTCCGTGCATCACTTACGTTTTATGAGGTCCATGAATTTGCCAAGTCCGGCCCGCTTTGCTTTGCGTGCGGACGAACGGCCCGTCACGATGTGCGATATCTGCGAGATGGTTTCGGCAATTGGGGATTTCGCATCGATTTCGCTGATCATGCGCCCGCTATTGGCAGCATTGCCAAACAGCTGCACATCGAAAGGAATGATGGCGATCGGTTCGATTTCCAGCGGCTCGAAGAAATCGGCAGGCGCGATTTCCGGGCGTTTGACCATGCCGACCTGGTTGAGTACCAGATGTGGAACCTTGTCGTTCGGTCTCAGCCTCTTCAGCGCATCCAGCAGGTTCTTGGTGTTGCGAAGGTTGGCGAGATCCGGCACCGCCGTGATCACCACCTCATCGGCCTCTGCCAGCACCGTCTGCGTCCAGTCCGACCAGATATGCGGAACGTCCAGAACCGCCACGGGCGTGGTGCGCTGGAGAAGCTCCAGAAGCGGCTGGAAAGTCAGCCGCTCGAAGTCATAGGAGCGGTCCAGCAGCGACGGGGCGGCGAGCAGCGACAGATGCTCGGAGCATTTGGTCAGCAGGCGGTCGAGGAAGACCTCGTCCAGCCGCTCCGGTGCATAGACGGCTTCGGCAATGCCTTGTGCCGGGTCCTGATCGAAATCGATGTTGGCGGTGCCGAACGGCAGATCGAGATCGGCCAGAATGGTTTCCGTCGAAAACAGCGTCGAAATTCCAAAGGCGCAATTGTGCGCAATCGTCGATGAGCCGACGCCGCCTTTTGCGCCAATGAAAGCGATGTTGCGGCCGAGCGGTTCTGATTCCGGGTCCACGAAAATGGCCGAGATCGATGCCAGCAGGTCCGGCATGGTGACCGGCGCGACCAGATATTCCGAAATACCGTTGCGGATCAGGTCGCGGTAGAGCGTGATGTCGTTGTGGCGACCGATGATGATGACGCGGGTGGTGGGATCGCAGACCTCCGCAAGCGGGGCCAGATCGTTGAGCAGTGTCGATGGTTCGCGGGCCGTTTCCAGAATGATCAGGTTCGGCGTCGGGCTGGCCGAAAACATGGTTGCGGCGGCTTCGACTTCGCCATTGGTCACACGCAGGCTGACCTTGTTCATGCGTCGGTCGCCAGAAAGGCGCTCGATCATGCGCTGTACGCCATCGCTCTCGCAAAACGCATGCACGGAGATACGCGGCAAAGGCCGCAGCGCATCGAGATCGCCCGCGCGCATCGGCTCTTCGGCGTAGGGCTCCTGCGCAGTTGTGTGTTGAATATCGTAATCAACCGAGCTCATGGTGTTTCCTGTTGCCGCATGCGGCCTGTGCTGAACGTCATTCCGTCGTCGCCGTGTTCTTGCCTGCGCGATAATTGCCGATGACAGCGGAGCGTCGCTCCGCATCGATCGGGCTCATGCCGCGCGGACCGACGAGGTCCATCGGGTTTGCCACCTGGGCTGCCAGATTGTTTTGCGATGCGCAGCCGAAATTGTACCAGTTCTTGTTGGAATAGGTGTTGTCGGACAAATCTTCCGGCCATTGGCCGCACTGTCCGGTCATGGCCGTCATCGCGATGAAGCTGAGGCGAATGGGTGCGGCATCGCCCGTCGGGGCTGCGCCATAATGCGTTTCGACGATCTTGCTTGAGGCTATGCCGGAGGAGTTGAGAACTGCACGGATCTGGCGCTTGAGGATAGAGGCGGCAGCGGAATTGGCAGACCCCGTCGGCACCTGAATCTGGACGACGCCGGAGGAGGTCGCGGTGTAGCTCTGCGCAAAGCCCTTGATGGTGTCGGCCATGCCCACCGTCAGTCGGTTGTCGCCTGCCGAGACCGGAATATCGAGGGAATGCTGCGCTTCCGAAAGCGTGATAGGGTGGCGGGTGCGATAATCGTCGGGAATGGCACCCGTCGACATCGGGTCGCGTGCGCATCCCTGCGCCAGCGCCGCCGTGGTGAGCAGCGCCAGAACGAGGCCTGCCCGGCGAATGGAGCCCGCATATGCGAGAGGTTTCATCTGATCCATCTGTGTCATTTGTAGATAAATCCTACCGAGCCCTGATAGGGCTGTGTGTGTGCCTCTTGCCGGTTGCCATAGACCTTGTTCACCCGGTTCATGAAATACATGGCGGCATCGTTTTCCGGGTTGAAGTTGTCGTCAGGCCGCGCGATCTCGTTGCGCGATACCGGACGCACGAGGTACGGCGTGGCGATGATGACGAGTTCGGTTTCGTTGCGGATGAAATCCTTGCTGCGAAACAGCGTGCCCAGAACCGGCACCTTGGAAACGCCAGGTATGCCCGACATCGCCTGGCGCACATTATCTTGCACAAGGCCGGCAATGACGATCGAGCCACCGGAAGGAAGTTCCACGCTGGTGGATGCCTCGCGCTTGCGGATCGACAGATAGGTGCTGCCGGGAACGGAAACGCTGCTGCCATTGCCGGTCGCAACGCTGCCTTCGAAGGTTGGCTCCGAAACGTTGGTTTCGATTTTCAGGCTGATACGGCCCGGTGACAGGACCACAGGGCGGAAATTCAGCTCGATACCGTAATCGACCGTATCTGTGGAACGTGTCACCGTTGGACGGCCGGTGGCGTCATCGATGGCCACTTCCTGTTCTGCGGGTAAGCGGAATTCGCCGCCCACATAGAACTTGGCCTGTTCGCCGGAAATTGCCGTCAGGCTCGGTTCGGCAAGCGTGCGCATGACGCCTGCCTGTTCCATGGCATTGAAATAGCTGCCGAGTGTAAGCTTACCAATGGTGCCGGCGACGTTGCCGGTGCCGGCAAGACCGATGGCGTTGCCGAGGTTGGCCGGATTGGAAAAGGAGATGCGCCCGCCCAGATCGCTGCCCGAACCGCTGATCGAGCCATTGAAGCCAAGCTGTTTCAGAACCTGCCGGCTGACTTCCGCAACCGTCACCTTCAGCGTGACCTGATCTTCACCTTCAATGGTCAGCATGTTGACGATGGAGGATTGCTGACGGTCTTCGGCAAAGATCGCGACAGCGCCATCGCCATTGCTCTGGCTTGTCTCGGTTATGTTGCGCGTGGTGGCCTCACCGCCCTTCAGGAAGGCGGATGCCAGCTGAACGGCACGCGCGGAATCCTGCGGTGTGCGCACGCTGCCCGACAGCACGATGTTATCGGAGACGATCTCGACACGGATGTCGGATTCGGGAATGAAGCGGCGCAGATTGGCCTGAAGGCCTGAAATATCGCGCTCGACCTCGAGATCGAGACTGACGATTTCCTGGCCCTGATCGCCGAAGATGAAGATGTTGGTCTGGCCCACAGCCTTGCCGAACAGATAGATGCGGCGCGAGCTGCGGGTGACGGCATCCGCCATGCTGGGATCGGCCACGAGAATGTCATGCGCGTCCTGCGGCAGGTCGATGACCAGCGCCTTGTTCAACCCAAGCTTCAACCGCTTGCGAACACCCTGGCCGCTTTCGTTGATGCGCACGATGCTGGCGCTTTGGGCCAGGGCTTCGCGCGTCGACAGGCCGAAAGGCGCATGCATGCCGGGAAAGCCTGAAAACGCGATGCAAAACGCCAATCCGCCTGTGACGGAGGAGCGCATGGCCTGTGCCAGGCAACGAAATGCGCGATATCCGGTCATTGTGACGACCCTCCCTGTCCTTCCCGGACGATAGAGCCGGATTTGATAATCTGGATGGCCGGTTTTCCCGAGCCCCCGCTCAAGAGATAATCGGCAGATGTCGTTTCGCTTTCCTGCGCGTCGGCAACTGAGCGCAGGGACAGCGTCAGGCGGTCCGCCATCTGTTGAGCGACCGTCATGATTTTGGCCTGCTCCGGTGTCAGCTCCAGCGTCGCAGTGGCGCCGACGACGGATGTCGTCCCGTTGTCGCCTTCCTTGATCTGCTGGTCGATGGCCAGAACGCGGACATTGTTGAGAACATTCTCGGTGAGAAAGGACCCGCCATCGCCCTTGCGGACCATAATCACGTCGACCCGGTCATTAGGCAGCACGAAGCCGCCCGCACCGGTAGCGACCGAAATTTCGGTGGCAACGGCGCGTTTGCCCGCGGGCAGAAGCGAAGACATGATGCTCGTGCCGGAATCGACCACTTTTTCCGGCCGCAGCGGCTCGCCTTCGAACAAGGGAAGGCGCACGATGGAGCCGGTCAACTCGGCAATGGCGTCGGGTCGTTTGGTGTCGGTCAGAAAGTTGTCGTTGATGCTGCCCTGCGGCCAAGGTGCCCAGCGCACGGAATCGGCGCTCAGTCGGCTTCCGACAGGCAGATTGACGGAGGAGACCAGCACATTGACCGTTGGCTCCTTCTCGATAATGGCTTGCGCCTGCTCGACAACCTGCTGCGGGCCGCCAAGCTGCATGGCCAGCAATCCGGCAAGACCGGCGGCAACGACAGCTACGGAAAGAATGACAACGCGCGACGGTTTCATGCTCAGGCCTTGAAGGAGTCAGAATCGAGTGTCCGACCATGGCCTGCCATTGGTGTAATTATAGTTAATAAAATGTGTCGGCTTGTGGTTAATGAGAAATAAACGCGAGAGCTGGACCGGTTCTCGTTACATCATGTGTTGCATGGCAAGCTGCACGATGGGAGCTTCGGGATATGTCAGCAGACCACCGATAGCGATCGCTATGCCATAAGGCACTTTCTTTGCAACTAGAAGTGAATCAGGAATTGGCAATCCGCTTGCCATGATTTCTTGCGACCGAGAGCGCAGTAGTAAAATCGCGAGAGTAAGAACTCCACCAACAATAGCAACGCAGATCAAGAATGTTGCAAGTGAAGTGTTGAAGCCAAACCAAACAGCCGATGCCGTCAAAAGTTTGGCATCGCCCCCACCCATTGTGTTCATTGCGAACAGCGCAAAACAAGCTGATAGGACGGCAAGCCCTGCGGCAAGACTCATCCCTATGGTTTGCCAGTCTATCCCTATAATTGGAGCTATTACAATGAAGGAGCCGAAAAGAATCGCCGAGACGCGGTTCGGGATAGTCATAGTCATTAGGTCAGTGATCGCGGCAAACGCCAAACAAAATGGAGGTATCAGCAATATGGCTAAGGTGCTCACAGTTATTCCTCCTATATCGGGAACGTCGCCCTCATTTCTAAGGGCGACGATTTCTGATTATATTAGGTCGTTTTTCCAGAAGCCGTGGTCATCTTCGTTCCGATATTGTCAAATACGAGCTTTAGCTTGTCGCCAACCGTTGTAGCGCCAGCGATAATGCCAACAGAAATCAGCGCTGCAATCAGGCCGTATTCAATGGCGGTCGCGCCGGACTCGTCTTTCATGAAGCGAGCGAAAATGTTTGTCATGGGTTGTCTCCTGAGACTCGTCTATTGTTGTTCAGCACGCCGCCAACTGTTTGCCGTTGTTCGGTTGGCGCTAAATTACAGAGAGTCGATTTCCAATCGCTTAAAAAATCTCGTTAAAAAAACGTAAACAACGCCTGGAATTCATCGTAGTAAACAATATATCAAAGTATAATATCAATTTTTATATAGCTTTAGATGCGTTTATTCTCAAAGGTTTTGTGTCGTTTTTCTCATAGCGGCAATTCCTAAGATGATACAATTTCTGTATCATTGTGATGCATCAATATCATCCAAATCTATATTTGTTACACCGGCATCGCGCCATCTCATTATGGGAATTGGGTTTAACCGTTGATTCACCAATCCGGCGCATGGTGTGTTGGATTAAAGACCGTGTGATGCGTCAACCAGGGCTGCCCATATCCATGTCATCCGCTTTCGTGGCCAGAATTGCTGTTACATTTGCCCTGCTTGGCGTCATGCCGGCAACGGCGATGTCCAGCGACGACGACATGCTGCGCGTTTCCATGAACCACGCCCGCGTTCTGAAGCTGGATAGACCCGTCAGCAAGGTCATCATCGGTAACTCTAAGGTCGCAGACGCCACCGTTGCGGATGCCACGACCATCGTTCTCACCGGCCGCAGTTTCGGCACGACCAATCTCGTGCTTTTGGACAGTGACGGCAACGCCATCGTCGACCAGCGCGTGCTCGTTTCCATCGACGAAGGCAACACCGTCCGCGTTTTCCGCCAGACGGCCCGCACGGTTCTCTCCTGCACACCCAATTGCGAAGAACATTCTCCCAACGAAGGCGCCACATCCAGCGGCCAGTGATCCAGCCATCGTGTTTGGATTTGTAGGCAATGTGGTGCCATGACGCGGTAGCGAGCCACAACGCAAAAAGCGCCCGAAGGCGCTGTTTTCTGTATCAATTTTTTGGCTAAGTGATTGATCTGGCTAAGATCAAAAATGGAATGGTGCCCAGAAGAGGACTCGAACCTCCACACCCTTTCGAGTACCAGCACCTGAAGCTGGCGCGTCTACCAATTCCGCCATCTGGGCGACGAGGAGCCATGTACGGGGGCAGCCGTCTGGTGTCAACAGAGATTTTGAAGTTTTGTGACGATCGTTGAATTTTCAGCGAAAAAATCGACATATGTGCTGGAGACCGTCTCAGACGGGTTGCAACTCCTCGCCTGAATGACCTCGAGAATCAGGTGTCCAGACCTTCGTTCTTCGCACGATCGAGATGGCCGAGGTCCCGGCCGGGGTCGATGACATCGCGAACACGCTGCTTGAGCTCTTTTGCGCCGGGAAAGCCGCCATCGCGTTTGCGTTCCCAGATGATGTTTCCGTCCACCAGGATTTCAAAACGTCCACCCGTTGCTGGGATCAGCGCCACCTCGCCGAGGCTGTCGGCAAATGTGTGCAGCAACTCCTGCGCCATCCAGGAGGAGCGCAGGAGCCAGTTGCACTGGGTGCAGTAGACAATGGAAATGCGTGGTTTGGCGACTGCGTCTGCCATCGTGACCTCATGTGCATTGAGAAGAATGAAGGCATGTTTCGTCAGCAGGCGCACCTTTGCAAGTGGTGATCTGCGCCATTTTGACCGTTGGTGCGGCTAACCGATCCGCTTGTAGAACAAAGTCGTGCTGCAAGCGGTGCCATCTGGAAACAGCGCATAGTCGGGAATGACGCCGACGCGCTCCCAGCCGAATCGAGGGTATATCGCTTCGGCTGTGCTGCCAGTGGCCGTGTCCAGCACCAAAAGCGTTCTGCCGCGACTGGCCGCCTCGGTTTCCGCACGTTCCATAAGCTTGCGCGACAGACCAAGGCCACGCGAAGAGCGATGCACCAGCAGTTTGATCAGATCACCACGGTGCGGCTGGTTGGGTTTGGAGGCAAGTTCCACCTGCACGGTGCCGACGATTTTGCCGTCAACTTCTGCCACCACATGAATGGTATGACCACTCTCCACCGTCTTCGCCACATTCTGCCAAAACGCCGTCGCATCGGCTGGCGCAAAAGGCAGCATGAAGCCGACGGAGGCGCCGTCATTGACGCAATCGGACAGGACTTCGCAAAGGTCCGGTAGTGCGGCCAGGGTCTCCTCGCCGGTCAGCATACGGATACATGTCATTCGAAACTCCTGAGATGTCAGCGCTTGCGCTGATCCAGCACCACGGCATAGCGGGCGGCGGTGTCGGACGGGTTGTGGAATATGTGTCCGTCGCTAACGGGCATGAACAGGCAGTCGCCGGGCGCCATCTGGTAGACCTCGCCACCTGTCGTCATCTCAAGCGTGCCCTCCAGCAGCCAGACATATTGCGTCATGCCGCGGCTTGCGGCATGTGGTGGGAAGCTGACCCGTGCATGGGCCGGAAAATCCACCTCGACGATATCGATGTCGGACTCCACCCGCGGTGGGGAGATGACCCGACGCGTGTAGCCGGTTTCAGGGTCTTTCCAGGTCAGTTGATCGTCTTTTCGCATCAGCGGTGACGTGGTCTGTTCATCCTCGGCAAAGAAACCTGACAGCGAAAGCCCAAGGGCCGCGCAGATGCGCGCCAGAAGAGCTGCCGTGGGGCTGGCTTCTCCGCGTTCTATGCGGGAGATCATGGCGCGGCTGACGCCCGAGGCGCTGGCGAGCTGGTCGAGTGTGAGGGTGCCTTGTGTTCGCAGATGTTTGATGCGTTCTGCGATAGAGCGTTCGAAAGTGTCGGTTCCGTTTTCCATTATCGGAGAATATTTATCTCATATGATGGAGTCAATATCCATGATAATGGAATGTGCGTTTTGGAACGTCGAAATCGGTCAAGGGAGTTTATGATCCTCTTCATTCCATCGCCGCATCCCGTCGGTTGCCGGTGGAAAAAAGCCCAACTTAAAAGGCTTTTCACCAAATTCCTGCTTTTCCAGCGCAAGAGCCCCTGCTATAGCGCGAAGCATGAGCACACATTCGACCCGCACGCCCCTTGACCATATCCGCAACTTCTCCATCGTTGCCCATATCGATCACGGCAAATCCACCCTTGCCGACCGGTTGATCCAGTCGACGGGCGGCCTTGCCGAGCGCGACATGTCCGAGCAGGTGCTCGACAATATGGATATCGAGCGCGAACGCGGCATCACCATCAAGGCACAGACCGTGCGCCTACACTACAAGGCGAATAACGGCGAAATCTATGTGCTGAACCTCATCGACACCCCCGGCCATGTCGACTTCGCTTATGAAGTCTCGCGCTCGCTCTCGGCCTGCGAAGGTTCGCTTCTGGTGGTGGATGCATCCCAGGGCGTGGAAGCGCAGACACTGGCAAACGTTTATCAGGCCATCGATAACGACCATGAGATCGTCACCGTCCTGAACAAGATCGACCTTCCTGCCGCCGAACCGGATCGCATTCGCGAACAGATCGAGGAAGTCATCGGCATCGATGCGTCACAGGCCGTGCTGATTTCGGCCAAGACAGGCCTTGGCATTCCCGACGTTTTGGAAGCCATCGTCCACCAGTTGCCGCCGCCGAAAAGCGAGCTTGGTGAAAAGGGTCCCTTGAAAGCGCTTCTGGTCGATAGCTGGTACGATACCTATCTCGGCGTCATGGTTCTGGTGCGCGTGCTCGATGGCGTGCTGACCAAGGGCCAGACCATCCGCATGATGGGCACAGATGCGAAATATCAGGTGGAGCGCGTTGGCGTTCTGACCCCTAAGATGGTGGCTGTCGATAGCCTCGGCCCAGGCGAAATCGGTTTCATCACCGGTTCGATCAAGGAAGTGGCCGATACCCGCGTCGGTGATACCATCACCGAAGACAAGCGCCCCACCGCGCAGGCTCTGCCCGGCTTCAAGCCCGCCCAGCCCGTGGTGTTCTGCGGCCTGTTCCCGGTCGACGCTGCCGATTTCGAGGATTTGCGCGCCGCCATGGGCAAGCTGCGCCTCAACGATGCGTCCTTCTCGTTCGAAATGGAATCGTCCGCAGCTCTCGGCTTTGGTTTCCGCTGCGGCTTCCTCGGCCTGCTGCATCTGGAAATCATTCAGGAGCGCCTCGAGCGTGAATTCGATCTCGACCTCATCGCAACCGCCCCTTCGGTGGTCTATCAGTTGACGATGACCGACGGGTCCGAGCGCGAACTGCACAACCCGGCGGATATGCCCGACGTCGTCAAGATTTCCGAGATACGCGAGCCATGGATCAAGGCGACCATCCTGACGCCTGACGATTATCTCGGCGGTATCCTGAAACTGTGTCAGGACCGTCGCGGTGTTCAGACCGAACTGACCTATGTCGGCAAGCGCGCCATGCTCACCTATGAGCTGCCGCTCAACGAAGTCGTGTTCGATTTCTACGACCGCCTGAAGTCCATCTCCAAGGGTTACGCCTCGTTCGATTACCATCTTGATGGTTACCGCGAAGGCAATCTCGTGAAGATGTCGATCATGGTCAATGGCGAGCCGGTGGATGCACTTTCCATGCTCGTGCACCGCACCGCCGCCGACAAGCGTGGCCGCGACATGTGCGAAAAGCTGAAAGACCTCATCCCGCGCCACATGTTCAAGATCCCCATTCAGGCTGCTATTGGTGGCAACGTCATTGCGCGTGAGACGATCTCTGCCATGCGCAAGGACGTAACCGCGAAATGCTACGGCGGCGACGCGACACGTAAGCGCAAACTTCTGGACAAGCAGAAGGAAGGCAAGAAGCGCATGCGTCAGTTCGGCAAGGTGGACATCCCCCAGGAAGCGTTCATCGCAGCGCTGAAGATGAGCGACGATTGATCTTGCCTTCATGCTTGATGCGTATAGACTATGCGCATCAACGTCGGAGGTTGTCATGGCATCGACAGCAAGAAAAGCCGCTAATCTTTCCTTGGACAGTGTCCTTGTGGAACAGGCACGCGAACTGAAGATCAACATTTCCCGCGCAGCCGAAGAGGGCATCACCCACGCCATCAAAGCAGAACGTGAACGCTTATGGCGGTTGGAGAATGCCGAGGCTATCCGACTTGAAAACGAATATGTCGAGAAACACGGTCTGCCGCTAGCCCAATACCGCAAGTTCTAATGGCGCGGTTCTGTGTCTACAGAATGGTCGGCGGCCATATTTTGTTGCTGGATCTTCAAGCAGATATCCTGGACGACTTGAAAACGCGTGTTGTTGCACCGCTCTATCCTGCCGATCAGCTCACATGGTCATTGGCGAAACTCAGTCCTCGCTTTACGATTAGGGGCGAGGTTTTCGTGATGGCGACCCAAAGAATGGTGGCGGTCCCGATTCAGGAAATTGGAGATTTCGTAGCCGACCTTTCCAATCGACGCGACGATATCGTTGCTGCAACAGACTTCCTCTTCCAAGGCTTCTGATCTCAAACAAAAAACCGCCTGCCCGAAGGCAAGCGGTTCCTAATTTACATAGCGAGCTTAGCGCTTATGGCTGTGTCTGCGTGCCGCCTGTGTTGGGCGAAGCAGGTGTTGTGTCGGTTGGCGCAGCCGGTGTCATCGGCGCTGGTGCCGGGGCCTGGTCGCTCACTGCTGGCGGTGTCGTCGACGAGGTCGTCGTTGGGTCTGTCGCCGATGGAGCGCTCATCTGCATCCAGATGAAGCCGCCGACCAGAAGGACGGCGATGACGGCAAGCCATGGTGCCCAGCCGGGCGACTTGCGTGCGGCTTCAGGCGTTGTGCGCAGTTCGGGGCGATCAGGACGCAGGTTTGGATCGCGTGGCAGGTTTGGATCGAATGTCATGGTCTTTTCTCCTCTACTATGCGGAGAAAATGCAAGAATACGCGTTTGGTTCCAGACATGTAAGAAAACTGTAATATTCAGTTTATGAGTTCGTTTGTGCAGATATCAGCGCTTGCTGGAGGATTTCGAACAAATCTGCCCCTTCGCACTGCGAAACATTGAAGCGCATATAACGCCCAGCATCTGTTGATTGGCTGAAGATTTGCCCCGGTGCGAGCACGATATGTTTCGCCAGTGCATGGCGCGCAACCGCTGCCGCATCGACACCGGCCGGCAAGGTGCACCACAGAAAAAGGCCCGCCTGTGGCTCGATCCAGGGCGTGATGCCAAGCGTGCCCAATTTCGCGATCGTCTCGATCCGCACCCGCGATAATCTGGCTTTGAGCGCATCCATATGGCGGCGGTAGTGACCGTCCTTCAGCGCAGAGTAGACCAGTGCCTCGCAGAGTTGGCTGCCGGAAAAGTGTGCCGCAATTTTCAAGTCCGTCAGCGGCTCGATCCAGTCTTTGGGCGGGACGATGTAGCCGCAGCGCATGGACGCCGACAGGGTCTTGGAAAAACTGCCGATCTGCACCACTCGGTTCAGACCATCGAAACTGGCCAGACGCGGCGCCTTCTGTTCTTCGAAATCAGCGAAAATGTCGTCTTCGATGATGGTGAGATTGGCAGGTTCCGCCAGCATCAGCACCCGGTGCGCGGTGAAAGGGGATAAAGCCGCACCGGTCGGATTGTGGATTGCAGAATTTGTGATGTAGAGCCGCGGCCTGTGCTCGCTCAGCGCCTGCTCGAACAGGGCGACATCAGGCCCGGTCGGCGTATAGGGAACGCCAACGACGTTCACGCGATGTGCACGCAGCAGCGCATGGAAATTGAAATAGCAGGGGTCGTCCACCAGCACGGTCTGCCCCGGCTCCAGCAGGAAGCGGCATAGAAGATCGATGGCTTGCGTACCGGAATCGACCAGCATGATCTGTTCGGCACCGGCATGCACACCCTGTTCTGCCAGGCGCCGCGACAGCAACTGCCGCATGGGCAACAGCCCGAGCGGTGTGCTGTATTCGCTCAAATGCTGCGCATCTCCACGCGAGACAGTGCGCATGGCGCGGCGCAACACCTCCTGCGGCATCCAGGACGCAGGCATCCAGCCGCAGCCTGGCTTGGCCATGTCAGCCTTGCCATCCAGTGCCAATCGCGAGACCCAGAAGGGATCGATGGCACGGTCGAGTTTCGGGCCAATCTCGGAGAGAGACAGGGGCGCAAGTGTGCTTGCGACATAAAACCCCGAGCCGGGGCGCGAGCGGATCGCGCCTTCCGCCACCAATCTTTCATAGGCCTCAACCACGGTCGAGGTGGAAACCCGCATCACCTTGGCAAAGCCGCGTACCGAGGGAAGCTTTGCGCCAGGTGTCAGGCTGCGGGCCGCAATACGGCGTTTAATCTCGCCCATCACCGTCTCGATGCGGGACGCGGAGCCATGGGTATCAAACGCAAATCCATCCATCCGTACCGCTCCCAGAACTATAACAGTTTCTACAAACTGTACCTTATTGTTTCTGGCCTTGCCACACGCTTAGGAGCATAGCTCTGAGACAATGGAGTGATGCAATGGACAAGACATCGAGTGGCTGGTGGAGCGGATTTATTGGCGTCGTCATTTTCAGCGGATCGCTGCCCGCCACGCGCATAGCGGTCACAGGTTTCGATCCCGCGTTTCTGACGCTCGCCCGCGCCAGTATTGCAGGCCTGCTCGCGCTTGTTTTGCTGTCGGCCTTCCAACAGAAACGCCCGGCGCGCGGTGATATCGTGCCGCTGGCCATCGTTGCGCTGGGTGTCGTCGTCGGGTTTCCGCTTTTGACGGCTCTTGCGCTCAAGCACATCACCTCGGCCCACTCCATCGTCTTCATCGGCTTGTTGCCGCTGGCCACCGCCATCTTTGCGGTGCTGCGTGGCGGCGAGCGGCCTCGACCGGCGTTCTGGTTGTTTTCCTGCCTCGGCAGCAGCCTGGTTGCCGGGTTCGCGCTAACCCAGGATGGCGAGGCCTCGCTCAGTGGCGATCTCCTGATGCTGGGTGCCATTGCCGTTTGCGGGCTGGGCTATGCGGAAGGTGCCACTCTGTCGCGGCGGCTGGGCGGCTGGCAGGTCATTTCCTGGGCGCTGGTTCTGTCGCTGCCCGTTATGCTGCCACTGGCCCTCTTCACCATGCCGACATCCGTGGGTGGCATTTCGACCGCGGCCTGGGGCGGGCTGTTTTACGTGTCGCTGCTCAGCATGCTGATTGGCTTCATCTTCTGGTATCGCGGGCTGGCGCTGGGCGGCATTGCCGCTGTTGGGCAGTTGCAATTGCTGCAACCCTTCTTCGGGCTCGTGCTGGCCGCCACGCTTCTGGGCGAGCCGGTCAGTGTGGCGATGCTGGTCGTCACACTGGGTGTCGTTGCCTGCGTGGCGGGCGCCAAGAGGTTTTCGAAATAGTCCGCCGATTATCCGCGCGACGACCAGCGCTGCCAAGCTTCTTCGCTGCCGCTGAACACGTTGAGGTCGATCTTGCCGTCCACGCCATGCGACAGGCCAGAGCCGGAATATTGCCAGAACAGCCATTTGCGGTCTGGATAGACCTTGGATGGATGCTGGGCCACGGCCCGCAGCCAGAAAGGATAGTTCTGGAACTCACCTGAAAGATGGTCTTTGTAGAAATCCGGGGCCGTGTAGATGATTGGGCGCTTGCCGTAATGGCGCTCCAGCATGTCCATGAACACTTGCATCTTTTCCAGCACCTTGGCGCGCGGCAGGCGCATCTTGCAGCTGGATTCGCCGTTATATTCCACGTCGATCACCGGCGGTAGCGCATCCGGGTCACGCGGCACGTTGCGAATGAACCATTCTGCCTGGTGGCTTGCAGCGCGGCACCAGTAGAAGAAGTGGTAGGCACCGCGTTTGACGCCTGCGGCCTTGGCGCGGTTCCAGTTGGTCTTGAACATCGGGTCCAGATGATCGCCGCCATCGGTCGCCTTGATGAAGGCGAAGTTGGCACCGCGTGATCTCAAGCGTTCCCAATCGATATTGGCCTGCCAGCGGGAGACATCCACGCCGTGAACCGGGAAATGCCGGGGTGTGACGCTGCCGAAATTGATCGGTTTTGCATCGCTGAAATTGGAGCGGAAGATGCGCGAACGCACCGCAGGTCCCGCATTCATGGCAGGGGCAGCGGCCATCGCCATCTGTACCGGGCGCTCACTGGGCGAGATGACACCCGCTTGCGGCGCCATCGGCCTGTTCATGGCAGGCATAGCAGACTGATGATCTACGGCTGCGAAGGCGGGAGATTCGGCAGGCACCGGCCCACCCCAGGCTAGAACCTTCTGGGACGGTTCGGCACGAAGTGGTGCTTGCGATTGCCCGACGCTGGCCTGCGGCACGGGCGCGGAAGGTGTCACGGAACTGGTGGTTTCCTTGGACGGAATCCCCGCCATCAACCCTTCAGGACCGGTACTGGATGTACAGGCCGTGAGGGATAGGCAGGCTAGAACAAAAGCTGGCACTGTCGATCGATGCATGAGAACCCGTACGCAAAACAAGCGGGCAGACGCGGTAAGCGACACCCTGGACCATGAAAAAGTATGACTAACGACAAATTATCAAAAAAGGCTGAATCCAATCTTTACGACCAGGAAATGATCGCAAAAACCGCGTTGAACTTTCCGCGAGCTGCCGGTGACCATCGAAAACCAGCAAAAAAACAAAAAACGCGCGGACGAAACCGTCCGCGCGTTCAATCAATGGTTCAGCCGTTTGGCGTTATGCCGCGACGCGTTGATCCCGACGTGTGCTCTGGGCTGTCGCCAGACGGAACTGTTCCAGCAGGCTCAACAACTGATCAGTTTCCTCATTCAGCTGTTCGCTGGCAGCACTCGTTTCTTCCACCATCGCCGCATTCTGTTGGGTCAGCAAGTCAACTTCGCCAACGGAACTGTTGATCTGCTGCATGGCAACAGACTGGTCCTGTGTGGCCTGGGTAATCTGCTCGACATGGGCGCTGACATCGGCGATCTGCGTGCCGATCTGGGCCAGCGCATCGCCTGTCTGTGTCACCAGGCTGGAGCCTGCAGCGACTTCCTTGGTGGACACGGCAATCAGCTCGCGGATTTCCTTGGCGGCAGCGGCGGACCGCTGCGCCAATTCGCGAACCTCATGCGCAACCACGGCAAAGCCCTTGCCTGCTTCACCCGCACGTGCGGCTTCGACACCGGCATTAAGCGCAAGCAGGTTGGTCTGGAACGAGATAGAATCGATCACCTCGGTGATGTTACCGATGGTCTGGGACGCTTTTTCGATCCGCTGCATGGCCGATACCGCATTGCGAACGATAACGAGCGAGTCCTCGGTGTTGCGGCGGGTCTTGTCGACGATGGTGTTGGCCTCACGCGCGCGGTCCACTGCGTTGCGCATGTTGGAGTTGACCTCGTCCACGGCCGCTGCCGTTTCTTCAAGCGATGCAGCCTGACGTTCTGTGCGGCGGGAAAGGTCGACGGAGGATGTCGACATTTGCTGCGCATTGTCCCTGATGGCACCGACATTTTCGCGAATGCCGCCAATCGTTTCGCGCAACCGCAGCATCGAGCGGTTGAAGTCGATGCGAAGCTGCTCCAGACGGTCATTGAACGGTGTGTCGATCGTGGTGGAGATATCGCCGGCAGACAGCCGCTCCAGGCCACCGGCAAGCGCGCTGACGGCAAACTGGATCTGGCGGTCGAGTTCCTTGCGCTCGCTGTCGTTGGAATGGCGCTGGGCCTCGGCGGATGCGCGCTGTTCCTGCGTTGCCGCTTCGAGACGAATGCGCTCTTCGGCATTTTCCTTAAAGACTTCAAGCGCACGCGCCATGTCACCGATTTCGTCATGACGATTCTTGCCGTTGAGCGGAATGTCGATCTCGCCCTTGGCCAGACGCTTCATGGCGCTGACGATGCCGAGGATCGGTCCCTTGAAAGTCATCACCAGACCGATGCCAGCGAAAATCGCAACGAGCACGCCAATGACCATAGCAGACAGCGAGATATCATTGGCCTTGCTGCGCTCGGTATCCGCTGCGGTGCGTTGCTTTTCGGCAAAGGCCGTCAAGCTGGCCCAGACGCTGCGGATTTCCTCTTCCGCCATGCTGAAGGCCACCTTGCGCTGCTGCGAGATCGCCAGAAGGGCAGTCGCAGAAGCGTCCAGCTTGGTGGCCAGAGCATCGATTGCCTTGGCACTGTTGCGCGTGGCTTCAGACATCTTGGTGTCGACGGTCATTTCGCCGGTGGAAACATTCAGGCGAAATGCAGCGTCGCGGAATTTCTCGAGCGATGCCTTGTTCGGCGACGCCACATAGCCTGCCATTTCAAGCTCGAGGTTCTTGGCATCGTCTGCAATCTGGCGGGCCGTTGCGAGAAATGCCGTTGCCTGTTCGATGGGTTGATCCAGCTTGCCGAATACTTCCGTTGCCTGGCGCGATTTGACGCTGGCAAATCCCTGAAGGCGGATGGTGGCGGGACGCATGAGGTTGACCACGCGGTCGATGGTGCCAACCGTGCTGTCATTGACGATGCCGATATCCAGCTGTCCACGGATTTGTGCCACGCCGTCGGCCATCTGCTCGAAGATCATCTTCTGATCGACGGTCGCGATGGCGACCAGTTCCTTGACGGTGCTTTCCAGCGTGCCGATGGCAGCTTTCACGACAGCTGTCTTGTCTTCGGGCGCGGTCGCCTTGTTGAAATCGGTGACGACGGTCGCGATGACATTGGCGCCGCGGTTCAACTTGTCCGCTTCGCGCAAAAGCAGCTTGGCTTTCGCCTCGTCGGTCTGCAACGTGCTTCTGGTGTTGGTGGCGTTGGCCAGCAGGCCGTTCAATTCGCGGGTGATGGTGCCAAGGTCCGCGCTCATACCGGCGCGCAGGGCCTGTTCCTGATTATGGCTGGTCCACAATTCATCGACCTGCTTGTCGATATTTTTCGTGCGATCGATGGCGTCTTTTATCTCTGCGGAATTGCCGTCTTCGGTCGCGCGCAGAAAATTGGCCTGTTCGGCCAGCTGGCGGTGCAGCGCGGCGCGTGTGTCGTCATTGGTATTGCTGAGAAACGATGTCATCCCGCCATAGACTTCCTTGAACCCGGTCAAGGATTGCAGGATGGTGTTGGAAACATCCATGCGGCTTTGCAGCAGGTTGGATGCGTATAGTCCCGACAGACCGACGGCAAGAATACTTGCCACGAATGGTGCGATGAACACGATGACCTTGGTTTGTATCTTAAACCGCGCCAACAAATTATCGATGATCATTAACTTTCCCCAAAGCCCGCTTTTGAACTGACGTCCCTGTTTTCCCACGGGATCGTCCTGCCTCAACTTGTGCAACTGAGGTTTGAAAAAATTGTTAAGATCGAAGGGTTTAGCCGCAGATGAGCTTTATGTCATAAAGGCCGGCGCACTCGTCCGGCCTTCTGAAACGGCAGGGTTCTAATGTCTGGTGGTGATCACTGGCCAGCTTTCAGCGTCGTGCGAAATGCATCGACGATCAGCTTTATTAGTTGCGCGTGGATGTCGGCACGGTCCCGGGCCGTCGGGGTGCAGATCGGATCGATCTCGCCAACCGAGGTCAGAAACTCTGCCGCACCCGGTTTGCAGACCGGCAAAAAGCTGAAGTGGTCCGCATCGTTCACCTGCGCATAGGTCGCATGCGGCACGTCCTTGGCGAGTTGATCCGACAGAACCGAAACCGGAATGTTGCCCACACTGCCCAGATTGATGAAGGACAACGGCATCGGGATGGCCTTCAGGCTGTCTTTCGTGAAGGCAACCTCCAGACCGGGATCAACCAGAACCGCTGTGCGGATGCGCTCATCGCGGTTTGATTGTTCGAAACGCGCTTTGTCGACGCTGCGCAGATCGAGCTTCGGCACATCGATCGGCTCCCCGTTCTTATAGCCGCGACCGCCCGTGAACCATGTGCAGTCCATCTGCGTGGCGTGATCGACGCAATATTGCACATAGGCATCCAGATCGGCCCGCGCGCCGGCCAGTTCCAACGCCGCACTGCCACCCAGAGAAAAGCCCAGCACGCCGACACGATTGGTATCGATGGAGGGCGACCACTGCGCATTTGATGTGAGCGAAGTGATGATGGTGGAAAGATCATCCGTGCGCTCCCAGATTTTTGGCGTGTCCTGAGGGGTGGAATCGCCACTGGTGGTGCCGGGATGGTCCGGTGCTGCGACGATGAAGCCCGCTTGCGCCAGAGCGGTGGCGAGCCAAGCGGCACTCGTACCACGTGCGCCTGATCCATGTGAAAACAGAACCAGCGGGAAGCGACCCGATTGTATCTGCGCCTTGCTTTGAGCGGCAGTCCCTTCGAAAATCCGGTTTTCGCCGACGTTGATGGTCCCGCCTTTGCCGTCGGATGGGTACCAAACGGTCACGGCAACATCTTTGCCGCGTGTAGGGGAGTGGATGGTGATATCACGGATGCCGACATCATCGCCTGCAAATGCGGGTGTCATGGCAAGCGTGGACAGAACAACAGCAGAAAGAATGGAGCGCATCGAAAAGCCTCTTGGGTTGGAGCAACGAGGCCGATCTCAACGCATTCCACTTTTTTCACGCCCTCAAACACGTTTGAGGTCGTCCGCGAACGCGATTTGGTTCATGTAAAAGCATTGTCGGTTTACAATCCAGGTTGCCCCACGTGCTGTTCGTTCCCTTGCCCCTTGTCGTTGCACTCCTGCTTTTCCTCATGCTGGCATCGATCCTTCGCGGTTCTGGCGAAGGCAAGGCTAATCGCCCGTTTCTGGCGCTGATTGTGCTCAGCGCGGTGCAATCGACTTTGGTCGGTTTGCGTTGGGGCTATCAGATCGAATGGCTGCGATTTGCCTTGCCGATCATGGCTTCAATGTTGCCACCGCTCGCCTATGCCAGCTTTCGCAGCCTGATGAACGGTTGGCGGCTGGAGAGTACCGCAAATATCGCCAGCATCGTCGTGCCGCCGGTGGTGATCGCGATGCTTCTGGTAGTCTATCCCGTCGCCATCGATGTGAGCCTTATCGTGCTTTTCGTCGGCTATGCGATTGCCATCGTGCTACTCGGCAGGCGCGGGCCGGATGGGCTGGAGGAGGCGCAGTTTGCAAGCGTCGTCCCGGTCCATCGCGCGCTCTATCTCGCCGCTGCCGCGCTGTGCCTGTCGGCGGTCTTCGACATTCTTGTCCTGATCGATTTCCATTGGGCGCGCGGCGAAAATGCCGGTGTCATTATCAGCAATGGCAATCTGCTCGGTCTTCTTCTGATCGGGCTCACCGCCTGGGTTGCCGGTGACAGCAAGCCGGAGAAGCTCGTGAGTGCCGCGCAGGCAGATGCCGAACCGGTCGGCGCAAGTGCTGGGGATCACGAGGTCATGGCGCGGCTAGAGGTGTTGATGGCGCAGCAGAGGGTCTACCGCGACGAAAACCTCAATCTGTCACGCCTTGCCCGCAAACTGGCTTTGCCCAGCCGGCAGATTTCCAATGCCATCAACCGCGCAACCGGCGGCAATGTCTCGCAATACATCAACCAGTTGCGGGTGCAGGATGCCTGCCGCCTGTTAGAAGAAACGGAGCAGTCGGTCACGGCGATCATGTTTGAAAGCGGATTTCAGACCAAGTCCAACTTCAACCGCGAGTTTCGCCGCATCACCGGCATGAGCCCGCTGGCCTGGCGGGAACGACAGGTATGGACGCTGGTATCAGCCAACAAAAAAGGCCACCCGGAAGAACCGCGTGGCCTTTCGAATACGTCTTAAAGGTTGATTACAGCGTGCCGTTGCGCTGCTGGATCATCATGTAGGTGTCGTAGGTGTATTCGGAAATTTGTGCCCAGAGGTAGGCGTCCTTTTTGAACGCCTGCTGGCTTTCATAAATCTTCTTGAAGTTCTCGTTCACAGACGAAAGCTCGGCATAGGTCTCAAGCGCTGCCTTGTGGCAGACATCTAGAATTTCCTGGCTGAATGGACGCAGGATCGCGCCCTGCGCCACCAGCTCCTTCAGCGCCTTCGGGTTGCGGGCGTCATACCGCTCCAGCATCGAGGCGCTACCCGCGGCACAGGCGTCTTTCAAAATACGCTTGTAGTTATCCGGCAGGCTGTTGAACTTTTCGAGGTTCACGAAGGCATGGCAGGCCGGGCCACCTTCCCACCATGCGGGATAATAATAGTATTTCGCGACCTTGTAGAAGCCGAGCTTCTGGTCGTCATAGGGACCGACAAACTCTGTCGCGTCGATCGTGCCTTTTTCCAGCGCCGCATAGACGTCGCCGCCTGCGATCTGCTGCGGCGTGATGCCGACCTTCTGCATGACCTGACCGGTGAGGCCGGCGATACGCATCTTCAGACCCTTGAGGTCGTCGATCGTGTTTATTTCCTTGCGGAACCAGCCACCCATCTGCGCGCCGGTGTTGCCCAGCAGAATGGAGTAGATATTGTGCTTGGCCAGAAACTCGTTCAGCAACTCGTTGCCACCCGCCTGGTTGAACCAGGCATTGGTCTGGCGGGCGTTAAGGCCGAAGGGGATGGATGTGCCAAGCGCAAAAGTCGGGTCCTTGCCGACATAGTAGTAAGAGCAGGTATGGGCCATTTCGACTGTGCCTGCCGTCACCGCGTCTGCCGCCTGAAGGGCAGGCACGATTTCGCCACCGGCAAAATGCTGAATGGTGAAATTGCCGCCGGATGCTTCCTTTACGTGATCAGCGACGATCTGGCCCGCACCGAAGAGAATGTCGAGACCCTTGGTGAAGGACGAGGTCATCCGCCAGTTGATCTTGGGATTTTCCTGCGCAAGGGCAGGTGCGGCAAGAGCGGTTGCTGTAACGCCTGCGCCAGCGGCACCGGCCCGGCGAATAAATGATCTGCGATCCATGTCGATTCAAGCCCTGAAAGTAGCATCATAGGCGAACCGCCTGGTACGCCTGCCGCGAACTAATAACCATGTCCGCCGACAGCCTTCAAGATAATCTTGGTGATATTGAGTCTCGAATTTCGCTTTCCTCATAAACGGGAAGGCGGTGCACGCGGACTTTACGAGATGACGCGCATGGCTCATTCAGAATTATTAGAATGATTCTAATTTAACTTGCGATTCGACTCGGGCGGATGTAATTAGAATTATTCTAAAAAGGATGGATCCATGTTTCGCAGCATCTTACCCGGCTCAAAGCGCCCGTTTTCATCCCTCAGCGAGCAGGAAATTCTCGCCCTTGCCATATCGTCGGAAGAAGACGATGCGCGCATCTACCGTTCCTATGCCGGGCATCTGCAAGGGCAATATCCGCAATCCGCCAAGGTATTTGCGGATATGGCCGAGGTGGAGCAGGCGCATCGCAACATGCTGATCGGCATGCACCAGGATCGCTTCGGCGAGACCATTCCCCTCATCCGTCGCGAGCATGTCAGCGGCTTTTACGAGCGCAAGCCCGATTGGCTGGTGAAAAACCTGCCGCTGGAGAAAATCCGCGCACAGGCCGAAGAGATGGAACAGCAGGCCATCCGTTTTTACGATGAGGCGATCAAGCATGTGACGGACGCCTCTACGCGCAAGCTGCTGGGCGATCTGGCTGAGGCCGAGCGCGGGCATGAAGACATTGCCGGCATGCTGGATGGCAAGCATCTGCCCGATGATGCAAAGTCCGAAGAGGAAGAAACCGCGAAACGGCAATTCCTGCTGACCTACGTCCAGCCAGGTCTGGCGGGCCTGATGGACGGTTCGGTCTCGACACTCGCCCCCATTTTCGCCGCCGCCTTTGCCACGCAGGACACATGGCAGACGTTCCTCATCGGCCTGTCGGCATCGGTCGGTGCTGGTATTTCCATGGGCTTTACGGAAGCGGCACATGATGACGGCAAGTTATCCGGGCGTGGGTCACCGTTGAAACGCGGCCTCGCATCCGGCATCATGACGGCTATCGGTGGTCTCGGCCACACGCTGCCCTACCTCATCTCGCATTTCTGGACGGCAACCGCCGTTGCCGCCATTATTGTCTTCATGGAACTCTGGGCCATCGCCTTCATCCAGAACCGTTATATGGAAACGCCGTTCCTGCGTGCGGTGTTTCAGGTTGTGCTGGGCGGCTCGCTGGTGCTGGCCGCCGGTATTCTCATCGGCAATAGCTGACGAAAAGGAGGGCAAGTGGAAACGCCCTCCCTTTCATGTCACGCCGTTGCAGGAAGGCGGGCGATCACTTTGATCTCGAAATCGAAGCCAGCCAGCCAGTTGACGCCGATGGCCGTCCACGTGGGGTAGGGCTTCTCGCTGAAAATGGTCTCCTTGACTCTCATGATCGTTTCCAGCTGGTTTTCCGGGTCGGTATGGAAGGTTGTCACGTCGACGATATCATCGAAGGAGGCACCTGCCGCAGCCAGAACGGCGCTGAGATTGTCAAAAGCAAGCCGCACCTGTTTGGTGAAATCAGGCTCGGTCGATCCGTCTTCGCGGCTGCCCACCTGACCAGAAACGAACAGGAGCTCTCCGGAACGGATCGCAGGCGAATAGCCGTGCTTGTCATAGAGTGCGTGTCGATTGGGTAGAAAAACTGCGTCGCGTTTGCTCATTGTCTTGGTCCTTGCTTCAGGCAGCCGTATCCGGTCCCGCTCAGCGCGTAATGCGGCGAGCGAAGATCGAGATGATTGGCCTTTGATTGTTTTACTATTAGGCGATATTTGATATACGCGCCGTATGTCTAGATAGTGCGCATACGTGACGTATGTCAATAAGCATACGGAGCGTATGTTAGTGAGAGGTGTGCGATATGGCGGTAAGAACACGAGCGCAGATGGTGGAGGAGACGCGTGAAAAGCTTATCATTGCAGCCCGAAAAGCCTTTGCGACAAAGGGTTACGCCGCATCCTCCATGGATGATATCACCGCGGATGCAGGCCTCACACGCGGCGCGCTTTACCATAATTTTGGTGACAAAAAGGGCCTCTTCCAGGCGGTGATCGACCAGATCGATGCCGAAATGCTGGCGCGTTTGCGCGTCGTGCAGGAAGGCGCCGAAACGCCGTGGCTTGGTCTCTTGTCGGAAAGCACGGCCTATATCGAGATGGCACTGGAACCGGAAATTCAGCGTGTGATGCTGCTGGACGGCCCGGCCGTTCTGGGCGATCCCGCCAAATGGCCCAACCAGACCGCCTGCCTGCGCCGCATCGAAACAACCGTGCAGGCGCTCGTTGACGACGGCACACTCAAGCCTGTGGATGCCAAGGCCGCGACATCGCTGCTGAATGGCGCCGTGCTGAATGCAGCACTCTGGATTGCCGCAGCCGACGATCCGCGCGCGGCCTTTCCAAAGGCTGTCGAAGCCTTTCGTCAGATGGCCTCCGGCTTGCTGACCGAGCGGTGACTGCCATCAGCCCTCCACAGGCACTGGCTGATAACGCTCGATACCGATCGCCTCCAGAAAAGCCCTGTCGTGGCTGACGACAAGAAGCGCACCATCATAGGCACGTAAACCCGCCTCGACAGCTTCGATCGCGTCGATATCCAGATGGTTCGTCGGCTCGTCAAGAATAAGGAGCGGCGGCGGCGCTGTGCCGCCCAACGCGCAAGCAAGGCCCGCCCGCAAAAGCTGGCCTCCACTCAACGCCCCCGCAACCTGCAAGGCTGCATCGGCACGAAACATGAAGCGCGCCAGCGCCGCCCGGCATGCATTGTCATCCGATTGCGGGTTCAACCGGCGGAAATTGTCGAGAATGGAGGCCGACGTTTCCAGAAGACTGACCTGTTGGTCCAGCATGGCAAATTCTGTGAAGAGCTTCGTATCGCCGCTCCATGGTTTCAATGCCCCTGTGATCAACGAGAGCATTGTGGACTTGCCGGAACCGTTGGCGCCAGTGATGGCAATCCGCTCCGGCCCGGTGATGGCAAAGGAAAAGTCGCTCAAGACAGGCACGCCGGGCAGGTACCCGGCGGTTATGCCATCCATCTGCAACACCATTTTCGTCGCTGGCAGGCCGGTCGAGGTAAGCGAAACGGATAGCGGCTGGAGAATGTCGATCTTGCGACGCGCCCTTTCGACCGCTTCAAGGGCACCGTTCTCTCGATTTTCCGCCAGTCTCGCATGGCTGCCGCCGGTGCTTTCGCTGCGGTTTTTCATGCCGCCAAGCGCGATGCGCGGCATATCGCCTTTGGCCGCTTTGCGATGCCCAGCGCTGTCCTTGCGCGCCTTTGCCTCCGCTCTCTGCTGCGTTTTGCGGGCAATCTCGTTCAGTTGCTTTTCCGCATCGGACATATCCCGTTCGACAGCGGCAAGTTCCATCGCCTTGAGGTTGCGGTAGTGGCTCCAATTGCCGCCATAGCGCTTTGCGCCTGACGGGGTAAGTTCCACGATGGCATCCATCGTTCCCAAAAGCTCGCGATCGTGGCTGACGACCAGCGCCCCGCCGTGCCATGTCGACAGAAACTCGATGACGGTTGAGCGGCCATCGCGGTCCAGATTGTTGGTTGGCTCGTCAAGCAGCATGAAATCCGGATTTCGGAACGCCAGCGCTGCAAAGCCTGCCCGCGTGCGCTGCCCGCCGGATAGGGATGAGAGAAGCGTCTCCTTGCTCGCTTCAAGACCAAGAAGACCAAGCGCAGACCGCATGCGATCCTCCAGCGTCCAATCGGCAATCTCCAGCTGTTCAAGCGTCGCTTGGCCGCTTTCGGCACACCGAAGAGTGGTGAGCGCTTCGGAAACGCCAAAAAGATCGGCAATGGTCTCATCCGCATCGACCTGCACGATCTGCCGCATCGTCCCGATCGTTCCGTCGATAGAGATGCTGCCCGCATGCGGACGCAAATCTCCGGCGATCAGATTGAGCAGCGTCGATTTTCCGACGCCATTGCGACCGACGAGGCCGGTTCGTTTGTTGTCGAAACTGAGTGTCAAGTCGGAAAAGAGGGGGCGCCCTTCAGGGGTGGACCAGCTGATATTGGATAGCGTTATGGAGGCAAGCATGTGCGTGGATGTTCCCGAAAACAACAAGAAGGGTGGCTGTTGTTGTTGGGTTAAAATCCATGTCGAACACATCCTGTCAGCATTGGTCGTGGACCCCATGATAGGGATTTAGCCATATGTGTTCAAGCTAAAATGGCATTTGGGCCCTGGCACGATCCATCGCCCATGCCAGGGCAATGGTATCAGCGCAGCGCGCCGACCAGAACGTCACGACCGTCTTCGATCGAGACCCAGCGGCCTGTGTTGAAGGAGGCCTGGCGCTTCAGGTAGGTGTAGTTGGTGTCGGTCCAGATTTTCACGTCATCCGTCAGGTTGTCGAGGATGAAGTCGCCGTCATTTGTGCGCAGCGTCAGCACGGCGTGGCCTTCGCCGTCGGGCTTGCGAACGACGGTGATCAGAAGGTCTGACACCGCAAAGCCGCGCTCGATCAGCTTCTTGCGCTTCAACAACACGAAGTCTTCGCAGTCGCCCGCCGTCTTGGGATATTCCCAGACTTCTTCCTTGCCATAGACTTCCATGTCGGTCATGGCGATGATGGTGGCGTTGACATCCTTGTTGACGTCGCGAATGACCTGCCAGCCATACTCCGTCACACGTGGTGGCGGGGTCAGTTTGCTGCGGATGTCGCACTCGGACACATATTTCTGGCAGAACTCGTAATGACCGATAGGCTGGGACGTGATGCCTCCGGTGACCATGGCCGGGCTGCCCTTGTTATCTGCCTGCGCAGAGGCCGCAGAAAATATTGCGGCCGCAACTGCAACTAGCAGAGCAAGCGCCCGAGGTGCGTTCTTCATGAAACCCGTCCCTTAAAATCTTAATGAAAAGTTAAGAGACGGTGGGGGTATGTGTCAATCGGAACTCAGCGTCCATGAACGCAAGATGAATAATATGGTTAAGACCGTGGCGGGATTGCCTGCAAAGCAAGGCTTTTGGCCGCCGCCAGCATGCGCTCTATATCCTGTGGACGTGACAAACGGTGGTCTCCATCCCGAATAAGGCTCAACACCACATCATCAGCGGGCAGATGCTCCAGCAATGTCAGTGCGTGGATGTAAGGCACATCCTCATCTTTCATGCCCTGAATGATGTGAACCGGGCATCCCGTTTGGATGATGCCGTGCAGCACCAGGTTGTTGCGCCCGTCTTCGATCAGGTCGCGGGTGAAGATGTTCGGATCGGCACTGTACTCCGATGGCTCCTCGAAATAACCGCGTTCTTGGAGTGACAATTTCTCCGCATCCGAAAGATTGGGTTCGATCAATGCGGCGGTAAAATCCGGTGCCGGCGCGATCAAAAGCAAACCTGCGACCTCAGGGCCTTTTGCCGCCTTACGCAGCTCTTCGATTAGCCTCAGCGCAATCCAGCCGCCCATCGACGACCCCACGGCGACGATACGCTTGGGTGCCTTGTGGCGAAGCACGGCGATAGTTTCTTCCAACCAGCGTGAAATCGTCCCCTTGTTGAAATCGCCCGTGGAGGCCCCGTGGCCGGAATAATCGAGCCGGATGCATGCCAGACCGTTTTCCTGGGCAAAGCGATCCAGCTCCACTGCCTTGGTGCCGGTCATGTCCGAACGGTAGCCGCCAAGCCACACCAACGTGGGCGCGTCGTCACTGTCCCGCGCGTCGCGTGACAGTATTGCGATCTCGCGTGTGTCGCCGGTGGGGCCAACAGTAATGGTTTCGATGGTTTGCTCTGTCATAGGGGCTCTATTCTCCTGCAATTTGCCCTTCATGTAGTGCAAATTCTTAAAAAGCACGACAGGAGGTGATTTTTTTGCGCAAGCGTGCTATTGACTTCGCGGCGGCATTCACGACATTTCCGCCATTTGCACCGACAAGCTGGTTTTTGCCGACGCGATCCCGAAACAGATCAGGAGAATACGACCATTCGCAGACCGTTCAAAGCCGATGCCCCCGTCAAAGAGGGCCCGCGCTCCAACAGGGAAATTCGAATTCCCAAGATTCAGCTGATTGATGAAGAAGGCCAGAACCTTGGCGTCATGCCAACGGACGAGGCTCTGAAGATGGCAGAAGACGCCGGTCTTGATCTCGTTGAGATTTCGCCAAACGCAGAACCTCCGGTATGCAAGATTCTTGATCTCGGCAAGCTGAAGTATTCGTCTCAGAAAAAGGCGGCCGAAGCGCGCAAGAAGCAGAAGATCGTTGAGGTCAAGGAAATCAAGATGCGTCCCAACATCGACACCCACGATTACGAGGTGAAGATGAAGGCGATGAACCGTTTCTTCGACGAAGGCGATAAGGTAAAAGTGACGCTGAAGTTCCGTGGCCGCGAAATGGCGCACCAGGAACTCGGCATGAAGCTTCTGCTGCAGGTTAAGGAAGACACCGTGGCCATTGCCAAGGTCGAAGCCGAACCCAAGCTCGAGGGACGTCAGATGATGATGGTTCTGGCACCAAAGTAACATGATTGCGCCTGTTTGCAGGCGTTTTGACGAAGTCGCAGGGGAATTTCTCATTCCCCGTTGCTCTTTTTCATAACTGCGGTTATAGGAGCGCGTCCGAACGGTCCGGCAGGGCATGCCGTGGCCGTTCTAGAATAGCTTGAAAGCAGGCTTCGTCTGCCTGTCTTTCGATACAAAAAATGGAGTAGCAAAATGCCCAAGATGAAGACGAAGTCTGCCGCGAAAAAGCGGTTCAAGATCACAGGCACCGGCAAGGTTCTCGCAGCCGCCGCCGGTAAGCGCCACGGCATGATCAAACGGTCCAACAAGTTCATTCGCGACGCGCGCGGAACCATGGTTCTGGCCGAAGCTGACGCCAAGAAGGTTGTCAAGAACTACCTGCCGAACGGTCTTTAAGACTTTTCCGCACTTTTGGATATTTTAAGGAGATCATGACATGGCACGCGTAAAACGTGGCGTAACTTCCCGCGCCAAGCACACCAAGACACTCAAGGCAGCCAAGGGCTTCTACGGCCGCCGCAAGAACACCATCCGCGCCGCCAAGGCTGCTGTGGATCGTTCCAAGCAGTACGCTTACCGCGACCGCAAGGTCAACAAGCGCAACTTCCGCGCTCTGTGGATCCAGCGTATCAATGCTGCTGTTCGCGAATTCGGCCTGACCTATGGCCGTTTCATCGACGGCCTGAACAAGGCTGGCATCGAAGTCGACCGCAAGGTTCTGTCCGACATGGCAATTCATGAGCCAGCAGCATTCGGCGTTCTCGTCGATAGCGCCAAGAAGGCTCTTGAGTACCTCAAGGATGCTGGCACCACCAACGAATTTGAAACCGCTGTAAAGTAATTACGGCGCGGACAATCTGTTGTTCATTTGAAACCCGCGCCGGCCACCGGTGCGGGTTTTGCTGTTTTCAGGTGATTGCAAAGCCGCCCAAGCAGGCGCGACCTGCATGTGAGTATGGAATGCTAGAGGCCGCAGACCCACAAGAGCAAGCAAAGGGATTTCACGTCCATCTTGAGGACGCGGATATTGCTGCCCTGATGCAGGCTCTTTTGGCCAGCGAAGGCCGCGTGCAGCAACTGCATCTGTCTGTCGGCTCGGTATGGATCAAGCGACAGGGTGCCGAAAAAGCGCCGTGGTGGCTGAAGCTTCAATCACTTGCCGCATCGGCGCTGCCCTATAAATTCCTCAAGCCATCCCCCATCCTAGCGCCTGGTGCCATGATGGCGCGTGAGAAGCGCCGAATGATTGCGTTCGGGGATAAGGGTTTTCCGGTTCCGGAGATTATCTACGCGTCGGAGACAGCGATCGTTCTATCGGATGTCGGGCCAACCGTTCAACGCACGCTCAAAAGCAAACGTCGAGGCGGTGATGCCAGCCATGATGCGTTGCTGATCGACTGCGCCGCAGCGATCGGGAACCTGCATGCGGCTGGCCTGTGCCATGGCCGCCCGCACGTTCGAGACTTCTTTCTGAGCGATGGCCGCATCGGTTTCATGGATTTCGAAGAGGAGCCGGAAGCGGCGATGCCGCTTGAAACCGCGCAGGCGCGCGATCTATGGCTGCTGTTTCTCCCCCTCAGCACACTCGCCCAAAACGGCAGGGACACACTCGATGCTGCTTACAACGCGTGGGCATCGCGTGCGCCGAAAGCGGCAATCGCCGAATTGCGCAGGCTGGTGCATGTTCTCAGCCGTTTTTTGCCGCTCGCACGGTTGATTGGGCGCGTGCAGATGGGTAGTGATCTGCAACGCTTTATAGTGGCGACCGAATATCTGAAGAATGCTGTTAAACCCGAAGCCGCAGGCTAAAGCCCAGGCGAGGCAGGAAAATATGACCGAACTGGATACCTTGAAATCGCAATTGATGTCGGACATCGCGGCTGCCGGAGATGAAGCATCCATCGAAGCCGTGCGCGTTTCCGCGCTGGGTAAAAAGGGCTCTGTTTCCGAGCTCTTGAAGACGCTGGGCTCGATGACACCGGAAGAGCGCCAGACACGCGGTGCCGCCATCAACCAGTTGAAGACCGAAGTTACGGATCTGATTTCCGCCCGAAAGGCAGAGTTGAAGGACGCGGCCATCGAAGCGCGCCTGAAGGCCGAAACGCTGGATATCAGCCTGCCGGTTCGCCAGTCGCCGGCAGAACGTGGCCGCATCCATCCGATCAGTCAGATCGTCGATGAGATCACCGCCATTTTCGCCGATATGGGTTTTTCCATCGCCGAAGGCCCGGATATCGAGACCGACTATTACAACTTCACGGCGCTGAATTTCCCCGAGGGACATCCGGCCCGCGAAATGCACGACACGTTCTTTTTCCAGCCGGATGAAAACGGTGAGCGCAAGGTTCTGCGCACGCACACCTCGCCGGTGCAGGTCCGCACCATGGAATCCCAGAAGCCACCGATCCGCATCGTTATTCCCGGCAAGACCTATCGTCAGGACTCGGACGCAACCCACTCGCCGATGTTCCATCAGGTGGAGGGTCTGGTGATCGACAAGAAGGCGAATGTCGGCAATCTGCGCTGGGTGCTTGAAGAATTCTGCAAGACCTTCTTCGAGGTCGACAGCGTCACCATGCGCTTCCGCCCCTCCTTCTTCCCCTTCACGGAGCCAAGCTTCGAAGTGGATATCCAGTGCGACCGCTCCGGCCCCATCGTCAAGTTCGGCGAAGGCAACGATTGGATGGAAATCCTCGGTTGCGGCATGGTCCACCCGAATGTCCTGCGCGCCGGTGGTCTCGATCCGGATGAGTATCAAGGCTTTGCCTGGGGCATGGGGCTCGACCGCATCGCCATGCTGAAATACGGCATGCCGGACCTGCGCGACTTCTTCAACGCCGACGTCCGCTGGATGACCCACTACGGTTTCCGCCCGCTGGATATGCCGACCTTGTTTGGTGGTTTGAGCGTATGATCGATCTGCCGGAGCCATACCGCAACGCCGTGACGTTCGCGTTTGGTGACACGCCCAAACTGGCTGATGATCTGCTCGGGCTTGTGCTTGCTGGCAAGAAAACGTCAACATGCGGTGCTTTTCGTGACTTTGGCCCAAAAGGCGACCCTATGCCTGTCGTTGGGCGTCGTGATGTCGTTTTGGACGGTGCGGGTCATCCCGCAGCAGTCATTGAAACGGTCGAAGTGGTAATCCGGCGGTTCGATGCCGTAGACGCGGCATTCGCTTTTGAAGAAGGCGAAGATGACCAGACACTGGAAACATGGCGGGTTGGACACGAGGCTTATTTCGCTTGTAACGGCGGATTTACGCCCGATATGGAGCTTGTTTGCGAGAGATTTCGCCTCATAGACATATTGAAGCGGGATATGGATTAAGAACGTGCCGACCTTACGATCTGGCATGGAATACAAGTTTCGGTTCTGCTCCTCTGATGGAGCGGAGCCTCCCCATGGTCATATCGTCAAGGGTAAGCTGTCTGCCAAGGTGTGGCTGATGAGCATGGAAATCGCCAATAATCACGGATATAATAACCGCGAAGTTGCGGAGTTTCTGGCAAGAATTGACGAGAGCCGCGCCGATTGGATGGAGAAGTGGAATGAGTTCTTTGGAATTTGAAACCGAGGAAATGTCGCCCGTCGCCGCTGAATGCGACGACCACTTCGTTTCTGTGACGCTCGCAGACGGTCGACAAATTCGTGCACCTCTTTGGTGGTACCCATACCTGAACGATGCCACGCCGGAGCAACGAGCAAATTTTGAGCTGCAGTTTTCAGGCGTGTGGTGGCCCGATATCGATGATGGCGTTTCCGTAAAGGCGATGCTTCTCGGTTGGAAAGCACCGGGTGCCAAAGCACCGCAACAAGCCGCATAGCCCGCAAGGTGAGCTGACGTGACCGCTCGACCAGAAGAGACAAATACCGTTAAGGACGCATAAACATGAAATTCACACTCTCCTGGCTGAAAGAGCATCTCGAAACCGATGCTTCCCTGGAACAGATTTGCGAACGCCTGACCGCCATCGGTCTCGAAGTCGAGGATGTCGATGACAAGGCGGCCTACAAGCCCTTCGTCATCGCCAAGGTTCTGAGTGCCGAAAAGCACCCGGAGGCGGATCGTCTCAAGGTGCTCAGCGTCGATGCGGGCGACGGCAAACCGGTGCAGATCGTTTGCGGAGCGCCGAATGCGCGTGCCGGTCTCATCGGCGCGCTGGCGCGTCCGGGGGACTATGTTCCGGGCATTGATGTGACGCTGGCCATCGGCAAGATTCGTGGTGTCGAAAGCCATGGCATGATGTGTTCCGAAAAGGAGCTCAACATGTCCGACAGCCATGACGGGATCATCGATCTGCCTGACGATGCGCCGGTTGGTACGTCGTTTGCGACCTATGCCGGTCTGGATGATCCCATGATCGAAATCAACCTGACGCCGAATCGCCCGGATTGCACCTCGATCTATGGCATCGCGCGCGATCTTGCAGCGTCCGGTCTCGGCACGCTCAAGACAAAGTCTGCTCCAGCTTTCAAGGTTGAAGGCGCAACCCCGGTTGATGTGACGCTCGATCTCGATGACGACGCACTGTGCCCTGGCTTCGGCCTGCGCCTCGTGCGTGGCGTGAAGAACGGTCCGAGCCCAAAGTGGATGCAGCAGCGTCTTCTCGCCATCGGACTTCGCCCCATCAACGCACTGGTCGACATTACCAACTACATGACCTTCGATCAGGGCCGCCCGATGCACGTCTTCGATGCGGCAAAGGTCAAGGGCAATCTCGTCGTTCGCCGCGCCAGGGATGGTGAAACCATTCTCGCGCTCGATCAGCGTGAGTACAAGCTTGGGCCCACCAATGTGGTCATTGCCGATGACGACGGCATCGAATCCATCGGCGGCGTCATGGGTGGTGAGCACTCGGGTTGCGATGAAAACACCGTGGATGTGCTGATCGAATCCGCACTGTGGGACCCGATCAACATCGCCAAGACAGGCCGGTCGCTCGGCATCATCACCGATGCTCGCTACCGTTTCGAGCGTGGCGTCGATCCCGAATATATGGTGCCGGGTCTGGAGCGCACGACCGAACTGGTGCTGGAACTCTGCGGCGGTATGGCGGCAGACGCCAAGGTCATCGGTTACAAGGGCTTCGAGCCCAAGTGGATCGATTTCCCGTTGTCGGAAGTCAAGCGCCTGACGGGCCTTGATGTGTCCGCACAGGAAACGCTCGATATCCTCAAGGGTCTCGGTTTCGGCATCGAGGGCTCTGGCGAGCGCGTCAGCGTCTCGGCTCCCTCATGGCGTCCGGATGTGGATGGCAAGGCCGATCTGGTGGAAGAGGTCATGCGCATTCATGGCGTCGATAACATCAAGCCGGAACCACTGGAAAGCTTCGGTGCCGTCAATGGCCGTATCCTGACCACGCTGCAAATCCGGACCCGCACGGCCAAGCGTTCTCTTGCAAGCCGTGGCATGCTGGAGGCAGTCACTTGGTCGTTCATTCCCGAAGCACAGGCCAAGCTCTTCGGCGGCGGTTCGCCCGCACTGAAGTTGGCAAACCCCATCGCAGCCGATATGTCGGACATGCGCCCTTCGCTGCTGCCCGGCCTTTTGACGGCGGCGCAGCGCAACGCCGACAAGGGCTATGGCGATGTGGCGATCTTCGAAGTCTCCGGCACCTATGAAGGTGACACGCCGGAAGCCCAGCGTCGCGTCGCCGGTGGCGTTCGTCGTGGCACTGCATCGCTGGCTGGTTCCGGTCGCATGTGGTCCAACACGGCCAAGGGCGGCGGCAAGCCGGTGGATGTTTACGATGCCAAGGCCGATGCTCTCGCCGTCATCGAAGCCTGCGGACTGCCGATGAGCAATGTGCAGATCGAAGCGGGCGCACCTAACTGGTATCATCCCGGTCGCTCCGGCACGATCAAGATGGGCCCGAAGGTCATCCTGGGTTATTTCGGTGAATTCCACCCGAAGACGCTCTCCGAACTGGATGTCTCCGGCGCTTATGCAGGCTTTGAAATCTATCTCGATGCCATGCCCGAGCCGAAGAAGAAGGCAACGCGCACCAAACCTGCGCTGGAACTATCACCGTTCCAGACCGTCAAGCGCGACTTCGCCTTCGTGGTGGACCGCTCCGTCGAAGCTGGCTTGATCATCAAGGCGGCAACCAGCGCCGATCGCAAACTCGTCACAGGTGTCAATGTCTTTGACGTCTTCGAAGGCGCATCCGTCGGCGAAAACAAGAAGTCCATCGCCATCGAAGTCCAGATCCAGCCGGTCGACAAGACCCTCACCGATGAGGACTTCGAAGCGCTGACGGCCAAGATCGTCGTCAATGTCGAGAAATCGACGGGCGGCGTTCTACGCGCCTAAGCGGCGTGGTGATAACGCCGCTCTTGGGTCAGACCGCCGTAACCATAGGCGGTCGCCCGCACGTCCTCGACATAGATATAGCTCTCCTCGTGAAGATTTCCGAGGAGAGCTGAAAATCCTTCGAATACCTCGGCGATATAGGCGGCCTTTTCGGCCTTCGTATTCGTTTCATCTGTAATTTTGATGTCGAGATAGACGCTGGACTTCCCCTGTGCGGCCAGAGCCTTGCCGCCCACGATCCAGTCGCGCGGATCGATGTATTGGATTGTGATGGCTGTGAGGTCCGGGTTCTTGCCCAGAATACGGTGCGTCAACCCCGATAGAAGCGCGGAAATCTTCGCCGTCATCTCCTCGGATTGCTCGCCACTCACCTTAACATTCAAAATCGGCATCTTCTTCTCCATATGGTTAGCGATGCAACTATTTGTCTGGCATCAGCTTATCTGCCTGTTGATGGACTTTGCCTGGTCTACGAATTGATAGAAGGACCCGTCTCCGAGTTCCGTTCGCAAACGTTTGGTCACCGCAGCACTGGCCGCATCCAACGATGCATGCAGCGCCACCGCCTCTGCGGTCGGGTGAATCTCACACTCTCGCTTGTCACGCTTGGTTGTGCGGCGCGTCAGAAAACCGCGTTTTTCAAGCCCATCGATCGCTCGCGTGGCCGTTGCTCTGGCGATTTGCAACGTGTCCGCCAACTCGCTCTGCAACATACCGGGTTTGTTCAGCGCCGCGCGCAGCGTAAAGGCTTGAGCGGGTGTCAGGTCGACAGGCTTGAAAGCCTCAGTCCAGACGCGCTCCAGTTGGCGGCTCAAGGCCATGGTGTTGAAGTAGAGACAATGATCAAACATGGCCTACATTATCACGAATGATTGCATATGCAACTACATTGGAAGCGAACACTTAATTTTCGTTCGGTGCGTTCATCTTCACCTGCCGCAATCCCTGGAATTTCCTCTAACAAACTGTTCTAAAACGGTTTTACACCCTCGCTCCAGCTTTTGCGGCGCGAGGGTGTAAAATTTAATAAAACCAAATAGATAACTTATCTATTCGCCATTGCTGCCATCTGCTCGGGATATCGCCCGCCAGCAACCTTCGCCGGAGACAGTAACTCACCCAGCTTCGCAGCCTCCTCCGCACTCAGCGCAACATCGGCCGCTGCCACATTCTTCTCCAGATTGGCGATCTTCGTCGTGCCGGGAATTGGGACGATGAAATCGCCTTGTGCCAGCACCCATGCCAGTGCCAGTTGGCCAGCTGTCACGCCTTTTTCCGCGGCCATCTCTTCAAGAAGCGTGATCAGCGCCAGATTGGCGTCGAAATTCTCGGCCTGAAAGCGGGGGAGGGAGCGGCGGAAATCGGTGTCGGAGAGGCCGTCGAGCTTCTTCAACGCGCCGGTCAGAACACCACGACCTAGCGGGCTGAACGGCACGAAGCCGATGCCGAGTTCGCGGCAGGTATCGAGCACGCCGTTTGTCTCGACATCGCGGGTCCACAGCGAATACTCGCTTTGAAGTGCGGTGATAGGGTGGGTGGCGTGCGCCTTGCGGATGGTTTCTGCATTGGCTTCGGACAGACCCAGATGACGGATTTTGCCCGCCTGTACCAGTTCGGCCATGGCACCGACCGTCTCTTCAATCGGCACATTGGGGTCGACGCGGTGCTGGTAGAAGAGATCGATGACATCGACGCCCAGACGCTTGAGGGAGGCATCGGCCACGGCGTGCACATTCTCAGGTCGGCTGTCGGTACCCACCATCATCTGTCCGGCTGGCTTGCTGGCATCGATCTTGAAGCCGAATTTGGTGGCGATGGTGACCTTGTCGCGGTGGGGCTTCAAGCCTTTGCCGACCAAAACTTCGTTGGTGTGAGGTCCATAGACCTCTGCCGTATCAAAGAAGGTCACGCCAAGTTCGACGGCGCGGTGTAGGGTCGCGATGGATGCAGCTTCGTCTGCGGATGGGCTGTAAGCGTGGCTCATGCCCATGCAGCCGAGGCCAAGCGCTGAAACGGAGAGATTGTTTCCGAGAATTCTGTTTTGCATCTGTCTGTCCTTGAAAACGGCACCCGTTTACATCGTTGCAACGGGTCCGGTGGATCGCTGGGAGCCAGGGATCGATAGAAAATGCGTGAGATCAGAACTTGATCCGGTAGCGAATATGGCCATCGCTTTTGATATAGCTGTCATAGAGCTTGCGGGCCTGGGCATTATCCTCGTTGGTATGCCAGTAGAGGCGTGACCAACCCTTCTCTTCACAGATGGAAATCAGGTCATCGATCAGGGCACGACCGACGCCTTTGCCGCGAATGGTGGCATCGATGAACAGATCTTCCAGATAGCAATCCGGCGTCTTGGCCCAAGTGCTGTCATGGAAGTGGTGGATAGCAAAGCCAACCACCTGTCCATCCAGCACCGCAAGGCGCGCAGACACGCGCGACGCGGGGTCGATGATACGCGCCCATGTGTGGGCGGTCACGTCGTCGGCGAGATCGACACTGTAGAAGGCAAGGTAATCCTGCCAAAGCCTAAGCCACTGGCCGTGGTCTTCGCTACGGGCATCGCGAATGCTGAGATCCATTATGCGCCAGCCTTGTCCAGAAGCGCCACCATCTCGTCTGTCAGCTTCAGCTCCGTGGCGCGCGTAAAGCTTTCCAGCTGCGAAAGGCTGGTGGCGCTGGCGATCGGCGCCGTTACGGCCTTTTTGCGCAAAAGCCAGGCAAGCGCGATATCGGCCAGCTTTGCCCCGGTTTCAGCGGCAATCGTGTCCATGGCACCGAGAATATCGAGACCGCGCGAGTTGACGTAATCGCCGACACGGTAGGAGCGCGCCACGCCTTCCGTATCTGCCTTGCTACGGTACTTACCTGTGAGGAAGCCTGCGGCAAGGCTGTAATAGTTGATGACGCCGATGTCTTCTTTCGCGGTCAGCTCGGCCAGCGGTCCTTCGAACCTCTCGCGGGTGTAAAGGTTATATTCCGGCTGCACGACATCGAAACGCGCCAGCCCGGTTTTGGCGGAAACATCGAGCGCGTCTTGCAGGTCCGGCGCATCGTAGTTGGAGCAGCCGATGGCACGCACCTTGCCTTGTTCTTTGAGCTTAGTGAAAGCCCCAAGCGTCTCCTCAATCGGTGTTACGGCATCCGGCTTATGGGCCAGATAAAGGTCGATGTAGTCGGTCTGCAAGCGCCGCAGCGAGGCCTCGACCGCCTCAGCGATCCGGTCCGCCTTCAGCCCCTTGTCGTATCCAACCTTGGACACGATGATTGCCTTGTCGCGGGTCACGCTGCCGTGCTTCAGCCATTTGCCGATGATGGTTTCCGACTCGCCACCCTGATGACCATCAACCCATGCGGAATAGACATCCGCCGTGTCGATGGTGTTGAAGCCTGTATCAAAAAAGGCATCCAGCAACTGGAAGGAGGTCTTCTCATCCGCTGTCCAGCCAAAGACGTTGCCGCCAAAGACGATCGGGGCGATGGAAAGGCCGGTCCGGCCAAGCGCACGTTTCTCCACGGATGATACTCCCTTTATTTCTTCTGATGTTCACAACAGTAGCAAGCGCATGCAGGCATCACCATTGAATTTCCTTGATGGCTGGCCGTGGCTTGCGTGATGGAAACGATGCTCAGGAAGAAAGGGTTCGGTAAAAACTGGGCGGCGCATCATGATGCTGCTGCCACACACGCCGAAGATGGCGGGCAGAGGCAAAGCCAGAGCGTTCGGCCACCGCTTCCATATCGAGCCTGGAATGGGCGAGAATATCGCGGGCAAGGTTGACGCGCATCAGGTTGATGTAGTCCACCACGCTGACGCCGGTATGTTCACGAAACAGCCGCGACAGATGCCGTTCGCTCAAGGCCGCCGCCTTGGCAAGGCGACCTAGCGACCATTCGGCAGCGGGATTTGCGACGATGGCATCCTGTGCCTTGTGGACGGAGGGGTGAATGTGGTTGCGGCCCGAAAGCCAGGGCGATATCTGCGGATCATTCGCGGTGCGCCTGATATAGATGACCATGATCTGCGCAATACGCGCGGCAATCACCGGGCTGGTGAGGGACGACACAATGTGCAGCAACAGATCGATGCCGGTGGAAATGCCAGCACTGGAAAAGCACCTCTTGTCTTCCACGAATAGACGGTTGTCCAGCACCTGCGCCAAGGGCGCGATCCGTCGCAATTCACCCATGCAGTCGGCATGGGTGGTGCATTGATGACCATCGAAGACACCGGCTTCGGCGGCAATCAGCGCGCCGGAGCAGATGGAGACGATGGTGGTGTCGTCCCGCACTGTCTGCCGCAGCCAGTCTGCCAGATCGCGCCGCTCCCGCCTTGACCCAGCGTGCATCGTTTCCATTAACGAGCCGCCGGAAATCAGCACCATGGCATTCTCGGGCAGCACTTCCGGCAAGGCCTCCAGCCCGGCCAGCGAAAGCCCGATGGTCGTCGTCTGGGTCTTGGCTGCTGCGACATATTTGCAGTCGAACCTTACGGCATCCTGCTGCTCGTTGGCGTAACGGAGCACCTCCAGCGGCCCCGCAACATCCAGCAACAGCGTTTGCGGCGGCAGCACCACGAAAACTGGGATGCTCCTGGTTTGCAGACCGCCGCCAGTCGTCATCAGGCCGCTTCTTTCTGCGCCTGCAACGCCTCGTCCACGGTCACGATGCGAGCAAAGCGACCCGAGAGCACGAGTTCGGTGCGCATGGCGATATCCTTTGCCGAAAACACCGTGCCGGAGGCATGCGTCATCGGAAAAGTCAGCGTCGCCTCGGTCACGAAATCCACACTGTAGCCCAGATCGGACCCCTGCCGCGTCGTAGTTTCGCAGCATTGCTCGGTGCGAATGCCGGAGATGACCAGCCTTTTGATGCCGTGCTGGGTCAACCACACATCGAGACCCGTGCCGATAAAGGCCGAATGGCGGTTCTTACGAAACGTTACGGTGGGCTCGATGCGAATGCCCTCCAATGCGCGGATGAAGCCGCTGTCTTCGGCAAAGGCCCAGTCACCATCGACATGGAAGATCTGGATGACGGCAATCCCCGCCGCCTCAGCGCCGTCGATCAGCTTTTGCTGAGCGGCGAGATAGGCAGGCAGGCCGCTTTCATCGAAATAGGGCGCATGCCGAAAGGATTCCTGCACATCGATAACCAGAAGTGCTGTGTGTGAATGGGACATTTTCTGTACCTCCGATTTCTGATGATTACAGTCTTTCCCATTCGCTGAGAAGCCGAAAGTACAGGTTGCGCCGAAGAGAGGACATTTTCAGCCATCATTGTGATTCATGCACCTGGACGTGTCGAATGGTTGCGTGCCCGCTCTGTCGTGATAAGGTGCCGCCCATCACAGTGGAGGCAAGCATGTTGCGTTTTGGAATTCTATCGACGGCGAAAATCGGCCGGGAGCTCGTCATTCCCGCCATTCAGGATGCGGAAAACGCCGTCGTCACCGCCATCGCCAGTCGCGACGTGAACAAGGCGCGGCAGCTCGCCGACCGCTTCTCCGTGCCACATGCTTTCGGTTCCTACGAGGAAATGCTGGCCTCTGATGTCATCGACGCAGTCTACATCCCGCTGCCCACAGCCCAGCATGTGGAGTGGTCCATCAAGGCCGCGAATGCGGGCAAGCATGTGCTGTGCGAAAAGCCGATTGCGCTCAAGGCCGAAGAAATCGACAGCCTGATTGCCGCACGAGACCGCAACAAGGTGCTGATATCAGAAGCCTATATGGTGACCTATGCACCGGTGTGGCTGAAGGTGCGTGAGCTGTTGGCCTCGGGCTCCATCGGTACGCTCAAGCACGTCCAGGGCTCTTTCACCTATTTCAACCGCGATCCTGGCAATATGCGCAACATTCCCGAACTCGGCGGTGGAGCGCTTCCGGATATCGGCGTTTATCCGACCATCACCACCCGCTTTGCCACCGGCAAAGAGCCGAAGTGCGTTCAAGCCGTGGTCGAGCGTGACCCGGAATTCGGCACGGATATCTACGCCAGCGTAAAAGCGGATTTCGGCGATTTCGAACTCAGCTTCTATATCTCGACACAGCTCGCTGCACGCCAGCTCATGGTGCTGCACGGGACCGAAGGTTATATCGAGGTCAAATCACCCTTCAACGCAGATCGGTGGGGTGCGGAAGAAGTGGAACTCACCAACCAGACCCACGGCCAATCGCAAATCTTCCGCTTTCAGGATAGCCGTCAGTATCGCCGGGAGATCGAAGCGTTCGCCACTGCGGCAAGCGGTGGTGAGGCGGAGGTCGTGTCGCTGGAAAGCTCGAAGAACAGTCAGCGCTTTATCGACGCGATCTACCGCGCTGCCGACAAGGATGGCTGGGAAACGGTCTAAAGTCCGCGACCCAACCTTTTCCTCGCTCTTAGATAGCCCGTAACGGCGAGAGCGAGGCCACCAAACGACGCAGCAATGAAAGCTATCGGCCATTGCACGAACGGGTTTCGGCTGATGATCAGCGCAAAAACGCCGAAGCTGACGCATGTGCTGATGACACTGACGATCATCAACAAAACGCCGCCCACAGGGGCGGCTCGTTGTAGGCGGTTTAGGGTATAGGCGAGACAGGGCAGCGTAATCGCCACACTCAGCAAGCGCGCAAACACAATATCCAAGCCTGAACCAGTCGATAGGGCGAGGGTCAGCAAACCATCCAGCACAGTGAAGGAAACAGTGATCACAATGAATGCTGGTAAGTTCACGCGTTTACATTCCGTTTCAAGACCCTCGAAACGCATTCTAACGCAAACCTGAGGCGTCGCTAGAGATTAAGCGGTGCGCATGCCGCGCATCACCAACATTGCGCCAAACGCGCCAGCGATACCGACATTGTAACCGGCCAGTGCAATCAAAAGCGATAAAACATGCACGCCGGATGCAGAAACGAGAGCTGCTACCGCGAACGCAATGGCAATCAGGATGCCCGTGGCGGCGACAGCCGTCAGAGAGCGCAAAGCAAGTGCAGCTACGCCAAGTGAGATTCCGAGAACAAATACCATGATGCCGCTCCTCCTCCAGAGGGCCTGAGGAAAGGCACCGTCATCCTCAAAAGCCCTTATTTCTCCTCTTCCAACCGTCAAGATATCAGATTGTTGCAATTTTGTGAAATTTAATCGTCAGAAAATTGTCAAATCCGCGTCATGAAGCCGATTTGCGAATCGCGGGCCATGGGGTAGAAACGGGCATGAGCGATATTTTCAGCCAGCCTCTCACCAACCTTGCCGAGTTTTCGGTGTCGGAGCTATCAGGCTCCATCAAGCGTACGGTGGAAACCGCGTTCGATCAGGTTCGGGTGCGCGGCGAAATTTCCGGTTATCGCGGCCAGCATACGTCGGGGCATGCTTACTTCTCGCTGAAGGACGACCGCGCCCGCATCGATGCCGTCATCTGGAAGGGGAGTTTTTCCAAGCTGAAGTTCCGCCCGGAAGAGGGCATGGAGGTCATCGCCACCGGCAAGATCACCACCTTCCCCGGCTCGTCCAAATACCAGATCGTCATTGAAAGCCTGGAGCCTGCCGGTGCCGGTGCGCTGATGGCGCTGCTGGAAGAGCGCCGCCGCAAGCTCGCCGCCGAAGGGTTGTTCGATCAGACGCGCAAGCGCCGTCTGCCCTATATGCCAAGGGTCATCGGCGTCGTGACCTCGCCGACCGGCGCCGTCATTCGCGATATTCTGCACCGCATTTCCGATCGTTTTCCCGTGCATGTGCTGGTCTGGCCGGTCAAAGTGCAGGGCGAAGGCTCGGGCGAAGAGGTGGCCAATGCCATCAGGGGCTTCAATGCGTTCGAGATCGGCGGAGCCATTCCGCGTCCCGATGTGCTGATCGTCGCGCGCGGCGGTGGTAGTCTGGAAGATTTGTGGAGCTTCAACGACGAAATCGTTGTGCGCGCTGCCGCCGAAAGCCAGATACCGCTGATATCAGCCGTTGGCCACGAGACCGATACGACACTCATCGACCACGCCGCCGATGTCCGCGCGCCAACACCTACGGGTGCCGCCGAAATGGCCGTGCCTGTCAGGGCCGATCTGGAAGCGCAGCTTGCAGGTCTCTCCGCCCGTCTCTCCGGCTCCATGTCGCGCCAGATGGACAATCGCCGCCAAGGCGTGCGCGCGCTCGTGCGTGCGCTGCCATCGCTCGATCAATTGCTGGCCCTGCCACGCCGCCGTTTCGATGAGGCAGCCATCGGTCTCGGTCGCGGGCTGGAACTCAACACACTCAACAAACGCCGCAGCTTCGAGCGCACGGCTTCAGGCCTGCGCCCGGATGTGCTTGCCCATGGCTTGAAACAGCAACGCCAGCGTATTCAGGAGCGCATGCAGCGCGCCGAAAGTCTGGTGGAACGCCGCTTGCTGCAAGCGCAATCGCGCGTCTCATCGTCGGACTCGTCGCTGCGTGCTTTGCCCGCCCGTCTCCTCGGCCAGCTGGAGCGCCAGAAGGAGAGGGTGGCCACCGCCACCCGCCGCACCGATACCGCCGTTCTGCACCGCATGTCGCAAAACCGCTCCGGCCTCGCCGCCCACGACCGCATCCTGCAATCGCTGTCTTACAAGAACGTGCTGAAACGCGGTTACGCCGTCATCCGCGATGAGGACAACCGCCCGCTGACGCGTGCTGCCGCCATCGAAAACGGTGCCATCCTTTCGATGGAATTCGCGGATGGATTTGTCTCCGCAATCGCTGCAGGCGAGGCCTCGTCGCCTGATGACGCTGTGGCACAGGTGCCGAAGAAAAAGGCGGTTAAAACCACTCCATCAGGCCCCGCCGGGCAGGGCAGTCTGTTTTAGTTCCCGGCTCAAGCGCCCTTGGTCGCTCGTGCTCATGGCATCATCAAAGGCACGGATTTTCCATATATGCTGTCACTTAGGCATCGACGGTGGAAATCTATTTTCGTGAGCCAATTTTCTGCAGATGGCTGGTAGGCTCCACACCGCGACGGCCTTGTTTTCTTCAGCCATGTGAACGCCACGCCTCTATGCTGGCTGGCGCTCGATCAAAAACCTCGCGCCAGCACAGATTGCCGGTTTCATCATGGTGCTGTTCAGTGTCTGGCTGAGCCAGAAAAGTCAGGCACCACGATAGGGCCTATCAGGCCCACTCGCCCTTGCGCATCACAGGTACCTTCGAGCCATCTGCTCTGACACCGTCGATATCGACCTTGTCGGAGCCGATCATCCAGTCGATGTGGATCAGGCTGGAATTGCCGCCTTGTGCCTTGATCTGGTCTTGGCTGAGCGACGCACCATCGAGGAAGCACTTGGAATAGCACTGACCGAGCGCGATGTGGCACGAGGCATTTTCATCGAACAGCGTGTTGTAAAACAGAATGCCGCTGGCCGAAATGGGTGAGGAATGCGGCACCAGCGCCACTTCGCCCAGGCGCCGCGCGCCTTCATCCGTATCCAGCACCTTGTTCAGCACCTCTTCACCACGGGACGCCTTAGCCTCCACGATGCGGCCTGCCTCGAACTTGACCTGGATATTGTCGATCAGCGTTCCCTGATGCGACAGAGGCTTGGTGCTGGAGACATAGCCATCCACCCGCAGCGCATGCGGTGTGGTGAAGACCTCTTCGGTCGGGATGTTGGGGTTGCAGGTCACACCGTTCTTGGCCATGGACGCGCCGCCATGCCATTCATGGCTGTCGGCCAAGCCTATGGTCACATCCGTACCGGGGCCAGTGAAGTGTAGCGAGGCGAAACGCTCACCATTCAGCCATTTGGAGCGCTTGGCAAGATTGGCATTGTGCTCCGCCCAAGCAGTCACGGGGTCGGCCAGATCGACGCGGGACGCTGCAAAAATCGCGTCCGCCAGCTTCTTCACGGCCTCGTCTTCGGGGATGCCGGGGAATACCTGTTTGGCCCAGGATGGGTTGGGGTAGGAGATGATGTTCCAGTTGATGTCGAAGTTGGAAATCTTCTCCAACGCTGGTTTGTAAGCGGTAGAATTGGCTTTGTTGGCGCGTGCCACCTTGGCGGGGTCTGCGTCGGCCAGCAGCATGGGGTTGTCGCCGGAGATCGCCAGCCGTGCCGCGCCATTGGCATAGGCCTTCGCCATGCCCTCATAGAGCCAGCCGGAGGCCTTATCGAAATTGGCGTCGCTGGCGTGGGCGTAACGCGCCAGTGTCGTTTCCTCGTCGGAATAGAAGGTCGTCACCAGACCGCTGCCTGCCATGTAAGCGTGCTTGGTCAAGAACCGTACCAAAGGCAATGCTGCCAGCGGCGCCGTGATGACCAGATCCTGATCCTTCTGCAATTGCAGCCCGACCTTGACGGCAACTTCGGCCAGTTTTTCGAGTTTGACGGGATCGATGGGAGAAACTGTCATGATGCGCCTTCATATGCTTCAATAGGAGGCGCAAAACATAGCCCATTCGTTGCGAAAGCCAACCGGATTTCTGCTATTCGCTGACCAGCGGTGCCTTAATGGATTTCAAAACGGATTGCGCATCCTTGGGCGAAAGGCGCACCTGCAATCCCCGCTGTCCGCCATTCATATAGACGAGATCATGGCCCATGGATTGCACCTCGATGGCCGTCGGCACCTGCTTTTTCTGCCCGAAGGGGCTGATGCCGCCGACATGATACCCCGTCGCGCGTTCGGCATCGGAAGGCTTCATCATCTGCGCAGATTTGCCGCCAAAGGCCGCTGCCAGCTTCTTCATGCTGACCTCATGGTCAGATGGCACGACAACGCAGACTGCCTTGCCATCCACCTCCGCCATCAGGGTTTTCAGAACCAGATGCGGCTCAGCCCCGATGGCCTCCGCCGCCTGAAGACCGATGCGCTCGGCATTCGGGTCGTATTCATAGGTCACGGTGGTGAAAGAAATACCGGCCTTGGTCAGCACCTGCGTGGCGCGCGTCGTCTTCGACATGGGGCTCGCCTAACCGAACAGCGCCGCATAGGTGTCCGGCTTGAAGCCAACCGTGATCTTACCATTGGCCTCCAGAACCGGACGCTTGATCATGGAAGGTTGCGCCTGCATCAACGCAATCGCCTTTTCGCGGTTGAGGTCTGTCCTCTCTGCTTCATCCAGCTTCTTGAAGGTGGTGCCAGCGCGGTTCAGAACCGTTTCCCACCCGGCGGCATCGCACCAGGCATTGAGATGGGCCGCATCGATCCCGGCGCTTTTATAGTCATGAAACGCGTATTCAATGCCTTCAGCTTCCAGCCAATTGCGGGCCTTCTTCATCGTGTCGCAGTTCTTGATACCGTAAATCGTAACCGTCATATCATCAGCCTTTTCATGCTCTTCCCAATGAATAGCAAAATAGCCGCCGCGTTCAATATCCATCCAGCCATGCAAATTTGCATGGGCTGTCATCCAAACGAGTTCGAGCTAAGCTGCATGGCTTGCCTGCTATATCATGAGTTGTGCAAAAGCCTTCGATTGCTCATATTCTGGGCAACACGAAGGAGAGACCCACATGCGTAACGTTGCTAAGACATCCCGTAAATTCTTTGGCGAAACCTTTGCCGTTTTCGGTGCGGCTCTTGCAGTATCCGCCGCTGTCCGTTCCCACCGCAAGCCAGCAGGCGCAGACCTCGACGCCCTCGGCATCGACCGCAAGGCTTTCGACAAGGTTCAGCTCTAATCTTGAATTGACGCTGGCGAGGCATGATGGCCTCGCCTTGGCAGAAGGCGAAATACGCCTTTTGTGGTGGACTTGCGTACCTGAATTGGTGCTTCGCATGTCGCCCACGTCCGATGCACGGACGTAAAGCCTGCATATCTCCACTTTTGATAGATTATTGCCATTGCGGGAATTTCATTTGTTCGGCAATGGCCCGATAGTCACGGCTATCAGCCCGTAAGCGCCACCGTCCGCATCGTTCATGCAGGGCGTCGCCATAGTGACTGAAGACGAGTTCAAAGTCGCTTACAGTCCAGCCATATGCTTTCGATACGGGCATCGGCTCTATCTCCCCACATCCGTAAATGATTGTCACATGCGGCGTGAAAGCGCTTTGGCATATGTGAGGCACATTGTGTGAGCGCAACCTCGCTTGCAGCATCTGTGTGAGGCACGTCATCTCTGGAATCGCGGACGTACTCTTCAAAGCGAGACTCTTACGATTTCCGAAGTGAGTTACCGTGTCCATAGTCATGGGGACTGGTTGCGCAGAAAAATCTCGTAGCGCTGCGGCAAGGTGTGCAATCAGCTTGTCAGGACGGGTTTGAAATACGCCAATACAGAGCAAGCTGAGATGTAAAAGTTCGGCAGGATAAGCGCTCCGCGTCGTCCGGCCCAGAGCATGTCTCGCAGCGTCGCGGAATATTGTCTCAGAAACAGCGCTTGGTGGTTTTGTCATTAGCAACAGTTTGCTAAGTTTCTGCCGGTTATGGCCCGTCACGGGATGAGGCGCAAGCCAGTCAAAAGACAGTTGCCGCAGCTGATCCGCTGATGCTGCACTATCGCCCATGGTGATGCTCCCTGGCCTCATGCCAAGGCCAGAAAGCTACCATCAATTAGTATAAACAAAAAGAACAAAATGAGAACAAGCAAACGGATATAGAAAACCGCCTTTTGTTATTCCCACTCGATCGTACCCGGCGGCTTGCTCGTCACGTCATAGACCACGCGGTTGATGCCCTTGACCTCGTTGATGATACGGGTCGCGGTGCGTCCGAGGAAGTTCATGTCGTAGGGATAGAAATCCGCCGTCATGCCGTCTACGGAGGTCACGGCGCGCAGCGCGCAAACGAAGTCGTAGGTGCGGTAATCGCCCATGACGCCCACGGTCTGGACCGGCAGCAGTACGGCGAAGGCCTGCCAGATGATGTCGTAGAGACCGGCCTTGCGGATTTCGTCCAGATAGACCGCGTCTGCCTTGCGTAGAATATCAAGCTTTTCGCGCGTCACGACGCCGGGGCAGCGGATGGCGAGACCCGGACCGGGGAACGGGTGGCGGCCGATGAAGCTTTCGGGCAGGCCGAGTTCGCGGCCAAGCACGCGCACTTCGTCCTTGAAGAGTTCACGCAGCGGCTCCACCAGCTTCATGTTCATGCGCTCTGGAAGACCGCCGACATTGTGGTGGCTCTTGATGGTGACGGATGGGCCGCCGGAGAAGGACACGCTTTCGATGACGTCGGGGTACAGTGTACCCTGCGCCAGAAATGCCGGTGCGCCCTTGCCGTCGGATGCGATCTTGGCAGCTTCGGCCTCGAAGGTTTCGATGAACAGGCGACCGATGGTCTTGCGCTTCACCTCCGGGTCGGAAACACCGGCCAACTCCGTCAGGAACAGGTCGGATGCCTCCACATGCACCAGAGGAATGTTATAGTGGTCGCGGAACATGCTGACGACCTGCTCGCTTTCGGCAAGTCGCATCATGCCGTGATCGACATAGACGCAGGTCAGCTGGTCGCCAATCGCTTCATGGATGAGGATGGCTGCAACGGAGGAATCAACGCCACCGGACAGTGCGCAGAGCACGCGCTCGGTGCCCACCTGCTCGCGGATTTTTCGGATCATCTCGGCGCGGTATGCAGCCATGGTCCAGTCGGATTTCAGACCAACGATCTTGTGCACGAAGTTGGACAGCAGCTTGGCACCATCAGGCGTATGCATCACTTCGGGGTGGAACATCGTGGTGTAATAGCGGCGCTCTTCATTGACGGCGATGGCAAACGGCGCGTTCTCGGAGGTCGCGGCCACTTCGAAGCCGTGCGGCAATTGCGTCACGCGGTCGCCATGGCTCATCCACACCGGGTAACGTCCGCCCAGCTCCCAGAAACCGTCAAATAGCGGGCTTGCCTTCTTGATCTCAATATCGGCGCGACCGAATTCGGCTGCATGGCCACCTTCGACCGTGCCTCCCAGCTGGGTGCATAGCGTCTGCTGGCCATAGCAGATGCCAAGGATCGGAATGCCGGAATCAAACACCGCCTGCGGTGCGCGTGGACTTCCCTCTGCCGTCACCGATGCCGGGCCGCCGGAGAAGATCACGCCTTTGGGTGCCAGCTTCTCGAATGCCTCTGCGGCATTCTGGAACGGGTGGATTTCGCAATAGACTCCGGCTTCGCGAACACGGCGCGCAATAAGCTGCGTCACCTGGCTGCCAAAATCGATGATGAGGATGCTGTCGGGATGGGCTATCTGGGTCATGGCGAGCCTTTAAAGAAATCCGGGGCTTTAGGCAACCCGTGACATGGCCTGAAAAGCCAGAAAATAAGCGGTTGCGCAAGAGATTTAGAGCGAAATGCTGCCGTCTTCTATCGCGCTAAGCAGCCTGTCCACAGCGTCGGCCAGCTTCTCATCGATCACATGCAGATACTCCGTCCAGTCGGAAATATGGCTCACATCCGCCTTTCCGTCCGAGATTCCACGGAGCCCGATAAGCGGAATGTCAAAGCGCTGGCAGGCGCGCAATAACGCAAACGTTTCCATCTCAACCATGTCGGCGTCCACCCCGTCATAGGCAGCACCGGAAACCACATTGGCACCGGTGGACAACCGCGCTTGCGCCACGCCCGGAATGCGCAGCGGCAGGGAAACTTCGGCGGGCAAATTGAGGAACGGCGTGCAGCCCTTCTCGAAACCGAAGGCGGACGCATCCATATCGCGGTAGGAGACGGACGTTGCTTGATAGACCTCCGCCTGTTCCAGCACGCGGGAGCCGGCAGAACCGAGCGAGACGACGAGATGGGGAAGACTGCCAGTGGCTTTAAGCTCCGCCAGTGCCGCCGTTAGCGATACTGCCGCCTCCACCGGGCCGACACCCGTCATAAGCGGCTTGAAACGGGCCTTCAGATGCGGGCCATATTCGGCATCGGCTGCCATGACGAACAGCAGGCACTTGCCCGCCACATCCACAGTCTCATAACTCATTCATCGAACCCTTCGCGGCCTTTCATCACCATCATCGTGCCGGTCATCGAGGCGATCAGTTTCGCTGGACCATCCGACAGCGCATAGGCGCGACCGTCTGCGACGATGATGTTGCTGCCAGGTTTGGTGATTTCACCGCGAAACAGAAACCGCTCGCCACGCCCGGGCGACATCAGGTTGACCTTGAACTCGATGGTCAGCAGCGATGTCTCCGGCTCGATGATCGTATAGGCGGCATAGGTGCAGGCGGTGTCCAACGCTGCAGCAATGACGCCCGCATGCAGAATGCCGTGCTGCTGGGTGAGTTTTGGGTGAAACGGCAGCTCGATTTCCACCAGCCGATGCTCGATGCGCGATATTTCGGCATTGATGGCCTGAACGACGCCCTGACGTGCAAAGCTCTTGCTTATCCGCTGGCGATAATCGCCGGGATCGGTGAAATCCATTCCCCTGCCTTTCCTTGTTTCAGATTGAAAACATGGCGTGTGGATGACCACAAGGCAAGGGCGCAAGGTTCGCTAATTCAGATAAACGATACTGGCGTTCAGCAGAGTGGCGAAGGCTACCCACACCGCATAGGGCACGAAGAGCCACATGGAGATGCGGTCGCGCGTGGATGTCATGATGATAAAGGCGATGACGCAGATCAGCATCGGCACGATGAGAATGAGCGCACCGATGGGGCTCTGCATCGTAAAGAAGATCGGCGACCACATGAAGTTCAGCAGCATCTGGCTGCCCCACAGCTGCATGCGCCCGCCCATGCGGCTTTGCAGCCACGTGCGCGCACCGGCAATGGCGATCATGATGTAGAGCGCGGTCCAGACCGGCCCAAAAATCCAGTTCGGCGGGTTGAAGAAAGGTTTGTTGAGCGATTGATACCATTCACCGGGCACGTTGTTCATGCCAATCAGCGCACCGATGGTGACGACTGCCAAAACGAAAATGAGATAGACCAGCGCTTTTTTCATAGGCATGAAATGCACAGACGTTCCTTCTGTTCCGGTGTTATTTCAGCAATTCATCCGGCAAGCCGGACGATATGCTGATCCCACGCGACAGGACTGATTTTCGCCCCAAATTGCCCGTCATAGGACGAGGTGACAATGCCCTTTTCGGCAGCGGCAACACCCGCAGCTTCACGCAGCGTCGTCTCGCCAACAACCGTGCCGTTTTTCTCGTCCAGCATCACGGTGGAATTGCCATTCGGAGACGTGATCCCGACGATACCATCGCGCCGGTTGACGGCGATAGCGCCGACATAATTGGCCAGCCGCGTCGTCGTTTCCTCGGGAAGTTCGATGAAACGCAGATCGTCGCCTTTGGAAAAATGCCCCACCAGCGGCGGCATGGCATTGCGCGGTCCCTCATACTGGCAGGCAAACCAGATGCGCCCGTCGTTACCGAGATCCACATGCCGGGTGGACAATTGGCTGAGATCTTTTGCAAGGCCGTGTTTCTGGATCAACCGTCCCGTGGCCGCATCCAGCAGCACCAGAGAAGGCTGCATCGCATCGAGGTTCAGTTTCGTACGCCCAAAATCCGGGTGGGTCTCGATGCCGCCATTGGCGATGATGATCATCCGCCCGTCGTCGCTCACCGTCATGTCGTGCGTGCCGATGCCGCGCGCATCATATTCGCCGATGCGCCTGAAGCCGTCGCGGGTATCGTAGAGGCCGATCACACCGCGATTGCGGTCGAAGTCGTTTTCGCTGGCGTAGAGGATGGAGCCGTCAGGCGAAAACTGTCCATGGCCGTAAAAGTGGCGGTTCTCCGGCGTGTGCATGACGATGGGTTCGCGGCGTTTCGCCGGGTCGAAGGCCATGAAGAAGGTGCCGGGCCTGCGCGCAAAGGCAACCGTAACCCCGGTGGCACGGCTGGTCGCCATGCCATGGGCGCGGGCGGGGAGTACCAGCCGGTCGATGATCTCGCCCGCCTCGCTCACCGTCGCCACACCATAAGCGCCATCGCGGTCGCGGAACGCCGATGCGAAGACCGCATCCGTCTGCTCCAGCGCGTAGAGCGAGCGCGGCGCAAGCGACGCCAGAAACGGCAATCCCGCCGCCTTGATGAAGGCGCGCCGGTCGATCAGCAGTCGCTTGTCGCGCGCCACGGTTCAGTCCCCGTCCGCAAAGGAAAAGCCGGAGCTCAGGCCGATAGCGCCACCATATTGGTCGTTGATGCGGTAGATCAAATCCTTGCCGTTCAGCAGCAGATAATCCACCTTGGCGCGCTCCTTGTCGTCGCCAAGCGCCTTTTCGACGTCAGGCTCGATGTTGCCGGAGACGCGGACTATGGATTTGGCGATGAAGTCGATGGAGCCGATGATGGAGCGCTGGTCGGGCGGCAGAAGATCGCTCATGCCAGCCTTGTGCAACAAACCCTGTACCGCGGACACATTGTCGCCAATGCTCTTCCATGTCAGGCCGGAGCGCCAGTAGATCGCGGTGCGCGGAAATTTGGCATTATCGGGACCCTTGTAGAAGGTCTCGATGCGCTGGTCGCGAATGGCTTCCGAGCCATGCACCAGAATACCCAGCAGGGCCACAAGCGCCTCGCGCTCGTCACGAAACACCGGATTGTCAGGCCCCGGTTCCTTCCAGTTCTTTGCCGTCCCGTCAGGCGCGTCCCAGAGATCGGAAAGTTCGGTGCCGATATTGGCGATATTGCCTGCAATGGCAGCGCCATAACGGCAGCGGAAACTGTTTTTCTCAACCGTCACATCATCGGAACCAGTGCCATAAAGCACATATTCGAGCGCACCAAAGCCCTGTGCCGCAACGCTTTTTGCCCGCAATCCCTGCGGCGTCGTCACGGTCTCATCCTTGTCCAAAAGGTATTTTTGTACCTGTTTGAGGCCGAGCCCTTTTTTGTCGGGATAATAGAGAACCCGCTCGAACCGGTTCTGCTCGATGACGGGGCCGACGCGCACGATCTCGATACCCGCCCATGCGTGGGTCGCATCCGCAAAGCCCGCTTTCGCTGCCGCCATCGTGTCAGCGGAAGGCGCGGCGCACAGCGCCTGCATCTTGTCCGTCAGCGCCTTGGCGCTATCGCGAAACCCGTCATAGCCGGGACGGATGAAGCCATCCACGGCCTTTTCCATCACGCTGCGCACCTTCACCGGGTCGAGCGGCGGTGGCGGCATCAGTTCCACATCCTGCGCCAGCGCCGTGCCAAAGCTCATCAGAAACGCGAGCGGCAGAAGGGCATGAAATTTTCGCATCGCGTTTTCCATCAAAGAGACTCCAGAAATGTCAGCAAAGCCTGCCGGTCGGACTTTTGCAAGGCGACAAAAGCATCGCGCGACTTTTGCGCCTCGCCACCATGCCACAGGATCGCTTCGGTCAGGCTGCGCGCCCGCCCGTCATGTAGATAAAAACCATTGCCATTCACGGCTTGCGTCAACCCGATGGCCCAGAGCGGTTGGGTACGCCAGTCGCGTCCACCGGCCTCGCCCACCTGCTGACCATCCGCCAAGCCATCGCCCATATCGTGCAGCAGAAAATCGGAATACGGCCATATCAGTTGGAAGGAATGCAGCGGGTCGTTGGCATCGCGCTTCGTCACGAATTTCGGCATGTGACAGGATGCACATCCCGCCGCGTAGAATTGCTGCTTACCACGCAGAACTTGGGGGTCATCGACATTGCGGCGCGCCGGCACGGCCAGATTTTCGGTGTAGAACGTCATCAGATCAAGCACGGGAGAAGGCGCTTCCACATCGCCCAGCCGCTTCTGCACACCGGTCGGCATGGCCAGACAGTCGGTCTGCTTGTCCGTGCAGTCGCCAAAGGCGTTTGGCGCATCCGGTGAGGAAATGCCGATATCGTGAGACAGCGCGCTCGCCGCCTGATCCCGCACGCTGGCATTCTGCGCCTTCCAGCCGAACCGACCGATCTTCAGCGCGCCATTGCGGTGGTCGCGCACCCATGCCGGTCTGCCGCCGTCAGGCCTGGCATTGGCCAGAATATCCTCATCCGCAATGGCCTCGATGAGGCCCAGACCCAGCGTCGGCTGGGCGATGCGCGGGGACAGTGTCGTATCAGGCTCCAGCGCCCCGTCATTCAGCTCGTCTATGTGGTAGGTCGGCTTGCGGAGCGATACGGTTTCGCCATCGCCTAGCGTCACCGGCTGCTCCTCGTACGAAACGGCAAGCTTGCCCTCAGCCTTCATTCCCGGAACGGCAAGGTTCTGAAGCTGCCCGCCATAGGTCGCATCGGGAAAATTCAGCACATCATGGTCAGCGATTGCCTTCATCTCGTCAGGCGTACGGGCAGGGCGGGCAAGGCGCAGAAACATCGACACCGCATCTTCATCACCGACCGGTGGACGCCCACGCCCATCCTTGATGTGGCAGGTCTGACAAGACCGCGCATTGTAAAGCGGGCCCAGCCCGTCAGACGCCTGCGTGGAGGACGGCGATGACACCCACAGCTTCTGAAACAGCGCATTGCCCAGCTTGAAATCATAGCCGCGCTCGAAACTCATATTGGCGGATGGTTGCGAAAACGGATCGGTTGTTGCCGTGGTGGTTGCCGCTCCCGCAGAAAGGGCTTCGGATGGTTCGGCCTTGGAGAAATCGGTAGCAGGGCGGGTGACCTGCCGCACGCGGCCCAAATCCTTGTTGGAGAGATCGTTGCGAGTGGTGGTTTCGGCTCCAGTGCCGTCCAATACACAACAGTGCGCTTGGCTT
>NZ_BBJU01000013.1 GCF_000739935.1 Agrobacterium rubi TR3 = NBRC 13261 | reverse complement strand
CTCATGAATCTCTACAACTTAAACCGACGTATCCGCCGCAATCGCCGCCATAAGCCCAACCTCTTCCGCCCGCTTCTTGACGATCGGGCCGAGCGGTATCTCGGAAAACGGCATGGTCCGCAGCTTCAACTGCGCATCGCACACCTTCTTGCCCTCAGACGTGATCTTGGCCTTCGTCACAGCAAACCCCGAACCGTCATGCTCCAGATAGGCCTCGATATCGAGCACCGCATTCGGCTCCACGAAGGTGCGCATCTTGGCGCCATCGACGGTCATCAGGAACGGCATGGCGGCGAAATCGGTCATGGCCAGAACCAGCATGCCGGACGCCTGCGCCATGGTTTCGATGAGCAGAACGCCCGGAACCAGTGGCATGCCGGGAAAGTGGCCTTCGAAGACCGGGCTCTGGGCAGGCACGACGGACCGCGCCTTGAGAATGCGGGCGGAGCGGTCGATGGACTCGATGCTATCAACCATCTGGAAATATTCTAGAAGCATGTTCCGTCCGTGAGGTTTTTAGGGGAATGGCAACAGGGCCCGTCGTGACACTCCGTCATCCCGGACTTGATCCGGGATCCAGCAGCCGCGCGTCTGCGCGGCAAGAGAGTCTTCTCGCGATCAAAGACTTGATCGCACTGGATTTCGGCTCAAGGCCGGAATGACGGATACAAAAGTATCCGCCAAACAGTCCGTCCAAATCAACCCTTGGCGGCCTTCAGCTCGTCGATCTTTGCGCAGAGGTTCTTCAGAACGAAATATTCCTCGGTCGAAACCTTGCCTTCGTTGACTTCCTGCGTCCACTGCTCGAGCGGGATCTTGATGCCGAATTCCTTGTCGATCGCGAAAACGATGTCGAGGAAGTCGAGGCTGTCGATGCCGAGATCGTCGATCGTGTGGCTTTCCGGCGTAATGGTTTCGCGGTCGATTTCGCTGGTATCAGCGATAATGTCTGCAACCTTGTCGAATGTAGCTGTCACGCCCATAATCCTTCGTGTGTCCTATGTATGAGGCACCACATAGGGAACTTGCGCAAAAAAGCCAATGCTTTCGTGAGGTGCCCCTGTATTTTCAGAGCAAAGTGTTGCCTAAACAGCAACCGAATGCCGCTCGCTGCCAGAAACCAACGTGTCGAGTTCAACCGCCCATACGCCGCAAGACAATCGATCCGGGGCATAAGCGGGCAATCAATGATAGAGAGACGGAGGATCAGCGGGCGTGCCCGGTATGGCTCGTCGTAACCGTTGGCGCTTTGGCCTGAGCAGGATTGAACACTGCTGCCGCGAAAATCAAACAAACGAAAAAGCACTTCATCTTACGCTCTCCGGCGCTTAACGGACCTTGTTGTCCCTGGCCAGAATGATAGCGCGAAGGTGCATCTTTCCGCTTAAAGAATGCGGTTAGCTGATGCTTCCAAATTGCGTAAAAAAGCTGTCGGCCCGTTAACTGCGCGCTAACGATAAGATTATTGCGACGCCGCGGGTGTGGCAACGGGCTTTTGCTGTTCCTGCAAAGCCCGCAGTTCTGCGACCCTTCGCTTGTATTCCACTTCCGAAATCTGGCCTCTACGGCGTGCAGCGCCCAGCTTGGTCATGCTTGTCTGCATGGAATCGGCTTCGTCGTTTTCCATTTGTGGCAGGGCAGCCGTCATAGGCTTTGCGAATGTCGGATATGTTCCGGTGTCGCGCTTTTGTGCCATGGGCGAGGCATCGACGGATTGCGGGCCCACCACCTGTGCGGCGGGACGCTTCATATGCGCTGGTGCAACGATGGGATCAAGCGTTTTGCAGGCGCCGAGCAAGGGCAAAAGAAGACCGCAAACCGACAGGGCCGTTGCCGCTCTTACGCATTCCATACGCTTGCCCATTTCAATGTCCCGCCTGTAACCGTATTATTCGATCTCTAAAACGCCATATCACGGGCGCGTGTGTCGCTGGAACTTGTATTCGTTTTCATGCAGAATGTGCAAACACAAAAATGCGCGAGAGGACAATGTATGGCAGGCATCGATGGCGGGGTGAACGACGAGGAGGAAAAGCCTAAAGGCTTCGATCCCAAATCCGCCGACGCTTATATGGTGTGTGACCCGCAGGCATTCGCGATGAATGTGGCGAAGGCGTTGGAAAACCTGGGCAAAGCTGCCTCCGAATGGCTGGCACCACGGGAACGTGGCGACATTCCGCAAACCACCGCCAGCCCCATGAGCGATCTGTTCCAGACGCTGTCCGACGTCGCCGAATACTGGATGGCGGAGCCGAAACGCTCGGTCGAAGCGCAAACGCATCTCCTCTCCAGCTACTTCGACATCTGGCAGAAATCCGTTTCGCAAATGTCCGGCGATTCCGCCAGCGCCCAAGAGCAGCCGGGCAATGAGCGAAAACACAAGCGCTTTACGGATGAGGACTGGCAGGCAAATCCGTTCTTCGATGCCTTGCAGAAGGTCTATTTCGTCACCGTCAGCTGGGCAGACCGCATGGTGACGGAAGCCGATGGGCTGGACGAAAAGACCCGCCAGAAGGCGCGATTCTACATGCGCCAAGTAACGGAAGCGATCTCACCGGCCAACTTCGCCTTCACCAACCCGCAGGTCTTCCGCGAAACGGTGGCGACCAGCGGCGCCAATCTGGTCAAGGGCATGGCCCAGCTTGCCGAAGACATGGCGGCCGGCAACGGCAACATCAAACTGCGCCAAACCGATTACAGCAAATTCGTCATCGGCCAGAACATCGCCGTCACCCCCGGTAAGGTCATTGCCCGCAGCGATCTGTGCGAAGTCATCCAATACGCGCCCTCCACCGAAAAGGTGCTGAAGCGGCCGCTGCTGATCATCCCGCCATGGATCAACAAATTCTACATTCTCGATCTCAACGCCCGCAAATCCTACGTCAAATGGTGCGTCGATCAGGGCCACAGCGTCTTCATGATCTCCTGGATCAACCCGGATGCGCGTCATGCCGAAAAGGGCTGGGACAACTACACGAGCGAGGGAATCGATTTCGCACTCGACGCCATCGAACAGGTCACCGGCGAAAAACAGATCAACGCCGTGGGCTACTGCATCGGCGGAACGCTGCTGGCCTCTACGCTCGCGCTGCACGCGCAGCAAAAGAAAAAACGCATCCGCTCGGCCACCTTGCTGGCCGCTCAAACCGATTTCACCCATGCGGGCGACCTCAAGGTTTTCATAGACGAGCAGCAACTGGCCACACTCGAAGCCCATATGAAGGCAGTTGGCTACTTGGATGGCGCGATCATGGCCAGCATCTTCAACATGCTGCGGGCGTCTGATCTGATCTGGCCTTACGTGGTGGACAATTATCTGCGCGGCGCCCAGCCGCCACCCTTCGATTTGCTCTACTGGAACTCCGATTCCACCCGCGTCGCCGCGGCCAACCATTCCTTTTATCTTCGCAATTGCTACCTCGAAAACAACCTCGCCGAAGGCCGCATGCAGGTGGCGGGCAAAGTGATCAATCTGAAAGACATCGATATCCCGGTCTATGATCTCGCAACCCGCGAGGACCACATCGCACCCGCCAAATCCGTCTTCACAGGCGCGTCCTGTTTTGGTGGCCCGGTCGAATTCGTGCTCAGCGGCTCCGGCCATATCGCAGGTGTCGTCAATCCGCCGGAGATGGAGAAATACCAATATTGGACAGGCGCTTCACCAAGCGGTGACTTTGACGAATGGCAGAAGGCGGCAACCGCCCACAAAGGATCATGGTGGCCGCACTGGCAGACCTGGATCAAGGCGCAAGACAAACGCAAGGTCGCTGCCCGCATTCCCGGTGATGGCGCCCTTCCCGCCCTTTGCGATGCGCCGGGCACCTATGTGCTTGAATAAGCACGTTGCGAACACGACACTGCACCATGATCTTTGATTCTCCACTCATTCCCGGAACGCTCATCTCTCGCTACAAGCGTTTCCTTTTCGATGCCGTGCTGGAAGACGGTACCGAAATCACCGGCTCCTGCCCCAACACCGGCTCCATGCGCGGACTGACCACGCCGGGTTCACGCGTCTGGTTATCCGAACACGACAGCCCCACCCGCAAATATCGCCACATGCTGGAAATGGTGGAAGCGGATGATACGGTCGTCGGCATCAACACCGGCATGCCAAACAGGCTTGCCGAAGAAGCGCTTCTCTCGGGACGCATCCCCTCATTAGCCGGCTACACGACGGTCAGGCGCGAGCAGAAATACGGCATCAATTCCCGCATCGACTTTCTGCTGTCCGCCCCCGGTCGGCCGGATGCCTATATCGAGGTGAAGAACGTGCATTTCATGCGCGAAAAAGGCTTGGCCGAGTTTCCCGATACGGCCACCAAACGCGGCGCGAAACATCTCGAAGAGCTGGGCGATGCGGCAGAAAGTGGCTGCCGCGCCGTGATGCTCTATCTCATACAGCGCGACGATTGTGACCGCTTGCGCATCTGCGGTGATCTCGATCCGGTCTATTTTGCCGCCTTTCACCGTGCCATGACGCGCGGAGTGGAGGCCTACGCCATAAAATGCAGCGTCTCATCACGGGAAATCGTCGCAAACGAGATGGTTGCAATAGACGACTGGTACCCCGCTGCTTTATGAAACGAAGCATTGAAAGACGGAAAGCAGGACAATGGTAACTTACATCGATGCGGCAGCGGCCCCTTCCAAGAACACGGGCGTCATCCGGCTGTACAATGCCGAAGACTTCAAGGGCATGCACAAGGCAAGCCAGCTGACGGCGCGGTGCCTCGATGAACTGGCCAGCATCGTCAAGCCGGGCGTCACGACCAGCGCCATCGACCGCTTTGTGTTCGAATTCGGTATGGACAACGACGCCCTGCCCGCCACGCTGAATTATCGCGGCTACACCAAATCCGTCTGCACCTCCATCAACCACGTGGTCTGCCACGGCATTCCCGATGACAAGCCGCTGCGCGAAGGTGACATCGTCAACATCGACGTCACCTATATCCTGGATGGATGGTACGGCGATTCCAGCCGTATGTATCCGGTGGGCCAGATCAAGCGCGCCTCCGAGCGTCTTTTGGAAGTGACCTATGAATGCCTGATGCGCGGCATTGCCGCCGTCAGACCCGGCGCCCGCACCGGCGCCATCGGTGCTGCCATTCAGGCCTATGCGGAAGCCGAGCGCTGCTCTGTGGTGACGGATTTCTGTGGTCACGGCGTGGGACGCCTCTTCCACGATACACCGAACATCCTCCATTATGGCAAGGAGACAGACGGCCCGGAAATGCGCGAAGGCATGATCTTCACCATCGAGCCGATGATCAATCTCGGCAAGCCGCATGTGAAGGTCTTGTCGGATGGCTGGACGGCTGTGACTCGCGACCGCTCGCTGTCTGCACAATATGAACATGCGGTGGGTGTTACAGCAACGGGCTGTGACATCTTCACGCTATCGCCCGGCGGTCTGCACCGTCCCGGCCTGCCGCCGCTCTGAAACGTTGGATCGAAGCACAGAACCGAAACCGAAAGACAAGTCTGATGGCCAAACGTCCTGTCGATAAAGACCCAAAGTTCAATCTGGAAGGTGGCGCAGAGGACAAGCCGGCGGGCCTTTCGGAAGCAGCGGATGAACGGGGCTTCTTTACCGAATCAAGGCGGGGAAACATCAAAGACAGCAAACCGCAGCCGACATCGCCAGCAGACAGCGACGTGGCGCACTACCACGGCCACCGCGAGCGCCTGCGCGCCAAATACCGCGACAATGGCGATTCGGCGCTGGCGGATTACGAATTGCTAGAGCTGTTTCTCTTTCGGCTCATTCCCCGCAGAGACACCAAACCTATCGCGAAAGCCCTGATCGCACGGTTCGGCACGCTCGCTGGCGTGCTGGGTGCACCGCCCTCGCTGCTTCAGGAGGTCAAGGGTGTGGGCGAGACCGTGGCGCTCGACCTCAAGCTCATCGCCTCCGTATCCCAACGCATGCTGAAAAGCGAAATCCGCAACAAGCAGGTCCTGGGGTCGTGGTCTGCCGTTATAGACTACTGCCACGCCGTCATGGCGCATGAGTCACGCGAGCAGTTTCGCATTCTCTTCCTCGACAAGCGCAACGTGCTGATCGCCGACGAGGTGCAGGGCCAGGGTACGGTCGACCACACACCCGTCTATCCGCGAGAGGTCGTGCGTCGGGCACTGGAACTCTCCTCCACCGCCATCATCCTTGTTCATAATCATCCTAGCGGCGACCCGACGCCATCGCGTGCAGATATCGATATGACCAAGACGATCATCGATACCGCCAAACCACTGGGCATCGCGGTGCACGATCACATCATCATCGGCAAGGATGGGCATGTCAGCTTCAAGGGTTTGCGGCTGATATAGGGGCATAAGAAAAATTCTGACATTTCCCAAGAAAAACACGCGTCAGACGCCAGTTTTCTAAAAACGGCACAACCCTAAATTTTCCGATTAACAAAAAATCAAGACATCTAAATTAGTTTTTTCGAAAATAATAAGTTTTCGGATCGGGGGGTGCCATGACCTCTATGGCAAAAATATTCCGCAATCGTTCCGGCTCGGCAGCGGTTGAGTTCGCAATCGTCGCACCGGTTTTCATTCTCGTTCTGCTCACCATGATTGCCTATGGGATTTATCTCAGCGCTGCCTACGCGGTGCAGCAGGTCGCCGCAGATGCGGCGCGTACCGCAGTCGCAGGCATCACCAGAACAGAGCGAGAAATACTGGCGAAAAACTTCGTTGACCAGAGCGCCCTCAATTACGCCTTTCTGGACAAGAACCGCGTCAATGTCAGCGTCGGCAGCGACCCGGCAAACATCAATCAGTTCACCGTCACGGTAGAGTATGACGCAACCGAACTGCCCATCTGGAGCCTCTACACCTTCGCGCTTCCGGACAAGACCATCCGTCGATTTTCGACCATTCGGATCGGGGGGATCTGACATGCGCAAAATTTCAAATCTCAAACGCCTTGCGAAAGACCGTTCCGGCAACGTCGCCATCATGGCAGGCATTACCGCACCGCTGATGATGGGCGTCCTTGCACTTGGCGTCGACTATGGCTCGCTCACGTTGCAAAAGCGCCAGCTTCAGCAGACTGCGGATCTTGCCGCTGTTTCGGCGGCTTCAGCCACCGATGTAAACCGCGCCGTCTTTCAGTATTTCCAGCTCAACAACAAAAACCTTGGTGTTAAAACCGCATCAGGCATTCTGACGGAAACAGGCACCATCCCCTTTGATCCCGAAACCGCCTTTTCCAGCCGTGATGGCTATGCGGAAGTCGTCAAAGGGCGTTACGTGCCGGACCCGACTGTCTCGATTGGCGAACGTTTCGTGGAAAACGCCACGCCGACCAATGCGGTGAAGGTCAACATTGTCGAACAGGGCCGCATCTATTTCGCTGGCACGTTCACGACAGCACCGAAAATATCCGCAGTCGGAACCGCCGCCGGACAAAAGGTCGCCGCCTTTTCGGTGGGCTCGCGCGTGGCCAGCCTCAATGGCGGCCTGCTGAACAATCTCCTAGGCAGCTTGCTGGGCACCACGATCGCACTCAACCTGTCTGACTATCAGGCTCTGCTTGCGACCGATATCGACGCACTAAAACTGGTCGATTCGCTGGCAACCGATCTCAGCCTCACCACCGGTACCTATCGCGACGTGCTTCAGACCGAAATCAGCTACGGCAAATTTCTGGCGGCACTGACAAAAGCAACAGGCACACGACCCACGGTTACCGCAGCCCTTAAGACGCTGGAAAAAGCGCTGGCCAAAACCGCCGTCACACTGCGCTTGGAGGAAATTCTGGCGCTCGGCCCCGTCATCGACAAACAGGTTGGCGCCACCGAAAACCTTCGCCTGAACGCCGGTGTGTTCGAACTCATCAACGCGGCCGCCACCGTTGCCAATGCCGGACGTCAGGTTTCGGTCGATGCGGGGTTATCGGTACCAGGACTGGCGGGCACCAAGATCACGATTGCCATCGGCGAGCCGCCGCTGGGCACGCCATCGCTTGCCATCGGCACACCGGGCAGTGTTGTTAGAACCGCGCAGACACGTCTCATGATCGACACCAAGGTCGATGGCCTGAAAGCCCTGCTGGGCCTCAGCGTGCGCATTCCGCTCTATGTCGAGGTCGCCAATGCGGAGTCCAAAGTGTCGGACATCAGGTGCTCTACGGGCGGCACCGGCACAGTCGATGTCGCCGTCGTCCCGGGCATAGCAGAGATTTCGCTTGGCAATGTTGATACCACCGGCTTCAACAATTTCGGTCGCGATCCGCGTGTGACGAAGGCGGCGATCGTGGATTCGCTTGTGTTGAAAATCAACGCCATGGCCCACGTCGACAGTGCCAACGTCAAGCCGACGACGCTGACATTCCAGCCGGCCGATATTGCCCAGGGCACGGTCAAGAACGTCTCTACCAAGGACGTGACGACATCATTGGTCAAATCTCTGCTGAAAGAACTGGACGTCGATATCAGCCTGCTGGTCATCACCATTGGCTCGCAGCCCGTGGTGCAGGCAGCACTCGCCGAAACACTGTCCGTCGCAACGGCGCCGATCGACAGTCTTCTCTACAACACGCTGATGCTGCTCGGCGTCAAGATGGGCGAAGCCGATGTCCGAGTGACCGACGCTCGATGCTCTCACCCCGCTCTTGTGCAATAGAGCTCTGTCCAAACAAAAAAGCCGCCGGATCGCTCCGGCGGCTTTGTCATGTGTATCGATCAGAGTTAGCCGTTGACGACGGCCAGACGCTTCTCGTCGCGGCCGCTCTTCATGCGCTCAGACAGAAGGAACGCCAGTTCCAGCGCTTGGTCGGCATTGAGACGCGGGTCGCAATGGGTGTGGTAGCGGTCCGACAGCGAATCGGCTGTCACGGTGCGCGCACCACCGGTGCATTCCGTCACGTCCTTACCGGTCATCTCGATGTGGATGCCGCCCGGATGCGTGCCTTCGGCGCGGTGAATCTGGAAGAAGCTTTCCACTTCCGACAGAATACGCTCGAACGGACGCGTCTTGTAGTGGTTGAGCGTGATCGTGTTTCCATGCATCGGATCGCAGGACCAGACGACCTTGCGGCCTTCCTTCTGGACGGCGCGGATGAGCTTCGGCAGGCTTTCGGCAACCTTGTCGTGACCGAAACGGCAGATCAGTGTCAGGCGTCCGGCTTCGTTGGATGGGTTCAGCGCATCGATGAGCTCGATCAGATTATCGGGCTGTAAGGACGGGCCACACTTCAAACCGATCGGGTTCTTGATGCCCCGGAAATATTCCACATGGGCATGATCAAGCTGACGCGTACGGTCGCCGATCCAGAGCATGTGGCCCGATGTTGCGTACCAATCACCGGAGGTCGAATCGATGCGGGTCAACGCTTCTTCATAGCCCAGCAGCAACGCTTCATGGCTGGTGAAGAAATCGGTTTCGCGCAGGCTCGGCTGGTTATCGGCCGTAATACCAATGGCCTTCATGAAGTCCATCGTTTCGGAGATGCGGTTGGCCAGCTTACGGTAACGGTCTGCCTGCGGGCTGTCCTTGACGAAGCCGAGCATCCACTGGTGCACGTTTTCAAGGTTGGCATAACCACCCATGGCGAAAGCGCGCAGCAGGTTCAGCGTTGCGGCAGACTGGCGGTAGGCATCCAGCTGACGTTCCGGGTTGGGAATACGCGAGGCTTCGTTGAACTCGATACCGTTGATAATGTCACCACGGTAAGACGGCAGCTCGACACCGTTCTGCGACTCGATGTTCGAGGAACGCGGCTTGGCAAACTGACCGGCGATGCGGCCAACCTTCACGACAGGAAGCTGCGCACCATAGGTCAGAACGACGGCCATTTGCAGGAAGGCGCGGAAAAAGTCGCGAATGTTGTCGGCACCATGTTCCAGAAAGCTTTCCGCGCAATCGCCGCCCTGAAGCAGAAACGCTTCGCCATCGGCAACGCTGGCAAGCTGCTTCTTCAGGCGGCGCGCTTCACCGGCAAACACCAGCGGCGGATAGGTCGCAAGCGTCGCTTCCGTCGCTGCAACCGCTGCCGCGTTCGGGTATTCGGGAACCTGCTGGATTGGCTTGTGCCTCCAGCTGCTCGGTGTCCAATTCTGTGCCATTTTGTTCTCGCCTGTGACGCCTCGTAATCGATGAGGCAGCAACCATCCCTGTTAATCGGGCGCTTATAAACATTTTCACTCTCGCTTGCAAAGGCCAAGTTAGCAGCGATCCGTCCCGTTTGCCCCGGCTTTGACGCCAGTGAAAAACGCCGTATCCATTCACCCAGCGTGAAAACCATAACGCCACCCTCTCCAGCCGCGTGGACGGCCAATTCTCGAAGGGATCGGTAAGGCCATTACGGCCCGTCGAGCCCACATCCCTGCGCATGCGCTCCATCACGAACATCGTTTCCGGTGACATCTGATCGGCTCCCGTTTGCATGGAACGGAAGTAAGCCCGCAGGCATGGCGCTCATAGACGCGAGATTGAAACGGGCATTTCAACCATACACGGTGCGCGTGCGCCCCTATTGGCCTATAGTGTCACCGATCAGCGGGGATGAATGCCATGAAGGATGTCAACTGGGACGATCTGAAGCTCTTCCATATCGTCGCGTCGGAGGGTGGGCTTGCCGGTGCAGCAGGGCTGACCGGCATCAGTGCGCCGACTATCGGCAGACGGATGCTGTTTCTGGAACGGACAATGGGGCGCACCCTGTTCATCCGCAGTCAGCAGGGTTACCGGCTGGCACCTGACGGTCTTACCCTGTTTGAGCGCGTTCAATCCATGCGTCGCGCAGCACTCGATATCAGCCAATGGCACAGCGATGCCTTTGCGCTGCCCATCGTCTCCATCGCCAGCAACATCTGGATGATGGGTTTCATAGCGGACAGAGCAGGCACCCTTCGCGGCCCGCAGGATGGTTTTCGGCTGTGCTGCAAGCTCTTCAGCGCAGAGGACGATCTGACCTATCGGCGTGGCATGGTGGCAATCTTCGACACGCCACCCACACAGGGAAATTTCGCTGCCCTGAAATCCGTCGATGTGTCCTACCACGCCTACCGCGCCGAAAATCTGCGCGCCAGCAACGACGTGCCGTGGATTTCGATCGGCACGGAGGTCGCGGTTTCCAATGCGGAGACATGGGTGTTTCGCAACCATGAGCGGACGATCCACACCTGGACGAACGCACCCGAACTGCTGCCCAAGCTGATTGCCAGCGGTGCTGGAAAAGGCGTTCTCCCATCTTATATCGGAGATGACCTGCCCGGTGTCGTGCGTGATGGTGAGGCCATTGCAGAGCTATCGCATCCGCTCTGGCTGGCGTTTAACGATGACGACCGGCACTCACCCGAGATGCGCACCGTCATTGATCGTCTCGCCGCGCTTTTGAAGCACAACGAAATCCTTTTTGAAGGCATTGTGGAAAGCGAGAAACCGAGCGAAGCTTCGATTATACCCTTTCACCGTTCTTGATCCGATAGCTCGGCGTGTACATCGTCACAAGCTCTTCGGCTGCGGTGGGGTGAACTGCCATCGTGGCATCGAAGTCATCCTTGGTGCATCCAGCCTTCAGCGTGATGCCCAGAAGCTGCGCCATCTCACCGGCATCGTGGCCCAGAATATGGGCGCCGACCACCTTACGGTCCGCCGCATTGACGATGAGCTTCATGATCGTCTTTTCAGAACGACCGGACAGCGTCGCTTTCATCGGGCGGAACTGCGCGCGGTAAACCTCGATCTCCTCGAACTTGGAAGCGGCCTCCTCCTCGGAAAGACCGACAGTACCGATCTCGGGCTGGGAAAAGACAGCCGTTGCGATCAGATGGTGATCCGGCTTCGTCGGGTTGTTCTTGAACTCGGTTTCGATGAAGCACATGGCTTCATGAATGGCGACCGGCGTAAGTTGTACCCGGTCGGTGACGTCACCCAGCGCAAAGATGCTTGGCACGTTGGTGCGCGAATAGTCGTCAACAATGATCGCGCCGCGCTCGTTGACCGCAACACCGGCCTTTTCCAGACCCAGACCTTGCGTGTTCGGGTCACGCCCCAATGCCAGCATGACTTGGCCCACATTCAAAGAATGGCCCTGCTTGGTGCGCGCAACAAGACCACCTGCCCCATCCTTGCTCACCTCTTGGATCACGTCTTCCAGAATGATGCGAATGCCCTTCTCAACCATGGCCGCATGCAACCCCGACCGCATGTCGTTATCGAAGCGCGACAGGATTTCCTTACCGCGATAGATCAACGTCGTTTCGACACCGAGACCATGGAAAATATTGGCGAACTCCACGGCGATATAACCGCCGCCCGCAATCAGAATGGATTTGGGCAACTCGTCTAGATGGAACGCCTCGTTGGATGAAATCGTCAGTTCGTAGCCTGGCAAAGACACATGCGGATTGGGCGTACCACCCACCGCAACGACGATACGCTCAGCCGTCACCGTCTTACCGGTTTTTATAAGCTTCACGGTGTGCGCATCGACCAGCTCTGCGCGGCTGTCGAAAATGTCGGCCTTGGCGTTTTCCAGCCCCTTGCGGTAGAGTCCTTCCAGACGCTCGATCTCCTTGTCTTTCGCAGCAATGAGCTTCTTCCAGTCGAAACTGCTTTCAGCCACGCTCCAACCGAAACCGGCGGCATCTTCGAAATGCTCTCGATATTGCGAGGCGTAGACGAACAGCTTCTTCGGCACACAGCCTCTGATCACGCAAGTCCCGCCATAGCGGTATTCTTCGGCAATGCCGACCCGCTTGCCCAGCGATGCCGCCACACGCGCACTGCGCACGCCGCCGGAACCGCCGCCAATAACGAAAAGATCATAATCGTAAGATGTCATGGGAGAGCCTCTGATGCGAAGGATGAACACCGCCATCGCTTATGCACTCATATAGGTGGCGCACGGCACAAAAGAAAAGCCCGGAGTGAAATCCGGGCTTTGAAAATTTCTGAAAGCTGGCTGAAAAGATCAGGGCTTAGGCTTGGCCGCTGGCGCCGCACCGGCAGGCGCAGCTGTTGCGCCAGGTGCGCCACCTGTGTTGGAATTGTTGGCGGGCAACGGCTGGAGGTCTGCACCGGCAACCTTCTGAAGCTCTTCCATGCTGGATGCATTGAGATCGCGGTTGATACCTGCAGCCCAGATGTCAGCCGCCTTCATCAATTCACGCGTGGCTATCGGACCATCTTTCAACAGTTTCTTGCCGGCTTCACTGCCGTAGAATGCAGAGATTGCCTTCAACTCATCGAGCGAGAAAGCGCGTGCATAGGTGAGTGCTGCTTCACGTTCCAGATCGGCACGGCGCGGTGCAAGTTCCAGCGCCTTGGCATCGACGGTTTCACTGATGGCGTCCTGAACATTCGGCGAAGCCTGAATGAGCTCGGTCTTCAAACGCTCTGCAAGACCTGGCAGAATGTTGTCAAAACGGTCGGTAACACCGAGCGCAGAGATCGCCTGCTTTGCAGCATTGATATGCTCCTCGGAAATTTCCTGCGCCCGAACGGCGGTGCCGAACACGATGCCGGAAATGAGGATAGAAGCAGCGGCAGCTTTGCCCAGTCCCGCAAGTTTGATCATGAAATCTCTCGCTCCTGTTATATGTTCGCCTGCATCACGCGGGCGCCATCTGGCCCGGCGATAATGGCAAGCGATGCCAGATTAATGAAAAGTCCGTGCTCGACAACACCTGGTATGGCGTTCAGCTCGCGTGCCAGTGCTTCTGCATCAGGAATACGGCCAAAAGATGCGTCGAAAATGAGGTGGCCGCCGTCTGTTTTGAAGGGGCCATCCTCCAGAGACCGAAGCTTCAAATCGCCTATCAGGCCGAGCTTTGAAGCCACTGTCTCGATCGCGATGCAGGTTGCAACCTGACCGAAAATATTGATCTCGATGGGCAATGGAAACGCGCCCAGCGTGTCGACGACCTTGGTCTGATCGGCAATCACAATGACGCGAGATGACGCTGCCGCGACAATTTTTTCGCGCAACAACGCACCGCCGCCGCCCTTGATGAGGCGCAGATGGTGGTCGACCTCGTCGGCACCATCGATGGTTAGGTCCAGTTCCGGAAGTTCATCCAGTGACTTCAAGGGAACGCCAAGCTCCACGCACAAACGCGCCGTGCGCTCGGATGTCGGAACGCCCTGAACCTTCAGGCCATTGGAGACCTTTTCAGCCAGAAGCCTGACGAATTCTTCTGCCGTAGACCCGGTACCAATACCAAGACGCATTCCGTCTTCGACATGGGACAACGCCGCTTCTGCGGCCTTGATCTTCATTTGGCGGGCATCCATTCGGCTGCAAACTCCGGGTCTAATCCACTCGATGCGTATCGGCCTTGCATCAGGCGGCCTTACGCTGGCGTGCTGTTTACACGGGTCGAATAGCAAACGAAAGCCCCTTGAGAGGGTCACACGCGACGATTCAAAGGTTTCATTGCAAATGCCCGTGCCAATGCTTAGCCTTGGCCGGACAATACACAGCACACCATGAGGCATGCCTTGACTTCTCCACTCGTCATATTCGATCTCGACGGAACACTGGTCGATACCGCCCCCGACCTTATCGACAGCCTGAACTATGCCATAGCAGCCGCCGGCCTTGCGCCCACGACCTATGGCGACCTCAAACACCTCGTCGGCCATGGCGCACGGGTCATGATCAAGCGGGCCTTTGCCCTGCGCAACAAAGAGCTTTCCGACGACGATCTGGAGCCGCTCTACGAGCGCTTTCTCTCCCATTATCTCGAGCAGATGCCTGGACAGAGCGTACCCTACCCCGGCATCGTTGCCGCACTGAAACGATTGACGGCAGCCGGTTTCACACTGGCCGTTTGCACCAACAAGACGACCGTACTGACAACACCGCTTCTGGAGAAACTCGGCCTCAGCCATCACTTCGCAGCCGTCACCTGCGGCGACACGTTCGAATGGCGCAAACCAGACGCCCGCCACATCACTGGCACCATTGAAAAAGCAGGCGGCGACCCTGCCAAAAGCGTGATGGTCGGCGACAGCGTCAACGACATCGCCTCCGCCAAGAACGCCAACATTCCCTCGGTCGGTGTGACGTTCGGATATACAGATGTGCGGATGGCGGAGCTTGGGCCGGATGTGGTGATCGATAGCTATGATGAGTTGGATGCAGCGCTGATCGAAAAGCTGATTTCGAAGCGGGTGGCTGCGGCCTGATAAGGCACCCCACTCACCCGTCATTCCGCATCAAGTGCGGAATGACGGAAATCTTCAAGAAAACCGCACAATAAAAAAGCCGCCCCGAAAGGCGACTTTTTCAATGGATGCTACAGGCGGATTAACGCGAGTAGAATTCGACCACGAGGTGTGGTTCCATGACGACGGCGTAAGGCACGTCAGCAAGAGCAGGAACGCGAACGAATGTCGCGACCATCTTGTTGTGGTCAACTTCGACGTAATCAGGAACGTCACGCTCTGCGAGAGCAACAGCTTCGAGAACAGTTACGAGCTGCTTGGACTTCTGGCGGACTTCGATAACATCGCCTGGCTTGCAGCGGTAAGAACCGATGTTGACGCGAACGCCGTTAACCGTGACGTGGCCATGGTTGACGAACTGGCGAGCCGCGAAAACGGTCGGAACGAACTTTGCGCGGTACACGATCGCGTCCAGACGGGACTCGAGCAGACCGATCAGGTTCTCGGATGTGTCACCCTTGCGACGGTTAGCTTCGTCGTAGGTTGCACGGAACTGCTTTTCACGGACTTCACCGTAGTAGCCCTTGAGCTTCTGCTTGGCACGCAGCTGCGTACCGAAGTCGCTCATCTTGCCCTTGCGGCGCTGACCATGCTGGCCTGGGCCGTATTCGCGACGGTTGACTGGGGACTTAGGACGACCCCAGATATTTTCGCCCATACGGCGGTCAATTTTATACTTAGACGATTCGCGCTTGCTCATCGTATTTCCTTTCAGAACGTTACACCGGTTTGTTGCCAAACCGGATCAAGGAAACACGCCCTCCTCTGAGATCCCGTTTTCAGGACCTCTGACAGGTTTCTCACATTTGCGAATGGAGAAGCCACGGGACATGTCGGTGGTGTCGACTACCGAACGACAGCGCATAGGCTGCAGGGCAGTCAACTGAATACACCGAGCATTGCTGCCCGGTGTTGTGCGGCTTCTATGTTCCCTTCATAAAGATGTCAACGAGAAAAAAGTTTGACGGCCCTCTTGAAACAGGATTTCGCCACATTATTTCTCGTCCGTGATCAGGACTCGGGCCCCTCTGGCGTATTACCGGACAATACGCGATGTCGAGTCTCTTGCGGTTGGGGCCACGTCTATGTCTGTCACACGTTCCCCATCCGAAAAGCCAACCTCGTCCGGCCAAAGGTTGACTGATGGACTTTCTTCTCGCTGATTTTCTCGGCACCCCCACTTGGATGTGGGCTGTCTTTATTTCTCTCGTATTGGGTCTTCTAGCCCTCGATCTGGGTGTTCTCCATAAGAACTCCAAGGAAATCGGCATCCGCGAAAGCATGCTGATGTCCACTTTCTATATCGGTATCGGTTTGGCCTTCGGCGGCTGGATCTGGTACCAGTCCGGCCAGCAGCTGGCTCTGGAATATGTCACCGGCTTCGTGGTCGAAAAAAGCCTGGCGATGGACAACATCTTCATCATCGCCATGATCTTCTCCTACTTTGCCATTCCCCGCCAATATCAGCACCGCGTGCTGCTGTGGGGTATTCTCGGCGTGATCGTGCTGCGCGGCATCATGATTGCTGCGGGTGCCGCCATCGTCGAAAACTTCCACTGGGTTCTCTATATCTTCGCTGCGTTTCTGGTCTTTACCGGCCTCAAAATGCTGTTTTCCTCAAGCCATGATGAAAACGATATCGGCAACAACAAGATATTGAAATTCCTGCGCCGTCACCTGCCGGTGACGAATGCGCTGCACGGCGAGAAATTCATCGTCAAGGAAGTCGATGAAAAGACCGGCAAGCTGAAAACCTTCGTGACGCCGCTGTTCCTCGCGCTGATCATGGTCGAAATCGCTGACCTCATCTTCGCAGTCGATTCGATCCCGGCGATCTTCGCGATCACGACAGACCCGTTCATCGTCTACACGTCGAACATCTTCGCGATCCTTGGCCTGCGTGCCCTCTACTTCGCACTGGCCGCTTTGATCCACCGCTTTGCGTATCTGAAATACGCGCTGGCTGCGGTTCTGGTCTTCGTCGGCTCGAAAATCTTCCTGGCCGACATGCTGGGCATCGCCAAAATACCTCCAGCCGTTTCGCTGGGCGTAACGATCGCAATCCTCGCGACCGGCATTATCGGTTCGTTGCTTGCGACCCGTAATGAGAAGAAGGTGATCGAGTAAGGTTGAAAATGAAGGCGGCGAAAGCCGCCTTCATGCATTACTCAGCTGCAAGCTTTGAAATTTCCTCAGCCGCATCCGCATCCCCGGGTGCGGTTTTTGCGTCGAGGTCAGGGAATGCTACGATGCGCTTGCCGGAGAAATCCGCGTGGACGACGACAAGTTCCTTCTCCTCGAAATAGCCCAGCAGCATGCGCGCACGTCGCGCCGAATGCGTGCCATAGGCTCGGGCGATCCGCGCGTCGGACGGGCAAGGCTCTTGTGCCAACGCTGCCTTCACAAGAAGCAGGAACACGCCCTGCAGATCATCGGAAACGTTCTTTGATAGCTCCAGCGCCTTCTGCCAATCCTCACTGGCCGCCATCTCCGCATCCACACCGGAGCGGGTGATGGCTACCTGACGGCGGAACTCTGAAAGCGTCATCGGGGTGCCGGGAATGCGGCGCATTCGGGCGCGCACCAGAAACTCCTGATAAAGGACGGCATCCGTGCGATAGGCCGATTGCGGGTCTTCCATGATTTCCGTCAGAACGGCCGAAATCTTCTCCGTCCGCTCTTCTGGCGAAAGTTCCGGCTGGCTGCTGCGCTGTGGTTGCTGCGGTTCCGGCCCGCCAATGGCAGGGGTGGAGCGCGACAGCTCCGCCAGAATATCCGTCGTCGGGCGCGGTGCTGGCGGTGTGCGGCGCACGGAAGTTCGGCTGAACTCTTCCGGGTCCGGCGTGAAAATCAGGTCTTCGACATCCTGCGGCGAGTCGGGCAGCGGCATAAGCTTCGGCGAGGAGGACCGCGCTGATGTCTCGACGTTGCCGATGACGATGGGCAGCGGGCGACGCGACAGGGCGGGGCCAAGCGCCACGAAATTGCCGCGCTGCAAATCGCGGAACATTTCCGCCTGACGACGATCCATGCCCAAGAGATCGGCGGCGCGCGCCATGTCGATATCCAGAAAGGTACGCCCCATCAGGAAGTTGGAGGCTTCGGCGGCCACGTTTTTGGCCAGCTTTGCCAGACGCTGCGTGGCGATAACGCCTGCCAGACCGCGCTTTCGGCCACGGCACATGAGGTTTGTCATGGCACCCAGCGACATCTTGCGCGCGTCTTCCGTCACCTCACCGGCAACGGACGGCGCAAACATCTGCGCCTCGTCCACCACGACCAGAACCGGATACCAGAATTCGCGGTCGGCATCGAAAAGGCCATTGAGGAAGGCTGCGGCAGCGCGCATCTGCTGCTCGATATCGAGGCCTTCCAACGTGAGAACACAGGAAACGCGGTGCTGCCGGATGCGGTTGGCGATGCCAGCAAGCTCGCCCTCCGTGCGCTCGCCATCGACAACCACATGGCCGAATTTATCGGCCAGCGTAACGAAATCGCCTTCGGGATCGATGATGACCTGCTGCACCCAGGGCGCAGACTGCTCCAGAAGACGGCGCAGCAGATGCGATTTGCCGGAACCGGAATTGCCCTGCACCAGCAAACGCGTGGCCAGCAATTCTTCAATATCGAGCTTGGCCGCCTGCCCGCCCGATAGAGTCCCCATGTCGATGCCGACCTGCACTGTGAATGTCCCTGCGACTCAGAATGGATGATGCGCTGGCTCACGCCGCGCGAACCATCTCTTTACCAAAGTTTTAACCGAATACCCCTGCCTATCGCAACAATGCACAGGGAATATCTCCCCTCGTCAGGACGCAACGCGGCCCCATGACAGGCGGCGTCCGAACACATTCAGCGCCAGCCCCGCAACAACCAGCGTGCTGCCAATGACCTCCAGCAGCGTGATTTCCTCGGCGAAAGCAAAGTAGGCACCGAGAAAACCGACGATCGGCACCAGCAGCGAAAAGGGTGCAACCGTGCCCGCCGGATACCGCAGCAGCAGGAAACTCCAGATACCCGCACCGACAATCGTTGCGCCATAGGCCATGTAAACGACGACCATCACCGTCATGACATTGGCAGATGCCAGACCTGCCGAAATAGCCTGCGGACCTTCCAAAACCAGAGAAAGCGCGATAAGCGGCAGCACCGGCACAAGGCTTGTCCACGCCACGAAAGACACGGCATTGACCCTGCCGACCTTGCGATTGACGATATTGCCGAGGGCCCAGCTAAAGGCGGCACCAACGCACATCAGTAGCGGCACCATGGCGTCGATATCAAGACGCTCAAGACCGATCACGGCCAGCCCGCCAAACGCGACGGCGGCACCCGCAACATGCGATTTCAGCGGTATCTCACCCAGCAGCGTCACCGCCAGCGCCATGGTAAAAAACGCCTGAGACTGCATGACCAGCGACGCAAGCCCTGCCGGAAGCCCCCATTTGATGGCGGTGTACAAAAGCCCGAACTGCGCGCAGCCCATCACCATGCCGTAGACGACCATATGCTTCCACGGCACTTTCGGGCGCGCCAGAAAGAAGACGAGCGGCACGGCGGCAAAGAGGTATCGCAGCGCTGTTAGAAACAAGGGCGGCATGTCCATGACGCCGACCTTGATGACAACGAAGTTGAAGCCCCACAAAAACACGGTGATCAGGGCGAGAAAGATATGCGGCACGGCCATTTTGTTTTTATCCAATCGGGTGCCGCACCAGATCGCGGCGTACTTAACCGGCGGCGCGCTTCCAACCCATGGTCAGCAGGCCAGCCCCGATCAGCAGGCTTCCGCCTGTACGGTTGACGATGCGCTGGACTTTTGGCTTGCGAATGGAATTGCGGGCCGCACTTGCCAGCAATCCATAAAGAGCCGCATTGCAGGTGGCAAGCACAAGGAACGTGACCTCGAAGATCATCACCTGCGGCCAGAACGGCAGCGATGGCTTCAGAAACTGCGGCAGGAATGCCACGAAGAAGATGATGCTTTTCGGGTTCAGAGCCGTGACGATATAGGTGTGCAGGAAGATTTTAAGCGGGCGCTCCTTGCCGGTCGCCGCTTCTTGCGCGCCCTCACCGCTCACCGGCGCGCGCCACAGCTTGATGCCGAGATAGATCAGATAAGCGGCACCCACCCACTTCAAAACGGTAAACAGCGCAGCAGATGTCGCGAGCAGCGCACCCAGCCCCAGCATAGATGCCGTCATAGCCGTAAAATCCCCCAGCGCCACACCCGCCACAGTCGCGGAACTGGCTTTGCGCCCATGACCGAGCGCATAGGAAATAACGAGCAAAATCGTCGGCCCGGGAATCGCGAGCATGACAGCGGATGCGGCCACGAAGGCCAACCAGTTTTCAATCGGCATGACGGTGTCCCCTTGTGATGATAATGCGGAGCAAGCCACCAAGTCGAAAGCATGTCAATCGATGCGGTCAACCTTAGGCCGTCACAGCTCGGCGGGCGGATTTAGAACGACTGCCATCAGCACTTCATCATAATAGGTTCGCCCGATTTTCAACGCCCGCCGTTCAAACCCATACTGCTCGAAACCCATCTTGATATACAGTTTGTGGGCAGCAATGTTGGACGCACCGACAATAATGGTGACCTCTTCAACGAGCGGCCTGGCATAGTCCAATGCGTGTTTGATGAGGGCAGCCCCGATGCCCGAGCCGCGCGTCTGCGGTCGCACATACATGCCCCAGATCGCGCCTTTATGTCTGGTCTTCGAGGCCGTCGAGAGGCGAAGGCCAACGGCACCCACCAAAGCATTCGTGTCGGTGCGACGAGCGCCAAAAACGTTTCCTTGTTCAAGGCGTTGAGCGAAATCATCGACTGAGAACACGGCCTCATCTTCAAAAGAAGCACCAAAGGCTTCCGGATGAGCAGCCAAGCCCTCCAGACGAAGGTCGCGATAGGCCTCTGCGTCAATAGTCGACAATTTTTGTATCTCAAGATTTCAGCTGCATCACAATAAACCTCCCCGGCAGAATGACTGCCGAGGAGGCCACCACCCTCAAAAGCGTGGGGTCCAAGGGGGTAACAATGGTATTTCAGACCGATATTTGCTGACAGGAAGACCGATGTCACGCAACATGTGGTCAGACAGATGCGAGACATACACCTTCGTCTGCCGATGCTGCCAGGCAACGACCAGTACGGCTTTGAACGTCGTCCAGACACCGAAATGCCTGAACAGATCATCAACTTCTTTCGAAACATCATTTACACGTAAAGATTGTTCATGAGACATAGGAAATCCGCCCCGGCGCACTGTGGCGACCAGGTCCTTTCGTGATGGGAAAAGACGTGCGGGGACCAACAGACGCAGATAGACTCTGCGACGACTAAACGGGGACCGACACGTTATGAGACAAGTTGAAAATGCCTATAAAGGCTGGAGAACGGCTTTAAATCGCTGTTCCAGGTCGCACTGATGGCACCATATAGGCGGTATGAACCGTTGCCATAAGTCGAACCACGCCAAAAAGGCCGTGCAAATTAAATGTGTTCATTTGTAGCCTCCTTGTTTGAGTTGCGGGCTTGAATTTTGTGACATGGCTTCGATTCGATTTCAAGCCACTCAATCGCGAATTGCATCAAAGAACAAAAATCAGTGCAAAAATGTCACAGATGAGCATTTCAGCTACCCGGCGACACGAAGGCCGAAGCCCTGCATCAGTCTGCGGGTCGTAAAATCCGGTTGGCCGGAGGTGAAAATGGCAACGTCGAAACCTTCGGGATGCTCCGCACCCTCCACCAACGGCACTTTGCGCCGTGCCTGCCGCGCAATGGCTTCAGCCGGGTCCAGCCAGTCCACAGGCCATGGCGCCAGTCTTCGGAAGACATTTGCCATGAACGGATAATGCGTACAGGCCAGCACGATGATGTCGGTGCGCCTTCCGCTGTCCTCGATGAAACAGTGTGCTATTTCCGCTGTAACCTCGTCATCGGAAATCGCGTCCCCCCGTATCCACGCTTCCGCCATGCGCGCAAGGTTCTCAGACCCCACCAGACGAACATGACATTGCGAAGCGAAGGACTGGATGAGATCGCGCGTGTAGGCGCGCTTGACGGTGCCGGGCGTCGCCAGAACCGAGACAAGACCGGAACGGGTGCGTTCCGCCGCCGGTTTGATCGCCGGAACGGTACCAACGAAGGTCATATCGGGAAACTCTGCCCGGAGCGCCACACCTGCCAGCGTGAAAGCCGTGTTGCAGGCAACAATGCAGATTTCAGGGTCGTGAGTCTCGATCAATTGCTTAAACAGCGACAAAAGCCGCTCGGTCAAAGCGCTCTCTTCCCAGCCGCCATAGGGAAAACCGGCATCATCGGCCACATAGACAAAGCTGCGCTCGGGCATCAGCACCCTCGCCTCACGCAGAACGGTCAGTCCGCCGATGCCACTGTCGAGGATCAGCACCGGCTTCAGTGGTATCTCGCTGGGATCACGCGTTATCGATGTCATCCTGTGCATTGCTCCCGTCAGCATAAGGGCCATTGCTGCCACGCGGTGTCTGGCGACCGTATTTGTCGAAGGTGCCGAACACGCCCCGCAACACGCTGATTTCCTGCGAGCTCAACGCACGTCTCGACAAAACAGCCCGCAGATTTTCGATCATCCGCTGCTTCTTGCCTTCGGGGCGGAAATAGCCTCGCGCATCCAGCGCTTCTTCCAGCTGCTCGAACAGCCCGTAAAGCTGCTCCTTCGTCGCCTGTTTCTGCTCCAGCGGCACGAACAGCGTCTGGCTCAGGTCTTCCATGCCGGAATTCATCCACTCATAGGACATCAGCAGCACGGCCTGCGCAATGTTGAGCGATGCGAAGGCGGGATTGACCGGAAAGGTCACGATCTCATCGGCCAGCGCCACCTCTTCATTGGTCAGGCCCCAGCGCTCGCGTCCGAAGAGGATGCCGGTTTTTTCGCCTGACGTAAATTTCTGACGCAATGTCTGTGCGGCCACAACGGGCGCACGCACCGGCTTGAAGCCGTAGCGTTCGCGCGCCGTCGTGGCATAGGTGAATTGCAGGTCGGCAGTCGCTTCCTCGATGGTGTCGAAAACCCGCGTATGGTCGATGACGTGATCGGCCTTGGAGGCCGCGGCACGCGCCTTTTCGCTCGGCCAGCCATCGCGCGGGTTGACGAGGCGCAATTCGGCCAGGCCGAAATTGGCCATGGCCCGCGCCACCATGCCGATGTTTTCGCCCAGCTGGGGCTCGACCAGAATGATCGCCGGACCCTCAGCCACAAGCTCGAGCTCGCTATTCGTACCTGCCATATTCGCCTTCCGATTTTTCGGCTTCACTGGCATAGTTTTTGCGACAAATCAAAGGCACAGCGCCAGCATGTGCCGCTTATTCGCCCTTGATGATATTGGCCATCTCCTGAACGAGAGAATCACGGCCCTCGTCGCCCACACGGTGAATGTCGCTGATCACAGGCTTGCCGTCTTCCTCGATCACGTCAAAATTGACCTGATCGACCGTCGCCTTCATTTCGGCCTCGTCCATGCAGGCCCATAGCTTGAACTTGACGGTAACATCCGTCACGCCATCCTTGGGCGAAGCCGGCGTAATGTTGACATCCTGCAAAGGGCAACCGTCCTGCGAATTGGTGACAACGTCGTAACCAAACGGGTCACCCTTATCGCCGCTCTCTACTTCCGACGCGGGCTTCTTGGAGGCTTCGCGATATTGCGCCACGAAAGCCTTGCTGAACAGCGTCGTCAGCAAATCCTCATCGAAGATATACTTCCAGTCATCCGCCTCGCCCGACCAGTTCTTGACGGTAATGTCCATCACCTTCTTGACCGGCTCCGTCGGGTCTGCAGCAAAGGCGTTGGTCGCGAAGAGAATGGCGGCAGTGGCGAGCAGAATGTTCCGCATGATGATGTCCTGGAATAAGGCTTACCCGACGTAAGCGATTCGCCAGACTTTAATTCGCCAATGGGTTTTGGCAACGCGTTTCAGGTTGTTTTAGAACCAAAAAAGCATGTGCATGGCTTTGCGTTGCTCGCTCGCGATGCTATAGCGCCACGGGATATTTTTTGCATATCGCGCCCTCCCGGCGCAATCGTTCTCGAAGGTGAGGAATTCATGACAAAGATCAAGGTAGCCAATCCGGTCGTCGATCTCGACGGCGACGAAATGACCCGTATCATCTGGCAGCTCATCAAGGACAAGCTGATCCTGCCATACCTCGATCTCGATATCGAATATTACGATCTTTCCGTTGAAAACCGCGATGCTACCAACGACCAGGTAACGGTCGATGCGGCCCACGCCATCAAGAAGCACGGCGTTGGCATCAAGTGCGCGACGATCACTCCAGACGAAGATCGCGTCAAGGAATTCAACCTCAAGCAGATGTGGAAGAGCCCGAACGGCACGATCCGCAACATTCTCGGCGGCGTTATTTTCCGCGAGCCGATAATCTGCAAGAACGTACCGCGCCTCGTTCCAGGCTGGACGAAGCCGATCGTTGTCGGTCGTCACGCTTTCGGTGACCAGTACAAGGCAACCGATTTCAAGTTCCCTGGCAAGGGCAAGCTGTCCATCAAGTTCGTTGGTGAAGACGGCCAGGTCATCGAAAAGGACGTGTTCGACGCGCCCGGCGCTGGCGTTGCCATGGCCATGTACAACCTGGATGAGTCGATCCGCGAATTCGCCCGCGCATCCATGAACTATGGCCTGATGCGCAAGTGGCCGGTTTACCTGTCCACCAAGAACACCATCCTCAAGGCCTATGACGGTCGCTTCAAGGATCTGTTCGAAGAAATCTACCAGACGGAATTCAAGGCGAAGTTCGACGAAGTCGGCATCACCTATGAGCACCGCCTGATCGACGACATGGTTGCGTCTGCTCTCAAGTGGTCCGGCGGTTACGTCTGGGCGTGCAAGAACTACGACGGCGACGTGCAGTCTGACACGGTTGCGCAGGGCTTCGGCTCGCTCGGCCTGATGACATCAGTTCTTCTGTCGCCTGATGGCCGCACCGTTGAAGCCGAAGCCGCCCACGGCACGGTGACACGTCACTACCGCCAGCACCAGAAGGGTCAGGAAACCTCGACCAACTCCATCGCGTCGATCTTCGCCTGGAGCCGTGGCCTCGCTCACCGCGCAAAGCTGGACGACAACGCGGAACTGGCGAAGTTTGCAGCAACGCTGGAAACCGTTTGCGTCGATACCGTCGAAGCCGGTTACATGACAAAGGACCTGGCACTTCTGATCGGTCCCGACCAGCCTTGGCTCTCCACAACGGCGTTCCTCGACAAGATCGACGAAAACCTCAAGAAGGCCATGGCTGCCTAAGCAGCCACGCTTCAAAGATAACCATGAGAACCCGGCCTTCGCGCCGGGTTTTCTTTTGGCCGGATGGCCTCTGTCTTGATTACGTCGCAGACGCAATGCAATTTCGAAATCAGAAATAAGAGGGAGAGAGATCATGAGCGAACTGACATTCTATACCAACCCCATGTCGCGCGGACGCATCGCACGCTGGATGCTGGAGGAAGTGGGCGCGCCCTACGAAACGCAATATCTCGGCTACGACAGCGACGGCATGAAGTCGCAAGCCTACAAGGCGATCAACCCGATGGGCAAAGTACCGGCCATCAAGCACGGCGACACGGTGGTGACGGAATGCGCCGCCATCTGCGCCTACCTTGCGGACGCATTTCCGCAAGCCAATCTCGCCCCACCCATCACGGATCGCGGAACCTATTATCGCTGGTTGTTCTATGCCGCTGGCCCGCTCGAAATGGCGGTGACCACCAAAGCCATGGGCTTTGAAATCGGCCCCGACAAGCAGCGCATGGCGGGCTGTGGCGTCTATTCCGATGTCATGGACACGCTGGAGCACGCACTCAAGGCCAACCGCTATATAGCCGGAGACCAGTTCACCGCCGCCGACGTCTATATCGGCTCACAAATCACCCTGGGCCTGCGTTTCGGCTCCATCGAAAAACGCCAGCGGTTTGTGGACTATCTTGCCGATGTCCAGGATCGTCCGGCCTATCAGCGCGCTACGCAGTTAGACGACGAGGCGGCGAAGGCGCAGCAGGCGGCGGGCTAGACCGCCGATATTGAAGCAGGAGGCGGGGACGGGATCAAAGCCCATCTTCGCTGTCGTCAACCCTCTGCGTGTTCTCACGATTGCCCGACTTAACCGGATAGGTCAGCGTTTTAGAAACGCTTCTTCTTCCAATCCCGGACTTGATGCACTGCTGACTGGTTCAAAATTTAGAACATTTTGGCGGAAGTACATCCACCTCCGTCACCCCGGCTTTGAGCCGGGGTCCAGCTGACGCGCGTCTGCGCGGCGAGAGAGGTTCTTTCAGACCAAGTCCTTGGTCTGACTAGATTCCGGCTCAAGGCCGGAATGACGGAGATGAGCTGTTGTTGTCTAACCTTCACAGCCAGCGCGGCACTTGCATGCCATGAGGTGCTTCCCTCAGAACACCCATCAACTCACCCAGCGAGCGTCGCCGCAACCGCTTCAATCGCAGCATCAGCCTTGTCCCCATCCGGGCCACCGGCCTGCGCCATGTCGGGGCGTCCGCCGCCGCCCTTACCGCCGAGAGCGGCGGATGCGGTGCGGACCAGATCGACCGCGCTGAAGCGGGCTGTCAGGTCTTCGGTGACGGCAGCAACGGCGCTGGCCTTGCCATCATCAGACACGGCAATCAGCAACACGACGCCTGAACCGAGGCTGGTCTTGGCTTCGTCGGCCAAGCTCTTGAGGTCCTTCGCATCGATACCAGACATGGATTTGGCGAGGAACTTCACGCCGCCGATGTCTTTCACATCGCCAGCAGAACCTTCCGCAGAACCGCCACCCATGGCCAGCTTGCGGCGAGCGTCTGCCAGTTCACGCTCCAGCTTCTTGCGCTCATCGACAAGGCTTTCGACGCGGCCCAGCACCTCAGAAGGCTGGACCTTCAGCGACGACGCGAGCGCCTTGACCCGATCGTCCTGCTCGGCCAGATAGGCCAGAGCCCCCGCGCCCGTCACAGCCTCGATACGACGCACACCTGCGCTCACGGCGCTGTCGCCGAGAACGCGCACGAGACCGATCTGGCCAGTCGCGGCAACATGCGTGCCGCCGCAAAGCTCGACGGAGTAAGGACGGTTGGCCTTGGCACCGTGAATGCCAGTGCCCATGGAGACGACGCGCACTTCATCGCCATATTTCTCCCCAAACAGCGCCATCGCACCTTCGGCGATAGCGTCATCGACGCTCATCAGGCGGGTGACGACGGGCGAGTTTTGGAGGATGATTTCGTTGGCCATATCCTCAACGATCTTCAACTCTTCCGCCGACATGGGCTTCGGGTGAGAGACGTCAAAGCGCAGACGCTCGGGCGCGACCAGCGAACCCTTCTGGGCAACATGGGTGCCGAGCACTTCACGCAGCGCTTCATGCAGCAGATGCGTCGCCGAATGATTGGCACGCAGGCGTGAGCGTCTGGTGTGATCGACGGTCAGTTGCACCTCGTCGCCCACATTGATGCCACCCTTGGAGACGGAGCCGATGTGGACGAAAAGGCCCTCGCCCTTCTTGTTCGTATCGGTCACCGTGAAGGTGCCCTCGTCGGACGCGATGATCCCGGTATCGCCCATCTGTCCACCTGATTCACCGTAGAACGGTGTCTGGTTGACGACGATCTGGACGGTCTCGCCGTCAGCTGCGCTGTCGACTGCCTTGCCGTCCTTGACGATGGCAAGAACCACGCCTTCGGCGGTCTCGGTGTCGTAGCCGAGAAACTCGGTCGCGCCGTGCTTTTCCTTGAGCTCGAACCAGACAGTTTCTGTCGCCTTGTCGCCAGAGCCGGTCCAGTGCGAGCGGGCCTCGGCCTTCTGGCGCTCCATCGCGTCGGTGAAGCCTGCAACATCCACGCCGATTTCGCGAGCGCGCAGCGCGTCCTGCGTCAGATCGAGCGGGAAGCCATAGGTGTCGTGAAGCTTGAAGGCGGTTTCGCCATCCAGCATATCGCCCTTGTGGAGCGTGGATGTTGCGTCAGAAAGAAGCGTCAGACCACGGGCCAGCGTCTTGCGGAAACGGGTTTCTTCCAGCTTCAATGTTTCGGAAATCAGTGCTTCGGCGCGTACCAGTTCAGGATAGGCGCGGCCCATCTGCTGGATGAGTGCTGGCAACAGCTTCCAGATCAGCGGCTCGCGCGAACCCAGCAACTCGGCATGGCGCATGGCGCGGCGCATGATACGGCGAAGAACATAGCCGCGACCTTCGTTGGATGGCAGAACGCCATCGGCAATGAGGAACGCGGTGGAGCGCAGGTGGTCGGCGATGATGCGGTGACTTGCGCGGTTTTCACCTTCCGCCGGAACACCGGTGGCTTCTACGGAAGCGGAAATCAGCGCACGGAACAGGTCGGTGTCGTAATTGTCATGCTTGCCCTGAAGCAGAGCGGAAATACGCTCAAGGCCCATGCCGGTATCGATGGAGGGGCGCGGAAGATCGATGCGCTGTTCCTTCGTCACCTGCTCATACTGCATGAAGACGAGGTTCCAGATTTCGATGAACCGGTCACCATCCTCATCGGCAGAACCCGGAGGGCCGCCCCAGATGTGATCGCCGTGGTCATAGAAGATTTCGGAGCAAGGGCCGCAAGGACCGGTATCGCCCATCGCCCAGAAATTGTCGCTGGTCGGAATGCGAATGATGCGGTCGTCGGAGAAACCGGCGATCTTCTTCCACAGGTTAAAGGCTTCGTCGTCGGTGTGGTAGACCGTCACCAGTAGACGGTTCTTGTCGATACCGAATTCGCCGGTAATCAGGTTCCAGGCATGGCTGATCGCCTCTTCCTTGAAATAATCGCCGAAGGAAAAGTTGCCGAGCATTTCGAAAAAGGTGTGGTGACGGGCGGTGTAGCCGACATTGTCGAGGTCGTTATGCTTGCCACCGGCGCGCACGCATTTCTGCGACGACGCTGCCGTGGAATAGGGGCGGCTTTCCAGTCCGGTGAAAACATTCTTGAACTGCACCATGCCCGCATTGGTGAACATCAATGTCGGGTCGTTGCGCGGCACGAGCGGGCTGGAGGGCACGATCTCGTGGCCGTTCTTCTTGAAGTAGTCGAGGAAGGTCGACCGGATTTCATTTACACCGCTCATCAGAAGTCCTTATTTCCACGCGATCCCGCGGCCATAGCATCAAAAACACTGGCTTTTATCGCTCACCACCCTGCCTGTCCAGCCAAAGAGGGCGGGGTTACAGCACAAATAAAGGCCGCGCGACACAATCGCACGACCTTTGATCTTCAAATGCTCGAATATATCAAGACCTCAACCCCGTGAGGTCTGATCATGCGTCGGGATCGACCCCATCCGCATCCGCTTCAGGTCCACCATTCTGGAGGAACTTTTCAGCGATCAATCCGGCGTTCTGGCGCAGCGCCAGTTCGATCTCTTCCGCCACGGCTGGGTTTTCCTTGAGGAACGTTTTGGCGTTTTCTCGACCCTGCCCCAGACGCTGGCTCTTGTAGGAGAACCATGCACCGGCCTTTTCGACCAGACCGGCCTTCACGCCCAGATCCACCAATTCGCCGGTCTTGGAAACACCTTCGCCATACATGATGTCGAATTCGACCTGCTTGAAAGGAGGTGCCATCTTGTTCTTGACGACCTTGACGCGTGTCTGGTTTCCAACGACCTCTTCGCGATCCTTGACGGCGCCGATACGGCGGATGTCGAGGCGAACGGAAGCGTAGAACTTCAGCGCGTTGCCGCCGGTCGTCACTTCCGGCGAACCGTAGGAGATGCCGATCTTCATACGAATCTGGTTGATGAAGATCACCATGGTCTTCGACTTGGAAATGGAAGCCGTCAGCTTGCGCAGCGCCTGGCTCATCAGACGGGCCTGAAGACCCGGAAGGCTATCACCCATTTCGCCTTCGATTTCAGCACGGGGCGTCAGAGCCGCAACGGAGTCGATGACGAGAACATCGACAGCACCGGAACGCACCAGCGTGTCGGTAATTTCAAGGGCCTGTTCACCTGTGTCCGGCTGCGAGATCAGCAGATTATGGAGATCGACGCCGAGCTTGCGGGCATAGACCGGATCGAGCGCATGTTCGGCATCCACGAAGGCGCAAATGCCGCCCTTCTTCTGGGCTTCCGCAATCGTCTGCAAGGCAAGCGTTGTCTTGCCCGAGCTTTCCGGTCCGTAAATTTCAATGATACGGCCCTTGGGCAGACCGCCAATACCAAGTGCGACATCAAGGCTGAGCGACCCCGTAGAAATGGTCTCGACCTCGACGATACTTTCATTGGAACCGAGCTTCATGATCGATCCCTTACCGAACGAACGTTCGATCTGGGAAAGCGCCGCTTCCAGTGCCTTGCTTTTATCCACTGCTTTGTCCTCTACAAGACGCAAAGAATTTTGTGCCATCTGGAAACCACCTTTAGGTTATTGAAGCCGCACAGGCAATGAAGCTCTCGATGTCCGGTTTGTACCTTATTTGTTCTCTTTTCACAAGGAGCGATCATCATATTGAAAACAAATATGGATAAGTCCTTTGTTCTACTTTTGTTTTTATTTTCACACTGTGGAAAAACATGGCTTTGCAATAGGGTCTGGCTGGCTTGAAACACACGAATCGACACGCATCTGACCGATCACATGGGGAAAATGGGCCGTGAAAAAAATACTCGTTCTGGGCGGCGCACATATTGACCGCCGAGGAATGATCGAGACCGAAACCGTGCCAGGCGCCAGCAATCCCGGCGCGTGGATGGAAGAGGCAGGCGGCGGCGGTTTCAACGCGGCCCGCAATCTCTCCCGCCTCGGCTTCAAGGTCAGGATCATCGCGCCGCGCGGCGGCGATGCCAATGGCGAGACGGTTTCGAGTGCCGCGCGCGAGGCTGGCGTCGAAGACACCCCATTTACGTTCCTTGATCGCCGCACGCCCAGCTACACCGCCATTCTGGAACGGGATGGAAATCTGGTGATCGCGATTGCCGACATGGACCTCTACAGGCTGTTCACGCCACGCCGCCTGCGGGTGCGTGCCGTGCGCGATGCGATCATGGCAAGCGATGTGATTGTCTGCGATGCCAACCTGCCGGAAGACACGTTGCAGGCGATTGGCACCGCCGCGCGCGTTTGCGAAAAGCCCCTGGCTGCCATCGCCATATCACCGGCAAAGGTCGTGCGGCTGAAAGCGGCCATCAGGGATATCGACATGCTGTTCATGAACGAGGCGGAGGCACGGGCGCTAACCGGCGAAACTGTTGATGATGTGCGGGAATGGCCGAAACATCTGGCTGCCCTCGGCCTTCGCGGCGGCGTTATCACCAGCGGGGCGCGTCACGTGGTGGCATTTTCCGAGCGGGAAACGGCTATTCTCCACCCGCCCTTGATCGACGCCGTGCGCGATGTCACCGGTGCGGGAGATGCCATGGCGTCGGGTTATCTTGCCGCCATCACGAACGGCCAGCCTCCATCGCAAGCGCTGCGTTGGGGTGCGGCAGCCGCCGCCATCACCGTCCAATCCTCCAGCGCAACGGCTGCAGACTTGAACCCGCAAACGCTGGACGCCATGCTGGGCCTTGTGCCACCGGCTGAAATGTTGTGAAGAGATCGCTGAAATAAATCGGAAGAAACAATGACAAAATCCACCTCCCCGCTTTTGCCCATCGCTTACTCGACCGAGGTTGCCGCCGCCAAGCAGCGCGGCGCGCCCATCGTCGCGCTTGAATCCACCATCATCACCCACGGCATGCCCTATCCCGGCAATATCCAGATGGCGGAAAGCGTCGAACAGATCATCCGCGATCAGGGCGCGGTTCCCGCCACCGTCGCCGTCATTCACGGCACCTTGCATATCGGGCTCGAAAAACACGAGCTCGAGGCACTGGCGCAGACGACGGATGCCATGAAGGTCTCGCGCGCCGATATCGCCTTTGCGATTGCCGAGCGCCGCACGGGCGCCACCACAGTCGCCGCCACGATGATTGCTGCAGAACACGCAGGCATCAAGGTCTTTGCGACAGGCGGCATCGGCGGCGTCCATCGCGGAGCCGAGGAAAGCTTCGATATTTCTGCAGACCTGACCGAACTGGCCAGAACCGGCGTGATCGTTGTCTGCGCAGGTGCGAAAGCCATTCTCGATATTCCAAAGACATTGGAGGTTCTGGAGACCAATGGCGTTCCGGTCGTCACGTTCGGATCGACCGAATTTCCGGCATTCTGGTCGCGCGCCTCAGGCCTCAAAAGCCCGCTATCGCTCAACAGCCCGGCAGCCATCGCCAACTTTCAGTCCACGCGCGAACAGTTGGGCATTGATGGCGGCATGCTGATTGCCAATCCGGTGCCGGAAGAAGACGAAATTTCCCGCGAGGAGATGGAAATCTACATCACCCGCGCCCTGTCTCACGCCGAAGAAGACGAGATTGCTGGCAAGTCCGTCACGCCCTATCTCCTGTCGAAAATCTTTGACATCACCGAAGGTCGCAGCCTTGAAACCAACATCTCGCTGGTGCGCAACAATGCCCGCCTCGCAGCCGAGATCGCCGTCGCACTCGTTTGATCTGACCGATCGGCAAATAAAGAGAGCCCGGAAACCTCTCGGTTCCCGGGCTTTTTCTTGGGCGGTATCAGCTTAGTTCTGTGCGACCGGCTTCACCAGCGAGGTGATACGACGGATCGTTACGCGGCGATTTTCCTGCGAAGGGCCGAGCGTCTGGACCTTGAGGAAGCGTTCGCCGTAACCCTGTGTCGTCAAGTTTTCCGGCGGAATGCCGTAAACGTCCGTCATCACATTGGCGACGGAGGCCGCGCGCTCATCGGACAGAACGAGGTTGCTCTCGTCGTTACCCACGGCGTCGGTGTGGCCTTCGATGAGGAAGGTCTCCGCCGGGTTGTTCTTCAGCACCTGATTGATGGCATCGGCCACCTTGCGCAGCGACTGTGCCTGGCTCATCGGGATTTCGGCACTACCGGTCGCGAACGTGATCGTGTCGAGGTCGATACGGCGGACCTTGTCACGAATACGCGCGGAGTAGCGCACTTCATCCATGGTGTAGACACGCTCGACGGGCTCTACAGGTGGCTGTTCCAGGAAGCGATAGTAGTCGCGGTCCGGCTCGCTGGATGTGTCGATGATGTAGTCATCAACCGGAATGCGCAGGCGCATCGGCGGAAGATCGAGGCCCGGGTCGCGATAGACATATTCGCGGTCTGGCTGATCGACGAGTTCCGGCGCATAGAACAGCACATATTCACGGCCACGGCTGTCGATACGCGAACGCTGGATCACGTCGCCATAGCGGTTGCGCACCGTCACAACCTGCGTACCGTCTGGACGCTCGACCGTTTCGCGGTAGCGATCATCCGGCAGACGCTCATAGTATGGCTTGGCACCATCGCGGATGAAGCGGTCGTCATCATTGCCACGCACGACGACGCGGTCGCCGAACTGCATGAAGACGCGGTCGCCCATATCGCGGTCCCGTGGTCCGCCGCGCGGCATGTCACGCGGCTGCCACTCACGCACGCCATCCGGACGATCATATTCAGGACGCTCGTTGATACGCTCGCCTTGAATATTGGTGATGGCCTGGATGTTGATTTGTGGTGCGGGGGCGTTTCCGCGCGCAACAGCCTGCGCTTCGGCGTCCGATGTCGGCACCTTGTAGTCCTGAACGGCTTCACGCTGCTGGCGACGCTCGCCTCTGGACTGCTCGTTGCCAGAACGTTCGGCTTCCTTGTCACTGTCGAGCACGGCGGCTCCCTTGTCGATCGGCAGAAGCACCGTATCGGCAGACTTGGACGGGTCCTTGGCCACGGCACGGGCCCTGTCCAGTTCCTGCTTCGTTGATGGCGGGGCTTCCTGCTGCGGCGTCACGATCTGCTGAGGCACGGGTTCACCAGCAGGCGCCTGTCCGGTGGCAGCGCCGTTTTCAAGTTTCGGTGCTGCATCGGGCATTGGCGGCTGTTCGCCGTTCTGGGCGCGCGGCGGACGTGGCTGCTCGGATGGTTGCTGGCCCGGAGCCGGGTTGGGCTGCTCGGCAGGCTTCGGAGACCGGCCCGGGGTCGTAGGTTCTGTTGGAACCGGTGCGGCCTTGGCATCTGGCTCAGGCGCGGCTGGCTTTTTGCCCGGAACCGCTGGCTTTTCAGGGTTGGCTTCACCGGCGGCCGCTGCTGGCTCCTGGCCTGGACGAGGACGCTGACCTTCAGGACGCGGCTTCTGCTCGCCGTCTGCGGCTGGCTGCTGCTCACCCTGTACGCGGCGTGGACGTTCCTGTTGCTGTTCCGGCTGAGCCTGTGCAGGCGCTGCATCCGGCTGTGCATCACGGCGCGGACGTTCTGGGCGTGTTTCACCCTCTGCGGCGGGCTGCTGGTCGCGTGGGCGACGTGGCTTTTCCTGCTGCTGTTCTGGCTGTGCCTGTGCAGGTGCTGCATCCGGCTGTGCTTCACGGCGTTGGCGTGGCTGCTCAGCGTCTGGCGCGGCTTCAGGTGCGGCCTCGCGGCGAGGACGCTGCTGTTGTTCAGGTGCTGCCTCCGGTGCCGCTTCACGGCGCGGGCGCTGCTGCTGTTCAGGCGCGGCTTCCGGTGCTGCCTCACGACGAGGGCGCGGCGCTTCTTCCTGCTGGCGCTGTTGAGGCGCTTCAGCCTTTGGCTCTTCCTTCTGCTGTTCCTGCGCGCGCTTTTTCAAAAGCTCCTCGGCAGAAGGCTCTGCCTGCGCCAGAAGCACGGGCGCGCTGCCGGTGCTTGTCACCGCTGGGGGAGAGATGAATTGCGCGGCACCACCGGACGCTGCCAGCGCGGGCTCGGCGACCATCGCAATTGACATCAGGGGGAAAACCACCCCGGTCAGCAGCTTGTTTTTCTTGAGCATCATAGTTCCTCACCTAAAAATAGTCTCATACCGCTTGTCTCACGGCCTTTTGAAAAACGCGTCTGCACATGCGGGCGCTGAACAACGCGCGAATGGCAGCCTTGTTCCGATCATGGCCCAGCTGTTCTGTACCGGAAATGAACAGATAAAGGCCTTTTCGTGAACTGTTTGTGGCGTTCTGTGCAGTGCGAAACGATTAGGGTTGCATTTTTTAGGCAAGGGTAAGACTATCCGGCAAGCGCGGCCTCCAGCCACTGGGGCAAGGTGGTCTCGCGACACATTTCCCGCACGGAAAAAACAAACAAACCGTGCGGCTGACACGCCGAAAGAGAGGATCTCAATGCGTATTTCCACCCGTCTGCTTGCAGCAGCATCCATTGCTGCTGTTTCGCTGTTCTCCGGAGCCGCCATGGCGCAGGACAAACTCGTCATCGGCACGGAAGGCGCCTACCCACCCTTCAACGTTCTTGAAGCAGACGGCACGCTGACCGGCTTCGATATCGATATCGCCAAGGCGCTCTGCGTTGAAATGAAGACCGAATGCACCTTCGTCACAAACGATTGGGACGGCATCATCCCCGCCCTGCAGTCGAAGAAGTTCGACGCCATCGTGGCGTCCATGTCGATCACGCCTGAGCGTCTCGAAAAGGTCGACTTCTCCAAGAAGTATTACAACACGCCTCCAGCCATTGCCGTACCAAAGGACAGCCCTGTCAAGTCGGTCGAGGATTTGAAGGGCAAGACCATCGGCGCGCAGGGTTCCACCACCCACGCGAACTACGCCGAAAAGCATCTGGCGGATTCGGAACTGAAGCTCTATCCGACGGCTGACGAATACAAGCTCGACATCACCAACGGCCGCATCGATGGCGTCATTGACGATATCGTCGTTCTCTCCGAATGGGTGAAATCCGACGCAGGCGCCTGCTGCAAAATCCTGACACCAATGCCGGTTGATGAGGCCATCAACGGTATGGGCGCAGGCATTGCGGTTCGCAAGGGCGACACCGCGCTGGCTGACAAATTCTCCGCCGCAATCGCCGCTATCCGCGCCAACGGCGAATACAAAAAGATCAACGACAAGTATTTCGACTTCGACGCCTACGGCAAGTAAGCGATTGTTCTGTTGAAATATCGTGGCGGAAGGCTTGCCCTTCCGCCATTTTTGTTTGAGAACAAAACCATAAAACACGACGAAGCAAGCGGCAAAGACCGCAGGGGAAATTGGCATGAGCGGAGTATTTTCCGCCATAGGTTCGTTCTGGACCTATCTGACGTATCTCTTCGATCCCTTTTGCGGGCCAGCCGGCATCTTCTCCCTTTTCGGCAACGGCACACTCGTTGCCTGTGGTGATGCGGGCTGGGGCGATGAAATCGGCTTTGGCGTCAAGATCACCATCTCAGTTGCGCTCGCAACCCTGCCTGTCGGCCTGACCCTTGGTTTCCTTATTGCCCTTGCGGCGCAATCCAGCGAAAAATCGCTGCGGCTTGCCGCTGGCATCTACACCACCATCTTCCGCGGCCTGCCAGAACTGCTGACGCTGTTCATCGTCTATTATGGCATCCAGATGCTGTTGCAGTCCATCGGTGGCTATATCGGCTTTACCGGCCCAATCGAGATCAACGCCTTCGTTGCTGGCATGATTGCACTGTCGGTGGTCTTTTCGTCCTATGCGTCGGAAGTGCTGCTCTCGGCCTTCCGCGCCATTCCCAAGGGACAATATGAGGCTGGCGATGCGCTCGGCCTGTCGCGCAGCCGCACCATGGTCCTCATCATCATTCCCCAACTCGTGCGCATCGCCCTGCCCGGCATGACGAATCTGTGGATGATCCTGCTCAAGGACACGTCCTATGTCTCGATCATCGGCCTGTCGGATATTCTGCGCCAAACGGGCATTGCGGCACGTGTTAGCAAGGAAGCCTTCTTCTTCTACGGCATTGCCTGCCTGCTCTACCTCATCCTTGCCCTGATCTCGTCCTTCGGCCTCGGCTTCATCGACCGCTGGTCGCGCCGTTCGGAGGCGCGCCGATGAGCCACAGCGAACACCTCATTCCCGCGCGCCCGGCCCCGGCGGCCGTAGCCAAGCCGCTATCCCTGTCTAAAATCGTTGGCGTAACCGTCACCGGCCTTTGGCTGCTTCTGGCACTTGGGCTCGTCTACAGCCTGATCGATGACTGGGACGTGGACAAGTTCACGCGCTATGGTCCGCGATATCTCGATGGTTTGCTCACGACCATCACGCTCGTCGGCATCTCCATCATTCTCGGTGCCCTGCTGTCGCTGCCGATCGCCTTCGCGCGGATGTCCAGAAACCGGATCATCGGCAGCCTCGCCTACATCTATGTCTACGTTTTCCGCAGCACCCCGCTTCTGGCCCAGCTCTTCCTCATCTATTACGGCCTGGGAAGTTTCCGTCCACAGATGGAAACCGTCGGCCTCTGGTGGTTTTTCCGCGAGGCCTGGTATTGCGGCTTGCTGTCACTGACGCTCAACACCGCAGCCTATCAGGCGGAAATCCTGCGCGGCGCGATCCAGAGCGTGCCAAAGGGCCAGTTGGAAGGCGCAGCCTCTCTCGGTATTTCGAAAGCGGTCACCTTTTGGAAAATCGTCCTGCCGCAAGCCCTCATCGTGGCGCTGCGCCCCTATGGCAATGAGATCATCCTGATGATCAAGGGCTCGGCCGTCGTCTCGATCGTCACTGTTTACGATCTCATGGGACAGACACGCTACGCATTTTCCCGCACATTCGATTACCAGACCTATCTCTGGGCGGCGATCTTCTACCTCTCCATGGTCGAAATCCTGCGCCATACTTGGGCATGGCTGGAAGCACGCCTCACCCGGCACCTGACGAGATAGCGCTGGCAGCACTCGCATAAATCGAATGCTAACAGATTGAAAAACGTTACAATTTTGTGACAAACCCAGCTTTTCGCAAGCTTCGGTTAACCCTGTCATGTTCCCATGGTCTTCGATACCTCGCAGGTATCGGCGACCACCAACGACGGGAGCAGATGCAATGAACAAAGACATGGAAATGATGTTGAAGGGCTACGGCGTCACCACCGCCGAAATTCTCTACCGCATGCCGGATCATCCCACATTGTTGCAGACCTACCTTTGGCAGAACTACGATCTTGCGCCGGATTTTCCTGAAATGCAGGGCTTTCTGAAATTCTGGAAGGAAAAGCTCGATGGTCCGCTGCACTCCGTTCGCTACGTCCACCGCCAGCTGATTTCCGCGCAGGAATGGCGCTCGTTGAAGGGTGAGTTCATCCTTCACTGATCAAACAAGGATTGCACCTGACGGCTTTGGCGACTAAGCAGGCTTCGGATTTCAGCTAAAACCCGGATGCCTGCCATGACGAAGAACCAGAAGATCGACGAAGAAGCCCTGGCCGAAGCCTATCATCGCGCTCTTGCCTTGGAAAAGGCTGGCGACATCGACGCCGCGGTCAAGGCCTACGAAGAGGTTCTGGCCATCGATCCGGAAGACCATGGCGGTGCAGCCGTGCGCGTCGCCTCCATGGGGCGCGGTGAAACGCCGCCCAAGGCGCCGGATGCCTATGTCGAGACCCTGTTCGACCAGCAGGCCGAAGCCTTTGAGGACATCCTCGTGGAACAGTTGGGCTACGCCGTGCCGATGGTCGTGCGCCAGCGCCTGCAAACGCTGCAACTCGGCCCGTTCAAGCGCGTGCTCGATCTCGGCTGCGGCACGGGTCTGACGGGTGAAGCCCTGCGCGACATGGCAGATGACATCACCGGCATTGATCTCTCCGAAAACATGGTCGAAATCGCCCACGAGAAAGACCTTTACGAAACGCTCTATGTCGCGGAAGTCGAAGACTTCCTTGAGGACAATGACGATGAGCCCTTCGATCTGATCACCGCCACCGACGTGCTGCCCTATCTCGGCGCGTTGGAGCCGATCTTCTTCGGCGCTTCGGAAAACATGGTGGAAGGCGGCCTGTTCATCTTCTCATCGGAAACCCTGCCCGACGACACGCTCGCCGGTCGCCCGTACATGGTCGGCCCGCACCAGCGTTTCGCCCACTCGGAAACCTATATCCGCGAACGCCTCGCTTCGACCGGCTTCGACATCATCGAAGTGACCGACATCAACGTGCGCATGCAGGACGGCCACCCGACGCCGGGCCATCTGGTGATTGCGAAGTTCAAGGGGTGATAGGGTAAACTTCGGTTCTCCTCATTCCTGTGCTCGTCACAGGAATGAGGAGAGAAACAGTGGGCGCACCAACTGGCGCGCCTCTCACCGTCACTCTTCGCCGGACTTTGCGTTATCCAACAGCATATAATCCAGCGGCAGTTCGGTCGTGTATTTGATCTGCTCCATCGCAAACACAGACGAAACGTCGCGAATTTCGATCTTGGCGATCATGCGCTTGTAGAACGCATCATACGCGGCAATATCTGGAACGACGACGCGTAGCAGGTAGTCCACGTCACCGCTCATTCGGTAGAACTCTACCACTTCGGGAAATTCGGAAACGACCTCGGAAAAGCGCTTCAACCATTCGATGGAATGGGACGCGGTGCGGATCGAAACGAAGACCGTGACCTTGGTGTTGACCTTGGCGGCGTCCAGAATGGCGACGCGACGGCGGATCACGCCATCTTCTTCCATTTTCTGGATACGGCGCCAGCATGGCGTGGTGGAAAGTCCGACTTTCTTGGCCAGATCGGCAACTGCCAGTGTGGAGTCTTCTTGCAGAATACGCAGTATTTTTCGGTCGAGGCGGTCCAATCTACTCTCCTCCAGAATTATTATCCTCTGTTTACACTAAAAAAATCAGAAAAAAAGAAATTTGTTTCAGATTGATAGTCTTTCCACATTCTGTCGCAGCACCGGCAAAAGCTCTGCTTCGAACCAGGGATTTTTACGCAACCACGCACTATTGCGCCAGCTCGGATGCGGCAGAGGAAGAACGGGCAAGCCCTGATTGGAATGCAGATAGCTGCGCCAGTTCTGCACGGTTTCCGTCATCGTCTTCATCCGGCGCAGGCCCAGATGCCAGGCCTGCGCATATTGGCCGATGGCCAACACCAGTTCGATCTGCGGCATGGACGCCATCACTGCGTCGCGCCACCGCGGCGCGCATTCCCGCCGTGGTGGCAAATCACTGCCCTTGGCATCATAGCCCGGAAAACAGAACCCCATCGGCACGATGGCAAACACATCACGATCGTAAAACGTCTCGCGGCTGACAGTCAGCCAATCCCGCAGGCGATTTCCCGAGGCATCGTCAAACGGCAGCCCGCTCTCATGGACGCGCAATCCCGGTGCCTGTCCAGCAATCAGAATTCTGGCCTTGTCGGATATGACAGCGACAGGCCGCGGCTCGTGCGGCAAGCGGTCTTCGACGCCTCTCATTGGCGCATCGCGACAGATGCGACACCGCGCAATGTCGTGACGCAACGCCTCGAGCGCACGCTCTTGTTCCGCCTTAGCCAACATCACGTAACCCTACCATCCCAGGACATGACGAACCAGGCTGAGCACGCCAGCAAGCGGCACATCCATATCGGCGGCTTTGTGTTCCCGCCGCCAATCTCTGGGTTGTTCGAAGGTGCCGGACCAGATGCCCGCCCGACGCGCTTGCGCCTGGGCCTGCTCATCGGAAAACAGAAAATATTCCGTCGTCACCGCATATCCCGCTGACACCATCTGCCCCGCCACATCTTGTCCGTTTACCGCGCAGCGCACCAGCAGGCGCTTGTATTTGTCACGCTCGTTTCCAAAACACTCGACAGCACCGCTTTTGACAATATCAGCCAAATAGCCCTTGGCCTCCTCACCGCACGCCCATTCGCCCTTATCGCTCTGACAGCTCTGGCTCTTCTCCGGCGCATCGATACCAATCAAACGGAACCGCTTGTTGTCGAGCCCAATCGTATCGCCATCAACCGCATAAAACCCACCGGCAAACCGCTCCTGATTCACGCCATCCAGCCGTGCGGCGATCAAGACGCCCAGCACCATCATCAAAATAAAGATGAATCCGTCCCTGATGGGCCGGAAACCCCGGCCTGACTTTCGTCTCATGTAAGAACAAACCCTTTTTAAAAATGGCAAACAAATCCTTTAGCAGCAGCATCTTCTTAAGATTTTCCGACTAGCCTGCAAGTCCATGCATTATCCGCGTTGTGTAAATGAGTAAGAGCGCTAGCACCACTGCCGACAAGAATATCGTCGACCGGTCCCGGACACGGCGCAACAAGGCTGTGTTCGACACGGTCAAGTTGACGCGTGAGCGCTTGCAATACGGCCCTGTCACCACCAGCGTGTTCGAGCGCGATATGCTGCAAATGCACGTGCTCGAAACGCTGCAAAGCGCAACGATCATGCCGCTTTTCATCGTGCTAGCAACAGGCATAGGCATCTATATCAGCCGCGATCCGCAAATCGTCGGCTGGGCTGTGCTGGCGCTGTCAGCCCACGCGCTGGCCCTATTCTTTGCCCGAAAAGCCTCTCGACAAGAGCTCAACGCTGCAAATCTCAACACCTGGAACAACATCTTTCTCACCACGCAGATCGTCATCGGTCTTACATGGGTGCTTTTTGCGCTCCAGAAAATAGAGCCGGGCGACCCGTCGCTGATCATGTTCTACAAGGGATCGACCCTGTTGATTGCCCTGTCGATCACCTCGATGTCGAGCTCCCTGCTGCGACGTGCGATGCTGATGACGTTTCTCCCGGTGCTTGTCGCGCTCTGTGTAACCGCAGCCCTTTCGCGCAACCCGATGGAAATCGGTCTTGCGCTGATGTTTTCCATGGCCATGCTGTTTTGCCATCATGTTACCAAGCGGCTATACCTCTCCAACCTGAAACTGCTGTCCTTCCAGTCGGAAAAGGACGATCTGATTGCCGAGCTGGAAGTGGCCAAATCCATGTCGGATGAGGCCCGTCGGCGCGCTGAGGAAGCCAATATGGCGAAGTCGCGCTTTCTTGCCTCCATGTCGCACGAGCTGCGCACGCCGCTCAATGCCATCCTTGGATTTTCCGAAGTCATGGCATCGGAGGTGCTGGGTCCCCTCAACAATCCGCTCTACAAGGAATATTCCGGCGACATTCACCGCTCAGGCCAACATCTTCTCGATCTCATCAACGAAATCCTCGACCTCTCGCGCATCGAGGCCGGTCGTTACGACTTGCAGGAAGAAGCCATCGGCATTCTGGAAATCGCTGAGGATTGCGTGGGCATGATCCAGCTGCGCGCGCGTGCCAAGAACATCCGCATTTCCCAGCAGTTCGAAAACACCCTGCCCCATGTCTGGGCAGATGAAAAAGCCATGCGCCAGGTGATTTTGAACCTGTTGTCCAACGCCGTGAAGTTCACGCCGCAGGGCGGTGAAATCTCTATCAAGGCGGGATGGACGGCCAGCGGCGGGCAATACGTCTCCATCAAGGACAACGGCCCCGGCATTCCCGAAGACGAAATCCCGGTCGTTCTATCGGCTTTCGGACAGGGCTCCATCGCCATCAAGAGCGCCGAACAGGGAACAGGCCTCGGTCTTCCCATTGTTCAAGCTATCCTGTCCAAACATGACGGTCAGTTCGTGTTGAAATCCAGATTGCGCGAAGGCACTGAGGTCATTGCCATCCTGCCGGCCAAGCGGGTGCTGCAGAGCATTCCAGCCGTTGAGGACGTCCCGGTCGTCCAGCCGCGCCGCCGCTCGTTCGCCTAAAACAGAACGATGGACATGAAAAACGTGCTGATGACTGAATAGAGCACAAAGCCACCATTGGCGAGCAGCATGCAGAACACTGCAAAGGATCCGAGATCCTTGGCGTGGCGGGCAGCGGACGAAAATTCCGGCGACACCCGGTCCACGATTTCCTCGATGGCCGTGTTAAGCGCTTCCACCGCAAACAGCACCAGCGTCAGTCCGGAAAAAATCATGTAATGTGCAAACGGCGCACCGATCACGCCCAGCAGCACCAGCCCCGCGCCAAAGGCCAACACCTCGTGGCGGAAAGCCGCTTCCTTCCACAGCCGTGCCAGCCCCTGAGCCGAATACCGGGCCGCAGCGAACAGGTGCCTGAAGCCGGTCTCCTTTTCGAAGACCGGCTTTTGTGACGGCGTGCCGTTGAGTTTGTCCATCGTCGTCTCAGTGGTCGGTGCGGGTACTGACACCCGCGGCTGCAAAGGTCGCCATGCCGGAATGGCAAGCAGCTGCGGATTTGACGATACCGGCGGCAAGGGCTGCACCGGTCCCTTCGCCCAACCGCATGCCGAGCGCCAGAAGCGGCGTCTTGCCAAGCTTCTCGACGGCCGACAGATGCCCCGGCTCACCGGACACATGGCCGATCAGGCAATGGTCGAGTGCTGCCGGATTGGCAGCCTTCAACAGCGCTGCCGCAGCCGTTGCCACATAGCCATCGATCAGAACTGGAATTTTCTCCACCCGCGCAGCCAGAATGGCACCGGCCATCGCCGCGATTTCGCGACCACCCAGACGGCGCATGATTTCCAGCGGATCGGACAGATGATCCTTATGGAACTCCACCGCCGCTTTGACGGCCGCGATCTTGCGCGCCATGACATCGCCTTCAGACCCCGTGCCCGGTCCCGTCCACTCTTCCGCAGTCCCGCCGTAGAGCGCCAGATTGATCGCAGCCGCAATCGTCGTGTTGCCAATGCCCATTTCGCCGATGCACAGCAGATCGGTGCCGCCGGCAATCGCTTCCATGCCGAACGCCATAGTCGCGGCACAGTCTCGCTCGGACAGCGCCGGTTCGCAGGTGATATCGCCGGTTGGATAATCCAGCGCCAGATCGAAAATCTTCAGACCCAAATCGTGGGTGACGCAAATCTGGTTGATGGCGGCGCCGCCAGCGGCAAAGTTTTCGACCATCTGCTGTGTGACCGATGACGGGTAAGGCGTCACGCCATGGCGGGTCACGCCGTGATTTCCGGCAAAGATCGCAACCAGCGGACGGTTCACCGCAGGCGCGCGGCCGGACCATGCGGCCAGCCACATAGCGATTTCTTCCAGACGTCCAAGCGAACCGGCTGGCTTCGTCAATTGTGCGTTGCGCTCCTTGGCGGCGACCAGCGCGAAGGTGTCAGGCCCTGGCAGATCGCGCAGCAGCGTTCGAAAATCATCAAAAGGCAATCCGCTCATGCTCATGATATCGGTCTTTCTGGTCGTGCCGGACGCTTGTGTTTTCCGGCAAATCGGTCTTTGTTGCGCTTCTCATAATCGGGGATGCGCAGAGGAACAACCTCAAATACGATCAGCGCCTCCTCAGGCACTGGAGGGACGGGTGCGGACAGGCGATTATCTGACGGATATCATGCGCTCGCTGAGCTTTCTCAGCCGCATTCCCGTGCATGATATTTTCTTCGAAGATGACCACCGCTCGATTGCCCAGTCCTCGCGTGCCTTCCCGCTGGCTGGCATTCTCATCGCCATCCCCTCCGCCTGTGTTGCTGCAATCCTCGTCTCCCACAACGCTGACCCGCTCCTGTCGGCCGCCATCGTGCTCACCATCGCGACCTTTATATCAGGGGCCCTGCACGAGGACGGGCTTGCCGACACCGCAGACGGCTTCGGCGGCGGCAGTTCACGAGAACGCGCACTGGAAATCATGAAAGACAGCCGCATCGGCACCTATGGCGCCATTGCGCTTATCCTCTCCTTTGCCTTGCGCATGGCGGCCATCGCTGCATTGATGAGAGAGCTATCGTCACTGGGCGTTGCCGTCAGCCTCATCGCCGTCGCATGTCTCAGCCGTGGCGCTCTGGTCTGGCATTGGCAGAAGCTCGCACCGGCAAAACCAACTGGCGTCGCCGCCTCGGCGGGCCAGCCGGGTGAGACGGAGAGATCGCGCGCACTTGGCTACGGCGTCGGTCTGGCGGGTTTGATCGCCATGAACTACTTTGCACCCTTCCCCTTTGCTGTCGTCCTCGCCGCTCCACTCGTAGCGACCTATCTGTTCAACCGCTATTGCGACCGCAAAATCAAGGGACACACCGGCGATACCATTGGAGCCACCCAGCAGATCACGGAGATCGTGATGCTCGCCGGACTTGCCCTGATCGCCTGATGTGAAGATATAAACCGATGGAAACGCCTTGCATCAATATCTGTACGCTCGATCCCGATGATGGCCTGTGTGTGGGCTGTTATCGTACCATCGAGGAAATAATGGGCTGGTCCGGCTATGGGGATGCGGCACGCAGCGCCATCATGGCCGAACTTGCGCAGCGCACCTCTCAGCGGCACGCAAAGAACACCGGGGAGACCGACACCGTATGAACAGGCTGACCTTCGTTTTTCTTATACTGGGCGTGGGTCTGGCACTGCTCATCTTCAACCACGATAGCGGCCGCACATTCGGCATCGCGAATGATGACTTTGCGCACGCCTTGTATCTTGCGCCCATTGCAGCCCTTCTGTCGGTCGGCATATTGGCGGGCAATCGCGGTGGCTTCGGCACCGCGCTACGGCAAATGGCCATCTGGCTCGTCATCATTCTCAGCCTCGTCACCGTCTATCTCTACCGCTACGATTTCCAGCGCGTGGGAGACAGGCTGCTGGCCGGGCTCATCCCGGGTCGCGCGGTGGTCGTCACCACGCAGGGTGGCGAGCAGGAAGTCATCATCAACAAATCCATGAACGGCCATTTCGAAACCGACGCGCAGGTCAACGGTGCCGGTATCCACATGCTTGTCGACACTGGTGCCAGTTCCGTCGTTCTCTCGAGCGAAGACGCCGAAGCGGTCGGTATCAATGTCGAAAATCTGGATTATTCCGTCTCGGTCATGACGGCCAATGGCCGCACATCCGCAGCCCCCGTCCGCTTGCGCGAACTCGCGATCGGCCCGATCGTCAGGCGCAACGTCGAAGGCCTCGTGGCGCAAAGCGGCCAGCTCGACCAAAGCCTCCTCGGCATGACGTTCCTGTCCACCCTTGGCTCGCTTCAAATGCAGACGGACGAGTTGAGACTGCGCGACCAGTGAGGTTGGTTTAAAACTCGAAGATTTGGCGGAACACACCGGGCGCGATCAGCGATAGCGGGTTGACGACAAGACGCGGCGTATCCGTCTGGCCGGTCAGCTTGAAGGTGATGCCGAGCAGACCGCGATCCTGGCCGTTTCCGAGGAAGATGCCGATAAAGGGCAATTCGCCGAACAGGCGGTTGAGACCATAGGCTGGCATGAAGGTGCCGGTCATGTCCATATTGCCGCTCTGATCCTTGACGATACCCTGGAAGGTGGCGCCGATCTGTTCGCCACGAACAACCCCATTCTCCAGCGCAAGCGTGCCGTTGACGTAAACGAGACGCGCAAATCCACGTTGGAATTTCTCCGAGCTGACATCGATGTTGCGACGCACGGCGGTGTTGAGGCTGCGGCCATCCTGCCCGGTCGGCGTGGCGACGATGTCCTGGAGCTTGGCCTCGTTGACGACGGCAAAATTTCGCATATCGAGCGACCCGCTCCAGTCGTTGCCATTGGCCGTCGTCAGGGCCAGATTCAGCAAACCGCCGCGCAGTCGCGAATAGAGGTTGGCAAACCGCACGAACGATCCGGCATCGCTGGTGGTCAGGTTGATCGTCCCGCCATCGCCGCGATTGATCGTCTGGGCCACCAGTGCCTGTCCGCGACTGGTGACACTCTTGAGGTCGACGGTGCGCAGTTTGCCGTTGCGCAGATTGATATCGGCGTTGACGTTGCTCATCACCTCGTTGTTGAAGCCATAGACCTTGTCGATCTGTGCCTTGATCGAAAACGAGCCGAAATCACCATCACCAGAACCGGCGCCGGAACCACCACCGCTGCCATTGGGCGCGGGGTTGCGCAGCCTTGCGATGAGGGGTCTCAGATCGATGGAACTGCCACTGGCATTGACGGTATAGTTTTTGCGCGACGATGAAACCGTGACAGCGACACTATCTTGCGGCGACAGTTGAAGCCGCGAAAAATTCGCTGAGATCAGGCCGTTTTTGTCGAAAGACATGTCGCCGTTGGCACCGAAGCCGTCACCCTTGAACGAGAAATTGCTGACATTGGTGCGGCCATCCACCGCTTCGACAGTAAATGATGCTGCCGCAGCAATACCCTGCCCCTTCGTCCAGCCTATTCCAGGCAGAACGAGCGACGCATTGGAGAGATCGAGTTTCACGCTCTGGTGTTTCGGATCGCTGCCGTTGATTTCGAGCAACGTCGTTCCGGTTATGACCTTGCTGAGTTCCGGCGCAAGCTTGGCGATCTGCGTCGATTCCAGCGTTGACTTGAGCGTCAGCTGACGTGCGACCGTGCTGGCTTTCCCAACCGGCTGGACCAGATCGATATCCATCGCCACGTCGTCGATCCGCCCCTTGCCCTTCAGGCGCAGCGCCTGCTGATCGATCGTCAGTGGACCGGTGACGCCAGTCACAGCGCGACCGGCAAACGGCCGGGTCAGTGCCACGTTATCAAGATCGAGCTGCGCCGACCACACCGGCGGTGGCGGGTTCTGACTGTTCAACAACCCGATTGTCAGCTTGGCATTCGCCTTGACCTGACCAGCGAAGTCACCCGGCTTGAATTCCGAATCCTTCAAGGCATTGAGAGGCCGGAACGTCGCCATCTCGGCAACCGCATCTGCGGCGCCGGACAGGTTGAGATCGAGATCGGCCATCAACGGCTTCTCATAGACCGACTGTATCTTGAAGGTGCTGTTTTCGAGCGTCAAAGTCCGGTTCGACGGGAAGAACGAAGTTGCCTTGAGAATGTTGACGTCGATCTTTTCACCCTTCAGCTCGAAGTGGGCATAGGCATCGCGCAGCGGCGGGATATCGCCTGCCACGTTGAGACGAGTGTTTTCGACATCGAACTTGATCTGCAATTCGTCGCCGGAAAGCTCCATCGGACAACCGGGTCCGCACATCTTGCCCTGCGGTATGAAGACCGAAATCGATCCGTTTTTGATCGTCCCACCGTACAGGTTGGAGATTACCCAGGGCCGCGCCTTGCGTGCCATCCAGAACGGCCAGAGCTGCTTGACGGCTGTCGCTTCCATCTGCGCGATCTGGCCGCCGAAGCTGATTTCCGGCGAGCCCACACCGAATTGCACCTTGAGCGAGCCGGCCATATCGCCAAGCGCGCTTTTCACATAAAGCGCCGGAATATCCAGGCGATGTGTCGTCTTGTTGAAGGTGCCATCGGCCATCAGATCGAATGTCACGGGTGGCTCACCACCCGCCTCGGCCACCGCCTTCGCACCTTCCAGTTTTAGTGAAAGATCGAAACCTTCAGCATTATCTTTGACCACTGCACGAAGCGGCAGAACCGATTGACCAAAGGTAAAGGTGGAGTTGTCGACCGCAATAGCGTTATTATCGAAGTCATAGCGCGCATTGATCTGGCCGCCCGACACCGGCTGCGCATCGCCACCGATATAGAGCTTGCCGTCGCCGATACCGGCGGACACGGAAAGCGATGGCTTCACGTCGCCGTGCTCACGGCTGCCAAGAATGTTGAGACCCGCTTTAACGTTCAGGCCCTGGTGCATCAACCCCTCGGGATCGTGCTGTTCCAGAAGCGGTCCGATGTCGAACCCATCAAGCCGGGCGCTGAAATTGTCGATGCCGCCGTCGGCACCTTTCGCCGCAAGCGCAAGAGTAGCAACCTCACCGTTGAACGCCACATTGCCATCAAGCGAATAGCCGCCTTCCCGATCCGGTACCAGCGACAGCTCCTGCAACACAATGGTGCGCGGCTCGCCATCCTGTTTCGGCGGCAGTCGGATGGCGATGTCGGAGAGATCGATCTCATCCGTGCCGCTGCTCTTGAATGTCTGGGCGAAAGTGTCGAGAGCCTTGAACGCGATGTTCAGATAGTTCGGCACTGCATCCACGCGCAATTTTGCCAGATCGATGCCCTGGCCCTTCGGCAACAAGGCGGTATCGAGCTCCATGCCGGTCGCCTCGATGCTCTCAACGGACACACGGCCGGTCAGAAGCGCCAGCGGATCGAGCGCCATGCCGATGGCACGGGCACGGCTCATATGCTGGCCGGTATCCTGCTCGATGATATCGACATCCTGCGCCACAAGCGCCAGCTGGAAACCGGATGCGAAACGCACCGAGGTGGAGCCGATGCGGGCTTCGTACCGCGAGCCCAGCGCATGTTCGAGCGCCTGCTTGGCCTGCGTCGAAAGCGCATTGTCGATGGACCCGGTCTCGATCGACAGAATGATGCCGCCGATGGAGATGAAGGCGAGAACGATAAGGGCCACGAACACTTTGACGAGAGCCCGCATCATGGAGCGCGGCGCCGGGCAATGAACGATGATGGGGTCTTCGACCTGGGCAGACGGCATCGCATGCAGCGGCTGGATGTCCCGCTTGCTGAAGCTTACCTTTTCGCCACGAATTTCCGCCATTCGCCGTGCCTGCTCCCGGAATTGCCACGGCCCTGAAATCACCATCAAGACCTGTTCGGAGTGACGGGTCAACCAATCACACCGTCTGACTCGCCACAAGACTGGACGAAGCGCTTATTCGGTATATATCGAATAATGGCCCATTTACTCAACAATCCGGCGAAAGAAAGGTCACCTCATGACAGATTTAGCAATTGGCGATAATGCACCGGATTTTACCCTCCCGAGAAACGGCAGCGGCGACGTCACACTCTCCAGCCTCAAGGGCAAAGCCGTGGTGCTTTACTTCTACCCCAAGGACGACACGTCGGGCTGCACGGCACAGGCCATCGACTTCAGCGCCATGGGCGGCGATTTCGAAGCGGCCAATGCCGTCGTGATCGGCATCTCCCCCGACTCGGTCAAAAGCCACGACAAGTTTGCCGCCAAGCATTCGCTGTCCGTCATGCTGGCATCGGACGAAGAGCGCAAGGTTCTGGAAGCCTATGGCGTTTGGAAAGAAAAAAGCATGTACGGCAAAAAATACATGGGCGTGGAGCGCACGACATATCTCGTTTCGCCAGACGGCAAGATCGTGCAAATCTGGAACAAGGTGAAGGTTCCCGGTCACGCACAGGCCGTTCTCGACACCATCAAAGCGCTCTAAGGAGCCTCCGGCCCGCCAAAGTCAAAACTTCGTTAACCTTAACAAATTACCATCCAGCCGAACGAGACATGGCTGGAGGATGGATTTTGACGGGAGCGGGTAAAAACCTGGCATTTGGCAAAAAACGCCAGCAGCACGTCCTGATTCTCGCAAGTGGCGACAAGGTGCGCCACTTCACCATTCGGCCATGGCTGGCCGCCACGGCCCTGTGCGTCGCGGGCCTCCTCAGCGTCGGCTATATCGGCGCGACGGCCTATCTCATTTTGCGCGACGATCTGGTTGGTGCCACCATTGCCCGCCAGTCCCGCATGCAGACCGAATATGAAGACCGCATCTCCGCCCTGCGCGCCCAGGTGGACCGCGTCACGTCGAAACAGATGCTCGATCAGCAGGCCGTGGAGCGTAAAGTCGAGAAACTGCTGGCGCAACAAAAAGACCTCACCTCCCGCCATGGCCGCATGAGCGAGCTTCTGGAACGCGCCGAGAAATCAGGCGTCTCCGGCACGGTCGATGAGACACATCCGGTCAACGCCTATTCACCCGACAAAAGAGCCAGCCTCTCTGGCGGCTCGAAAGCCATCGATAGCATGTTGTCCTCCCCCTCGACCGGCCTCAAGGGCAGCATCGGCTACGCCTCCAAAAGCGAGAAACTGTCGGACCGCAGCCTGTCGATGATGATCGCTTCGCTCAGCAAGGTCGAAACCGAACAACTGACCCGAATCGCCTCGCTGACATCGGGCGCGGAAACCAAGGCCGACGCCATGGCCGACATCATCCGTAGAACCGGCATCAAGATCGACGACTCAGCCTCCCAAAATATCGGCGGTCCCTTCGTTGAGCCGATGACGGGAAGTGCCGCGACCTTCGAAGAACAGCTCAGCAACCTCGACACGGCACTCAGCCGTCTCGAGACCGTCCGCGGTGCCGCCGTTTCGCTCCCGTTCGGAAACCCCGCCCCCGGCAGCGAAGTTTCCAGCCGATTCGGAAATCGTATGGACCCATTCCTCGGCCGCCTCGCCTTGCATGCCGGTATCGATTTCGTCGCCCAGACTGGCTCAGAGGTCCACACGACAGGTGCAGGCACTGTGACAAGCGCCGGATTTTCAGGCGGTTACGGCAATATGGTCGAAGTCGATCATGGCAAGGGCATCACCACCCGTTACGGTCATCTATCGCAAATTCTCGTCAAGGAAGGCGACAAGGTCGCGCTGGGCGAAGTTATCGGCAAGGCTGGCAGCACCGGGCGCTCCACCGGGCCGCATGTGCATTACGAGGTGCGCCTGAACGACGAACCGGTCGATCCGACTCGGTTTCTGGTTGCCGGAACGCAGCTGAAAACCTATCTTCAATAAAACAGTCGGTGTGACGCCGACGTGGTTATTGTTTCAAATACAATTGCCAGTCTCGCCGTAATAAGCGCGGCAACCTGTATTATTTTGGGATAAATCCCTGTTTCCTTGACTTTCTGGCCAATTCGGCCTATTTCGCCGCTACAGTCTGCGGCGTCGCCGTTATGACAGCTAAGTGTTCTTTTCGAACCAACACGGAAACAGTTTTTCCTTTGACAACATTCTCTGATCTTGGCCTAAGCCAAAAAGTTCTTTCTGCTATCGAAAGTGCCGGCTACACGACACCGACACCTATTCAAGAAGGTGCGATTCCGCCAGCGCTGGAACGACGCGACATCTGCGGCATCGCGCAAACGGGTACGGGCAAGACCGCATCCTTCGTGCTGCCGATGCTGACCCTTCTTGAAAAAGGCCGTGCGCGCGCAAGAATGCCGCGAACCCTTATTCTCGAGCCGACCCGCGAACTCGCCGCACAGGTGGCTGAGAACTTCGAAAAATACGGCAAGAACCACAAGCTCAACGTGGCTCTCCTCATCGGCGGTGTGTCCTTCGATGAACAGGACCGCAAGCTGGAGCGCGGCGCAGACGTTCTGATCTGCACCCCCGGCCGCCTGCTGGACCATTGCGAACGCGGCAAGCTGTTGATGACTGGCGTCGAAATCCTCGTGATCGACGAAGCCGACCGCATGCTCGACATGGGCTTCATTCCCGATATCGAACGTATCGCGAAGATGATTCCCTTTACCCGTCAGACGCTGTTCTTCTCGGCCACAATGCCGACGGAAATTCAGAAGCTGGCAGACCGCTTCCTGCAGAACCCGGTTCGCATCGAAGTCGCCAAGCCGTCTTCGACAGCAAAGACCGTGACGCAGCGCATCGTCGCCACGCACGACAAGGATTACGAGAAGCGCGCCATTCTGCGCGACCTCATCAATGCACAGACCGACCTGAAAAATGCGATCATCTTCTGCAACCGCAAGAAGGATGTCGCCGATCTGTTCCGTTCGCTGGAACGTCACGGTTTCTCGGTCGGCGCTCTGCATGGAGATATGGACCAGAACTCGCGCACCAAGATGCTGGCGGGCTTCAAGGATAACCAGATCACCCTGCTCGTCGCATCCGACGTTGCTGCACGCGGTCTCGATATTCCCGACGTCAGCCATGTCTTCAACTTCGACGTTCCGATCCATGCGGAAGACTATGTCCACCGCATCGGTCGTACGGGCCGCGCAGGTCGCTCCGGCGCTGCCTTCACCCTCGTCAACCGTCGCGACACGAAATATCTGGACGCCATCGAAAAGCTGATCAACGAGAAGATCGAATGGCTGAACGGTGACCTGACCGCGCTGCCGGAGCCGATGGAAAGCTTTGCCTCCGAGCGTCCGCGCCGGGGCAAGGAAAAAGAACAGCGTGGTCGTGGCCGTGACAGAAACCGTCGCGATGCTGCTCCCCAGGTCGATGTCCAGGCCGCAGTGCCGCAGCCTGTCATCGAAGAAAAGATCATTCAGCCAGCCGCCATCATAGATATCGCGGCAAATGGAGGCGACAAGTTGAAGGCAGAACGCAAGCAAGAAAGAGCACCTCGCAATTTCGAGCGCAACCACAATACGACGCCACCTGCCAACGACGACAATCGTCGTCGCCACTACCGCGACCATGACGATGGCCCGACGCCGGTTGGCTTCGGTGACGACATTCCTGCCTTCATGTTGATCGTCGCCAACGCGAAAGCGTGATGATGAAGCCCGGCATTGATTTTCCGGGCGTCGGCTCCGGCCTCGTCATCGAGCGTGATGGTAAGGTCCTGCTCTACAAGCGGGTCAAACCGCCAGAGGCGGGCCACTGGAACATCGTCGGCGGCAAGGTCGACCATATGGAAACCGCCGCCACTGCCGCTAAGCGCGAGGCCGAGGAAGAAACGGGCCTCACGATCGGCGGTGTGCGTTTTCTCTGCATTAGCGAACAGATCATCCCGGCCGATGGGCAACATTGGTTGTCGATCATCTATATCGCCGACGATATCAAGGGCGAACCGAGCCTGACCGAACCCGACAAATTGTCGGATATGGGCTGGTTCGACAGGGACGCCCTCCCACAGCCACTCTCCCTTTTCGCACAGGATGCGTTCTACCATCTGCGCAAGAGCAGAGCGTGAACGGCTCCGATCAGCCTATATCGCTGAAAATGCGCGAAAATTTCTGCTCCATGGGCGTTTTCACGGGCATTTCCCCTTTTGCAAACCGTCCGGTGTCGATAAACATCGCAGGACAGGAAGAGGAAAACCGCCGCACCATGCATTTATTTCGCCTGCTCACCGTTGCTGCCAGCCTTGCCTTGGCAGGCACCGCAAGTGCCGCGACCATCGGCGTCGTCGCGCCGCAGAGCGGTGCCTATGAAACGCTGGGCCTGCAAATTCGCCAGGGCGTGAAGATTGCAGCGGCGAAAGCCGGCCTCGATGTCATGGAAATTCACGAGAGCTGCGAAGAAGGAAGCGGCGGCGCCATTGCCGATGGCTTGGTCGCGGCCAAGGTCAGCATGGTCGTCGGGTTCCTTTGCACCGAAACGCTGCCAGAAGCTCTTCCCACTTTGAAAAACGCGGCCATTCCGGCCATAACTCTGTCGAGCCGCGCCTCCGGTCTCATGGAAGATACGCTCAAGCGTGGCTGGCCGTTGTTCCGTCTCGCACCGTCCGAGGACGATGAATCGGAAGCCGTGATCTCCGCAATCATGCGCGACTGGAAGGGTCACTCCTTCGGACTGATCGATGACGGTACCATCTACAGCCGCGAACTGGTGGATCGCGTCCGCGCCAAGCTGGAGGAATCCGGCCTCAAGCCGACCTTCACCGATACCATGCGTCCCTCGCAGGAGCAGCAGGTAGCCCTTGTCCGGCGCTTGAGCCGCACCGGCATCACCCACGTCTTTATCGGCGCAGAACGCAACGATGTCGCCATCATCGCCCGCGATGCAGCAGCCGAAAAGGCTCCGCTCACCATCCTTTCAGGCGATACGATGCGAGCAGCCAACAGCCCGGTGCCCATGCCCGCTGGCGTGCTCGCCGTTACCTTGCCCGATGCCTCAGCGCTGCCATCGGCTGCCGATGCCGTGACGGCTCTGCGCGCCGCAAATGTCGAGCCCGAGGGCTACACCCTGCCCGCCTTTGCGGTGACCCAGATCGCGGCAAAGCTGATCGAGCTGACGCAGTCCGAAGGCAAGCCTGCCCCCACGCTTCTCGTCGGCACCACATTTGAGACGGCCATCGGCCCTGTCATCTTCAACGACCGTCACGAGCTGCAAACCAACCCCTACCGCCTCCAGCAATGGAATGGCACCGCCTTTATACCCGTGGAGCGCGCCGAGCGCTGAAGACAATTGCGTGGTCCGTGATTGTTGATCCCACGCAACGGTGGTACATGCGCGTTATAAGAGATCGATGACGAAACGACTTGTCGAACTTCGCCAGCGGTCTCACATCTTCGTTTTAGGAGCCTTTGCAAATGTCTCTTCCCGTGCGGATCGCCCCCTCCATTCTTGCCGCCAATTTTGCAAAACTCGGACAGGAAGTGGCCGATGTGACAGCCGCCGGTGCCGACTGGATTCATCTCGACATCATGGACGGCCATTTCGTGCCGAACATCTCTTTCGGTCCCGATGTCATCAAGGCGCTTCGCCCGCACAGCCAGGCCTTCTTCGATTGCCACCTGATGATTGCCCCAGCCGATCCATACCTTGAAGCCTTCGCCAAGGCGGGCTGCGATGGCATCACCGTTCATGCCGAAGCGGGTGCGCATCTGCACCGCTCGCTGCAAACCATCCGCTCCCTGGGCAAAAAGGTCGGCGTCACGCTGAACCCGGCCACGCCATTGTCGGTTCTGGAAAACGTGCTGGATGATGTCGATCTCATCCTCATCATGAGCGTCAACCCTGGCTTCGGCGGCCAGAAATTCATTCCCGCCATGCTCGACAAGATCCGCGCCGCCAAGTCATTGATCGGTGACAGGCCAATCGAACTCGAAGTCGATGGCGGCATCACCATCGCAACGGCGGGAAGCGCAATTGCCGCTGGTGCCAACGTGCTGGTCGCAGGCTCTGCCATCTTCAAGGGTGACGGTGTCGAAGACTATCGCACGATGGTCAGCGCCGTGCGTGCCTCCGCAGAACAGGGTCGCGCGTAGAAGCGGTCCATCCAGTGGCGGCCCTGCCCTTCGCCACTGTCTCTCATCGCCTCGAATGCGTTGAGATTGCCGGAACACTTTGCTAAAGGGGCAGAAATATTCCTTCCTGAGAGAAAGTCATTGCCATGATCCCTCGTTATTCCCGGCCGGAAATGGTCGCAATCTGGTCGCCGGAAACAAAATTCCGCATCTGGTTCGAAATCGAGGCGCATGCCTGCGACGCGCTGGCCGAAATCGGCGTCATCCCAAAGGAAGCGGCCAAGACCATCTGGGAAAAAGGCGGCGCTGCGCAGTTCGATGTCGCGCGCATCGATGAGATCGAAGCCGTTACCAAGCATGACGTCATCGCCTTCCTTACCCATCTGGCGGAATTCGTCGGCCCCGACAGCCGCTTCATCCACCAAGGCATGACCTCATCCGACGTGCTGGATACCACGCTGAACATCCAACTGGTTCGTGCCGCCGATCTGCTGATTGCCGATATGGACCGCGTTCTCAACGCGCTCAAGACCCGCGCCTTCGAACACAAGGACACGGTTCGCATCGGTCGCAGCCACGGCATCCATGCCGAGCCGACGACGATGGGCCTGACCTTTGCTCGCTTCTATGCCGAGATGGACCGCAACCGCGCCCGCCTCGTCAATGCTCGCGCAGAAATCGCCACAGGCGCCATTTCAGGCGCTGTCGGCACATTCGCCAATATCGATCCGTCCGTTGAAGAACACGTCTGCAAGGCGCTGGGTCTCGCGCCGGAGCCTGTCTCCACGCAGGTCATCCCGCGTGACCGTCATGCCATGTTCTTCGCCACGCTCGGCGTCATCGCCTCGTCCATCGAAAACGTCGCCATCGAAATCCGCCACATGCAGCGCACCGAGGTTCTGGAAGCCGAAGAGTTCTTCTCTCCGGGCCAGAAGGGCTCGTCGGCCATGCCGCACAAGCGAAACCCGGTTCTGACCGAAAACCTCACCGGCCTTGCGCGTCTGGTGCGCATGTCGGTCGTTCCTGCCATGGAGAACGTTGCTCTGTGGCATGAGCGTGATATCAGCCACTCCTCCGTGGAGCGCGCCATCGGCCCCGACACGACGATCACGCTCGATTTCGCGCTGAACCGTCTGGCAGGCGTCGTCGAAAAGCTGGTGATCTACCCGGACAATATGCTCAAGAACATGAACAAGTTCCGCGGCCTCGTCCACTCTCAGCGCGTTCTTCTGGCCCTGACGCAGGCCGGCGTTTCGCGTGAGGACAGCTATCGTCTCGTCCAGCGCAACGCCATGCGCGTCTGGGAAGAAGGCAAGGACTTCCTGGAAGAACTACTCGCCGACGAAGAAGTCCGCGCCGCCCTGCCAGAAGAAAAAATCCGCGAGAAGTTCGATCTGGGCTATCACACCAAGCATGTGGACACGATTTTCAATCGTGTGTTCGGCAAGGCTTAAGCGCAAAGCGAAAACCCCCTCACTTGCAATTTCTAACACTTGAGCAAAGCTCAAGATATTGAAATTGCTTTCTCTCCCACAAGGGGAGAGATAGGCGAATGCCTCGCCGCTTGCTCCTTACCTCTCCCCTTGTGGGAGAGGATAGAAAATCACGATCTTAGCGAAAGCTAAGTCGTAGATTTTCTTGGTGAGGGGTTTGGCGGCTGGTGCGGGACAGGAGATTTTCTCCTTGATAACTCCAACCACAACACCGAGATATGCGGCATGAAAGCATCTGAAGCAGATATCCTCATCGTTCCCGGTTACACCAATTCCGGCCCAGAACACTGGCAAAGCCGCTGGCAGGAAAAGCTGTCCACAGCCCGCCGTGTCGAACAGGCGGAATGGACAAAGCCCGTCAAGGAAGACTGGGTCGCAAAGCTCATTGAAGAGGTGAACGCCTGCACCCGTCCCGTGGTGCTGGTGGCCCATTCGCTGGGCGTGCCGACCGTCATGCATGCCCTGCCGCAGATCAGGGACAAGATTGCAGGCGCGATGTTCGTTGCTCCGCCCGATGTTGCAAACCCGGATATCCGTCCTAAGCACCTGATGACGTTTGGTCCCTACCCGCGCGATCCACTGCCGTTCCCCGCCATCACCATCGCCAGCCAGAACGACCCCTTCGGCAGCTATGAACATGCAGGCGATATTGCCAATGCCTGGGGCTCGACGCTGATCGATGCTGGCATGTCAGGTCACATCAACGCCGAATCGGGTCACGGTCCCTGGCCGGAAGGCACGATGGTGTTTGCGCAATTTCTCAGCAAGCTGAAACCACCTTCAGGATTCGGTAGCTGATTTCATTGACTATATCGTGTTTACCACGACTATGACTTGTGAAAGAGAATTTTCCACACCTCCCTTTTAACGGCAGCTTAAGTCTGCAACAATAGCCTGTGAAATAAGCAGCGCACGTCTGGGTGCAATTTAATCGTTTCAACGATGGCAGGATCGCGTGAATCAAGATCTGTTGCTGAAAGATATTCTCGACTCCCTGCCTGTTCCCGCCATCCAAATCTGGCCCGGGGGTGACATCGCCTACCTGCCACCGAACGTTCCCCTTCCGCCCTGCGATAAACCTACACACCTCCTGGATTTCATCCATGCCGATGACCACGGTCGTTCTATAGCAGCACTCGATGCGCTCGCAGCACAGTCACCTGCAACGTTGGAGGTGCAACTTTCAGACAACCCTTCCGTCCAGCGCTACGCCCTCCTGTCCCTGTCATCCATACGCGCCAGCGAACGCACCGTCATTCTCGCCCAATTCACTGATATCACCGCCCAGAGACTGCGAGAGCAGGACATCGCGCAACGGGAAAGCCGCTGGAACAGCGCGCTGGTCAGTTCGCTCTCCGGTGTCTGGGATCAGAACTTCGTCACTGGCGAGATGTACGGTTCAGAGACGTGGCGCGCCATTCGCGGCATGACGCTCGAGGATCCGATCGAAACAGATTTCGACCGCTGGGTGGACCTGATCCATCCCGATGATCGCGAACACACGCTGCATTGCATCGAGAGGCAGAACGCGGGCGATCCGGCCTATACCGCCTTCCAGTATCGCGAGCGTCACAAGAATGGTCATTGGGTTTGGATCGAATGTCGCGGGGCCTGCATCGAGCGTGACGAATATGGCAAGGCCGTGCGCATCGTCGGCACCGATACAGACGTGTCGGAGCGCAAGGCAACCGAAAACGAGATGGAGCGCATCTCGCGCCATCTGAAAGTCGCGCTCGAGGCGTCTCAGGTCGGCGTCTTCGAAGTCGATTTCGACGCAGGCGAAACCATCTGGGATAGTCGCATGTACGAAATGTACAAGGTCGATCCCAACACGCCCGTCAGGATCGGTGGTCTGTGGGAAACACGCGTTCACCCGGATGATCTGGATCGCGTCCATAAGAATGTGTGGAACATGATCCAGGAGCTTCAGCCATTCTCGGAGGACTACCGCATCGTCATGGAAGACGATTCGTTGCGATATATCCGCGCCCGCTCCTTGCCTTTCATCGATATCGATGGCCGCAGGAAGATGATCGGCGTCAATTGGGACGTAACGTCGGACGTGCAACTGCGCAACGAACTGGAACGCGCCCGTAATCTGGCAGAGGCACGCGCCTGCGAGCTGGAAGCGGCCAAGCTCAGCATCGAGCACAATGCGATGCATGATTACCTGACAGACCTGCCCAATCGCCGCTATCTCGACGACCTACTGGAACGCCGAACTCTGGCAGCCGACAAGACCGGCTCCGGCATTGCCATCCTGCATATCGGCCTCGACCGTTTCAAGCAGATCAACGACACGCTGGGTCATCGCGCTGGCGATGTGATGCTCAAGCATGTCGCGGAGATGTTGCGCCGGAACCTGAAGACCAATGAATTCATCGCGCGCATCGGCGGCGACGAATTCGTGCTTCTGTTACCGTTCAACGGCTACACCCGCAAGATCGCTTCCACGGCAGACAGGCTGGTGAAAGAGCTGCGAAAGCCGGTTCTCTACGATGGGCAGGAGTGCCGGTTCGGCGCCAGCATCGGCATCGCCTGCGGCATGGGCCCAAATTTCGATTACAAGCAGCTGTTGCTCAATGCCGACATGGCGCTGTATAACGCGAAAAAAAGCGGTCGCAACCGCTACGAATTCTTCTCGTCCGATACGCAGGACTGGCTGATCAACACCAAGCGCGTGTCAGACGAAATCCTGATGGCGCTGGAACGTGACGAGTTCGTTCCCTACTACCAGTTTCAGTTCGATACCCACACACTGGACATTTGCGGCGTCGAGACGCTGGCGCGCTGGAACCACCCCATCGACGGTATCCTCACCCCCGACAAGTTTCTGGATATTGCCGAAGACCTGGACGTGGTCGCCGCCATCGACGGTATCATTCTGGAAAAGGCACTCGTCGATTTCAAACGCTGGCGCGCCGATGGCCTGCCCATACCGAAAGTGTCGGTCAACGTCTCGGCCCGCCGCCTGCACGATCCGCTGCTCACCAAGACCCTCGACGGGCTCAAAATGGAGCCAGGAACGCTGTCCTTCGAGCTGCTGGAGTCGATCTTTCTGGATGACAGCAACGATATCGCCATTTCCAACATGCAAAAACTGCGCGCACTCGGCATCGATATCGAAATCGATGACTTCGGCACTGGCCACGCCTCCATCATCAGCCTGTTGAAGGTCAGCCCAACGACGCTGAAAGTGGACCGGGAACTGGTGCGGCTCGCGCCACAGTCGACCGAGCAGCGAAAGCTCCTGGGCGCCATCATCGATATCGGTCATTCTCTCGGCATCAAGGTCGTGGCAGAGGGGGTGGAAACTGCAGACCACATCCGCATTCTGCAAGCCATGAATTGCGATTCGCTTCAGGGATACGCACTCTGTCGCCCGCTTCCGGCCGGTCATATCAATGCTTTCGTTGAGGCCGAAGCTTGGAGAATCGCGCCCTTCACCGTCCAGCGATCGACAAGGACAATGGCCCACGCCATGACCGTTCCCAAATGAAGGATGGCTCGGTCCGCTGCAAAAGAATACACGGATCAATCAACCCGAGAAGTCCCTGAACAATCCGCCACAAATGCGCAGGAAAAATCCTGCTGCGCGTCATGAATATTTTTGCACTTTTTTCAGCATCGGCATAAATTTAGCCGTGTTTTACTGCTTGTTATTATCGCACTCTCTGCCGGAATTGTTTTTCGGTAGAAATAAACCTGTTGAAAAGGCCCGACGGCGAGACGACCGTCTCGCGCCAGCAGCACGCAAGGGCCACAATTGAAGCGAACGCGGCCCCATCCTCATTGTGGAATGGCTTCTTTTCCGTTATGGGACCGCTTCAAGACACGAAACGAACGCCGTCCATCCGGCGCCAACCAAGAGATTTGCTGATATGAACCGTCGCCGCCGTATTTACGAAGGCAAGGCCAAGATCCTTTACGAAGGTCCAGAGCCAGGAACTCTCATCCAGTTCTTCAAGGACGACGCAACCGCCTTCAACAAGAAAAAGCACGAAGTCATCGATGGAAAGGGCGTTCTGAACAACCGTATTTCGGAATATCTGTTCACGCACCTCAACAAGATCGGCATTCCCACGCACTTCATCCGCCGCCTCAACATGCGCGAGCAGTTGATCAAGGAAGTGGAGATGATCCCGCTTGAGATCGTCGTGCGCAACGTGGCCGCTGGCTCGCTCTCCAAAAGGCTGGGTATCGATGAAGGCGTGGTTCTGCCGCGGTCCATCATCGAGTTCTATTACAAGTCGGACGCGCTCGAAGACCCTATGGTGTCCGAAGAGCACATCACCGCTTTCGGCTGGGCGAACCCTGCGGAACTCGATGACATCATGGCACTCGCCATCCGCGTCAACGACTTCCTGTCGGGCCTTTTCCTCGGCGTCGGCATTCAGCTGGTCGATTTCAAGATCGAATGCGGTCGCCTTTACGAAGGCGATATGATGCGCATCATTCTGGCTGACGAGATTTCCCCCGATAGCTGCCGCCTGTGGGACATCGAGACGCAGGAAAAGATGGACAAGGACCGTTTTCGCCGCGATATGGGTGGGCTTCTGGAAGCCTATTCGGAAGTCGCGCGCCGTCTCGGCATCATCAACGAAAATGAACCGATCCGTGGCACCGGCCCGGTTCTGGTCAAGTAAATTCAGGAGAGCAACAGGTGATCAAGGCACGGGTGACTGTTACGCTGAAGAACGGCGTTCTCGATCCGTAGGGTAAGGCAATCGAAGGCGCGCTCGGCAGCCTCGGTTTCGATGGCGTCGGCCAGGTCCGTCAGGGCAAGGTCTTCGATCTGGAACTGAACGGCGACGCGGCAAAGGCCGAAACCGACCTGAAGGCGATGTGCGAAAAGCTGCTCGCCAACACGGTGATCGAAAACTACTCTATCGCTATTCTCTGACGCTCAGGAGCCGCCCCCATGAAATCCGCAGTCGTCCAGCTTCCGGGCCTCAATCGCGACCGTGACATGATCGCGGCTTTGACACGGATTTCCGGCAAGGCACCCGTCACGATCTGGCAGACCGAAACCGAAATCCCCGATGTCGATCTGATCGTCATCCCCGGTGGCTTCTCCTATGGTGACTACCTGCGTTGCGGCGCCATTGCCGCGCGCATGCCCGTCATGCAGGCCATCCGCGAAAAGGCTGAACAGGGCGTGAAGGTTCTAGGTGTCTGCAACGGCTTCCAGATTCTGGTCGAGGCAGGCATGTTGCCAGGCGCCCTGATGCGCAACGCATCGCTCAAATTCGTCTGCCGTGAAGTGAAGCTCCAAGTCGTCAACAACGACACCGAATTCACCCGTGCCTACGACAAGGGCCAGATCATCCGCTCGCCTGTCGCCCACCATGATGGCAACTACTTCGTTGAGCAGGAACAGCTCAAGGCTCTTGAAGATAACGGCCAGGTCGTGTTCCGTTATGCCGAAGGCACCAACCCGAACGGTTCGCTCAACGACATCGCTGGCGTTATCAACGCCAAGGGCAATGTACTGGGCATGATGCCGCACCCGGAAAACCTCATCGAAGCCGCCCATGGCGGCAATGATGGGCGCGGCATATTTGCTTCCGCACTCGGTGTCATCGCAGCGTAAATATTAACAAAGCCGGGTTACACCGGCTTTGTTGTATTCCACTTTCATGGATTGAAGCGATGAACCGCCTGCCCCTTCGTCACGTCTTGAACATTGCAGGCCTCGGCCTCGTCGCGCTCTCGCTGGCCGCTTGCCAGTCCGAAAGAAAACCAGCCGCATCATCGTCCGCATCGCAGGCGGCCTTGCCTGTCATGGAACGCGTGGCGCTGGGTGCCAATGCCTGCTGGTTCAAATCTGGCGACCCCGCTTTCAAGGCCTATCGCCTTGCGCCTGAGCTTAACTCCTTCTCCGGTCGTCCCCGCATTCTGCTGGTGCCGCGCAACAGCCCTGAATCGCGCCCCATGCTCGTTGTTCAGGCGGAAGGCAATCCAGCCAAGGTCGATGCCTTCGGCCCTGCCATGAACGAACCTCACGCCGCACGCATTTCCACAGACGTGAAGCGCTGGGCCAATGGCGGCAAGGGCTGCTCTTGAAACAAGAAACCCGCCAGTGCCGGTTGGGACTGGCACATGGCGGGCTCTGCCGACAATTGGGTGCAAGGCCGGGGGAACTCGGCCCCGCATTGCGGCAGGAAAACTCATGAATTTAAAGAGCGCGTGGAGGCCAGGATGACAACCCCGCCTTTTGCGCCTCCTGCATTGCCTGCTCTCGAGTAATGCCGATGTCGCACAATTGCTCATCCGACAATTCCCGAAGCGCCAGCCTGCCCGACCGCTTGCTCTGCCAAGACACAATCGCCGCAATCCATCGCCCGACAAAACCTGTGACAACAGCCGCCGAATTCGGATCGACCATATCGCCCGCATCGCGAAAAATACGTTCGCGCTGATAGCCATCGGGATACATTGTATCTATTGTCTGATTGTATTGATCCATCTTGAGCATATTGTACCTATCAACGCGGAAGCGCCTTTCATCTAACTGTTTCAATACAGATACAATTGACAATACAATGAACACAATGCATATATTGTCACCATGACAAATTGGATTCCAGACCTCTCCACCGGCACAGGCCCGCTTTACATCAAGCTCGCAGACAGCATCGAAGCCGCGATCTCCGACGGCACCCTTTCCGCTGGCGCAAAGCTGCCGCCGCAGAGAAACCTTGCCTTCGATCTGGGGGTGACAATCGGCACGATCAGCCGCGCCTATGCGCTCATTCATGAGCGTGGCCTCGTCAGCGGCGAAGTCGGTCGTGGCACCTATGTAAACACCAGCATCACGCCCAGCCCTACCGCGAAGCTGGAACGCGCGGTTGCCTCCTTCGGCGGCACGCGGCCCACCTCTGACACGCCCAACAAATATCGCCTGAACACCACCGCCGCATCGGACATCGGCCAGAACCTGCTGATCGACCGACACATCGCCGATATCGTCAGAGACTGCTCGCTCCAGATCACCGACTATGCACGGGCATTCCCGCAGGAATGGGCGCAGGCCGGTGTTCGATGGCTGAGCCAGGGTGACTGGTCACCTGTGGCGGACAACATTGTCCCAACGCTGGGTGCGCATGCCGCGATCATGGGCGTCATCACCGCCATGACCTCGCCGGGCGACCGGATCGTGTTCGAACCCGTCACCTATTCCCAGATTGCCCGCGCTGCCATTCTGGCCGGTCGCCGTGCATCTGTCGTGGAGAGCGACGAGCAGGGCATCATCCCCGAAGATTTCGAACGGGTCTGCGCACAGCAGCATCCGAAGATGGTCTTCCTCATGCCGACAGGCCAGAACCCGACCTGCGCCGTGCTGCCCGAGGAGCGCCGTCGCGCCATTGCCGATATCGCTCACCGATACAATGTCTGGATCATCGAAGATAATCTCTACGGCGCCATGGTCAGCAACCAGCCGCCGATGATTGCGCAGTTCGCGCCCGACCTCACCTTTGTCGTGGGCGGCCTGTCGAAATCCGTGTCCGCCGGCGTGCGTGGCGGTTGGGTCGCCTGCCCCTCGAATTTCGCGTCGCGCATCCGCATTTCCCACGCCATGATGACCGGCGGCCTTCCCTTCCTGCTGGCCGAACTCTGCGCCCGCATGGTCAATAGCGGCGATGCGCATGATATCCGCAGAGACGTCACAGACGAGATCAATGCCCGCGAGCTGATCGCCCGCGAAACCTTCGCCAATTTCGAATTCAATTCGATGCCGGACATTCCCTTCCTCTGGCTCAAGCTGCCGGAGCCGTGGCTATCGGGCACCTTCCGCAGTGCGGCGATGAAGGAAGGCATTCTCATCGATGACGAGGATGAGTTCAAAGCCGGGCGTTCGGAAAAAGTCTTCCACCGCGTCCGCATCAGTTTTTCCGCACCCAGAACCCGCTCCGAACTCACCGACGCCTTTGGCATTCTGCGGCAACTGCTGGACAACGGCTCTGCCGGGTATGAAGGCGTGGCCTGATACCGAAACACGGTCTGAAAACCGGGGTTAAGGGCGATTTTGCCGGTGCGTCAGGACATTTTCCTGTCGCACCTTCCCGTCTCTTGCGGTAAAGAACCGGAAACTCCCGTACCGGCTCGAACCCCGTGAGACCTATGACACTTCCAAATCATATCCAGATCACCCCGGAACTCATTGCATCCCATGGGCTCAAGCCCGATGAATACCAGCGCATTCTCGACCTCATCGGACGCGAGCCGAGCTTTACCGAGCTTGGCATCTTCTCCGCCATGTGGAACGAGCACTGCTCCTACAAGTCTTCCAAGAAATGGCTGAAGACCCTGCCGACCACAGGCCCGCGCGTCGTTCAGGGCCCTGGCGAAAACGCAGGCGTCGTGGATATCGATGATGGCGATGTCGTCGTCTTCAAGATGGAAAGCCACAACCACCCGTCCTACATCGAACCCTATCAGGGCGCGGCCACCGGCGTCGGCGGCATTCTTCGCGACGTGTTCACCATGGGTGCACGGCCCATCGCTGCCATGAACGCACTGCGCTTCGGCGCGCCCGACCACCCGAAGACCCGCCACCTCGTGGCTGGCGTCGTCGCCGGTGTCGGCGGTTACGGCAACTCCTTCGGCGTTCCGACGGTCGGCGGCGAGGTCGAGTTCGACGCACGCTATAACGGCAACATCCTCGTCAACGCCTTTGCAGCGGGCCTCGCAAAATCCGACGCCATCTTCCTGTCGGAAGCCAAGGGCGTTGGCCTGCCGGTCGTCTACCTCGGCGCAAAGACGGGCCGTGATGGTGTTGGCGGCGCTACCATGGCATCTGCCGAATTCGACGAATCCATCGAGGAAAAGCGCCCCACCGTTCAGGTCGGCGACCCCTTCACCGAAAAGTGCCTGCTGGAAGCCTGCCTCGAACTGATGAAGACGGGTGCTGTCATCGCCATTCAGGATATGGGTGCCGCTGGCCTCACCTGCTCCGCCGTCGAAATGGGCGCCAAGGGCGATCTCGGCATCGAACTGAACCTCGATCAGGTTCCGGTTCGCGAAGAGCGCATGACCGCCTACGAAATGATGCTGTCGGAAAGCCAGGAGCGCATGCTCATGGTTCTCGAGCCTTCCAAGGAAGAGGTCGCCAAGGCGATCTTCGTCAAGTGGGGTCTGGACTTCGCCATCGTCGGCAAGACGACTGACGATCTGCGCTTCCGCGTTCTGCACAATGGCGAAGAAGTCGCCAACCTGCCGATCAAGGAGCTGGGCGACGAAGCCCCGGAATATGATCGTCCATGGACGCCTGCCAAGGTGCCTGCACCGTTGGCGCAAGACGACGTGCCGGATGCAGATATCGCCGATGCATTGCTCAAGCTCGTCGGTTCCGCCAACAACTCGTCTCGCCGCTGGGTTTACGAGCAGTACGACACGCTAATCCAGGGCAATTCCTTGCAGTTACCGGGCGGTGACGCCGGTGTTGTCCGCGTCGAAGGCCACGCCACAAAGGCGCTCGCTTTCTCGTCTGATGTGACGCCACGCTACGTGGAAGCTGACGCCTTCGAAGGCGGCAAGCAGGCCGTGGCCGAATGCTGGCGCAACATCACGGCTACAGGCGCATTGCCGCTGGCCGCAACCGATAACCTGAACTTCGGCAACCCCGAAAAGCCCGAGATCATGAGCCAACTCGTCCATGCCATCAAGGGCATCGGCGAAGCCTGCCTTGCGCTTGAATTCCCGATCGTGTCCGGCAATGTCTCGCTTTACAACGAGACCAACGGTCAGGCCATTCTCCCGACGCCAACCATAGGCGGCGTCGGCCTGTTGGCCGATTGGGCCAAGATGGCCCGCATCCGCTTTGCAGCCAGCGACGAGGTCATTCTGCTTGCAGGTGCGCCTGATGGTCTTGGCACCCACATCGCGCAGTCTGTCTACATGCGCGACGTCCATGGCCGCACCGATGGCCCTGCCCCGCATGTGGATCTGGCGCATGAAAAGAAGACCGGCGATTTCGTTCGCTCAGTCATCACCGATGGTCTGACGACTGCCGTCCACGATTGCTCGTCCGGTGGCCTCGCTCTCGCCGTCGCCGAAATGGCCATTGCATCGGACATTGGTGCCACTGTGGATGCGGTCGAAGGCCACAACCCCGTCGCGACATTCTACGGCGAAGATCAAGGCCGCTACGTGCTCACTATTCGCCAAGCGGAACTCGAAACGCTGAAATCCCGTGCTGCGGCGGCTGGCGTTTCCGTCACTGTCATCGGCAAGACCGGCGGCTCTGTCGTAAAGCTGGGTACCGCCCGCGCCGTGGAGATTAAAGAATTGCGCAACGCCCATGAATCATGGTTCCCTCACTTCATGGATGGCGAGTTTCTCGCCGCTGCAGAATAAGAATTGAGGAGTGAACACCATGCCCATGAAGCCTGGCGACATCGAGGACATGATCAAAGCCGGAATTCCCGGCGCGAAGGTAACCATCCGTGATCTCGCCGGTGACGGCGATCACTACGCAGCAGAAGTCGTGGCCGAAGCCTTCAAGGGCAAGACGCGCGTGCAGCAGCACCAGATGGTCTATGACGCCTTGAAGGGCAATATGGGCGGCGTTCTGCATGCTCTCGCCTTGCAGACATCAGCACCGGAATAATCAACGTCCGAGTGTAAGATCAAAGGCCTGCGCGAACCCTCGCGCAGGCCTTTTACATTTCCGGAGACTTGTCGGAACGCAGATCCGCAAAGGATGCCGCAGGCAACGGCCCCGCCGTCATCAGCGTGAAATCAAACCCGGACTTACGGTCGGAACCCAGCACATATTGCCGGTGCATGCGCAGAAAATTGCGTCGGTTTTTCTGGTAGCGTTCAGTGGACAGCGAATGCTTGAACCGGATTGGCACAATCTTCGGCTGGCCAGCATCGCCATGCCCGGTCAGCTTGGCGGTGTGGCACTTGTAGAGATGGATGGGGTCGGTCAGGCACTGAATGTCGAACCAGTTTACATCGCCATGCCGCGCCACCACGCCAATGCTCGCGCGCAGCCGCGACGCACTGGACAGCAGCGCACATTGAAGCGCAGCCCCACCCAGCGTCACGAATGAAACACGTCGACCATCGAACGTATCCGGCTTCAGCTCCAGCACGCGGCCAGCAACCGCCAGCGCCAGACTTGCGCCCATGCTGTGCGAAACGAACAGAACCTCGTCTGATGCCTGCTCCAGCGCCACCAGCACGCTGCGCGCCTTGTCCTCGATCCAGTCCCGCGCCATCGCCTCGTCCCGCCCCACCGCCAGTGCAAAGCGCCAGTCGGCAAACAGATGCAACGTATGAAACCGCTCCGAAATCGGCATCACGCCTTTCACGAAGAAGAGGTAACCAAGGGGAGCAGTGAGAAGACAGAAGAGCGCGGAAACACCCACAAGCAAAGGCAGCACTGCAATCAGCACAGCGGCGGCGATACCCAGTGCGATCAACAGAAACGGAAACAAAAAAAACAGCCCGAATCGCCAAGCATGGCGGAAGTACGCGAAGGCCCCACCCTCGCGGATAATCCCAGCTCCAGCCTTGAAGCCAAGCCCAATCTGTTTCCACACAGATGCCGCCCGCAGCTGCGAGATCAGATCATTATGGTCATGGATGAAGATGGTGGATTGCGTTTCATGCCCATCATGCCGGGCCATCACATCCATACGGCTACCCGCAACCGTCTGGCTGACACCGCCGACCTCGTAATCAACCCCGAACGTCTTGCCGGATTGCGCCGCACTGCGCTCATAGCGGCGCTGATGCGCTGCCGCATCCAGCGGATCGAAACCGGGGAAATAAAACACGAGCCGCGACGAAATCTTCGTCATGAGAAGCAATCCTAGAGCGGGCAACCCCGAAAGATCGCTTGATGTTGGGTGCCGCACCTATATTATAAATGATGACATTTTATAGGCATGAGAGGCGCAGTTGTCGAAAATCGTTGACCAGTTGATCAGTGGCGTCGTCAAAGGCGCTATGTCCGAAATCCTCAAGAAGACCGGTGTGCGACAGACACGACGTACCAAGCGTCGGGCGAAAGCCAGCACGTCAGTGGCAGGAGGCATTCTAGGCGGCATCCTCGAGGCAGCGCTCGGCAAGAAAACCACCCGCATCACAAAGGCGCGTCCGGCAAAGAAACAGGTGAGCAAACGCCGCACCGCCGCTGCCAGAAGTCGCCAGCGCTAACCGATCTCTGTCAGCACAAAGCGCTTGCATATCCACTTTAACAAACGCGCAGAAAATACTGGTAAAAAAGAAAAAACCCGCCGAAGCGGGTTTCTTTGGTGCGGTCGAGAAGACTCGAACTTCCACGGGTTGCCCCACAGCGACCTCAACGCTGCGCGTCTACCAATTCCGCCACGACCGCATCGTGGTAGAGCCGACTTGCGCCGACGAAGGTGCATGTACCAAAAGCACTTTGGGTGCACAAGAGCGTCATGACAGATTTTTGAAATTAAAAATCAGGCCCGTCATTCCTATATGAAAGAAGCCCGCAAACGCCGGGCTTGCGGCCTGGAAATCATTCTGCGAGAAGGCTGTGGAAAGGACTTTTCATGCTGACACGCACCGATATCCAGACAAATATGTTCCCCGTAGACGGCTCGCCACCCATCCGCTGGCGAATCTCCGATGTTCCAGTGCCTTACGAGGAGGCAAGCGCGGAGATGGAACGTGAAGTGGCTGCCATTGCCGATGGCACGGCACATGAACTGGTCTGGCTTTTGGAACACCCTCCCCTTTACACCGCAGGCACCAGCGCCAATGCCACGGACCTGATCGAACCCGACCGTTTTCCGGTCCATGCCACCGGTCGCGGCGGCGAATATACCTATCACGGCCCCGGCCAGCGCGTCGTTTACGTCATGCTCGATCTCAAGCGCCGCAAACAGGATGTGCGCGCCTATGTCGCCGCGCTGGAGGATGTCATCATCCGCACGCTGGACAAGATGAATGTGCGGGGCGAGCGCCGCGAAGACCGCGTCGGGGTATGGGTCCGTCGTCCTGAAAAACCGCTTCTACCGGATGGCTCGGTCAGTGAAGACAAGATCGCCGCGCTCGGCATACGCCTGCGCAAATGGGTGAGTTTTCACGGCCTGTCGATCAACGTCGATCCGGATTTGACGCATTTCACCGGCATCGTTCCCTGCGGCATCACGCAATATGGCGTGACCAGTCTTGTCGATCTGGGATTGCCGGTTATGATGGACGATGTCGATGTTCTCTTGCGTCAGGCCTTCGAAGAGGTGTTCGGCGCGACGGAAAATGAAGCGGTTCGGCACACGGGCTGATGCCCGGCCGCAACCTTCTGTATCGACCGACGTTTCCAACACGCAGACATGGATATCCATCCATCCGTCTGCTCCCATCCGATAAACCTAAGACAGGTGACATTTCATGTTCACAACATCAGCCTATGCCTGCGATGATGGCTCCTCGCCGCTGAAACTCGCCACCATCAAGCGCCGTGATCCTGGCCCGCGCGACGTAGAGATCGAAATCGAATTCTGCGGCGTCTGCCATTCGGATATTCACACCGCCCGCGCAGAATGGGCAGGCTCGCTCTTTCCTTGCGTCCCCGGCCACGAAATCGTCGGCCGCGTTGGCCGTGTCGGTGCCGAAGTCACCAAGTTCAAAACGGGCGACCGCGTCGGCGTAGGCTGCATCGTGGATAGCTGCCGCGGTTGCGACAGCTGCGCTGAGGGCCTCGAGCAATATTGCGAAAACGGCATGACCGGCACCTACAATTCGCCGGATAAGGCCATGGGCGGCGATGCCCACACACTCGGTGGCTACTCGTCGCATGTGGTCGTTGATGACCGCTATGTGCTGAACATCCCCGAAGGTCTCGATGCCGCAGCAGCTGCACCGCTCCTTTGCGCAGGCATCACCACCTACTCGCCACTTCGCCATTGGAATGCCGGTCCCGGCACTCGCGTCGGCGTTGTCGGTCTGGGTGGTCTCGGCCATATGGCCGTCAAGATCGCCAGCGCCATGGGTGCCACGGTCGTCATGATCACCACCTCTCCGAGCAAGGCAAATGATGCCAAGAAGCTCGGTGCTGACGAAGTCATCGTGTCGACAGATGCCGAACAGATGAAGAAGGCCACCTCCAGCCTCGACCTCATCATCGATGCCGTGGCCGCAGACCACAATATCGATTCCTACCTGGCACTTTTGAAGCGCGATGGTGCACTGGTACAGGTCGGCGCGCCCGAAAAGCCGCTCTCCGTCCACGCCTTCAGCCTCATCCCGGGCCGCAAGACCTTTGCCGGCTCCATGATCGGCGGCATTGCCGAGACCCAGGAAATGCTGGATTTCTGCGCCGAAAAGGGCATCGCTGCCGAAATCGAGATGATCAACATGGATCAGATCAACGAAGCCTATGAGCGCATGATCAAGAGCGACGTGCGCTACCGCTTTGTCATCGACATGAAGAGCATGCCAAAACAGGCTGCTTGATTTCACCAAGCTAAGAACGAAAAACCCGCTGATATTCTCGGCGGGTTTTTTCTTTGAACGAGAGGCTAAGAACGCCTACCCGCGCAGCATCGCATTGTCAGGGTCGAACGGGCTCTCGACCACCACTTCGGCATCATAGAGATCGCCGAGAATCTTGATCTTCAGCTTGGTGCCAACCGCCGCATGGTCCGGCGACAGCATGGCAAGCGCCAGTGATTTGCCGATACGCCAGCCAAAGCCACCTGATGTGGCGCGGCCAACGACCTCACCCGCAGCGTTGTAGATCGCTTCGGACCCACGCGCGTCCACCGTGGTGTTGCCGGTGACGACGAGCGTCGAGAAAATCCACCTCAGGCCTTTTTCCTTGCCCGCCACCACGGCGTCACGACCGATGAACTGTTTTTCCGGCTTGATGAAGCGGTCGAGGCCCGACGTGTAGGCATTGTATTCGACCGAGAGTTCGCGGCCCATGTTGCGGTAGGATTTTTCCAGCGACATCGAGACCATCGCACGGATGCCGAAAGGCTTGATGCCGAATTCCGCGCCGGCTTCCATCAGTCGGTCGAAGATATAGGCCTGCATCTCGATGGGGTGGTGCAGCTCCCAGCCCAGTTCGCCGACGAAGTTGACGCGCAGTGCGTGGGCGGTCGCGACACCAACGGAGATTTCCTTGGCGGTGAGCCACGGGAAATCCTTGTTGTCGAGGCTGGTGCGGGTCAGCTTTTTCAGGACCTCGCGGGAATTCGGGCCTGCCAATGCCAGCACGCCATATTTCTGCGTGATCGGCTGAAGGATAACCGAGCCATCAGTCGGCGCCAGGCGGCGCAGGACATCATGGTCGTGGTTTTCAAGACCGCCAGCGGAAACGAGATAGAAACGACCCGGCGCCCACTCATAGACGGTGAACTCCGCCTTCACGCCGCCGTCCTTGGTCAGAAGGTGGGTCAGCGCAATGCGGCCGCGCTTCTTCGGGATGGCGTTGGCGAGAATCGAATCGAGCCAAGCGCGCGCGCCGGGGCCTGAGACTTCCATCTTGGCAAAGGCCGACATATCCAGCACGCCGACATTCTGGCTGACGTGTTTCACCTCGTTGCCGACATGCTCGAAATAGTTCGAACGGCGGAACGACCACTTCTCGACAATGCGGCCATCATCCAGCGCTGGCGCATAATTGTGATTGGTGATGACATCAGCACCCACGCCCAACTCTTCCGGCTTCAGTTCGTAACCTTCAGGCACGAACCAGTTGGCGCGCTCCCAGCCATAAACGGAGCCGAAGACGCCGCCGAGCTTCTTCAGGCGGTCATAGATCGGCGTCGTCTTGAGCGGACGGGCGGCGGCGCGCTCTTCATCCGGGTAGTGCATGGTGAAAACGTTGGCATAGGCCTCTTCGTTCTTGGCGATGAGGTAGCCTTCGGTCGCGTACGGACCGAAGCGACGTGGATCGACGCCCATCAGGTCGAGCGTTGGTTCACCATCGACGATCCATTCAGCGAGCTGCCAGCCCGCGCCACCGGCTGCGGTGATGCCGAAGGAGTGGCCTTCGTTCAGCCAGAAGTTCTTCATACCCGGTGCAGGGCCGACGATTGGGTTACCATCCGGCGTATAGGCGATGGCGCCATTATAGACCTTCTTGATGCCGACTTCACCGAAGGCAGGAACGCGGGCGATTGCCGCTTCGATGTGCGGCATCAGGCGGTCGAGTTCTTCCTGAAACAGCTCGTATTCGCTCTGGTCGGAGGGACCATCGACATAACAGACGGGCGCACCGACCTCGTAAGGTCCGAGGATGAGGCCACCTGCCTCCTCGCGCATATACCAGGCGCTATCGGATTCACGCAGCACGCCCATTTCTGGCAGGCCCTGTTTGCGGCGTTCCAGAATGGCCGGATGCGGTTCGGTGACGATATATTGGTGCTCGACCGGAATGACGGGAATGTTGATGCCGACCATTTCACCGGTCTTGCGGGCAAAGTTGCCGGTACAGGAGATGACGTGTTCGGCAATGATCTCGCCCTTGTCCGTCGTCACCTTCCAGTGACCGTCCTCAAGCTGCTCCAGTGCGGTGACCGTCGTGTTGCGGTAGATGGTGGCCCCACGGTCGCGCGCGCCCTTGGCCAACGCCTGTGTAAGGTCTGCGGGCTGGATGTAGCCATCGTCAGGGTGCTGAATGGCACCCAGCAGGCCATTGGTTTCGCAGAGCGGCCAGACGTCCTTGACCTCTTCCGGCGTCAGCATCTTGACGTTGACGCCGATGGTTTCGGCAATGCCGGAATAATACATATATTCGTCCCAGCGATCTTTGGTTCGGGCGAGACGAATGTTGGACACTTTGGAAAAGCCGACATTCATGCCGGTTTCCTCCTGAAGCTCTTCATAGAACTTCACCGAATATTTGTGGATCTGGCCCACGGAATAGCTCATGTTGAACAGCGGCAGCAGGCCAGCGGCATGCCAGGTGGAGCCGGAGGTCAGCTCCTTGCGCTCGATCAGAACGGCGTCGCTCCAGCCCTTCTTGGCCAGATGATAAAGCGTCGAAACGCCGACAACGCCGCCACCGATCACCACCGCCCGCGCATGTGTCTTCATAATGAAAATTCCCCTTGAAGCCTGTTCGTCCGCTTTCACGCAGGCTTTATCAAGCCCGTCAGGGCCAGACTATGCAATGTCGCACCGTTGCTCAAACGCCTGATTACGACATGCAAAAGGCTCGCCGCGACGGCGAGCCTTTTGACGATTTTCAATACTTTCGAGCGTCAGCCTCTGCGGTTGCGCGCGGAAGGTCTCGTGGTTTCGATTTCGGCATCCTTGACGGTAAGCTCCGCAGGTTCGGGTTTTGGCATCTCCGGCTTCGGCACAGTGGCGGTAGCGGTCTTGGACACGAGAGCCTTGTCGCCTTCCTCCTCCATAAGCTCGGCCAGGACCTTCGGATGGGTGTCACCATCGACATGAATGTTCACATTGCGCTGTTTCATCGGAATGCTGATTCCCTCTTGGTGGAATCGCTTCAAAATCTCCATGCGCAGATTGTTCTTCACCGTGAGGCCATGGCTAAGATCGGCCAGATGGAAGCGCAGTTCGAAGTCCAGTGCAAACTCTCCAAACCTCAGAAATTCCACATGCGGTTCCGGGTTGCGCAGAACCGGGGTCTGCTTCTTGACCAGTTCCAGCAGAATATCCATCACCCGTTGTGGGTCCGTGTCATAGGAAACGGAAACGGGAATTTCTGCGCGCTGGATGCGGTTTCTGTGCGTCCAGTTGCCGACGGAAGAATTGATGAATTCCGAGTTCGGCACAATGATCGACTGGCCCCGGAAGGTTTCTATCTCGGTCGCACGTACCGACAGGCGCTTGACCGTGCCTTCGACAGTCCCTGTCACTACCCAGTCACCCACCTTGAAGGGGCGCTCGACCAGCAGGATGAGGCCGGACACGAAGTTGGACACGATGTTCTGCAAGCCAAAACCGATACCGACCGACAAGGCGGAAGCAACCAGCGCAAGACTTGAAAGATCGAGACCCGCCGACGAAATGCCGAAGATAGCCGCAACGACAACGCCGAGATAACCGATGCCGGTGCCCACCGAGTTGCGCACACCCGCATCCACCTGGCCGCGCGCCATCACGTTTCGATCCAGCCATTTCTGGAACCAGCGGGTCACCGCATAACCGATGACGAAGACGAGAATACCGGTGATGATGCTGATCAGCGAAATGGAGGTCTTGCCGATGGAAAAGCCCGTCAGCAGGCGGTAGGCCCAACTTTCGATATCACCCGGCTGGAAGCCCCAGGAGAACAGAACCAGCGGCACGCCGAAGGCAAGCGCTGCGCAATAAATGCCAAGCCCGGCGGCAAGCCCGGCCTGATCCAACGGCACGGGTCCAAGCCCGAAACGTCTGCCCAGATAGCGCCCGACCAACGTTTCGGCAAAGATGCCCTGTTTGGAAATGGCCCGGCCTGAAAGGATGCCGATGTAAACGGTCGCCAGGACGGCGCCAGTCGAAACAATCTGCGTCGCCAGAAAGCGCGCCAGACCGACATAACCGGTCAAGCAAGCACCGATCAGAAGCAGGCCGCCGACGCGCAGCAGGATCGAGAGCCAGCGCGGCATGCGTTGGTCACGACCATCGCCTTCGATATCCGTACTGGCCAACGGCTTCAGAAACGACAGAGCAAACAGAATGATGCCGATGATGATGGACGCAACGAAGCTCTTGGCCACGGTCAGAATGAGCGGCGAATTCAGCGTCTCGCTGATGGTGCTGAACAGATAGTCGAGGCCATTGACCAGCGCCATGACCAGCATGGCCGACGAGATGATATGCGCACCGCGTGTGGAAACTTTCAGCAGACGCCATTCCGGCTGCGTCGGCGAAAAGATCGCATAGGTCAGCCGCGAGACGAAATAGACGAAAGCGATGACCGACATCGCCACGAACACGATCGGCGCGATATCGGGTCGCAAAACCCCGAAATTATCGAGCAGAAACGCCGACGCCGACATGAACAGGAACACGGACATCGACTGGACCGTGGTCGACCAGAACGCCACCGACAAGCGCCGCAAATAGGATGGTGCACCCGAGAACGCCCGCCGTTCCATCCGGTGGCCCAACAGGCGGTAGCCACCGACCATGAACAGCAGAGCAGCCATGACGGACAGCGTTACCGCGCCGAACATCGACACGCGCTTGTAGTTCCAAACGAAGATCGCCCAGCCCGTCAGCGAGCTGCTAAGCGAGGAAATCTCGCCAACAAACTCCGTCCCCGCTTCCGCCAGAACCGGCAGCGAGATTTCCGTGCGCTTGAACAGGGTGGCCGCAAAGAGTTGGCGACGAAGATTGGTGATGGTGTTGGAGAGGCGCGCGGCGCTGGCAGAGACGCTCTCTGCATCGCCCAGCACGGCATTGATCTGGGATTTCTCCGCATTCAGCTTGGTGCGCTCGTCGGTCACGACGCTGGCTTCGGGTGGCTGCCCCTCCTTGGGCGGCTCGCCGAGCGAGGTGATGCGTGTGCTGATCTCATCCAGCCGTGTCCGCAAGTGACCGACGGTGGCGGCCGCATTGCCGGCCAGATCATCGGCCTTGCCCTTGAGGTCAACGAGCTTGGCGTCGTCGTTGCCCTTGTTTTCGATCTGCTGGGTGATGTCGGCAAGAATGGCCTTGTCTTTGACAAGCCGGGCTTCAGCCCTTTGTGCAACCGGCAAAACCGAATCTTCGCTGGTCGCATCGGGCGTTTGCGCCAGACCTGTTTGCGCGGGAATGATCCACAAAGCCATGAAAGCGAGCAGGACAGGCCAAAGCCGCGCCTGCCGTCTGAAGAATGTCATCGTGAATGCCCTTCCACTCTTTCCGAATCACTGCGCCAAAGTAGTTGGCGACAACTGGGTTTCAAGCGTTTCGTCGCTGAAAATGGCATCAGCGGGACACCTTGAAGAAACTAATAAAATCGCCAACTATGATGATGCAGTAACCGAGGAGGAAATTATGGAATCTGCTGGTATTGGCTGGATAGCCGCAATCATCATCGGTGGCATCGCCGGTTGGCTCGCTGAACAGTTCATGAAGAGCAATATGGGTGTTTTCATGAACATCATTCTGGGGATCGTCGGCGCCATCGTCGCCAACGCGATCCTTGCGGTATTCGGCGTGGTCCTGACGGGCTGGATTGGATATCTCATTGCCGGCTTCGTCGGTGCATGCATCCTCATCGCCATCGCAAGAGCTTTCAGGCGCTGAGGACGGAAAAGACAAACTGATTGAAAAGGCAGCGTTTCCAGCCCTTTCCAGCGTGGCTCTGATTTTTCGAACATGAAAATCGAAGAAATTTCATTTCCACGCTGGACAATCAGAATGTTCCTCTTTATACGGCCAATCACACCGCCAGACACGGCGGCGGCGGGTGATTAGCTCAGTTGGTAGAGCAGCTGACTCTTAATCAGCGGGTCGTAGGTTCGAGCCCTACATCACCCACCATTCTTTCTCCACATCCTCGATATTGCTTTATTTCAGACGCGAGCCAGCGACCTTCGTCGCAAACCGGCAACACCTCTCCCAAACATTCGGTTTGTCTTGTTTACTCCGCAAAGCGGTCTCAATTTTCCGCTTAATGGGACAGATGAGAGTTGTCACCAACATATTGATTCTTGTCGCAGGCGTGGTCGGAACCGGCCTGAGCGCCGGATTTGCCGTCATGATGATGGCGGAGACGGGTGCCTTGGGCTCGTGCTATGAAGAAAACTGTGGATACGCCGCACTTTTCATGGCCTTCCCTTTGAGCTGGTTCATCCTCTTTTCACTGTTTCTGATGGCCATGCTCATCTGGAGGCGGAAACCAAAGCGGGATTTCCGCTGATCGGTCAACTCCAAGGCGTTGAAAACAAAGACTTCAACGCCAAGTTACCGAGCCGACTTATGTTCTCTACATCCGGCTGTATAACTTGACAGTTTCATCCATATAACAGAGTTTACGCCTCGCTGGGGATTCGTTGCGTATTACGTTCTGTTGTCATTCTGATGACAGGCGTTTTTGTGTGAATGCACGCTTAGCCTGGGCTCGGACTCAGGGCTAAGCGAGAAATGGAGTGCTGAATGCGCGCTTTGATCAATTCTCCGTCGCTCTCGGTCGACACGATGGATTATCAGGTCGAATGCCAGTTTGCCTTGGAGCCATCGATCAATGGCCTCCTTGAAAAGGCAGAGGGAGCTGGCTGGGATCGGAAACACGCTGTGCTGGCCATCGTTGCGCTGGCAAGCGGTCAGGTTTCCGAAGCAAGCTTTGCGGATGAACGTCCGCTGTCTTGATAAAATTTATCCTCGCCCTGTCTTTCGGGCGAGATGCCGGTCTTGGACATCAGGTTTCTGACGACACGATACTGGCGCGAACGCATCGCATTTTCAATACACAATGATAACCCGCCGACCGTTTCGGCGGGTTTCCGTTTTTTAGGGCACCGACGACACCGCCCTGCCCTGGCGCAAACATCGAAAAAGTTTGGCGGCCATCGTTGATCGTGGTACTGCATCCGCAGATTGCCTCGCGACCATCGCAGGCTCCCCCATCAAACACATATGTCCGCCAAAATGCCACGTGCTGCATGGCGGTGCGGGTGCTCTATGCAAGACAAGATCTATTCTCCCATCCACATCATCGGCGGCGGCCTGGCCGGATCCGAGGCTGCCTGGCAAATCGCGCAGGCCGGTGTCCCCGTCATCCTGCATGAAATGCGCGGCGTGCGCGGCACCGATGCCCATAAGGGTGATTCTCTGGCGGAACTCGTCTGCTCAAACTCTTTCCGTTCCGATGATGCGACGGCCAATGCCGTCGGCGTCATCCACGCAGAAATGCGCATGGCCGGTTCGCTCATCATCGCTTGCGCCGACAAACACAAGGTGCCAGCCGGCAGCGCGCTGGCGGTTGACCGTGATGGTTTTGCCGAAGCGGTCACGAAAGAGCTCGAGGCTCACCCGCTGATCTCCATCGTCCGTGAGGAGATCGTCGGCCTGCCACCGCAGGAATGGGACAACACCATCATCGCCACGGGCCCGCTCACCTCGCCGGCATTGGCCGCCTCCATTCAGGCGGAAACCGGTGAAGACGCTCTGGCGTTCTTCGATGCCATCGCCCCCATCATTCACCGCGACAGCATCAATATGGATATCTGCTGGTACCAGTCGCGCTACGACAAGGTCGGCCCCGGCGGCAACGGCAAGGACTATATCAACTGCGCGATGGATCAGGAGCAGTACAACGCCTTTATCGACGCGCTCGTTGCGGGCGATACGGTCGGTTTCAAGGAGTGGGAAGGCACGCCCTATTTCGATGGCTGCCTGCCCATCGAGATCATGGCCGAACGCGGCCGCGAGACGCTGCGCCACGGCCCGATGAAGCCCATGGGGCTCACCAATGCCCATAACCCGACCGTCAAGGCTTACGCCGTCGTCCAGCTTCGTCAGGACAATGCGCTGGGCACGCTGTACAACATGGTCGGCTTCCAGACAAAGCTGAAATATGGGACGCAGGCCGATATTTTCCGCATGATTCCCGGTCTGGAAAACGCAGAATTTGCCCGCCTCGGCGGCCTGCACCGCAACACCTATATCGATTCGCCGCGCCTGCTCGATCCGTCTCTGCGGCTGAAATCGCGGCCCTCGGTGCGCTTTGCGGGCCAGATCACCGGATGCGAAGGTTATGTGGAAAGCGCATCCATCGGCCTGCTCACCGGCCGTTTCGCCAGCGCCGAGCGCAAGGGGCAACCCGTTAGCCTGCCGCCTGCGACAACGGCTCTGGGATCGCTGCTCAACCACATCACCGGCGGGCATCTGTCCACGGATGAGGAGCAAGGCAAGCGCTCCTTCCAGCCGATGAACGTCAATTTCGGGCTATTCCCGGAACTGGAGCCGGGCTCCATCGTCAAACCAGAGGGCGTCAAGCGGTTCCGTGGCAAGGACAAGACAATCATGAAGCGGCACCTCATGGCCAAGCGTGCCCTGACCGATTGCGCCGCGTGGCTGGGCGTCCCCGCCCCCGTTTTTGCTCAGGTGGAAGCGGAAGGCGATGCGTTGATCTCGGATGCGTCGGCGGCCTGATCGTCAGTCGCCGCAGGCTCAATGTCTGCGGCTTCCAGATAGCTTCCCAAAAGCCACAGCGACACTTCCGCCGCCTCGCCCACCGTCTTGAACCGGTAGGCGCCGCTGTATTTGGGGGTATCGATGAACGTCACCACAAAACCGTCACCCGTTTCAAGATGCTCAACCGTTATGCGTTCGGGATCGATCAGCATACAGGCATGGTGCTTGCCCATATTGCGCATGAAACCGGCCTTGTTGTCATGCAGACGCACGAATACAGCATTGCCATCGGCGGTCATATGCAGGCTGCGGATGGCTTCTGTGGGAAAGGCGCGGGCAAAATCGAGGATGGCCTGGCCCGTATCGTGGCCATCGTCACCATCGGTATCGCGCCGCAGCCGAAGCAGGTAGTAACCCAACATGCCCAGGGGAAAGAGGATGACGATCCAGAGTGCAGGGTTCATCGACGTCTCTCCATGCGGCCACTCCTAAAGTGAGTCCCGGCTTCGTCCAATAATCAATGCCGGTGCATAGCCATCAAGCCTTGCGCGAATATGGACAGGCTTCAGAAGCGCCGGGTAAACGAGGCCTTGGCCAGCTGCCACTGGCGGCGAAGCTGCGATGGCTGGATATCCTGCTCAAAAAGTTCGGCCCCCGCCTTGCGCGCTCCAGCGATCACACCACCGGCCAGCGCCACGGGAATGAAAGCTGAGAACACCGCTTTTGGCACCTGTTCGTGCCGCGCCTTGTTCAGATGGTCTTGCGCATGCACGCAGAAGATTTCGATGGCCGCACCGATGCGTGCCTTGTCTTTGCCATCGAGAAACGCCTCACGGTCGAGACCGGCAGCCGACAGCATATCGGCGGGAATATAGACCTGCCCGCGCCTGCTGTGCAGCGGCATCAACAGCAGCATCCCCGCCATGGCCTGCGCCACACCGGCGTGACCGGCCGCTTGCGCGCTGGCCGCCGCATCGGTCGGAGACAGCACGATGCTGGCCAGTTGGATCAGCGCAGAGGCCGTTTCCCCAGCATAGCCTTCCAGCGCATTGCGGTCCGCAAACGGGTCGTCATAAAGATCGAAAATCCGCGCCTCGATCATGTCGATCAGCGTCTGGCGCGGCAGCTTGTATGTCTCGACCGCACTCAACAGCGCCGCAGCAACCGGGTTGGCGAGGCTCTCGCCATGCGGATTGCCTTCCAGAAGGTCGCGCCACCATTGCATCCGCACTTCACCGGGCAGCGGTTCGCGCACGAGATCACGAATGCGGGCTATCTCGGCGTTGAAGGCATAGAGAGCACACAGCGCCAGGCGCTTGTCTTCAGGCGACAGCAGGCATGCCAGATACCGATCACGATCGGTCTCGCGCAACATGCTCATGCACGCGTCCGTATCTGTCATCCGCTCGGTCATCGATCCCAGCTCTTTCAGCCTTCCACGGCAATCAGCGCAGCCGCCACGGCCCGCGATTCCGACAGCATGATATTGTAGGTCCGCACCGCAGCCCCCGTGCTCATAGGATCGACCGTGATGCCAGCCTCTTTCAGAGCTGCCCTCAACTCTTTCGGGATGACCCGCATCGTATCACCGGTGCCAATCAGTAGACACTCGATCTCGCTGGCCTGCGCAATGATCTCGGAGAAGTGCTCGATGCTCAGTTGGGCCGGATCATCCACAGCCCATCCATGGATGCCGGATGGAATGCACAGGAGCGAGCCGCGATGCGACATATCGGCGAAACGAAAGCCGCCATTGCCGTAAGCATCGATGGGCGCCCGGCCGGGAAAATGGGCCGGGCGTATTTCGATACCAGCTGCCATCAGACGGCTGGCTTGCCGCCAATGGCATTGGTCGCCTTGGCATCTGCCTTTTCGTCTTCGGCATCATTGCCACCGGGACGCAGCTTGAAGGCAATCAGCACAGGTGCTGCGATATAGACCGACGAGAAGACGCCGATGCCAACGCCGAACAGCATGGCGAAGGTGAACGACCTGATAACTTCGCCACCGAACAGATAGAGCGACAGAAGCGCCAGCATGACCGTCAGACCCGTCAGGATCGTGCGCGACAGCGTCTGGTTCAGCGAAACGTCGATAATCATCGACAGCGGCATCTTCTTGTAACGCCGCAGGTTTTCTCGAATACGGTCATAGATGACGACCGTATCGTTGAGCGAGTAACCGATGATCGTCAGGATGGCCGCGATACTGGTCAGGTTGAACTCGATACCGAGGAACACGAACAGACCGATGGTGAAGACCACGTCGTGCACCATCGAAATGATGGCACCCAGCGCAAACTGCCATTCGAAGCGCACCCAGATGTAGGCCATGATGGCGAACATGGCGAGCGCGATCCCGATGGTGGAGGTAAAGGTCAGGTCGCCAGAAACGGCAGGACCGACCACTTCCACGCGGCGGAATTCATACTTGTCCTCAAGCTCGCCACGCACCAGCGTAATCGCAGACTGCTCGGCATTTTCGCCGCCCTCCTGCGCCTGAATACGGATCAGCACGTCCTGCGGTGTACCGAAGCCCTGCGCCTGGATTTCACCGAGGTTGAGCTGGCTCAGACGATCGCGGATATCGGCGATATCGGCATCACCCTGCTTGGCCTTGACCTCGATGACGGATCCGCCCTGGAAGTCGATGCCGAGATTGAGCCCCTTGGTGACGAAGCCACCGACGCAGATCAGCATGACCAGACCGCTGAGCATGAAGACGTAGCGGCGGTAGCGCATGAAGGGAATGTCTTTGCCATCGAAGACGGCAGTGCGAATGCCCTTCGGCAGAGCCTTGGGACGGCTGCGGCGAACCCAGACGCCGAACATCCATGCCGTCAGCGTGTAGGCTGTGAACACAGTGGTGACGATACCAACGGCCAGCGTGACCGCAAAACCCTTGACCGGGCCTGTTCCCATATAGAACAGAACGCCCGCCACGATCAGCGTCGTGATGTTGGCATCCATGATGGTGGCAAAGGCGCGCGTGAATCCGCTTTCCAGCGACGAGATCAGCGGTTTACCGCTCCTCACCTCTTCTCGAATACGCTCATAGATCAGAACGTTGGAATCAACAGCCATACCGATGGTCAAAACGATACCGGCAATACCCGGCAAGGTCAGCGTCGAGCCGATGATACTGAGCACAGCCAAGAGCATGACGATGTTGACGATCAGCGCGATGTTCGCCAACAGGCCGAAGAAGCCGTAGAAGATGAACATGAAGATCACGACACCGGCGGCACCGATGGCGCTTGCCATCAGACCGGCATTGATCGAATCGCTACCAAGGCTTGGACCCACGGTGCGTTCTTCGACAACCGTCAGCGTCGCCGGAAGCGCACCGGCGCGCAGCAGAACGGCAAGGTCGTTGGCACCCTGAACCGAGAAGTTACCGGAAATCTGGCCGGAACCGCCGATGATCGGCTCGCGGATCACGGGTGCGGAAATCACCTGATTGTCGAGAATGATAGCGAAAGGCTTGCCGACATTCTGCTGTGTCGCCTGCGCGAAACGCTGCGCACCACGACTATCGAAGCGGAAGGTGACGACCGGCTCGTTGTTCTGCTGGTTAAAGCTCGCCTGCGAATCGACGAGGTTATCGCCGGAAACGAGAGCGCGGCGCTCGACCAGATACGGAACCGGTGGATCATCCTGCGAATAGAGAATTTCAGATGTTGCAGGCGGACGACCATTCATCGCTTCCTGAACCGGCATGGAGGTGTCGACCATGCGGAAGGACAGTTTCGCGGTCTGGTTCAACAGCGACTTCAAACGCTGCGGGTCTTGAAGACCTGGAACCTGCACGATGATGCGGTCTGAACCCTGACGCTGGATCAGCGGCTCGGTCGTGCCGACTTCGTCCACGCGGCGGCGAACGACTTCGATGGACTGCGAAACGGCAGATGACATGCGGTAATTGATGCCGTCATCGGTCAGGTTGAGGCGCAGCACATTGTCGCCAGCGTCGCTCATCGTCACTTCCGTGATGGAAGTGCCAACCAGCGTGCCGGAAGAGATCGGCAACGTCAGGTCGCGCAACGCTGTTTTTGCGGCTTCGTACTGAGCCGGATCGGTAACGCGGACCTGCACCTGCTGGCCGTTGCCCGCAAGGCCGGAATACTTGACGTTGGCATCCCGCAGTTGGGTGCGCACATCGCCCACGATGGTCTCGAGACGTTCCTTGACAATGTCGGAACGCTCGATCTTGAGCATGATGTGGGAACCGCCCTGAAGGTCGAGACCGAGCGTTACCTTATTGTCCTTGTACCAGGATGGCATGCCCTCCAACTGCTTGTCGGTAAACAGGTTTGGAGAAGCGATAAACACGCTTATCAGCACGGCCAGCCAGATAAAGGCTGTTTTCCAGCGGGAAAAATGAAGCATTGAGGTCTCGGTCAGGGTTGGGTGTCAGAACCCAGGCTGCGTAAGCCGCAGCCTGCTTTTATGGACTGCGCAGTCTTGGACTTACTTCGCGTTCGCAGGAGCTTCGGTCTTGACCGGCTCACCCTTGACGCGCACTTCGGCGATATAGGTGCGCGATGCACGAACCTTGACGCCTTCGGCAATTTCGACTTCCAGCTCGTTGTCGTCGATAACCTTTGTCACCTTGCCGACGATACCGCCGCCCAGAACGACCTGGTCACCGCGACGAATGGCCGTCAACGTTTCCTGACGCTTCTTCAACTGTGCGCGCTGCGGACGGATCAGGAAGAAGTACCAGACGACCATCAGCGGGGCGAACAGGAAAAGCATTTCAAGGCCGGAGCCGAATGCAGATGGTGTGCCGGCCGCATCCTGGGCAAAGGCTTGGGTAATGAACATCAAAAACTCCTCAGATTATCAGGCGCAGTCTTAGCCACTCGCCGGCTTTTCAAGCCGCCGGAATATAGTTGCGATCCCCTAGAATGCAACAGACACAGACACTACGCCGTACCGTTTCCACGCCTCATAACCTTTCAAGCCGATAAACACCATGCTACCTCGCAGAAATTCTACTGTTGCGCGGCCTCCATACAAGATGAACGGCAGGCGCAATCCTTTGTTGGAGACGTCGAGATGACACCGGAAGAAACGAACGCAGAGCTGCTGTCGCAAGTCCGCCGCCTGGCCGATGCACTGGAGCGGCTCGCAGGCCCCGCCCCCGCCGTCAATGACTGGAACAGCGCCGATTGTTTCGTCTGGGCACCCGCCAACGCCTGGCTTCAGCCCGTGCCCAAGCCCAACCGCATCGCGCTCCAGCTCATCCGTGGCGTCGATCACGTCCGCGATATCCTCCACGACAACACCCTGCGCTTTGCGCAAGGCTTTGCCGCAAACAACGTCCTTCTGTGGGGCGCACGTGGCATGGGCAAGTCATCGCTGGTCAAAGCCGTTCACGAAGACGTGCGGACGTCGACCGACATGCCACTGAAACTCGTGGAAGTCCACCGCGAAGACATCCACACGCTGCCCGCGTTGATGGACATTCTCAAAACCGCAGACAACCGCATCATCCTGTTTTGCGATGACCTCTCCTTCGATCATGACGACACCGCCTACAAGTCTCTGAAAGCGGCCCTTGATGGCGGCATAGAAGGCAGGCCGGACAATGTGCTGTTCTACGCCACCTCCAACCGCCGCCACCTCCTGCCGCGCCACATGATGGAGAACGAACAGTCCACCGCCATCAATCCATCCGAGGCGGTCGAAGAGAAAGTATCGCTGTCGGATCGCTTCGGCCTGTGGCTCGGCTTCCACAAATGCAGTCAGGACGATTACCTCGCCATGATCGACGGCTATGCCGACCATTTCGATCTCGGCCTGCCCCGCGAAACGCTTCACCACGAAGCACTGGCATGGGCAACGACACGCGGTGGCAGGTCCGGTCGCGTCGCCTGGCAATACATTCAGGATGCCGCTGGCAGACTAAGGAAACCGATCACGCGCTGACGTTTTCTACGCGCCTTAGCATCATAATAAGACATAACTACAAATGGTTGAATTTATTGAGTTATAACCATTCCGAAATTTATTTGAAAAACAATTAGATTTTCCTGTTTTAGCGCGGAACAAACGCATAATCCGCCCGTTTCAGTGCGGAACGCGAAACCCGCGTGTGTTACAGGAGAGTAGAATGACTGATCAGACCAGATACGCGGCATCGACAGGGGTAGTTCACACTGCTGTCGCGCGGGAATCCCTAGCCAATATTTCGTGGGGCGCCATCTTCGCAGGCGTGGCAATTGCCTTGGCACTTCACCTGCTGCTCAACCTTCTGGGTCTGGCAATCGGCGCAGGCGTCATCGACCCTGCCGCGAACGACACGCCGACCGCGACATCGCTCTCCATGGGCTCGGTCATCTGGATCATCGTCAGCGGCATTATCGCAGCGTTCGTTGGTGCTTATGTTGCAAGCCGCCTGTCTGGCCGCACCGTGCGCACCACCGGCGCGCTGCATGGCCTCACATCCTGGGCCGTCACCACACTCATCGTCTTCTACCTGCTGACCACATCCGTCGGTGCACTGGTCGGCGGTGCGTTCACAGGCGTCACGAGCGTCTTTTCCGGCGCAGGCTCGACCATCGCGACGGCTGCAACGACAGCTGCTCCATCGCTTGCCGGTGCGACTGACCCGGTTGCGACCATCGAACAGCGCATTCGTGAAGCCAGCGGTGGCAACGATCCACAGGCTCTGCGCGATGCAGCCGTTAGCGCTGTTCGTGCCGCACTGACAGGCGATCAGGCCCAGGCAAATGACGCCCGCAACCGCGCCGCAGACGCTCTGGCTCGTGCACAGGGCATCCCTGTCGATCAGGCCCGTCAGCAGGTCACGGATTACGAAAACCAGTACAAGCAGGCCGTAGAACAGGCCAAGCAGCGCGCGACTGAAGCCGCTCAGGCAACAGCAACCGGCGTTTCCACAGCCTCCTACGTCGCCTTCAGCGCCCTGCTCATCGGTGCCGTCGCTGCCCTCTTTGGCGGTAACATCGGCGCTGCCCACACAGAACGCCGCCGCGAAACCGTCATCGAATAACGGCGACCATCCGACCAAAACGAAATGCCCGCGGAAACGCGGGCATTTTTGTGTGGATTTTCACCATCTCCGTCATACCGGCTTAGAGCCGGTATCCAGCCAGACCAAGTCTTGGTCTGAGGAGACTCTTTTCACCGCATCTCGCTACGTCCCCATCCAACGCCACAAATAAAAAATGCCCGCGTCTCCGCAGGCATCTTTCATCATCAAACCCGAAATATCAGAACTTCGGAAACTCCAGCTTGGTCGTATCATAACCAAGCTCTTGTGCCTTCTTCACCATCACAGCCAGCTTGCTCTTGGATGGTACGCTGCGCGCATAGATCCACAGGTTTGTCATGTCAGGGTTGGAGCTGATGAACCAGCTGCGATCAGGCGCTTGATAGCGAACCCAATAATTGAAAGTGATCAGGAGCGGATATCGCACCCGCAGCTTCGCGTTCGTATCCTTGTAATCCATCAGCGTGCCGACGCCCTCGATGGTTTTCAACTCACCCTGCGGCGTTCCCTCGCGACAGCCATCCTGAACCTTGACCTGGTTGGGCGCATCGCCCTTCGTGTAGACAGTGAAGCCAGCCACGCAGCCATCCGTCAGCCGCATTGGGGTCCGGCCGATCTCGAGCCATTTGCCCTGATAATGCGACATCTGCGTGCGCACGATCGGCGTCTCGGCTTTTGCCTCTTCGATAAGGCAGGCGCTGAGCCCGCAAAAGGCAAGCGTAGCGGCGAGCGGGCGAAGGAAACTGGTCATGGTTAATGCTCCGTTAATTCTGTTTGCAGAACAACGCCATTCCCGCTTTCCAGTTGCATGCGCCCGCATCATCAAACCGTGTTCACGCCTCTGCTCAAACGACAGCAGATCGTCCGTCCGGATATTCCGCCGGTCCCTTGATTTCCAGCATGTTACCGAAGGGGTCGTATATATAGAAGGAATGCCCCATACCCCTCGCCCCGCCATGCATCGCCTCGCGGTGAATGGAAACGCCGTGGCTTTCCAGATGCACCCGCAGGGCATCATGCTCGAATGGCCCGGTCGCGATGCAGATGTGGTCGACATTGCGCCCACCCGCCACCGGCGGCGCCGCCTTCTGCCCACCGGGATGCGTGGTGTCCCACAACACGATCAGCGACGCCCCGCACCACACCTGCTCCATGCCCAGCGCCGGATAGGTATAGCCCGGACGGCAGCCCAACACGTCGTGATAAAAACGCAGCGCCTTGTCCATATCATCCACCAGCAAAACGACGTGATCGATGCCGACAAGGGAAAACGGTATGCCTGATGTCACAGATATCTCCTCCAAGATGTCAGTGCTACAATGGCGCTGTTGCCCGCAGGGTCAACTGCGAAACTCGACCCGTATTCAGTCGGATATCAGACGGACAGGTGCAGCACCTCAAGCGCCCGCAACGACAGTTTGTAAATAAGCTTGCGCTGGATCTCTAAGGCCAAAAGGCACGCATTTGCCTCATAAAGCCAACGCTAAGAACTGATCAGACAGTTCAATTCGGCTAATTCTGTCAGTTTTTTGAGTTTTAAGATTGAAGGGGTACCAAACTTTTGCGCCTGTCTGTGTGCAACAGTTGCTGGCAACTAGATAAGAGCCATCATGCGCATACGGTTTTTGGTTATCGTCAACTTCATCACCTGCCGGAACCATCAGGAGGCTAGGAAACTTCCTATTTGCACCGGCCAATTGCGCCTTGGCAACTGGTATCCTAACCAGAGTGAGAGCTGCATAAAGAGCGTCGAGTTTTTCTTCAACGGGCTTCATGTCCCTAGCGGCTCGAATAGCCTCATATATTCCTAGAAGCCAAGCATCTGATAAGGCAACAATAAGACCAGTAGAGAAGCTGTTATCGTCGTACTGCGAGTTTGCAAACTCAGCAACGAGCTCTCGTTCGAGCTGTCGAAGCATTATGTCAAGCTTACTCATATTCATCACTGTTATGCTGTGAGCAACGCCAAACTTGGAAAACGTTAGGGAAAGCTTGGACCAAGCCGACGCTTCATTTCGAAAATTTGCTAGTCCGATGAGATAAACTTTCTCTAGAAGCGTAGTCGCTTTCATTTCTCACCCTCAGCCCACACATCATCCCATATCGGGCGAACTATGTACTTTTTGTCGAAAAAAATATGACAGCATTTTTAGCTAACAACCGAAAAATTCATCGAAGACAGATGCGTCATATGAACATCAATGCTGTAAAAGCATATGTTCAGCTGACACGTATCTATTTTTTAAACTAGAATTATCACTGGGAAGACACTGAAATGGTACGCCCTAGGGGAGTCGAACCCCTCTTTTCAGAATGAAAATCTGACGTCCTAACCGATAGACGAAGGGCGCGTACACATGTCGTGTGGCGCCCTTATAGTCAGAGCTTTTCGATACCGCAAGCAGGAAAATGCGCCTTTTGACAAAAAAATGACATGCCCGCCTATAGGTCTTTCTGGACACGGAATATGCAATCAAAACAGAGGCTTATTTTCAGGCAAGAGACGATGAAGACTGCGTCTCGTACCCTGTCGCTGGTCTTCAACGAAGGAATTCAGTCCTGAAAGACCTGCGCTTGCGCAAGAAATTGCCGTCATGGCGAAACCACGTGCGCCATCCGGCGTTAAATGCCCTCAAACATCGGACACGGACCGCAACCTGAAATAGCAAAACGATGAATCCAAGCTTTAACGGGCGCTCTTAACACTTTGAATTGAAAAATAACCCTATAAAATTCGAATATAAGAGGTCGCTGCCTTGTAATTGCTTTTTTTAGGATCAGGTTCATGCTCGCCATCTCCAAGAACAATCCGCTGCCGAACAAAGGTAAAGGATAAAGACTGAAAGACGCCAGACGATGACCCTCATTCGACGTTCTCTTATTGCGAAGATTTTTCTGGTCTCGTTCCTGAGCGTGCATGTCCCACTGATTGCATTGATCATTCATCTGCTCAGCGGCTTCGACACATCCCCAATGCCGGTGTTTATACTGATCCTGGTGGCCACACTGCTTGGCACCGCGCTGTGCCTGTTTGCGATATGGCGCTTCATTCGCCCGTTGCACCATCTGGCTGAGGCGCTGGACAAATATCCGCAGGACAAGAGCGTCTTCAAGCTTCGCTCCATCGGGTCAGACGAAATCGCCACCGTGACCGATGCGACCAAATCCATGCTGTTGCAGGTCGAGGAACTGAACAAGAAGCTTCAGCATCAGGCAACGACGGACTTCCTGACCGGCCTCGGCAATCGCCGCTGGCTGACGGAACAGATGCCCGCTCTTCAGGCACAGGCGGAGCGCAACAACGAGCCGCTGTCGATCATTCTGTTCGATCTCGATAAGTTCAAGAACATCAACGACAATTTCGGCCACGATGTCGGTGACAACGTCCTGATGAATGTCGGAGAGATCGTCAAAGACCAGCTGCGCCCCTATGATCTGGCGGCCCGTGTGGGCGGCGAGGAATTCTGTGTGGTCCTGCCGCGCACCTCGGGTGAGGCAGCGCTCGGCATTGCGGAACGTCTGCGCGCCGCATTCCAGTCCAGCTATGTCGACCCACTCCCCCACGGCCGCATCACCTGCAGTTTCGGCGTCGTCCAGGCCGGTACAAGCGAGCGTCTGCAGCAATTGCTGCGCCGCGCCGATACGGCACTTTACACCGCCAAGGATGCCGGGCGTAACCGCGTCATCGGCGCCTTTGTCGAGAAAAACCCGTAAAGTCCATAGGCGTCATTTTTGCTGATATGGCGAGAAAGCGTATGGTGAGCGGCGTGAGAAGCTTGCCTTTCAGCCATTCTTGCCGCTATTAGCCAAAGCCATCGACAATTTTGACCAGATGGTAGACACCTCATGTCCCTTCCCGATAAAGCTTTTCCCGTTTCCTGGGATCAATTTCACCGCGATGCCCGTGCGCTGGCATGGCGTCTGGCCGGCCTGAACCAGGAGTTCCGCGCCATCGTCTGCATCACCCGTGGCGGCCTCGTGCCCGCCGCCATCATCTCGCGCGAACTCAACATCCGCCTCATCGACACCGTCTGCATCGCCACGCGCCATGATTACGTCAATCAGGGCGATACGCTGCTGCTTAAGGGCATCTCGCCGGAATTGATGGAAAGACAAGGCGAAGGCATTCTCGTTGTCGACGACCTCACCGACACCGGCAAGACGGCGCTCGAAGTGCGCGAAATGCTACCAAAAGCCCACTTCGCCTGCGTCTACGCCAAGCCCACAGGCGTCCCCACCATCGACACCTTCATCACCGAGGTCAGCCAGGACACCTGGATCTACTTCCCCTGGGACCTCGGCTTCACCTATCAGGAACCCATCGCCAAGGGCGCACCGGGCTGACTGTTACGAGCGATCGCACAAGACAATGACGGCTCTCTCAGCCGTCATTTTTTATTGCGGTGACCAAAGGCGAGCGCCAGTCCGCCGTCAATCCGAATGTGGTGCGAAAACCCACCTCTCCTGCTGGCGTCACGCGCAAAGCGCGTGTCTCGGGTATTCGGGCAACCCAGCCCAATGCGGTGAAGCGGTCGAGCAACCCTGCCCCGAGCTTTCCAGCCAGATGCATCCGCCGTTCGCTCCAGTCCAGACACGCCCGGCACAGCGGTCGTTTAGAACTGCCCTGCGGTTTCAGATATAGCCCGAAATCACAGAAGAATCTTTGCCCCTCTTCCGTTACCAGCGCCGCGCTGTCTGAAACCACCACATAGGATTTGTCGCACAGCGCATCGGCCAAAGCCACCGCAAGCCTGCCCGCCATATGGTCGTAACAGGTGCGGGCCATGCGCAAGGCATCGTCTTTCGGCCCGATCGGGTGGTGGCGTTTCGGCCCGCTGGAGGCAAGCGCCATCAGCGCGTCGATGGCCTGCGCCACCTCTGCCGAGGCCAGCCGATAATAACGATGTCTACCCTGTTTTTCCACGGTCAGCAGCCGCGCATCGGTCAGGCGCGACAGATGACCACTCGTCGTCTGGGTCGTTACGCCCGCATGGCGTGACAGTTCGCCCGCCGTCAAGGCTTGACCGCCCATCAGGGCAGACAACATATTGGCGCGTGCCGCATCACCGATCAGGCTTGCGACAGTGGCGATTGCGTTACCGGAAGCAAAATTTGTCATGGGACAGATCGTAGCAGCATGGTCTAACCCTGTCAGCCATCCACAGTTCGGCCACCGCCGAAGCATTCCGGCTGCCTTTGCGGCTAACACCGTTGTCAGACAGACGTGCAGCAAGGAACGAACGCATGACCGCCAACGGCAATATCACCAGGGAGCTAGCCCTCCTTCTCACACTCGCCACGCTGTGGGGTGCGGCCTATACCTTCATCAAGCTGGGCGTCGCCACCATTCCACCGGTTACGTTGATTGCCGCCAGAACACTGATTGCCGCCACGGTTCTCCTCATCGTCCTGCGCATCCGCGGGCTGCGTCTGCCGCGTGATGCTGCCACGTGGAAACGCTTCTTCATTCAGGCCTGCCTCAACACCGCCGTTCCCTTCACCCTCATTGCCTGGGCCGAAACCACCACGGATGCCGGGCTTGCGGTCATTCTCAACTCCACCACGCCGGTCTTCGCCTTTCTTATGACGGTGCTTTTCATCCGCCACGAACCCGTCAGCGGCCGCAAGATGGCGGGCATCGCCGCCGGGTTCAGCGGCATCGTGCTCATCGTCGGCGTGCAGGCCCTCAATGGTGTCGGCAAGGAATTGCTGGCACAGCTCGCCGTCATCGCCGCCAGCGTCTGTTATGCAGGAGCCGTCATCTTCGGCAAGAATTTCAGGGGCCTCGATCCAATGATGCCGGCCGCCGGTTCGCTTCTATGCGGGGCCGCACTCTTGGCACCCCTCAGCCTCATCGTCGATCACCCATGGACGCTGTCGCCCTCGGCAACGTCCATCCTCGCGCTTCTGGCGCTTTCCGTCTTTTCCACGGCGCTCGCCTTCGTGATCTATTACCGGCTGATCCGCACACTCGGTTCCGTCGGCACCACATCACAGGCCTATCTGCGTGTGCCGATCGGTGTTGCCATCGGCGTCATTTTTCTCGGTGAAAGCCTGCCCCCGACCGCATGGATCGGTCTTGTGCTCGTCGTCATTGGCGTCTTCTCCATGACGCTGCCCGAGAGAAAGACCCGGCCAGCCTGAACGCGGTGCCTCTACTGATTGTGTGCCGGCTTCATTTTTCTCCCACTCTTTGCGCCCCGACCGGTGGAAAACTCAAAGTGTCGCCTTTTTGCCGCAGTTGCGAAAAGGCCCGGAAAACCGGCATTCCATATCAACAGCATGCGATGCGAAATCGCGCGGGCGTCGCCCAAGTGCCTGATATTTATAGAGGGTTTTTCTTTCCCCGTTTTCCACAGGCTCATACACAATATCTGGTGGTTAACAAACCCTTTCAAACTAGGCCTTGACGGAATCAGCGCATTTTCACATGGTGTCCTCATGTTGCGGCGGCAACAGAATCGGGTGTCCCACCTCTGGTTCTTTTCAGTTTCAGTTCACGCGTTGGTCTGCGTTCTCATCCATGAAGGGGTGATGGCACGGATTTGTCTGTGAGCTGGCTTTTTCGCCAAAACACATGCGGAATATATGGCGACAACAAACTGTTAATACTATATATAGTATGCTTGCAGTCGAAATCACCACGAGATAGAGGATGCGTCATCCACCGATGACGATCCTGATCATATCGGCAAAGACCAGCGGCGCGTACGAGGCGCGACGCGGGAGAGAATTTTTGCGCCCTGCTCACAGGCGCCACGAAACGAGGACCAAACAATGCGCATCGAACGCCGCTTTACCAAGCCCGGCCAGTCTGCTTATGCGGAGATCGAATTCCGCAAGGGTATCAGCGAGATCAAGAACCCGGACGGCTCCATCGTTTTCCGCCTGGCGGATATCGACGTTCCCGCGCAGTTCTCCCAGGTTGCGACAGACGTTCTGGCGCAGAAATATTTCCGCAAGGCTGGCGTCCCTGCGCGCCTGAAGAAGGTCGAGGAGAACGACGTTCCTTCCTTCCTCTGGCGCTCCGTTGCCGATGAAAAGGCGATGAAGGACATTCCCGAAGACGAGCGTTACGGTTCTGAAATCGATGCGCGTCAGGTTTTCGACCGTCTGGCCGGTACATGGGCTTACTGGGGCTGGAAGGGCAAATATTTCTCGACCGAAGAAGATGCGTCCGCCTTCAAGGATGAGCTTGCCTACATGCTGGCCACCCAGCGCGTTGCGCCGAACTCTCCACAGTGGTTCAACACCGGCCTGCACTGGGCCTATGGCATTGATGGTCCTGGCCAGGGCCACTTCTATGTCGACCCCTTCACCGGCAAGCTGACCAAGTCCAAGTCGTCCTACGAACATCCCCAGCCGCATGCCTGCTTCATCCAGTCCGTAGAAGACGATCTGGTCAATGAAGGCGGCATCATGGACCTGTGGGTGCGTGAAGCGCGCCTGTTCAAATACGGCTCCGGCACCGGCTCCAACTTCTCCTACCTGCGCGGCGAAGGCGAGAAGCTTTCGGGCGGCGGACGTTCTTCCGGCCTCATGAGCTTCCTCAAGATCGGTGACCGCGCAGCCGGTGCCATCAAGTCCGGCGGCACCACCCGCCGTGCGGCCAAGATGGTCGTCGTCGATGCCGACCACCCCGATATCGAAGCCTACATCGACTGGAAGGTGAACGAGGAGCAGAAGGTTGCCGCTCTGGTCACCGGTTCCAAGATCGTCGCCAAGCACCTCAAGGCCATCATGAAGGCCTGCGTCAATTGCGAAGCCGATAACGGCGATTGTTTCGACCCTGCCAAGAACCCTGCCCTCAAGCGCGAAATCCGCGCTGCCAAGAAGGACATGGTGCCGGAAAACTACGTCAAGCGCGTCATCCAGTTCGCCCAGCAGGGCTACAAGGACATCGAATTCAAGACCTACGACACCGATTGGGATTCGGAAGCCTACCTCACGGTATCTGGCCAGAACTCCAACAACTCCGTGTCACTGAAGGATGACTTCCTGCGCGCCGTGGAAGACGATGGCGACTGGAACCTGACCGCCCGTAAGGACGGCAAGGTCATGAAGACGCTGAAGGCACGCGCGCTCTGGGAAAAGATTTCCCACGCCGCATGGGCATCGGCTGACCCCGGCCTGCACTTCAACACCACCATGAACGACTGGCACACATCGCCAGCCGCAGGCCCCATCCGCGCATCCAACCCCTGCTCGGAATACATGTTCCTTGACGATACGGCCTGCAACCTTGCCTCGCTGAACCTGCTTCAGTTCAAGGACGCCAAGACCAAGAACATCGACATTGCTGATTACGAACACGCCGTTCGCCTGTGGACCGTCGTTCTCGAAGTTTCCGTCATGATGGCGCAGTTCCCATCCAAGGAAATTGCCGAACGCTCCTACGAATACCGCACGCTCGGCCTCGGCTATGCCAACATCGGCGGCCTGCTGATGTCCTCCGGCATCCCATACGATAGCGATGAAGGCCGTGCGATTGCCGGTGCCTTGACCGCCATCATGACCGGCGTTTCCTACGCAACATCGGCTGAAATGGCTGGCGAACTCGGCCCCTTCCCGGGCTTTGCGCCGAACCGCGACAACATGCTGCGGGTCATCCGCAACCACCGCCGCGCCGCTCAGGGCATCGCCTATGGCTACGAAGGCCTGTCGGTAAACCCCGTTCCGCTCATCCACACTGATTGCACGGACGCAGACCTCATCACCCACGCGGTTGCCGCATGGGACAAGGCTCTGGAGCTTGGCGAGAAGAACGGCTACCGCAACGCCCAGACCACCGTTATCGCGCCGACAGGCACGATCGGCCTCGTCATGGATTGCGACACGACCGGCATCGAGCCTGACTTTGCGCTGGTGAAGTTCAAGAAGCTGGCCGGTGGCGGTTACTTCAAGATCATCAACCGCGCGGTTCCAGAATCCCTGCGCTCGCTCGGTTACTCGGAAAGCCAGATCGCCGAAATCGAAGCCTACGCTGTCGGCCACGGCAACCTCAACCAGGCACCTGCCGTCAACCCATCGACGCTGCGCGCCAAGGGCTTTACCGATGACAAGATCGAAGCCGTCAACGGCGCGCTGAAGGCCGCCTTCGACATCAAGTTCGTCTTCAACCAGTGGACGCTCGGCGCCGACTTCCTGAAAGATACCCTGAAGGTTTCCGACGAGCAGCTCGCTGACATGAGCTTCAACCTGCTGGAACATCTCGGCTTTGCCAAGAAGGACATCGAAGCGGCCAACGTGCATGTCTGCGGCGCGATGACGCTTGAAGGCGCACCGTTCCTGAAAGACGAGCATCTGCCTGTCTTCGATTGCGCCAACCCATGCGGCAAGATCGGCAAGCGTTACCTCTCGGTCGAAAGCCACATCCGCATGATGGCGGCAGCGCAGCCCTTCATCTCGGGTGCGATTTCCAAGACCATCAACATGCCGAATGATGCAACGGTGGAAGATTGCGGCGCAGCCTACATGCTGTCCTGGAAGCTGGCACTGAAGGCCAACGCTCTCTACCGCGATGGTTCCAAGCTCAGCCAGCCGCTCAATGCTTCGCTGGTCGAAGATGATGACAACGAAGATGCGATGGAAGAACTGATCGCTCAGCCACAGGCAGCCCAGGCCGTCACCATCACCGAAAAGATCATCGAGCGCGTTGTCGAGCGTGTCAGCCGCGAGCGTGAAAAACTGCCGAACCGCCGCCAGGGTTACACCCAGAAGGCAGCCGTGGGTGGACACAAAGTCTATCTGCGCACCGGCGAATTCGGTGATGGTCGCATCGGCGAAATCTTCATCGACATGCACAAGGAAGGCGCTGCTTTCCGTGCGATGATGAACAACTTCGCCATCGCCATCTCGCTTGGCCTGCAATATGGCGTGCCGCTGGAAGAATATGTGGAGGCCTTCACCTTCACCAAGTTCGAGCCAGCCGGCATGGTCATCGGCAACGATGCGATCAAGAACGCGACATCGATCCTCGACTACGTCTTCCGCGAACTCGCCGTCTCCTACCTCGGCCGTCACGATCTGGCCCATGTGGATACGTCCGACTTCTCGCAGACGGCACTCGGCAAGGGCATCGAAGAAGGCAAGACCAACCTCGTCTCCACCGGCTGGACCCGCGGTTACAAGCCAACGCTCGTCTCCAACACCCCCGAGCGCGCCTCCTCCGAGCCAAAGGGTTCGGCCACGGCAGCCCCTGCGCGAGCGTCGGGCACGGTCACGCAGATCTCCGGCAACACGGTCCGCAAACTGGAACCCACCGTGGCCATCTCCACCTCCGAAGTCGTCGCCTTCAAGCGTGACTACGAGGAACGCGCCAAGGAATCGGTCGAACTCGAAGAAGGCCTCGCCACCGAATCCGAACAGGCCGCAACGGCCCTCTTCTCCGACAAGGCAGCAGCCGACGCCGCCTCTGCCAAGACGGAAGCCAAAAAGAAGGAAGCCGAACGCCGCATCCGCTCGATTGCTCAAGGGTATACAGGCAACATGTGCGGAGAGTGCCAGAATTTCACGATGGTGAGAAATGGGACTTGCGAGAAGTGCGATACTTGCGGTGCGACGAGTGGTTGCAGCTGATTTGAAGCTGTGTGTAACGCTGTAGGGTGACACGAACTTTGTCGCAATGACGTGAACTTTGTCACAGCCATCCGCAAACACTTGGTGTGACTGTAGGGAGCCACTGGGTTTGTCATTAAGTCATCCTAGTGTCATTAAAACCAGCGCATTGGCGCACTGACAGAAATCTTATTGGCCGCTTCGGCGGCCGATAAAACACTGAGACAGCAGACTTTAATTCATCGGGGGATGAGGAACGCCGCGGAATAGCCGCATAGAACAGTAGAGCGCGAGCGCTCTGTCGAAGGAGACAATGGCATGGGAATACTCATCAACCTCGATCTCGCAGCCACCATTGATCCTCTCGACGGAATACTGATCGACGTCGCCAGACGAATCCAAGTCCCCAAGACCAAGCACGAGGAAGCGGCCGACCACTTCATGGGCCTCTGCGCTCATGTCGACCGCAAGAGAAGTCCGCTCGAAGGCAAAGTGCTGGAGTGCTATCCCTCCGGCTCCTTCTCAATAGCTGCAGCCATCTACTCGCATGTGAGATCCATGCAGCATGATGTCGACGTTGTGATCGAAGTCGATTACCCGATTGGCACAGATCCCGCGTGGATGCTTGATCAGCTCTTCAAGGCCGTCAAGGGCGAGCCGGGTAGCCGCTACTACGAGTTCAAAGTGATACGGAACTCGCGTTGCGTGACGGTCACCTATCCAGACGGTGTCACCGTCGATCTCATGCCAGTAGCCCGCATCCTAGGCGGTCCTGAGCGATCGGGCGTTCTGTTTCACCACAACCCTAAACTTGATGAGAAGTATGCGAAGGAGGTCAACCCCAAGGCCTTCACCCTGCATTTCAATGCTCGCATCAAATCCAGTGACGTATTCGCATCCCGCTACCGGACGCGACGGCTACTTTCGGATGGAATGCTCCAGGAGCGCGCCGAGACGCAGCCGATGCCGGACCACGTCCCCATCGAGGAGAAGTCACCCCGGCTCGTGGCGATCCAGTTGCTCAAGCGTTTCCGCGACATCCAGTTTCGCGACCGCGAAGGCCGTTGGCCGCCATCGGTCATCATAGCCGCGATGGCTCTTGATGCCGGACAGATGAGTGACAGTCTCACTGACGAACTGATTGCGATCGCAACGCACATGCAAGGCGAGATCGAGCAGGCGGAGAGAAACTTGATGACCCTGGTGATCGTCAATCCGGCTCACCCTGCCGACATATTCTCCGACAGGTGGCCAGAAAACCGAACGGCCCAAAGGCTATGGCGCGACGACCTCGTCCGTCTCGTTCGGAATCTGAGACTTCTGCGTGGCCGCGAATGGGACCCCCGGCAGCTCAAGAACATCCTCAAGGAGCTGTTCGGGGAGACACCAGCGGAGCGCGCATTTGAAGACCATTATCGTGGGCAAGGCACACTCGCGAAACAGAACTTGCTCGGGATCGCAAAGTCCGGCGCGGTACGGAGCGCGCTGGCAGCACCGGCTCTCGCTGGCCTGACTGTTCCATTGAGAGCGAACACAGACATGGGTGGCTTCCTTGATGATCCTGTCGATTGACCGCCAGATCGAGCGTATGAGCGCAGTGTGGCCAGACTGGAAGGTCTCGCGGAAGGATGATCGAACAGCGACATGGATCGGAAACTTGCGACCGAACAAGACCAGCTATCGCGTTCGGATATTCTACCGGGTCCCGAAACTGCTCGACAACACGACGGTCAAGCAGGTCCAGCCTCGGGTCTTCATTGACAGCCCGCAACTCATGCCGAACACCGATGGTGAATTACCGCATGTCTACTGGCCGAGGGGAAATCAGAGAGCGGGCGACCCTTGCCTTTGCTTGTTCGATCCGGATCAAGAGTGGTCGATCTGCGACTATCTGGCCGAAACCACTGTCCCATGGTCGAGCACGTGGCTGTATTGGTACGAGGCCTGGAGGGTCAGTACCATCTGGTTCGGCCCGGCCCGCCATGAAGGAGATGAAGGCAATGCAGGAGAAAGCTCCGCCTCCGCCGAGATCGCGAAGGTCTGAGGGTACGAGGCTGGATCTGCGTCCCCGGCTTCCCTGGAATGCGGCGGACATGCGCATCCTATCGATCGACGGTGGCGGCATCCGGGGAATCCTTCCGGCGGCTGTTCTCGCTCTCTGCGAAGACCGTTTCTGCGACGGTCGGCCCGCTGGCGAGTTCTTCGACTACATCAGCGGCACCTCGACCGGCGGCATCATAGCCCTCGGCCTGTCAGTCGGCATTCCAGCGCGCGACATCCTTGCGATCTACATGGACTATGGCTCTGAAATATTCCCTCCCCGACGTCGGTACCGCAACAGAACGATGCAGAGGGTTCAATCGACCTGGCACTTCCTGCGCAACCTGAACCGCTACAGGTACGAGCGCGAGGCGCTGCGGCGAAACCTACTGGCAACGTTCAAAGGCAAGCTTCTGGGTGATGCAGAGCGGCGGCTGGTAATCCCGTCTTTCGACGAATACAACGAGGTCCATCTGTTCAAGACGCCTCACCACGTCGACTATCAGCGGGACTGGAAGGAAACGATGCTTGATGTCGCACTTTCCACTTCTGCCGCGCCGACGTTCTTCTCCACCTACAAGAACGGGGACCGGCATTTCGCCGACGGTGGCGTCTGGGCCAACAATCCTGTCATGACCGCGCTAGTCGACGCGTTGGCTTGCTACGAGATCGACCGCAGGGACATCAGTATATTGTCGCTGGGGTGCGTCGAATCCGATTTCCCGTTCTCGCAACATCAAATGTCGCGGGGCGGCATTTGGCACTGGAAAGAAATCATCTCCTCGGCGATGAGGCTCCAGAGCCAGAACGCGCTGGGGCAGGCAGGACTTCTTATTGGTCGCGACCATCTACTACGAGTCGATGGAGAGCCTACGCCCGATGCCATCGAGCTCGACGACTACCACCGGGCCGCAACCGAGCTACCAGGGCTCGCTGCCCGGCTGGTTGATCTTCATGGCACGCGGCTCGCCGAATTCTTCGCCGATGTTCGTCCTAGGTACGGGGCCCTCCACGGGCCTCGACACCGATCAGATCTGTGAAGAGTCAGATCCACCTCACGAGCTCGACTTTTGGTCGATAATCAAGCGGCTTCACCTCAGCGCAGGTAGGCGACCTTGCTCTTGAGGACTTCCTTGGTGCACCGCCTCAGCCACCACGCGGAGGCACGGTCTGTATCAGCTAGCGCCGGCTGGATCACCCATTCGTAGGCCAGCCCGCGGATGCTCTCGAGGTCGCCGTAGCCCTCTTCCGGGAATCGGAACCCAATATGCGTACCGAGGAACCACTTGACGTCAGCATCCCAGATTTCTATTCCTCCTGTGGCGTACCAGCCGCTCTCCTCTTTCGTAAAAACCACCCGGCGCCGCTCGTCATAACGCTCGCTGAGCGTTGCCACAATCTGACTGAATTCCACGCCACCCCAGATGCTCAAGGCGACCCAACTGTGAAATTCAAATTCCACTTCGCCCTCCGTGTGGAAGATGTAGGCGACTTGCTCGGCCTCGGCGTAGGTCAGTCCCAACCCATTGCCCACGACGCTCGGGCCCCACAAATGTCCGTTCTCGCGCGACCGTTTTTCGAGTACTACCGTCCATCCCTGCTCCTCGTCCGGTTCCAATAGGGTCGCGAACGCCTGCGCAGCGTCTCTGTCACCGTCTGCAACACCACTTATCACCCACGCTGTAGACAACGCCCGCATGGGTCCGACCCGAAAAGTTGTGAACCTCCAATTCATCGATATCACATGCCATGCACGTATTTTCTCTCATGTGGGCTGTTTGTTGCCCGGCACTCTTGAAGAGTGTTCCTCTAAGACTCCTCGAACGCGCAAACGAAAATGCTCGTCCAAGGATTTACTTCTGATCAACCATCGTTGCATCAAACTCGCCTGTCCGACGAAGGCCCGTTCACGCTCAGGTGGAGGGCATGAGGCGGAAAGGGTGCCGCGCCGAAATCCGCTGGCTCCGGATCCACGCTGGTTGAAAGAGGATTGGATCTTACTTCGACGGGGGGGGTGTCAAAGGACTACCTCACCAATGGCATCTAGCTCGAGTTGGAAGGTAGATTGGTACCATAGAAACTCAGTGGCGTGAGGATATGGCCGCAAATTGCGCTGCTCAATCTCTAACCGAGCACGGCGGACAAACTTCACCATTGTCCAAAGCGGTAGGTTTTGGCGCCTATGTTGACATCCAGGTCTTAACGATATTCTCCTCAAGGCCAGGCTTGTTGATAGGCTGATTTAGAATGATGGGCATCGGCATGATCGAATCCGCGCCGACTATCAACGCTTCGCCATCTCTAAGATTTGGCAAGAAGGCGGCCGTCGACTGATCGAGGACCCCGCTCGCGTTTATCACGACTGATTGGTCCCGCTCGTTGATTAGACGGTGAACGACGAACATACCGATCTGCGACAGCACGTCTTCTGGGATGTCACGTGGTCTCTGAGTCGCGAGAAGACAGGTCAGACCATATTTCCGGCCTTCCTTTGCGATAAGCGCGAAAGCGTCTAGCGTCACCTTGTTGTTATCGTCTCCGATGCTCTTGTTCAGAAACTGGTGAGCCTCATCGATCGCGACGACAAGCGGAACGTTATGAAAATCCCCGTTCCTCGCCCGATTGAGTAGATACCTCCCGATCGCATTCACCACGAGTTCGCGGGTATGCTGCTCAAAAGCCAGATACCTCATCGAGACTCGCAAGACTGCAGTTTCAGGATCTGACAGAAATTCACTGATGACCTTGGTCAAATCAGTCATATAAGCTGGTGGAGCAAATACTGGCACCATCGGTTGCGACTTCTGGAAGGTGGTGATCCTCATGCAAAGCGTGACGCAACTGTCGAAAGAGTTCTGGTGTCTACCGCCCCAGTGATTTTTCAACCCTTCTTTATTCGACGAAGGATAAACGCATTCCGCTAACACCTGCTGGACGAGGTCTTTAAAAGCAAAGAAGGCTGATGGCGCGTGCAGCTTCCGATCGTGTTCGACGATCGCCCGGTTGACAGGTTTCCATGCTCGTTCCTCCTTGAGCAGGATGGTTGATCCCTCATCCAGAAGCCCTGGTTCAAGCTGCACCAATTTCAGGCTCTGTAAGGCTTCGCGCAGTTTTGGAGCTTGCACGCCAGGGCTTGGCTGGAGAAACGCGAACAGATCCATTTCTGTGAGATGAAAATATGGAAAAGACACGAATTCGCGTGGGTCGGCATCGCTGTTGCGTGTCCCGCCGAGATGGACATGCCTAACCCTGCCTTTGAGCGTGTGGTATTCGCCTGTAGGATCGAGCAGGACAACCTTTCCGCCACGGTTCGCGACTTGTTCGACCAGCCGCGCTGTCGACCAGCTCTTGCCGCCGCCCGTTGTTCCAAGAACCGCACAGTGCCGTCCGAAGATCGACGCAGGAGAAAGCGAAATACGCGTCTCTGGAGCTCCGCTGAGATGTCCGATTTCGATTAGCCCACCCTTGGCTCCCGTCGTCGACACGATCGCGTGGCGTACAAAATCCGGGTGCGCGAGGTAGACGTAATCCCCTACCCTCGGAACTTCTCCAATACCGCGGCTCGACTGACGTGAGTTCAAATCGACGGAACCCAAGAGCTTAATCATGCCGATAGGATTGGCGACCTCGTCGCCCTCATTCCTTTCCGGCTCTACCGACAGGCGGTCGCGATCAGGAAGCTGGATTTCCGTGATCCGACCTATAATGGCGCTTCCAAAGGATTCTATAACGACGAATTCGCCCACCTGTCCTCTAGTGACACGATGCCCAGCATATTGAGAAGGAGAAACCTCTGTCGCGAAAGGAAAGTTTACCCGCACCCCAAGAGGGCTGACGCGCGACACCGAACCCAAATAGCGGGAACGTTCAAAAGGATAAATGGGGGCTGCATCAACCATTTGCGCGTCCTATGTTCCGGACGCGCTCGGCATGCCGCTCAAGTTCCGTCTCCGCAATAACGTCCGGGACCATCGGAACGATTTCCTCGAACTTGCCCGCTATCAACGCCAGTCTCGCATCGCCATTGTCGATCAGCGACCCTACAGCGCTCAGATAGCCGTTGCTTTTCGCCCCGCCGTCGCTGGCTTCCTCCACGTCGGGGTTTATCACCACGACGTTAAGCGACAGGTTGGCTTTGATGGCGCCAAGAATAGGTTCCGAAATGTGCTTGTCATTAAACCCGAAGCCGATGACAAGGAGTGTGGTGTTGGGCGCGCGCAGAGCTGCCTGGAAGGTCCCCATCATCTCGATATAGGGCTGACTGAATGACAGTTCGTACTTCGTAGACTTTGGGTAGATCAGCAGCGGTTTCTTCGTGTCGGGCCTCTTGGCGATCTGCCCGGACGTTTGATTAAATTCCCAGTCTATAGATCCGTGGATCTTGTAAAGGTGAAACAGGTTTTCAATGAAATCAGACTTCTCCTCCCCCGCCGCACGGCGCACAACGTCGTAGGAAAACTGCGACGAGTCAAAATACGCCTCGCTTCCGAAAGCGAAGCCATCAACGACGACGAACGCGGATCGTCTCGCTGCGGTCTCGAAGCACGTATCGTAATTCGTCGTGAAGATCTTCGTCCGGGCGCGTCGTGCCGACCTGCGGGCCACTCTTCGTAGAAACGCCTCATGCACCGGAACTTTGATCGTTTCGTCCATGAAATTGACTTCGTCTCGGATGATTTCCTCCGCTATATCAATAAGCATGCGCACTTTCTTCGCGTCGTTATCGGGCAAAAAGTCGGCTGCCGTCGTTGCCCGCGACATCAAAAGCTCGAGGTCCTCGGTATCTTCTGGGACGTTCGCAAATGCTACGAAAGACCTCCAACGTGCACCCTCGGATGCCCCATCGACGATGTCTGCGGTGTTGAATATTTTTTTAATCCGCGAAAGCAAATCCCACATCGTAGGTGCCGCCCTTTTTCCGTCCTTTAAGACGCACAAGGACGTCCCGAGGCCCGTCAGGATGACCAGGTTCTGTGCTCGGACCGCGGAAGACAGTACACGCCCAATGTCGGCTGTCGCCGGATCTGGCCTGTCATCGTCGGGTTGCTGAACTTGGATCCAATGCCCGGTACCCTGTGAACTCTTGATCCTCAAAGTCGATTCCCCATTTTTGCCTCGAACGTTGCCACGAGCCCCAGCGATTGCAATCCGATCTCGTGGCCATCGCCAAGCCCGCGGAGAAATTCGAAACTAGCTAGTTGGAGCATGTGATCACTGGAGCGTCGCCTTCCCATAACTATCTCGAGGTTGCGGGTGCCTTGCCGGAAGAACTTGAAGCTGTCGTGACCGGCCTCGTCGTCGCGGGCGTTGCCGACGCTGTCGATTTCCGCAACCCGCCTAAACGAGTATCGCTTTTGAATCACGAGTTCTCTTGGCTATTGTCGCAAAACCAACGGCACCTCTTCGCCGTATCAAAAACTCTCCGACGTACCGTCAGAGTATATCACCTCAGTCACATTGAGCACCGCTTTCGCGGTCCCCGTCGAGACGGGTCCGCTCAGCTTGTCATAAGGCTCACCCTGGATGAAGGGGTTATCCTCCCAAGTATAGAAGGTCTCGCTCACTATCGTTTTCCCTGGAGGAATCTTGATGTCCAGCTTGCTATCACCATCGATGATCTTGTCCCCGAAAGCGTCGGTGATGGATACGGTGTGAGCTATCGCCACGACCGTCTTCTTCGATGAGTTCTTGAAACTGGGGATGAGTTCGATGCGGTCGTTGAATATCTGGCTTTGATAGTTTTTCCGCTGGACGCGTAACTTCGCATTGACCAGTTCCACGGTTGCCTTTGCAGAGGTGCTTACAACACCTGATACCGACGGCGCGGCAGCAGTCCCCTCCGAGCCTGAAACATCAATGGCGTCGAAACACGTCAGCCGTTTCAAAGAGTCGCTCTCTGCCTTGCATGCTCGTAGATCGGCGAGAGTATCTGCTTGCGTCGTGCCAGCCGTGAGGCAGAGCATGAGCGTAATGAATGGTATTCGCACCTAAAATTCCTCCTGAAGTTAATCCTGGTTGGCGGACGTCCCCCCGCCACGAATTCTAGCCCACGCTCTCGACCACTGCTTTTCTGATCAGGCTCCCAAGCAGTATTTCCAACTCGTCTCCTGCCTCTGCATCCAGAACCGCCTTTGCTAGGGGAGCGCTTCGATTGACCAATCCCTTTTCTGGCGCGCTGGGATCTTTGACGATGGTGAACTGGTAGGTCTCCTGACCACGATCTAGGTACCGCAAGCGGACTTTGCTTCCGAGGCGCACGGTGCCGCTTTTCACTGCCGCTGGCGTGGGGCGATCAGACTTCTCTCGAGGGATGTCCACTGGTAGCACAAGCTGTTCGATCGCTGTGCGACCGACATTTTCGATTGCTGCTGTCGTGGCCGTGGGAAGCGGCGTCGGGGTCGTCACGACTGCCCGCTCCGCGAGTCTCGTTTTTAATTGCTCCAAGCGAGCGCTGATAGCCGTTCGGAGCCTCTCCGCCTCCCGCCTCGGATCGTCGAACCAGTCGGTCGACCAGATACGGTGAATGTTCCAGCCAAGGCTCTCTAGAATCTCCTGACGATGACGGTCACGATCACGAGCAGATCGTGATGAGTGGTAGGTCGCTCCGTCGCATTCGACGCCCATGAGGAAGCCATGCGGCCACTGCGGATGCCGGACACCCAGATCTATGGAGTAGCCGCCTGCCCCGACCTGCGGTACCGCTACACATCCCATGGACTCGATCTGGGCAGCGACAAACTCCTCAAGCGGAGAGTCAAACGCGCCATGCGTCCCGGTTCCCGCCTGCAGAGGGCCACCCGCACTGTACTCTAGCCAGCGTTTGAGCATCCAGGCACCTGCGTTTCCGGTCTCCTCGGCTGTGATGTCCGAAGGCGTCATCGACGTGAAGGTCTTGATCTGCTCCTTTGCCCGGGAGAACAGCACATTCAGACGTCTGCGTCCCGTGGGACCAGCGATGGGGCCGAAATGTTGCGCCACCTTGCCGCCTTCCGACGGTGGGCCGTAGACAGTTGACACGAAGATTACGTCGCGCTCGTCTCCCTGCACGTTTTCAAGGTTCTTGACGAAGAACTCCTCAAGGCCATCGCGTTCGTGTAGCCACCTGTCAACAAATTCTCCGGCGGCGCTGTCTCGTGCAATCTCATACTGGATACGTTCGTTGATGTAGTCGGACTGAGCCTTGTTGACCGCGACGATGCCCAGCGACCGGCTCGGATCATGACGCATGAAGTTCAACGCTGCCTCAACGACTGCATGCGCTTCCGTTGTATTCACGCCTGCCTTGTAGATGCCACCAGTCTGCACCAGGGATACACCCATTCTCGGATTATCTTCGTTTGCAGACGGAAAGACGGTCAGTCTGTCCCGGTAGATCAAGCTGTTTGAAAACCTGATGAGGCCCGAATGCTTTGATCGGTAGTGCCAAGTAAGCATTCGGCGCGGCCGGAACGCGCTGTTTGCCATTTCGAGAACCGACTCCTCCGTCACTGCGTCGGTTTCTTCATCGTCGGCAGTGTCTGCGATGCTCTTGTGGAAGAAGTTGGTTGGTGGAAGCTGCTGGGTGTCGCCTACAATCATCGCCTGCCTGCTTCTGAACAAGGCACCGATGGCGTCCTCCGGCGGCATCTGCGAGGCTTCGTCGATGATGCAGATGTCGAACTCCAAGGTATTCTTCTGGATGTACTGAGCCACCGCGAGAGGCGACATCATCCAGCAGGGCTTGAGAGCTAGGAGGGCGCGCCCTGCCCGCTTTGTAATGTCCCGTACCGGAACCCTAATCTTCTTCTGTCCTGCCAAAAGCTCGATCAGACCCATTTCGGTATATTCGGCGACTCGTCCACGTGCGTTCCCTGCAGGCGGACGGGATGTGGAAATCAACTGGTGGCGCAGCGCCTTGCGGGAAAGAAGCATGATCTCGTCATCAAGCGACTTCAATCTTGCGCGCAGAGCCTCGAGCTGCCGTCCCGAATAGTTCGCAAGCTCTCGCCCGTACTTGTCATAGACCCGGCCAGCAGCAGCGCGACGAAGCATTGCCTCCACATGGCCGGAGACGTCTATCGTACCCGCCTGCCTCACCAGGAGGTCGACCGTCTCGAGAAGGCCCATGCGGGCGATCTCAGACCTCGACCTGGCAACGTTCGTCCAGTGTGCGAGGGCTTCTGCGTCGCTGGAAGCGGCTGAAAGATATGCTGCCGCCTGGGCGTATGTCAGCTTTTTGATCTTGGCGTCCATGTCGAGGAGACCTTCGACAGAAAGCCGCGCAAGGAGCGCCTGCGCATTTTCGGCAGCTTGGTGTGCGACTTTTGATGACGAAAGCAATTCCTGGAGGTAACCCTTGTGCGCCGCCGAGGCCAATGCGCTTCCATAACGATTCTTCTGAAGCAGGTGCGCGACTTCAACCAGGTAATCGATTGTATCTGGCTTGCTCTTCCAGCCTTGGAAGTGACCGCCAAGCACCGAGGCAAGTTCGCTGCGATCAAGGCTTCCAACGATATCCTGGAGTTCGCGAACCTCGTTTGCGACTACGCGTAGATCCGAACTGGTGACTGCTGCATGGCGATGGAATATCTGAGTGAGCAGTCTCAGCTCCGTGTCGGTGGATTTCAAATCCTCAAGCTTCGTTTCGAGCTTCGCACGGGTTTCCGACAGGTCGCGAAGTACGGCCTCGGACGGCAAGCCCGGAAGAGATGGGGTGTTGACCAGAGTGTCAACGATCTCGCTTCTCAGGAAGTCACGCACTTCCCGATTGTTGAAGCCGCCGAGCTGAGCATCCACGTTCTCGTAAAAGGCCGTCAGTTCGCCGAAGCTCTCGAAGTCTGTGTCAATGCCATCGAACCGAGTTCCGAACACGCCGCTGTTCGTCGCGCGAGCACTGAATCGGGACTCTTCTTCGATTTGATCCCGCGCTGAAACAAGGTTCTGAATCGCTAGCTGCTTGTCGAACTTCCCAGCTTTCGAGATCGTGAGATAAAAGGACTTCGCATCCTTGAACGTCGATGACAGGAAGCTGAAAGCGCCCGCCCCTCGGATCGCGCCGAGATGCCGATCAATATCGGATGCTCGAACATCCGATCGCAAAGACAGGTGTCCTTCCAAAGTGCGCCGCTTGTCCCGCAGGGCAATTCCGGCCTCTACCATCGACTTCAATGTGGCAACGGCACCAGCGTCCGCAAGAATGGTCGATCGCATACGCAATACGTCGACACGGGCCGAGGCAACGATATCGGCGGCTTTTCCAAGCGACCCCACAGTCCAGCCCGCCGCCGGCGGATGTTGAGAGATGAACTCGTCAGCCGTTGCAAGCATTTTTCCCAAATCGGTGATCGTCGACTCCAACGCCGATATCTCCATGGAGCGACCAGCCGCATCCAAGGACTTCAGACCAGAAGCGCGGATGATCTCATTGATCCGGTCTAGCTTCTGAACGATGTCCTCGCCGTGCGGATCAACCAGTTCCGTAGACAGTCTGCTTGCGAGCAAGCGCGCCGCATCGCAATCCTTGAAGAAGTTCGAGATTTCGCCCGGGAAGGCGTACGTCGCTATCGTCACTTCTGAATCGGAAAATTCCCCCTCGACAAGCTCGCGGACGGAAGCCGCCAAACTCTCGAGGTCGGATATGTCTGCCAGCGAGAGATCGTCCTCCAGGCCAAGTCCCAAAAGTCTGTCCGCTGCACCCTTGAGCTGCTCGTAAGCTTCGGCTGATCTGTGGGTTAGCGCGAGGACTGCCGACGTCTTGAACTGGCTCGTATCGAGGTTGCTGGTACCCTGCCAATGCAAACGGTCAGCGACTGAGGACGAACTTAAATCTGAAAGCCATTTCGTCTGGGCTACTAGCTCTTCAATCTCGTGACGCCTGAACTCCCGGGATGGGAGTGAATGCTCTGACAGGGCCACGGGCGACATCGCGTCCAGCAGATGCTGTGTGGCAATCGCGCGCCCTAGAACGCGGTGCACGGTTTCGCCTGTGCCGTCCCACTCGCTTGAGAGAATGGCGACGTACCGTGACAGGCTCTCCCTCACCGCGATGAAGCGATCCCTGTTTTCCTTCAACTCCGCGGGCAGCCTCTCTCGCACGCCTATGCGCTCTCGCACGGAACGCATGAATTCGTCTTTGGAGCTTCGTCCGGCCAGGAGCGGCAGGACGAACTCGCCCAGGCCAACAGCCTCCAGGCGGCTTTGCACGACTTCCAGAGCGGCTGACTTCTCCGCGACGAACAGAACTTTCTTGCCTTTCGAGAGCGCCGTCGCTATCGCATTGACGATGGTGTCAGACTTGCCGGTTCCCGGTGGGCCTTCAACCGCCAGGTTCTTTCCTCTGGCAACGTCAACAAGAACGCTGAACTGACTTGCATCCGCCTTCTTCACTAAATGCGGAACTTCAGCCTCGACATCAGGTGCGTCGACCTCATACTCTTCTGCAACCGCGCCCGCCTCGGAAGTTTCCGATCCCACAAGGATGGATTCAACGATGGCGTTCTTTGAGAAGTCGGACGAACTCGAGTCCAGGTCTTCGTACATTGCCATACGTGCCGCCGGGAATACCGAGAACGTTATCCGTCGCCGCACCTGCCAGGGAAGCTTGGCATGCCGAATGTCAGCGATCTCCTCAAAGTATTCCTCGAGCGATCCGCCCTGGAATAATGGGAGGTCGATATTGAATTCACGCTTGAATTTCTCCCGCAGGACTAGGTTGGTTTCCGCCTCCTCTCCTGTCCCCTGAACCGAGAACACCGGGCCTCCGGGCGTCTTCTTCCGCTCGACCACGACTGGAGCAAGAACGAGAGGTGAAAGATAGACGCGATCATCGGTGCGGGCGGGATCCTTCCATTCTAGGAAGCCAAACGCACCGCGCAGCAAGTTGAGACCAGTTTCCTGCTGGGCAGTCCTCCCCTTGGTCACGAGCGCATTCATTTTTCGCTCGAGATCTGGTGCTAGCAGCAGCGTCTGGATAGTGTCGTCTTCGTAACGGTCGTCGTTGACCACGTCGTCGGGAGGCGGAAGCTCGAAGCTCGGATTGATGCCGTTGTTTTTTGCATGCTGCGCTAGGGACTCGTCCTTGCGCGTGACCCTCTTTGGCATTCCGAGACTGTCACGAACCCTATCTCGGAGCGCGCGCTCGGCCTTTCTGATCCGATCAGGATAGTCTAGTGCCTCGGGATCGAGCGCCTTGCTCGTCTCTATGTATTCCTCGTCGGTCCGCAGAGCGATCGATACGGCTTCAACGAATTTTGGGGCCAGTTCGTCCTTCGCATCCTCTTCCAATGACGGGAGTGACCTGAACTTCAATGAACCGTCGTTGTTAATGCTGTAGAAAATCCGATCGGGCAGCTCGTCGACAACTCTGATCTGACTTGCCGACCGTCCGTCAAAACTCATGTTGACGAGCGGATTTCTTGACGTGAGGTCGAGAAGTCGGGGGCGGATATCCTCAATTTTACTGGCGACAAGCTTTGAGAAGTCGCGGAACGGAGGACTGGCATGCTCGTTCATGGAATCAAGTCCATTGCTGATTTGAGATAGTATTTGTGTCCCACAGTCACAACCTATGATCAAGGTGGAAGTATTAGAGATCGTTAATTTCCAACAGCAGTCGCTTGAGGCTAAATTTATAGTACTAACCCGAGAAAGACGCAGTCCCGAGCACCGCCAAGCAAACCTTGGATATACAAAAAATCATTCGTGGCTTTGATGTCGAAGACCTCTAGCTCCACAAACCTAACCTTCTCACGACAGCAAACCAGGTTGCGACGTGTCCAACGCACCGCGATGATGAATTCGAAGATTGCCCAATAGGGGCCGCCGTAAACCGAAATTCTGAACCGTTAAGGCAGTCGTTGTATGTGTCGGCTATACGGGCTCTGGCGAACGCGGATAATTGTTCGGTGCGCCCAGCAATGCTCGGTTCCTTGCGAATTCTCTGTCGCTTTGATACAAAAAGTCATGGGAGATCACAGGGGGCAAAGTCATGCGATCTGGCAAGCATTGACCACGGTCAACGCACCGCTTCCGCTTCACATCGATGCAGAGACGCTCGTGGCTTGCCTGCTTCTCGAAGAGACGGAGAAGCGGTGGCGGCCACATGTGCGCGCTTTCTTTTGTGAGGTCGGCGTCGAAATCCTGATGGACATGGTTGTCGAAGGCTCGGTCACGTTCGAAAATTTTGCAAAGGCCATATCGTTCTGGGGTGTCGATGAGGATTACGAAAATGTACGATGGGCTCGGGAGATGGCTGCCGCCTCAGTGACAAAGGCTGATGGAGCTGCGCTTGAGGCAATCGACACCGTCTCGCTTGGCAACGTGCGTCCGACAAATTGGACAGTCGGCGGCGAACTCGATCTGTCTCACCTCGAACACTGAGCGGGCACTCGCCTTCGTAGTAATGGCCGTAAGCGTCCAGAGATTATAGCGGCTTAGGCACCCAAATCGCCGATTCCGCATCTCCATGGGCAACCGCCATCCCATCAAGCACGCACGCGCCTAAGCGCTGCGGCATCTGGAACGGAACCTTGATGTCGAAGGATCAGCGGGTCGCCTTTAATCGCTAGAAATTCGCTGTAGGATCCGGCGACATCGGCAAGCTCCCATCCATCACCGCGGTTTACTACCAATGCAACTCCGGTGGGATTGGTCAGAGTCCAGGCCGCATCTATGCCGACGACGGCCTTTTGTCGTTTCACTATCATGCGCTTTGCTGTAATCGATCCCGTGGCGGCTGCTGTGGAAGGGCGAATGGAGGTTGTCCGATCTTATGCAGGGGCTCACAAAGGCAATTTATTGAGGATCAGCAGCCTGTTTCCCGTTGAGAACGCGATGATCTTTTCCTGTTCCAAAGCGATCAATACCTCCATGATGTTATCTTGAGTGAAGCCAGCATCGCCGAGAGGTGTACCAAGGTCCAATAAGTTGATCGTCATTTCCGGCTTCGCTTTCAATGCGCGCAGTCTCCTCAGCACGGCTTCTTCGGTGTCATTGAATCGGCTCATCGCGGCCTCCTGGACTTGATCAACTAAGTCGTCAGCGAGCATCCGAAACTTGAATGCGCCAGCAAAAGATGCCGGATGCCTTGCATGCGGAACAAACCTTAACAGGCAGCTTGCATGCGTTAACTCGCTTTTGGTTCGGCGCAGATGCCAAAAGCCGCGTTGACGGATTTGAAAAGTTTTTCGGCGGATGCCGCCGCTCCTTTTGGAAGGTCTGCAAGTTTAGTCCAGCGGTCGAACTCCCGGAGCATTTCCGAAAGAACGAGCTTTTTGTCGAGCGACTTCCCGTGCCGATGTTTAAGGACTTCCTCGACCCGCTTTGAGATAAGGGTGGAGCCATCGACGGGCAAATCTTTTGGTGTTATCGCCACACCATATGCACGGTTGACGCATTCCCGGAAGAAATCATCGGGAAACAGATCCTCGATGGCCACGTCCGTCTTCTTGATTCCCGATGCCTCCTTTAACATCAATACACGGAAGGCCCTATCGCCACTCTCAGCCAACTCTTTGAGATCCAACTCGGAAATCTTCTTCCGTGCGGCGAATCCTGCCTCGTCGCTATCCAGCAGTACACCAGCGTCCCACTTCTGCCCGATTGCGAATGCGGCGTACATAGGAGCTTTCGTAGATGTCGCTGCTGGCCACAGATAGATTTGATCGGAGAGACCGATCTTTCCACCATTCGCCAATATCCCTGACAGCTTATTAAGGATTAGCGCGTCGGTACCCCCTTCTACGATAAGAACCTTCCGATTGCCGAGCATCCCGGACAGATCGGCCGTGAGACCCAGTGCGGCTTCAATCACAGCCATCGGGGCTGGCTGAGAACTTACGACCCCATGCTTTACCGCAACATGATTGTCGATAGCTTCGACGATCCTTATGCGCTCGGGGTTCGCCTGGTCGACCATGGACGCCAAGTGAGTAGTGTAGAGAATTGTGTTTGTCTCGGCTAGGTTCTCGAACACCTTGAGAAGATCGCGCTGACCGCTGTAGTGCAAATGCACGCCGGGTTCTTCCAAGAGAAGGACGCAATTGTCGAAGTCACCATCGCTGGCATGGGTGAACTTCCATGCAAAGGAAACATACCAACGAAACCCAGTGGATCGCCTGTAAAGTCGGACAGGAAAACCAATCGCCTCATCTTCTGCAAAGATGTTCAGAGTAGGCCCGTCGATGTCGATTTCAAACTTCACCTTCTTCTGCGTCCAAAGTCGCTGGAACTGCTTGGTGAGATATGCTGAGGCTGCGCGTTTGTCGAATTGTCGGATCGTCCGACCATCGGCGGTCGCGCCCTTCTCGACGAAGTCGTCGATTTCGATCTGTGCCAAGTCCAGAACAATGAGGATTGTCTGGTCCTCGATCGAAAGGAGGTGACGGTTGTCGCGTCCAACATTATCCCAACGCTGCCGGAGCTCATCCAGTTCAACCTGGTTCCCTGAGAAGCTGTAGTCCTGAATGAGAACGAACTTGGGCATGCTCCGTGCGGCCCATGCTGACACCTTTGTTTTGTCCAGTCCTAGTTCTGCCGCTTCATATATGCTGTATCCCGTGCCGTAACCGTAGTGTCGCCAGGCGTGCAAGCTAAGATTTGCGGGAAGCTGCGCGTCTTGATCTGCCTCCCGTTCTTCTTCATCATCGGCCTCCTCGACCGCCGCCTTGGCGAATTTCATCAATGACCTGATGTCGGTATTGCTGAGCGTGAAGATGGCCTCGCAGACGATCTTCCCCTTCGCATCCTTACGTCCTTTCCAGTCATCGACTGGCCAGTCCTCCGCGTCGTCATACGCCGCGCCTTTAACGTAAGGGTTCAAGCAGTAAAGAGCCTCGAAGAGGTTACTCTTTCCAGCTTCGTTCTGCCCCACGAACGCGGTGACATCCGTCGTTTCGATCCATCCGGAATCGATGACGTTTCGATAGTTGGTGATCTTGAATTTTGCGAGCTTCATCGTATCCCCCGACGCAAGTACGTCTCAATATATCAACTGACCTAACCGCATCCAATGAGTGTAATCGCTCACCAACAACAGTCTCTCAGATCCCGGTCCTTGGTGATCAACGGAAAGATGTGTCTTTAGACTTCTTGGTAAACATTCCGTCCATGCGGCGCTCGATTTTCGTCGAGACCACGGGATCACTGAGACAAGAATATCGTAAACGGAAGATGAGAACGCATGAGTTGATGTAAGGCAGATAAGGACCGATTGTAAATTGGCTGACCATTATTACGAAGGATTGTACTGTTCTGACAATGGCGTTTGTGTATAGGTTCACGAATACGGACGGCAGAAGAGACGATGCAAGCGAAACGATGCGGGAAGTGGACAAGTCACTCGGCATTAAAAGCGACTGAAATTTCTAACTTCTCTTGAAATGTCATTGGTAAGCCAGTGAGCACAATCTCGCAGTGACATAGATCGGTCCATTTTTCATCGGAGAAGTTTCTTCGTTCACATTTTTATAGTCTTCCTCATCTGTTGCCCATATTAAATCTCGATAATCGTTTCGGCTACCAAGTTCTCCGCTTGTGGAGCGACCTGGGCGTCAGGCAAGACTGTCCTAAAACCTCCATCACAGAACCCTTCATGTTTGGCCAGCGCATGAAGAAGAACAGGCCGCCAATGATTGCGATAGAACTTGATCTCTTCCACAGAGGCCTGCTTTGTCAGATAATATCGAATGCCATCGCCGCCATTGAACTCAGCCGCCATATGGAGCCCTGTAGTGTGAGCGACCAAGTAACTGTTCACGTCCTTCTGGAAACGCGCGTTCAGTGACAGAGCGTCCATCTGGAATTTGATCTTTGCCAGAAGAGCCGCAGGTAACCCAGCGCGATCATTGATCGAGTACGTCGTGACCAGCCCGCCGCCGTCGATGTCAATCTCGACTTGAAGAAACTGAACATCAGGTAGTTGGTCGAAATAAGCGTGAGCATAGTTTCCCGAGTCACCTGCGAGTTTGCCACCATTACACGCCTCGCAGAGCGGCACGAGATTTCGAGAGTAAACGGAAAGCGGCTCGAACACTGATTTAGGTAGGTGATGATCGAGCTCTACAGGCGGGTCGATACCGCACATTGGACATAGATCTACGTTCTCAAAAGCTGTTGTCCGGATATGGGGAATTTTGCCATCTTCATAAGTTTGTCGATAAGCATGTCTTATCGCTCCGCTAAAATCTTTGGGAAGATTTGATCCCTTGAGAGCTACTGAGGGCGCGCCTAGTGTTTGGTCATAAAGGTCGTAGATTGCTAGAACAGCGCTAATTTCAGCCTCTGATGGGGCATACCCGCGCAATTCGTTCTTATAGGTGTATGTGTAGATAACCTCCTCGAGATCCCCTTTTGCAGTATCCCTGGAGGGCGTCGGCAGGTTCCTCATTTCTTTTGCTCGCTCCGTGCAATCTTGGACATTACGTACCCGCGAGCTTGACCGCTCAAAGCTGGCGTAAAGAGCCCTTCGATGACCTCAAGACCGAGATCGGCGTCCACCAGAAGGTCCAGGACTTCATGAAAGTCGGTGGAGGAAGCTACCAGGCCGAATATGTCATAGGTCAAAATTCCGACGTTCTCCCCAAACGTCTCAAGTTCGGGTTGCTTCAAATGAACGGTATCTCCAGCTCTTGTAACGACCCGCACATGGCGAGCGAGTGTTTCCTGAACCACCACTGGTGAGTGCGTTGCAACAATACAAAACGCATTCACTTCCTCCAAGATAACGCGAATAGACTGCATGAGTGCGGCAGTGAGAGGAGGATGAAGATGCATCTCGGGCTCGTCGAAGAGCACCAAGGACTTTCGAGCAGCACGGGCCGTCAACGATGCGATGACGTGCAGTGCGATCTTATGCCCGGTACTCCAGCTCAGAAATGATCGCTTCGGTTCATTGATGATGAATTCAGCTTCTCCCTCGTCGCCCCTTTGAGCGAATGACGGCTCCGAAAGGAGAGGCGAAAGTGCCTCAAGGAACAGCGATCGTCGCCCACCGTTGCTTATAGCCGTAACCAATTCCTCAAACTCATCGGCAAGCGAGTCGATAGATTTTAACCGCGTGAGGGTCTGTGGAGCAGCGGGATCCTCGCCTGCGTTCTCCCGCTCCTGGGTTTCTGCCGAGATGTCACGTAACCCACAGTAGGCGAACCGTCCCTGCCCTGCCGCAATATCTTTGGCGATCTGCACCCTGTCACGCCCATCTAGCCCCGGGACATCAAAGCTGTCGAAGGCACTGTAGGAAATCGTAATTACCCTGGAAAAATTGATGTCAGGTGGATCAAACGAGCCCAACTGGCGTACCGCTGCTCGCTGACGGGCAGATCCAGAAGCGAAGGCAACATGTGACAAACGCGAAAGTAAGGTACTCTTGCCCGATCCATTTCGCCCGATCAGGGCTACGATGCGCTGTGGTAAAAGGACCTCATTCCCGCTAGGACCTAGGGTGCGCATTGCCTGATAATAGTTCGGCACAGGCGGTGCCGCAAACTCGAGTGCGAGTACATCCGAGGACTCTGTCGGCTTGAAGGAAAATGGAGTTTCAAGGTTGGCGAGCTTCGAAAAATCCTTGTTGAGCACGGCTGTCGCATCATCAAGAAAACGATTCCAACTTACGTTGTCCCGGAATAGCGATTTTCTCCAGCCAAGTTCGTTTTGAAACTCAGGTACAAAAATTGGATTGGCAACCACGTCTCTCAAGGATCGCAGGATTTCGGTTCGATCCGCTTCTCCGATTGTTGAAAGCCGCTCGTAGTAGTCAAGCGTCTCGCCTACTGAGCACCATTGCTCATCGAGGCTCTCAAAGGGGTCTGTGATCTGCAGGGGTTCACGCTCTTTTTGCCCTAGTTTCAAGATCTTTACACTACCGACGAAAAGTGGCTCTGCGGCTTTTCCGTCGCTATAATAGAGCTGATACGTAGTCTTAAATTTATAGTCGTCCCAGTTGTCCTGCTGCAGTGCCACCTGCCCTTTAATAGAAGAAAGGTTGACCTTTGAGGGCGGATAAATATCGAAGTTCACGGATCACACTCCAAGCTTCGGCCATGAAGCCAGTTTTCAACCCTAGATTATCATGATTCGACTTCCTGAGGAGGTGGCCGCTCGCTAGTATTTTCCTCCCGAGCGTGACGGAACGAACTGGCTCAGCATATTGCCGTTTTCGACACGGCGCTGATTAGCTGCGATTCAACGCTCGCCATGGCGTTAGGCGAATAGCCCTGCCCCGGCCAGTTCGATGAGCGCCGGATGCGGATATACCTCGATCAGGTCTCGCCCCCTGAGACTTGTCACCGCAAGGCGATACCCAGCGGCATCGAACCCTGCCCGCAGGTCGTCACTTATCTTGCCCGGACGGGTCGCACTTGGGGTGTGCGTCCCGCCACCTCGTGCTCCGTAAAGCGACGAGATCAGGTTGTCAGAAACTCTACGTCCGACGATCGGCATCACGGAAAGCGGCATGTCGATGGCAACGACATCAGGGGACGAACCCGTTTTCAACTCGACGGCACTCACAATTTCTCCTGCGTCCGGAATAGAGCCGTGATGCCGAATGAAAGCGAGGCCATCCGGAGCACTGAAGAACTCTTCGTAGGATGCAGCAACCTCGACAAGCTGCCAGCCACGTCCGTCATCAGAGATCAGCGCGACACCACTCGGTTGACGCTCAGTCCAAGCTGTGTCGATCCCTAGGACAAGCTTCACTTTTCTCGTACGGATGCGCTTCGGTCGGTCCAGTATGCCATCAGGCTGCCTTACCCTGTTCCGGCAATCAGAATCGTTCGTGATGAAATCGAAGCCGAGCGTTGTCCGGCGTTCATTGTGATCCCGCACCAGCATCTGGGATCACTCGATCGGCCCAGCTTCTCTTCGGATGAATGCAAGCATGCAAGGACTTTCCGGCGCACTGCAGAGTCTCCTAGTCGGGGAGCGGAGCTGCTGGCCGATCGGCAGGTCACTTTGAATGCCAAAGAGCGGCGCCGTAGTTTTTTCGGATCCATGACCTCACGAACCCTGACGATGAATTCACTGCCATCCGGCTACTACGCCGTCGTCGTGGGAGAAGACCATCAGGCCCTAAGATGCGCGATTTCGTGGGAGGACTGATCGACTTCTCGTTGGATCATGAGGCGGGTTCATCGGGGACGATCAGGCCAGGCTTCGAAGGGTCCGGTGTATACTTTGCAGGGACACCCGCTGCGATCTGCCTCCACAACAAAAGATGTACGCACCTTCACCTCTGGCGGGTGTTGTGAAATGCGTCGCCGGCATGAATCTCTGGTAGGACGAAATGCCTGAGGAAGAGCCATGAGTGATCGAAACAGAAACTCTCTCGAGAAACTTATTTATGCGGTGAGCTGGGTGGATGACGATGGAACTCCCGTCGACAGCGTCCCCGATCGTTTCCAATCGCTGTACCTAATAAGAAGCGACTACACGGGCGTAGAGCAAATCAATAGCTGGCCCCTATCTCGGAAAGGCTTCTCCAGCTTGACTATTCGTGATGCCGTCACGCTCGGTTTTTCAACGATAGAATACCTCGCTCTTATCAAGTACGAGGAGGAATTCTATCAGACCGTGCAGAGCGAAGAAGAACTCGACGCACTCATCGAGACCAGTCCCAGCCAGTCTCCCCGGTAACGGGCGGCGTCTCAGTCCTAGGCTTCATGAAGGTGTCATGTCGCATCAGTTCCAGACTCCCTTGCGGAGACGAACTGCGACGCGCTACTTCTTGAGGAACGTCCTCTGCCGGAACGCCGTAATGCTGTTGGACGCGGGCTTTCAGTGCAGTGAAGCCAGCTTGTTTCCACTGGCGGTCGGAATAAGATTGCAACTTGAGAGAACGGAGAAGGCGAAGAAGTGTTTCCGCGTCATTCTCCTCTACGATGCGCATTTCGTTGGCCTCTACCAGAGCGAACAGACGGCGGGTCCGAGCAGCATCCGGGCCTTTCACGACCTCTTCGAAGGCGTGGAGCACGTAGTCCCGCGTGACAGATGACTGCTTCAACATCTCCAGCGCATGTTTGGTAGCGGGATAATTTGCTGCGAGGAATCCCGTCGTTCGCGGAAGCTTCTCACCTAGAAGGTGTGGTGCGACCGCCAGCAGATTTTGAAACAGGAATTCCGGAGCAGGCCAGTCTGGATCCGACTGTAACGATTCTAAGCAGTATGAGGTCAGGCTCTGATCAAACTGTAAAAGGTCTCCCTCATCCAGATGCTCTGCGATCGCCGGATCCCACACGAAGGACCAGAACAAGGTCTTGGAGTAGTCATCTTCGAACCTGCCAATCTTGTGTAGCCTCCGGCTATAGAGACCTCGAGCTAGGTGCATGCGGATGTCGTCACGCCTGAGGGCAGAGAGCGTTTCTACGAAGGTTCGTGCATTCTGGCGGACCAGGTGTTCGGGGCTGGAAAGGCAGGTAGTGAGCATTGCGAAGAGGGCTCCGTAAGTCCTCGGATTGAATAGCTCAATCTGCTTGACTATTATCTTGCGTAGGTGCTCAGGCGCACCATGTGTCGGCAGAAATGCGTCGCCTTGAAGCCTTTCCTGGAGGTCGGAAACAGCCTGGCGTGGAAACAGTGAGCGCTTCGAAAGAAAGAAGCTGACGGCGTCACTGAGGAGATATCGGACGTGCTCCTTCGTGACGACGTGCCCGTTTGGATGCGCAGCATCGTTCCGTCTATTCCGGAGATCGTAGAGAAAACGGCTCTGCTCAGGTTCAAGGAGGTTTGCGGCCTTCATCTCGGTTTCGAGGGTCGCTTCGTACGCCTCATGAGGCTGGAGGCTCTCCAACTTGCGATGAACGGTCCTGGCGGGTGTATTGACTTCCGCGAGGTGCCTTAGCTGCTCCCGCAGATGGGAGAAGACGGTATTGTGGATCATGCCAACGGAGGCGCGATATGCCCCGTGGCGATAACAGACCACTGCTTCGCGAAAGTAGTCCGCGACCTCAGCATCGTGGATTTCCTCAAGACTAATTGCTATGTCGCTGACTGCGTCCACGGTCTCACCACCTTTATTCATGACCCCGTCATCGCGCCGAATCCTTTAGGGTTTCTTGAAAGTTAGAGCCAATCCTTAAAAAAATTGTTAGGCGGTCAGGCAGTCGGCACAGAGGGCGTACCGTCTACAACTGTTCCCACAAAGATTCGGATCTTCGAGCGTTTCGACCAAATCTGCCGTCGCATTGAAACCAATCGTCGTCCAGATCGATCCGATGGGCCCGATCTTTCTGTGCTGGCTCAGCAGTCTCAGTTCGTGTTCACTGAAGCGCTCCGGCGTTAGGTCGACTGGTTCAGATCGGTGCCGCAAGTTTTCGCAAGTCGGGTTCGCGCGCGATCTCAGCGCAGCACCTTTCGTAAATTGCGTCCCTGACTGCCCGTAGATGACGCTGGATGGTTTGCGTCTGGAGCTCCGTCGCCTCTCCTGCCGTCTCGCATTCCCGTTCGCAATGAAGTGCTAGACCGAGTTCTTCATTCACGACCTCTTGGAACGTCTTGCTGAACATCAAGCCATGTAAGCCTCGCGGCGTGATCTGATCGGACGCTCCGGCGGACATTTCTGCAATATCGATGCAAATACTCACAGCAGGATTTCCAGCATACGTCGGAGCCAGCCAGCTATCGTCCCAGCAAATTCGCTCGCCGTACATCCGAAATGGAATTCATAGAGGTGGTTCTGGTTTTCTGGGGCCATGAGCGAAGCCTTGAAGAGATATATGATGTCCCTCACTGCGCGAATTTCATCGTCACCGCCTTTGAGCAACTCTTCAAGGGGATCTGTCACCGTCGTCGACTCCAAGCACATTTCATTGACCCAACAGGATACTTTGGTCCTGACTAGAGCGTGGTGCCTAAGCAGCGGTTACCGGAGCTCAACGTGCTCGACGGAATTCAAGTTAAGGTTTACACCCTGGAAAGGGTGCCTACGCTCTGGGACCGAGTTGATTGGCGCGCGCAAGTGCACGGAAGGTGTGTTAGGTATGCCCGAGGAGCCCCGATGGCCCCTTTTGCCAGCCTTCGCTCGGAACACAGCTCCCCATCGGCATCGGGGATCATCATCAAAACAGAGGGCTTGATCGCGGCACCCTGCCCGGCGGGCCTTCTTGTCCACCGATTCACGATCGCTTTCGAACTCGGTAGGTTGTTCCTAGTTGGGCTGACCGTCGTTTCGCTTCAGATAGCCGTCCCTGCGTCCCATGGCTTCCTGGAGGGTGATGTTCCCCGTTCGGCTACGATCAGAGACGATATCGAACAAACCATGTATCGCCTCCTCTTGGTCTGGGATTGGCATGTCCAGGTTTTGCCCCAACGGGACTCTGATCCGCTTACCCGGTTCCAGTGGTCGCATGAGAACCTGGATCTCGTGGCGAGGAGGCATGGGCTCGTCTGCTATGGGTCCAAAGGACTTTAACTCGTCTCCGATAGGAACACGCAGCCGATGTGATCGGTTCGGGTTCGCTTCGAACCAGGATGCGTCAGCGCTCTTCCAGTCGGATGGCGCGGTGAATATCCTTGTCTTCTCCGGATCGACGCCTGCACGTTTGGCGACCTGGTGGCGCAGGTCGCGGCGCTCGGCGAAATGGCTTTGAAGCTGTAATATGGCTCCTGCCCTTTCCGCCGGGCTTCCGAGTGGCGCTGAACCTACTCCGTCACCGCCCAACGTGAGACCATGGGTATCCTTGTTCACATAGAGGCCCGACAGAGTGATCTCGGCGCGCTTGTCCTTGCAGCATTCGGAAACAAGGGCCGGAATGCCCGCCCTCGTGACACCGCCAAACGTAGCTGAATTGTGTGGAAGCGTTTTTTTTGCAAAGACTGCAACGGTCTCCGTCGGTCCTCATGATCGACTAAATCTGCCGTTCGACGCGTCTTTGTGCTGAAGGTTTCATGCACGCTTCATATCACGAAGCCGTCCGAGAAGAGAATCTACACTGTCTCGATAAACCAACGCCGGACGATTTCTTGGTGCCGGGTTTTCGTCACTAGGATTCCGTGCTTCCTATAGACACACGAGAAGATTCTTGGTGCCAGGTAAGCGACAATGATATTTGCAAGGCGTGCAATACAGAGAAGGCTCGATGCCCTGCGGGTAGCCATTGATTCAGAGGCGGTCGACGACATAGTCAGTCGCCTCAACGTTCCGGGCAAGGATCGGATGGCCGCAATGTGGGAGACCGTAGTTTTTTCCGGTCTTTCGAAATGTGGTGTCCTTGACCACGAGGTCGCTCTTGTCTCCGGACGGCGCCCGGACATCAGGTTCAGCAGCGCGGACCTGACGTTTGTCGCAGACGTCACGTGCGTTTCCGACAGCGGCCTAGATGAGCAGAACCCCTACCGGGAACTGATGCGTCTCCTATCCGAAGCGCAGGCCAGACTTGGTTTGCCGTCCGGCGGACTTGATCTCAAGGTACGATCACAAGATGTCGTCTCGCGACGTGGAAAGCGACGGGTTCTTCGGCTGCCCCCGAAAAACAAGCTTCCCGAATTCATCCGCGACGAAATCGTCCCAAGTCTACGCACGCAGATCGAGGAGAAAGCGTCACCGCTGCGTGTTGTTATCGATGATGGCGGAGCTGGACTGGAAATCACGATCAATCCCGATGGCTCGCAGTACACTACCGGAAGCTACGCTCCATACTCCTTCCCGACGATCAAAGATCAGAACCCTCTGTTTAATGCACTGAAACAAAAGGCTGGCCAACTTCGCGGGTCCAAGGGCATTACTGGGGTCATCGTGGGCGACGGGGACTGTGGGGCCTTGTCGTCCAACCGCCTAGCCCGTGATACGGTCCCGGCGGAAGACATTGCCCGTGATTTTCTCCGGCAGTATTCTTCTGTTGATTTCGTGCTCATGATCGCTGTCCAAGATGACATCGGATCGATCATGCCTCTGCAACACGTGAATTCGCTGAAGCCTATCCTTGTGACACGCGATAACGGACAGTTGCGGCAGCAGCTTGCGCATGTATTCGAGCGGATGTTGTCGGACTTCCCAAAACCTGTCGAGTCTGCCGTTAACGGCGCACTGCGCGCTGCGGAAGCTGGTTACGATCTAGGTCTTCATGGAGGAAGCGAAGTGGGTGGCAATAAAATCCGAGTGAGCGCACGTGAGATGATGGAGGTGCTGGCAGGCATGCGGACCTTCGACGACCGCGGAGCTCTGAATATCGAGGCCGCGCGAGAGGCACCCGAGCCTCCAAGCCGGATCACAACGGCTTTTCTCGGAATGCTGGCAACCGGACGACTCCCTTCCAAGATGACGGTGATAAGGACCGGCGACGACGAGAGCGACCACTGGGTAGAGTTCGAGTTTGACCAGGCAGACCCGGCCATCTCTCCGTTTCGCTGGTCAAAAGGATGAAACGTGTCGCCCTTGGCGTTTTGAACTCCCTTATACCTCATTGAGGTCACGCGGATGTCTGAGGCAATGATGAGACGAGATTTGAAAACTTGGGAACCTGGACACGGCTGGCATTAGGATGAGCAACGGCAATCAAAACGATGATGAGAACAGCGCGTCTGGAGCGTCCACCGCTCCTGTTGATTCTCAGGATAACGGAAATTTGGCGGATCGAACCTCTACGAGCGATCCGGCGGAGCTACCGCCATTCCAACTTGAGGCGATACGCAGTTCGGACTTGCATGCTGACGAACTGAAAAGCGTCTACGAGCTGTCACAGATGCCCGCGACTGAGCTCTTTCGCGAGCAGCTCGACACGCCGATGGCACGGATCGCACGGGGTCTCGAGCCGACGGCTTCGCAACACCGGCTTGCGGACATCATTCAGGGAACCTTGCGCTCTCCTTCAATGCTCCGGCTATCCGAAGAGATGGAAAGACTTCAAGCGGGAATGCGGCCTCTGCGAGGCCTGCAGGAGACGATGTCAGCCGTGAGCCTCATAGGTACACGGGCGGGTTCACTCGCAGGCCTTTCCGTAAACGGGTTCGGGATCACTCCATCGGTGGGGACCTCTTTGGGCGCGTGGGAGCCGTTGAAGATCGACAGCGCTCTCGGCGAAACCATCAGCGGCGTTCGGCGGGCGATGGATGATGCTCTGGCGCCTTACCGCAGGGTCGGTGACAGCCTGCGGCAGATGGAGGAACAGCAGAGAGATCTTCGGAATACACTCCTTGGTGCTCTATGCGGCCCCGTCGGTGAGATCACGAGAACCGCCCAGTGGATGGGTGGGATATCCGGAGATATCACAGGTTACGGGCCGCGGCTCGGAGATTCCATGAGAAACGCGGTCGAAGGAATGCGGTCCTCGATGCGCGGGCTGGAAGCACCCCTCACTGCTCACCTGGCAAGAATGAGTTCCGTGCTTGGGCTCGGACAGGCGTTTTCGGCAGAGTTCGAATCCACACGCGTCAAGATGTCGTTCCTTGCGGGCATCAGCGAAGTCTCGACTCCACAGTCATTCCTTCGGGGCGAGGCCTATCAGCAGTTATTCGGAGAGTGGCGGGTACACCCTCGCCTGCCGAGAAGTTTCTGGTACGACGTGAATGAGCGCACGCGGTTTTATAAGGATTCAGATGTTGATGATGGCCTGATCCATGCCAGCCCGGGCATGGCGTTGGAGATCATGATCGAAAGCGGCCTGGCGACAGGCATGCGCTCGGACGACGGCGCGGTCGCCGTCGTGGCGGTCGGGGACGTGTCCATGACAGTCAGATCGCGCTCACCGAGACATGATGCTTTTACTGCCGTATCGGTTTTCGAGCAGGAACTGAGAACATTCGTCTCCAGGAAGATGGAGGAGCGGTTCGGTACCTACTGGTTCAGGGACCGGGCATCGAACCTCGTGGGCAAGGCCAAGGCCGCACGCAAGGCCGCTTTGGAGCGAGGAGAGGAGTTCCTGCCGCTGATCGAGTTCACCGATCTCGGCGAGCTCGCCACCCTCATGCAGAGCAAGGCGAACTGGGATGATGTTTTCGGTGACATCTTCATTCACCGGGACGCCTTCAGTCTCGATATGCAGAGGCTTATCGCGGTTCGTCGCCCTGCGATGCATGCCCGACCAGTTGACGGCGTTCTTCTCGTCGAGATGCTCTGCGTCATAAGGAGACTTTCTGTCCGGATAGCGAATGACGGTGCATGGAAGGCGGATTCGGAACTCGACCGATAGGCAAAGAGTACTCCATGTTTAATCAGATATGGAATCTCTGAAGAACCAGAATACTCAACCTGACGAATGGCCAGAAGCTGCTGCAGATGCGGCCTCAAGGGCCGAAACGGAGGAAATCCCCGTTTCGTTCCCGGCCGCAGGCTCCATCGCTATCGCTTCAATAAACACCCGCCCGCCAGCAGCGTCGTGCGCACCTACTCGGATTTGAGTTGATCACAGATTTCGAACGCGAAATCACGCAGGCTCTCAGAGCTCGGTGCGCGATCTATCTTCACCCCTGTCATACGGGTGAACGCTAGCAGCATCGAGGTGACCGTGATCCAGAACCAATTCGGCGTAGGCTCAGACGCGGCCAAGAGCACCGAGCGAAGCCGCTCCCTGACTGAAGGGTGATCAACGGACCGGTCCCATACTTCACGTGGAGTGAGCACGACGATCGTAAGCTGCGCGATAACTATGCCCAGTATGCGCTTGCCACGAACATCATGAGGCAGCCAGCCGTTTGCAACAGCGTACGCATCGGCCTGGTCGAGCATCAGTGAGAGTGCCCATGCGTCGCAGGCGCGCTCCTCCTCGATCTTGTCATCGGGAGAGTTCCCAACAGGTTTGTAAAGCCCGTGTGCGATTTCATGCGCGAACACATACGCTCCCGCCATGCATACAAGATCGAAGGTTGCTTTCATCTCGGGGTCCGAAATCTTCAGCCCCTCCGTAGGAAATGGTGCTTCCGCTGGCCATTTGAATCCTTCAACACCGCCATGCTCTCCGATCTCAACGATCATCTTGAACAGCCGGTGAAACACCGCCTCTTTCTCCGCATGAGAAGGTGACAGAAGCCATGCTTCCGGATCGAAGTCCTTCAGCGGAAAAAGCGCGAGAGGCATGTTGTAAGCGTCGACTGCTCGCCAAGCGGCATATCCGGCGAGCCATAGTTGTCGGAGTGCCAGCTCGCTTACCTGGATTGTGCCCCACATCTGTTGAAGCAGGAAACGAGGTGTATCAATCAAACGGACGCGATCCTCCTCCTTTCCCCATATCACTCGAAGCTCGTCAATCCTTTCAGGAACAACGCCGGAAAAAAGTTGGTCCACGGCTTCGGAAACGTCCATACTGATTCACTCGATTTTCTGCGGGCTTACCTCTTTCGGAGGCGCCGATGTTGCTGGTGGAACTGCTTTCGGTGGAATCCTTAAATCCGAGCGAACTGTTCCTTCAGCTCGTCAATCATCAGCCCGAAGCCCTCGTCCTCTTCGGGATAGAGATGCTCTTCAGCAGCCGCGCCTATGCCACTTCGAGACCAGAAATCCCAAGGTCTGAACTTGATCTTGGAAATGAGCCTGAGGCTGAAGTCCGTTTCCTCGTAGGGGATACGGCTCTTGGTCTCCATCGCATCGATCTCCGGATATTCCCCGAGTAGATAGCCCTCCTGAACACCGGGCCGCATCGCTACGTAAGGGCAGACGCTCGACAGTCTTATTATCTGCAACCCGGCCTCTGCGCTGGTCGTCACTGCGGCGCTCACGTTCGGAACAGCCAAGACATATATGAACCCCCAGGGCGGGTTGCCGGAGGTTGCAAACGATGCAGCGATCCGCGGCGACAGGGTGACATCCAGAAGAGGCGTATCGACGACTTTGTAGTGCTGGAGGATTGCCCAGCGCACGATACGGTGCTTCCAGACCCTTCGCTTTGGGTCTGGAATTCCATGCCGATCAAAGGCCATTGCAAGCGCTTGCTCCGCGTCCTTCAGTCGACGGAACCGTTCATCCAGAGGCCCCTTACCGGGGTAGCGACCACGCTGTTCTCTTAGTATGCTGGGCTTGAGTATCGTAGCCCGGTTAGACATATGATCTCGGGTCTGCCCCCTCAACATCAGGACGAAGTCCGGATTGTGATACTGAATCTTCGCCAGAGTTCGGATGAGGTCATTGTAGTCATCAACGACCTTGCCACCACCGTGAGCAACCTCGGCCTGATTAACGACACGAATATCGTCACCTTCCTCGGCTACCCCCCAGAGTTCCTTCTGCCCTAACTTCTCCACGATCTCCTCCCGATGCAGCTAACGCAGTTTCATAGACGAGCGACTGCGGGAGCGAAAGTCCACGATTGCGCCGGGACCAGCCCGATCTTCAACTTTCCATAGTTGCTAAAGGTTTCATTCGCGTATCCGAGGTTCTTCAGGTCTTTGATGAGCCGAAAGGTCTCCGTGTCCACAGAAATGGCCCTAGAACATCAAGTCGTGTATCAGCAGGATGAGCTTACCTCTTTTTTCTGAACAGCCCGCTGCCGGAACGTGGGATCGATCTCACGCGACAGACGGCTCGTGGAGAAGGATCGAGGTCGGGATTTGGTCCGGCCCCATGTAATCAAAGCGATCCGGGAACCCTGTCCAAAAGATGCCGCCGTGATAAAGGAAAGGTCTGGCGTGATACCGGAGTTGATTGAGTGCGAATACGGCGTCGCGTTAGCTCACAGCGGCACCACCATTGACAGGATCACCGAATTCACGGCAATCGAAGCATATCGCAGAGCTTTCCTATCATTGAAATGGACAGGGAGCCTTCATGGTTCCCGCTTAAAGCATCAGCTTTCGTGACGTTTCATAACTCTTTCAAGGTCGATCGTGGATATTGGACGCCTTAGCACACTTCGGGAATTAGCGGTACGGAAGACGATGGCGGCCGTTGCCGAGGCGCTGTACGTGTCCCAGTCCGCGGTCTCGAAGCAGATTTCCTTGCTTGAGGAAGAGCTGGGTATCAGCCTGATCGAACGAACGGGACGTGTTGTCACGATGACGCTTGCCGGACAGCGTCTCGTCGAAAGGCCAGAAAGCATCATCAGGGAAATCGAATCCGCGCGCGCCGACATTGCCGAACTGAGGAGCACCATCTCCGGCGAAGTCCGCGTGGCGGCCTTTCCTTCGGTGGCGGCTACTGTCATACCCACGGTGGCTCGGCACCTTTGTGAGAATCATCCGAATCTCACGATCCAGTTCGAGGAGATGGAGCCTGCCGAGAGCATGGCCGCTCTTCGGAGCTGGCAAACTGATGTCGCAATCATTGATGATCTGTACGTTCCGAAAGACGCTATAGACCCGAACTTCGAAACCATTTTTCTCATGGAGGACGTGTTCAACGTCATGGTTTCTAAGGGCCACAAGCTTGCGGAGCGGCCGACGGTTCGCCTTGGCGAGATCAAGGATGATCGCTGGGCCCTCGACACGCTCTCGGACGCGTATACCCGAATGATTACGAATGCATGTAAGGCCGCGGGCACGCTGCAAGAGCTCCGAAGTGACTATCGCGATGGTTCGGGAGGGTTATGAAATTTCGATGATTCCAGGCCTGTGCGCCAGTCACGACCTTGAAGATGTCTGGGTATGCAAGATCGTCCCTGAGATCCGCCGAAAGATTTTCCTGGCGTTTCGCAAGGGCGAGAAACGCAGCCCGGCACTCCAAACTTTCGTCAACCAGATCACCGGAAAACCCTGAGCCATATGCGGCAACAAATCATAAAAGAGTTTCGCGAACGCCAACTGACCCAGCTCATCGAAGAGGTCAGAACTTGTGCCGACCGTGTAGCCTTCATACCGATGCTTCAGGGTGACGAGCGCCCGCCCCTGGAAGAGGTCCACGCTTCATTCGTGACGCTAGCGCGACGGAGTGGTTACTCGGTACGCCATATGTACGATCAATCACCGCATGACGCCGTCATTCTCACGGATACTTTTGGTAGGACATCGCTTTGGGTGGATCGCCATCTCCCACAAAAGCGTTGCCGAGAGGCATTCCTGCAATTTCTCAACCAGCATTCGAATGCGCCGGCTATTGACGCTCTAGGGTCTCGCTTCCATGTCGACCACGCATTCAACAAAGCGCGGGTCACAAACGCATCCAGCGAAATCGGCAACGACGCAGCGGTGAACGGCGCTCCGATATCAGCCGGATATCTCAGGCTGTATCTGATCGAGGGTTCGATCAACACTAGCTACGGTGCCGCGATCGAGAAACTCCGATCAAACGAACGTCTCGCGCTCAACGGCTTCAGGATGGCATCGTGGATGGTGCTACTGAAACTATCTGAAACCGTAAGACCGTCGAGTGACGAAGACTTCGATCTAGCGGTCAAAAAACTCGAACAGTTATTCGGCGAGTTCGCTTTCCAAACAGACCAGGACTTCTGCGACGCTCTCAAATCGGAGATGCGGCTCCTGAAGGACAGATCAACGTTGGTCTCCGGAGGACAGGTGATTTCTGTCGGAAGAGAAGAATTCACAGAGATGCTCGACCGCCACTGGTTTCAGCGAAGCCGACTTGCAAGACTCGTACATGAATACTTCGGTTGGACGATATACAACCTCGCCCGCCCCGATGGGAGTGGGGAAGAATTCGGGGTTCGTATAGGAGATACGGAAAGATACTATGTAGCGGATATACCGCCTCGCGTGGTTCACAGTCCCGTTGTGCTGCGCCGCAGTCAGGAGAACCACATCGCCGCGTCCGATGGCATCATGGCTGACGTCGATGATCCGACGATTTACACACGATTGATCCTGCTGTGCAATGATGAGGTAGCGCGGGCGATTAAGGCGGATGTGGCGTGGTATGGACGTGTACTGGACATACTGTCAGGCGAAAATCTCTTGAAACAAGAAGAACTGGAATTGGGTAGATATCGGCCCGGGCATCAGTAGCCGCGCGACATTGATCCTGCATGTCTTCTCAGTAGAGTCTAAATGGCATGCGCATCCAGCGACGCGCATGCCTTCCTCCTCGCTCTAACCAAAGTAGGCGAACACCTGGATTTCTACGACCCCCTTGCTTCAGCAAGCTCGCCTGCCACGCACGCGCGAATTGGCTTGCCACTCCCGGCGAGCCAATCTTCATACACTTCGTTTCTCCACTCGAAATTGGCCATGTCGGAGCCAGATCTGCATCCGCGTTAGCTCGGACCTTTCTGTTCCGGTCGTCTTGAGCAGTTCATCGATCTGCTCAAGGCACTGCCGCGTTTGTCCAACGGATTCGATGCCGCCGATCGGCCATCACGCAGATCCCGATAAAGCATGGGTGGATCTTCAGCCTGTGCTGCCGTTGT
>NZ_BBJU01000014.1 GCF_000739935.1 Agrobacterium rubi TR3 = NBRC 13261 | reverse complement strand
ATTGGCAAGACGCAAGCTGTTCGCTCTATCCGCAGCTTTCAAGATGCACAAGGGCTATCCACGAGTCGATCTCCCCACCTGAGGGGGAGATGTCCGGCAGGACAGAGGGGGGTGAGCGGCACCCGCAGACCTCCACCTCACCAGAAAAAAATCAAAAAAAGTCAAAACTTTTTTCTCCACGCTCCCAAAACCCATGCCTACACTTCACCCGCGTTCCAACCGCACTGTATCGCGAGACAGTGCGGGGACGGCGCAGGTAGCGTTGGCATCAACCCGGAACGTGCGGGTGGAGATCGAGCTGCCTGAATAGCGGGTCCGAAAGCCGCGCTCTGATTCCCTCGGTGGGTAGGAGCAGCGACTGGACGGCCCGATAGATGAGCATACGGGGCGAAGCCGGGACCAATGATGGCTCGGCTGAACCTCACTCTGCACCGGCGGGTACGCCTGCCTGCCGGTGGAGAGATATCGACTGAGACGAAATGCCAGAGGCCACGCAAATGCGGCGCCAGAGACGATACCATACCAGAGACACCACCGCAGTTGCGTGTGCTCTCCGGGCTGAATGACCATGCCACGGGCGTAGCCGCGCCGCGTGAACGCGAACGCATGTTCACGGGATTTTTGATATTGAAGGCTTTGCAAACGAGGGGTCTGAAGTGTTACGCTGCGCCATATTCACCAAGCGACGGGAGGCGTGGCCGTGAAAACGACGATACTGTTCAAGGAAGACCGTTTCATTCGGCCTGATGCCGAGCGGAGACCGCGCAAAATTGGTGCGAACGACAATTTCCGCAGTTTGGAATTCGAGATCGAGGGGCAGGAGCGGGATTGGCGGGCGCTGTGCCTGATCACCGCACTCGTCGGTGCTTTTGCCGCCTTCATTTTTCTGCCGCTTTGGTAAGCCGGGCGTAACTCCACATTTGTGCTTGAAAAAGCCGGGTTCGGCCTTTAGCCCGTAAGCGGACGATATGGCTGGATTGGGTAAGCGCGCGCATGGCGATGAATGAAGCGGTCGATACTGTACCGAGAGCCTTTCTCGGTGTGGATCGGTCGGCAACGGAGCAGAAGTGGATGTCGCGGCTGGATCAGGCCGGGCAGAACCGCGCTCTGGCCATATCGCAGGTTCACGGCATTCCCGAACTGGTCGCCCGCGTTCTGGCAGGCCGTGGCGTTGGTGTCGATGATGCTCTCGCGTTCCTCGACCCCACCATCCGCTCGCTGATGCCGGACCCGCTGACGCTGACCGATTGCGAAAAGGCGGCCGAGCGCATTGCAGCCGCCATCAAGCGCAATGAGAAGGTCGCGATCTTCGGCGACTATGATGTCGATGGGGCATCGTCTTCAGCGCTGATGTATCGCTTCCTGCACCACTTCGGTCTTGATCCGGAAATCTATATTCCCGACCGTATCTTCGAAGGTTACGGACCCAACCCCGCCGCCATGCAGCAGCTTGCCGCCAATGGCGCGACGCTGATCATCACTGTCGATTGCGGCTCCACCAGCCACGAGTCGCTCGCGGCTGCCCGCGATGCCAAAACCGATGTCGTCGTCATCGACCACCACCAGGTCGGCACAGAACTGCCGCCAGCTGTGGCGCTGGTCAATCCCAACCGGGAGGATGATCTGTCAGGGCAGGGGCATCTCTGCGCCGCAGGCGTCGTATTTCTCGTGCTGGTCGCCACGTTGCGTGTGTTGAAGGACCAGCGCGACAGCCGCGCCTATACGCTCGATCTTCTGTCCTATCTCGACATCGTGGCGCTGGCGACGGTGTGCGATGTCGTGCCGCTCAAAGGCCTCAACCGCGCCTATGTGGTGAAGGGACTGATCGCCGCCCGGCACATGAAGAATGCAGGCCTTGCGGCGCTGTTCAAGAAGGCCGGTCTTGGCGGGCCGGTCACGCCCTATCACTTCGGCTTTCTGGTCGGGCCACGCATCAATGCCGGAGGACGCATCGGTGATGCAGCCCTCGGCAGCCGCCTGTTGACGCTGGATGATGAGGCCCAGGCCGAAGTCATCGCCGAAAAGCTGGATGAGTTGAACCGCGAACGTCAGGCCATGGAAGCAATCATGCTGGCCGAAGCGGAAGCCGAGGCTCTATACGAATATGGTGACGGCACCGGTGCGGGCGTCATCGTCACGGCGAGGGAAAACTGGCACCCCGGCATCGTCGGCCTCTTGGCCTCGCGTCTGAAGGATCGCTTCCGCCGCCCGGCCTTTGCCATCGCGTTCGACTCACAAGGCAAGGGCTCCGGCTCTGGCCGTTCCATCAACGGTTTCGATATGGGTCGCATGGTGCGCAATGCTGTCGATGCCGGTCTGCTGGTCAAGGGTGGTGGTCACGCCATGGCGGCGGGTCTGACGGTGGAGCGTGCCAATCTCGGTCGCCTCCGAACCTTCTTCGAAAAGGCGGCGCAAAAGACTGTCTTTCAACTGGTGGAAAACAGCGTGCTGAAAATCGATGGCGCAATTGGCGCATCGGGCGCGACGCTGGCGCTGGTCGAACAGATGGAGCAGGCAGGCCCGTATGGCTCGGGCCACTCGCAGCCCATCTTCGCCGTCCCCGCTCACCGTTTGCGCGATGTTCGAGTCGTCGGCACCTCGCATGTCAAGATCACGCTAGAGGCGATGGACGGCTCACGGCTGGATGGCATTGCGTTTCGTGCGGCAGATGCGCCCTTGGGGCACATGCTGATGAATGCGAGAGGGCAACAAATCCATGTTGCGGGCACGCTGGGCGCTGATCAATGGCAAGGCCAGAAACGGGTTCAGCTACGCGTTCTGGACGCGGCAGTCGCGCCGTAAAATTGCTGTTGAAAACTTAAAGTTGCATATAATATACGTCACGCGTCGGTTTAAGCAACGCTTGTATCGCTATGATATCTTTGGGGGAGTGGTACGCCCTAGGGGAGTCGAACCCCTCTTTTCAGAATGAAAATCTGACGTCCTAACCGATAGACGAAGGGCGCATACCTTGTGTGGCGCCCTTATAGTCAGGCACCGGATTCTCCGCAAGCGCCTATTTCCACTTTTTTGCATTTCGATGACATTTTTATTCCCGAGCGCATCGACGCTGTGGAAAAGCATTGCCGCCTCAAGCAAAAGGACTGCAAACTGAGTGGGATGTCATGATGATGGGAGAGGGGGAAGCGTGGAGTTTAGGACGGGATCAGGGGGCGTCCCGTTTGTCGTAAACCCCACGCTTCATCGGGGGACGCTGGATAAACGGATCACCTGAAAACTGGTTCCGCACGCTTTTAGAAAAATTACAAAAGGCCTTTTTCAAAACAAAACCGCCCGCAGACGATTGTCGCGGGCGGCTTTGAATGATGCTGTCACCGGATGGTGATCAGAGGTCGACGTCGAGGATGGCCATGGAGAAATTGTAGGAACGATCGCCGTCTTCGTCATCGATATAGACGACGCCAAGAAATTCTTCGCCGGCATAGACTTCAGCCGAATCGTCCTTGCGCGGGCGCGCCTTGACGACGATCTGTTCGTTGAAGGTGCGCTTAAAATAGGCGTCGAGCTTTTTGATTTCTTCGGCTTTCACCACTGTTCTCCTGTGCGGTTCACGTTGCGCCGCTTTTGCCATGGCTTAAAGGCGAAAGTAAAGTCAAAGAGGCAAATCGTCTGGATGATCCACACGCAGGTCGACCGATCCTGAAGCCTCAGATGTCGGCGCCGATGATCTGATCCATGATGCGCGAAGGTTCGTTGCATCCACCATCTCCCACCACGCGCGCCGGCACGCCAGCGACTGTCGCATTGGGTGGAACGGGTTTCAGCACGACAGAGCCGGCAGCGATGCGTGAGCAACTGCCGATCTCGATATTGCCGAGAATTTTGGCACCAGCGCCGATCAGTACGCCGCTGCGGATTTTCGGATGGCGGTCAGCGCCTTCCTTGCCGGTGCCACCCAGGGTGACGCCGTGAAGGATGGAGACGTTATCGCCGACGACTGCGGTTTCACCAACGACGAGGCCGGTTGCGTGATCGAGGAACAGCCCCTTACCAAGACGCGCTGCCGGGTTGATGTCCGTCTGGAAAATGCTTGATGCGCGGCTTTGCAGGTAGAGTGCGAAATCGCGACGGCCCTTGTTCCACAGCCAGTGCGCCAGCCGGTGGGTCTGGATGGCGTGGAAGCCTTTGAAATATAGCACCGGCTCGATGAAGCGCGTGCAGGCCGGGTCGCGATCATAAACGGCTTGAATATCGACGCGCAGAATGGAGCCCCATTCCGGCCAGTCGGCAAGCATCTCCTCGAATGTCTGGCGCAAGAGGACCGCCTGCATATCCGGGTGGTCGAGAAGTTCGCAGATACGGTAGACGACACAGGCTTCCAGCGAATGATGGTTCAAAATCGTGGAGTAGAAAAAGGCTGACAACAGCGGATCTTGCGATGCCGCAGTGCGCGCCTCATTCTGCAGACTTCCCCAGATGGGATCGACCAGGGAAAGCTGGTCCTGCTGGCGTGCCTCTGTGCGTGCGACCATGACTGGTCTCCCTCAAATTGGTGCCGTTTATTTATATAGAAAAAACTGTCGCCTAGAAATGGTGATTTAACAACGCGGTTAAAGACGCGAAAGCATCAGTTTTTCTGACAGCTTTTTGGAAAATGATTCTTCCAAATCAGGCCTTGGCGTCCAGCTCGCGATAAAATTCCAGAACGGCTGCCTTGAAGACGCGGTCGCCCACGGCCAGCATGTGGTCGCGGCCGGGAATATCGATGGCTTTGGCATGCGGCATCAGCTGTGCCAGTTCCGCGCCGGAACCGGCAATATCGTCCTTGGTTCCGACCGCAATCAGGGTCGGACTATCGATCTTGGCGGCTTCCTCGCGGGTCACCAGAACACGGGAGGTTTCTATGCAGGCGGCAAGCGCGATGCGGTCGCTTTTCGTCTGATCGGCAAAGGCGCGGAACATGCGGCCGCGCTCATGGGTAACGACATCCAGAGACGGCGCGCGAAGCGCATCCGCAATCGGGTCCCAATCACCCACGCCATCCACCATTCCGATGCCAAGGCCGCCGACCACCAGCGAGCGAACCCGCTCCGGGTGGGCCATGGCGACGAAGGCAGATATGCGTGCGCCCATGGAGTAGCCCATGACATGCGCCTGAGCGATGCCGAGATGGTTAAGCAGGGCGATGGCATCTTCTGCCATGGCGGCAGGGTAATAAGCGTCTGGATCATGCGGTTTGTCGCTTGTGCCATGGCCGCGATTGTCGAGCGCGATGACGCGATATCCGGCATCGCCCAGTGTCTTCACCCAGCCGGGATGCACCCAGTTGACCGAGGCACTCGAGGCAAAGCCGTGGATCAACAGAACCGGAACGCCTGATGGATCACCCTCATCGAAATAGGCCAGTTGCAGGCCATCGTGGGAGAAAGACAAAAATTGCGGCACGTTGAGATTCATCAGGGACATCCTTTTTTGGCTCAGCATATGTCAGGAAATCGCAGCGTTGAACATATTGCGCGATGATTTCTGTGGAGGTCGAGCAGATTTGACGCTACATATCCGCCAAACATGCGCTTTCAGCGCTCACCCACGCAGTTGCATTTGGAGACGACCATGGCCGGCCATACCATTCCCCACTTCCAGAACGATGGCGGACACGCCGTGATCGAAATCGGCGTCAAGGAATTCATGTGCACCGGCGCATCCGTGCCGTTCGATCATCCGCATATCTTCATCGATATGGGCGATGATAACGAAAAAGTCTGTTCCTACTGCTCGACGCTATATCGCTACAACCCTTCGGTCAAAGCCACCCAGACCAACCCGCCCGGCTGCGTCTTCCACGTCAACGCGGCGTAACCGCCTGCCAACCGGGGCTTTCCATGCCCGTAACATCCGTAGCGATTATCGGTGCCGGTATTGCCGGCTTGACCGCAGCCTTGTCCTTTGCCCGGTACGGCGTTCGTTGCGACATCATCGAGCGTTCACCGCAGTTGGAAGAGGTGGGGGCGGGTCTTCAGATATCGCCCAATGCCGCGCGTATCCTGGCCGCACTCGATGTCTTGCCGCAGATTGAGCAAAGCTGGCTGGAGCCCGAAACGGTCGATCTAGCTTCCGGCCTGTCGCTGAAACGGCTCGTTTCCCTGCCGATGCGCCAAGTTGCGCGATCACGCTGGGAAGCGCCCTATGGCGTGTTGCACCGTGCGACGTTGCAACAGGCATTGCTGGCTGCGGTCCAGCAAAATCCGCTCTGCACTCTCCATCTCGGCATACAGCTGGATGCGGTGAACAAAGCCGAGATCGCCGCTCGGATTTCTCAGGACCATGATCTGATCGTCGGTGCCGATGGCGTCTGGTCCAGCGCCCGACATGCGATGCCGGGAAGCCCGGAAGCGAGTTTTTCCGGCTATGTTGCCTGGCGGTTTACGGTTGCCAAAGGAGATATTCCGGACTTTCTCAAAAGCCAGTCGGTGACCGCGTTTCTAGGTCCATCCGCGCATCTGGTCGCCTATCCGCTGGCCGAGATGGGTGCCTTCAATGTAGTGGCGATTGCAGCCGGTGCCAATCCGGGCGCCACATGGCAGGCGCAAGCACAGGGTAACCAGCAGACGCTGTTGATGAAGCAGTTCAGCCGCTGGAACAGCGCATTCATGCCGATGATCGAAAGCGCTTCCAAGCCGACATTCTGGCCGCTGTTTCAGGCAGGAAAAGGTGTGTGGCACAATGGCACTGATACGGTTCTGATCGGCGACGCCGCCCACGCCATGATGCCCTTTGCCGCGCAGGGTGCGGCGATGGCGATCGAGGATGCCTTCGAACTCGCCACCTTCGTGAACCGCGACGTGACTTTGCCGGAGGCGCTGTCGCAGTTTCAGGCGCACCGCATTCCCCGCATCGACAAGGCGCGCAAACGGGCGGCGCTGAACAAGTTTGCCTATCATGCGGCCGGCCCGCTGAGGTTGGGTCGTGACATGTTGTTGTCGGTAAGGCCGCCAGAGGCATTTCTGGCGGACTTCGATTGGCTGTATGGTTACAGGGCGAAGGGGCTTTAGGCCGCTGCCGCCGCCGCAAATCCGGCTTCCAGATCGCGCTTGATGTCATCAACGTCTTCCAGCCCGATTTGCAGGCGAATAACAGGGCCTTCTGTCGGGCCTTTGGCGATGGTGCGATCGCGCAGCGAGACCGGGATGGCCAGCGATTCGTAGCCGCCCCAGGAAAAGCCCAGGCCGAAAATGGAGAGCGCATCGAGGAACGCGTGCGATGTTTCGGTGAAGCGGCCGTCTTGCGCTTTCAGGACGAAAGAGAACACCCCGCTTGCGCCTTTGAAATCACGTTTCCAGATGTCGTGCGTCGGGAAGCTGGGCAGGGCAGGGTGCAGGACGCGTGCCACATCGTCGCGGCTTTCAAGCCATTGGGCGATCTCCAGCGCACTTTTGCCGTGGTGTTCCAGACGAATGCCCATGGTGCGCATGCCGCGCAGCACCTGATAGGCCTCGTCAGAGGTGACGCAGAGACCGATATCGGTGTTGGTGTCGTAGAGCTTCTTCCAGTGCTTCTCATTGGCCGATACGAAGCCCATCAAAACATCCGAATGCCCTGCCGGGTATTTCGTCGCGGCGTGAATGGAGACATCGACGCCGTGGTCCAGCGGTTTGAAATAAAGCGGCGTTGCCCAGGTGTTGTCCATGGTGACGACGCAATCATATTTGTGGGCGATGGACGACATCAGCGCCACATCCTGCATTTCGAATGTGTTGGAGCCCGGTGCTTCGAGATGCAACAGCCGCGTGTTGGGGCGGATCAGCGCTTCGATGCCAGCACCGATGGCCGGGTCGTAATATTCGACCTCGACGCCGAACTGCTTCAGCATCTTGTTGCAGAAACGGCGGGTCGGATAATAGACGGAATCGACGACCAGGGCGTGATCGCCCGCCGACAGATACGCCATGAATGGAACGGTGACGGCGGCAAGGCCGGAAGGGAGCAGTATGGTGCCCGCCGAGCCTTCGAGAGCGTTGACCATATTACACAGCGCATCCGTGGTCGGCGTGCCATGGGTGCCATAGGTATATGTCTGGTCTTCCGAAACGAGTGTCCGCGCATCGGGGAAAAGAACCGTCGAGCCGCGGACAATCGGTGGATTGACGAAGCCATGGTAATCGGCCGGGTCGTTGCCCAGATGGGCAAGCCGTGTGTTGGTACCAGCGGCACCTAAAAACCCGTCTCTGTCTTTCATGCTCACATATCTCTCACTTTATTGATGTCTGAAAATGGTCTTCAAACACCGCTTCGGTCAAGACTTCGTTATCTCGAAGGATTTGCAACCGTCTTTTGCATGGGAAAGTCGCAAGGAGGTTACTTCTGAATGCCCGTCTTCTCGACATAGGCGTATTTCGCGGTAAGCTGCGCGCAAATTCAGTCTACCTGCCTGACAGGATGAGCAGTTTTTAGTCTTTTTTAGCGCAATAATTAGACATATGCCCATTAAAAGGACGCTTTTTGAAAAATTCCGTTTTTTGGACACAATTCTTGCGGGCGAGACTTGACCGTGACGGCAATTACGATTGTGATAGCGGCGCGCACCGGGAGGTGAGGCGGGGAGCTGGTCCGTAAAGTGACGAGATGCGGCGTCTTCTGAATGACGAATAAGAAACAAAGGTTGGGAAAAATGAAAAAGGCACTTCTGACAGCCGCCATTGGCGCAGCAATTTTCGGAGCTGCATCGGCTGCATCTGCCGCCACGCTTGCAGACGTCAAGGCTAAGGGTTTCGTCACATGCGGCGTGAGCTCCGGTATTCCGGGCTTCTCGAACCCGGACGACAAGGGCGAGTGGTCGGGTATCGACGTTGATTATTGCCGTGGTATCGCCGCTGCCGTCTTCGGCGACCCATCCAAGTCCAAATACGTTGCGCTTTCCTCCAAGGACCGCTTCCCTGCGCTTCAGTCCGGTGAAGTCGACGTTCTCACACGTAACACCACATGGACCATCAGCCGCGACACATCGCTCGGCTTCAACTTCCGCACCGTCAACTACTATGACGGCCAGGGCTTCATCGTGAAGAAGAGCCTCAACGTGAAGTCGGCTCTCGAGCTGTCGGGCGCTGCCGTCTGCGTTCAGCAGGGCACGACGACCGAACTCAACCTTGCCGACTACTTCAAGATCAACAACCTTCAGTACAACCCGGTTGTGTTCGAAAAGGAATCCGACGCGACATCCGCTTACGATAGCGGCCGTTGCGACGTTTACACCACCGACCAGTCTGGCCTTTACGCCATCCGTCTGAAGATGAAGACACCGGACGAGAACGTCGTTCTGCCGGAAGTCATCTCCAAGGAGCCGCTTGGACCAGCCGTTCGCCAGGGTGACGACCAGTGGTTCGACATCGTCAGCTGGGTTCACTACGCGATGGTCAACGCCGAAGAACTGGGCGTCACATCCAAGAATGTCGACGAGCAGAAGAACGCAAACAACCCTGACCTGAAGCGTATGCTCGGCACGGAAGAAGGCACCAAGATCGGTACCGATCTCGGCCTGACCAACGAGTGGGCCTACAACATCATCAAGATGGTCGGTAACTACGGCGAAGTCTTCGACCGCAACGTCGGCGCCGGTTCGCCGCTGAAGATCGAACGCGGTCAGAACGCGCTCTGGACAAAGGGCGGCCTTCAGTACGCTCCGCCAATCCGTTAATCGTCATAACGGCCAGCTTTATGCGGGAGGCGGGGCAAACGCTCTGCCTCCTTACTTATACAAGAAGCTCGCAAAGAGCACACAGAGGGAAAGGTGCCGATGGCAGGCAAAGCGCTCCACTCGGAGTCGTCCAGCTCAAAAAGCGCGACATCCATCATCAATGATCCGCGTATGCGCGGAATATTCTATCAAGTTGTTACCCTGATCATTCTCGTCTTTTTCGTCTGGATGATCACAAGCAACACCATTCATAATCTTCAACGCTCCAATATTTCATCGGGTTTCGGCTTTCTCAATGGCAGAGCAGGCTTCGATATCGGTCAGACGCTGATCGAATATAACAACGACCAGACATTCGGCCGCGCCTTCGTCGTGGGCTTGTTGAACACGCTGCAGGTGGCCATTCTCGGCATCATCACGGCGTCGATCATCGGCTTCATCGTCGGCATTGCGCGTCTGTCGAAAAACTGGCTGGTCTCGAAACTGGCGCAGGCCTATGTCGAAATCTTCCGCAACGTGCCGCCGCTTTTGGTCATCTTTTTCTGGTACAAGGGCGTCATCACCATTTTGCCGCAGGCGCGCGATTCGCTGGAAATGCCGCTTGGAACCTTCCTCAACAACCGGGGCTTCTTCTATCCACGCCAGGTTTGGGGCGAGGGCTCGTGGATGATTCCGGTCGCCTTCCTTGTCGGCATCATCATCACCTATTTCGTCTATCGCTGGGCCAAGGCGCGCCAGATGCGCACGGGTCAGCCCTTCCGCACCGGCATCGTCGGCACCGCCATCATCATCGGCCTGCCGCTGGTGACGTTTCTGGCGCTCGGCTCCCCGATCACCTTCGACTTTCCGATTGCCGGTCGTTTCAACCTGACCGGTGGTGCGGTTGTCGCACCGGAATTCCTGTCGCTTTATCTGGCGTTGTCTTTCTATACGGCATCCTTCATCGCCGAAATCGTTCGCGGCGGTATCAAGGCCGTGGCGAAGGGACAGACGGAAGCGGCCAGTGCACTCGGCATGCGTGGCAACAACATCACACGCCTCATCGTCGTGCCGCAGGCCATGCGCATCATCATTCCGCCGTTGACGAGCCAGTATCTCAACCTCACCAAGAACTCCTCGCTGGCGGTTGCCGTCGGCTTTTCGGATCTTGTTGCGGTTGGCGGTACCATCCTCAACCAGACGGGACAGGCCGTCGAGGTCGTGGCCATCTGGCTTGCGGTTTACCTGACATTGTCGCTGACGACCGCGCTGATCATGAACTGGTTCAACGCGAAAATGGCGCTGGTGGAGAGATAATCCATGACAACACAACACATTTCCTATGTCCGTGCTGACATGGTGCCACAGGCACCCGCACCCTCCAGCCAGGTGGGCATCACCCACTGGCTGCGCACCAGGCTGTTTGCCACGCCCAAAGACGTGATCTTCACCATCCTGGCAATCGCATTTCTGGCCTACATCATTCCACCGCTCGTGCAGTGGCTGTTCATCCATGCCTCATGGACGGGTACAGACCGTCTGGCCTGCCTGACGGTTGCTCAAGGCGGCGCTCTGCCGGACGGACAGTCCGGTGCATGCTGGGCCTTCGTCAACGCGAAGTTCGCGCAATTCATGTTCGGCCGCTATCCATCTTCGGAATACTGGCGTCCGCTTCTGGTTCTGGCAGCCTTCGTCGTGTTGCTCATTCCAATGCTCATCCCCAAAGCACCGAACAAGGTGCTGAACGCGGTCTTGCTGTTCATCGTCCTGCCGTTCGTGTCCTTCTTCCTGCTGGTCGGCGGTTACTTTGGTCTTCCACGGGTCGAGACGCCGCTGTGGGGCGGCTTGATGATCACGCTGATCCTGTCCTTTGTCGGGATCACCGTGTCGCTGCCGCTCGGCATTCTGCTGGCGCTCGGTCGTCGTTCGAACATGCCTGTCATCAAGATGCTGTGCACGACCTTCATCGAAGTCATCAGAGGGATTCCGCTGATCACCATCCTGTTCTTCGCCAGCATCATGCTGCCGCTGTTCCTGCCGGATGGATGGACCTTCGACAAGTTCCTGCGCGCGCTCGTCGGCGTGTCGTTGTTTGCCTCCGCCTATATGGCGGAAGTCATTCGCGGCGGTTTGCAGGCCATTCCGAAGGGGCAGTACGAGGGGGCGGATTCGTTGGGTCTCAACTACTCACAGAAGACGCGTCTTATCATCCTGCCGCAGGCGCTTAAACTCGTCATTCCCGGCATCGTGAACACCTTCATCGGTCTGTTCAAGGATACCTCGCTTGTCTATATTATCGGCATGTTCGATCTTCTCGGCATCGTCAACCTCAACCAGTCCGATGCCAACTGGGCGACACCCGTCACACCCATGACCGGTTACATCTTCGCCGGTTTCATCTTCTGGATCTTCTGCTTCGGCATGTCGCGCTACTCGCTGTTCATGGAACGGCACCTCGACACCGGACATAAAAAGTAAGGGAAAAATCATGGCAGAAAATCAAGCAAAGAAGCTGGCCGTGTCGACGACCGACGTCGCCATTGAAATCACCGGCATGAACAAGTGGTACGGTGATTTCCACGTGCTGCGTGACATCAACCTCAAGGTCATGAAGGGCGAGCGCATCGTCGTCGCCGGTCCATCGGGATCGGGCAAGTCCACCATGATCCGCTGCATCAACCGTCTGGAAGAGCACCAGTCGGGCAGCATTCAGGTCGATGGCATCGAACTGACCAACGACCTGAAGAAGATCGATGAAGTGCGCCGCGAAGTCGGCATGGTGTTCCAGCACTTCAACCTCTTCCCGCATCTGACCATTCTGGAAAACTGCACGCTGGCACCGATCTGGGTTCGCAAGACACCTAAGAAGGAAGCCGAAGAAATCGCGATGCACTATCTCAAGCGCGTCAAGATTCCCGAGCAGGCCAACAAATATCCGGGCCAGCTGTCCGGCGGTCAGCAGCAGCGCGTGGCGATTGCCCGTTCGCTGTGCATGAAGCCGAAGATCATGCTGTTCGATGAACCGACCTCGGCGCTCGACCCTGAGATGGTCAAGGAAGTTCTCGACACGATGGTGGGCCTTGCCGAAGACGGCATGACCATGATCTGCGTCACCCACGAAATGGGCTTCGCGCGTCAGGTCGCCAACCGCGTCATCTTCATGGACCAGGGCCAGATCGTTGAACAGAATTCGCCAGCCGAATTCTTCGACAACCCGCAGCATGAACGCACCAAGCTGTTCCTCAGCCAGATCCTGCATTGATGGGTTCCAACCCTCCACCGAAAAAAAACAACCCGCCGGTCACCCGGCGGGTTTTTTTTATTTGACCCCTCTAAAACTGCTTATCGCGACAGCAATGTCAGCGCGGTCGTCTTGTCCAGCACGGTACGGGTAACGCCGCCGAACAGCATTTCCCACCAGCGGGAATGGCCATAGGCGCCCATGACCAGCAGATCGACGCTGTTATCCGCCAGGCGGCTTTCGATCGCGCTCTTGGCTGATACGCCTTGCGCTTTTTCCTGAGAGGTCACCGTTACGTTGATGCCGTGGCGGGCCAGCGTGGAGGCGAGGTCGTTACCGGCTGGTGGCTTGGCGTCATCGTCGCTGTCATCCGCGCCGAACGAGAATATCTCGACGCTTTCGGCTGCGATCAGGAAGGGAAGCGCATCGAAGACGGCGCGCGTGGCTTCGCGCGAACCATTCCAAGCCACCAGCACGCGCCGGACAGGCTTTGGCTGTGTCAATGTATGCGGCACGAGAAGAACGGGGCGGCCGCTTTCATACAGGAAGTTGTCGAGATCGCCGCGGCTGTCGGACAACGCCGAGGAATTGGGCTGCCGGGCAATCACGATATCGGCGCAGCGCGCGCTTTGGAGCGCAGAGCTGGACGCGTAACCCACGGACGCAATGAAACTGCGCCATTCATGCGAGACGCCGCCAGCCGACATCGTCTGCTTGAAGATACGCCCCACCTCCGTCGTTTCCTCGTGCGCGACTTCCTGAACCGCCTGCACGGTGGCGGGATCGGGAATTTCCATCGGCGCAACGAGCGGAATGGTGGCGAATGTCTCCATGTGGAGACCGACGACGTGAGCGGAGAAATCATTGGCGAGCGAAACCACGAAGCCTTCCAGCTTGTGGGCATTTTCTGCGGTATCCATGACGGCGAGTATCGTTTTGTAACCCATGGCAGGGCTCCTCATCGTGATGCAGCGCGGTGCGACGAGATGCGGCGACAGCGCTCCTACTGTTTCAGCCTATGATACCAAGCCTGTCGCAGCATTGATCGCGATCAAACGACGGGTTCAGCACTATGGCTCTTGCTAAAACGTCTGGATCCTCAGCTTGTTCACGCGCTGAGAGCAGCTTTCTGCTCCGCGATGGTCTGCAGCATCGTTTCGACGTCCTTTGTCGCAGCGTTCAGCGCCTCTGCATCGCGGGCTCGTACGACGATTTCGGTCGAAAAACGCTGCCCGTCGTACTTCGGGTAAGAGCCGATGCTGGTTTGTGGGTGGGCTTTCTGAACCGCACTCAGAGGTGTGCCGATATCGCCCTCGCCATAGGGCGAATGGACGGCCTGAGACAGCACCTTTGAGCCGGTGCGCAAGGTGGGGATGACATTATCCAGCATGGCCTGAAAGACCTGCGGCACGCCTGCCATCACATAGACATTTTCAACGATGAAGCCAGGCGCCACCGAGACGGGGTTGACGATGTGTTGCGCCCCGCGCGGCATCCGGGCCATGCGTTTGCGCGCCTCGGTAAATTCCATCTCGCGCTTCTGGTACATCTCGCCCAACAGGCGCATGGCCTCCGCATCGTGCTCGCAGGGTAGGCCGAAGGCTGCGGAAACGGCATCTGCGGTGATATCGTCGTGGGTCGGGCCGATGCCGCCTGATGTAAAGACGTAGTCGTAACGCTGGCGCAGCGCATTGAGCGCCTCGATAATGTCAGCCTCCTCATCCGCGACGATCCGCACTTCCTTGAGATCGATACCGGACATCGTCAGCACATCCGCCAGATGGCCGATATTCTTGTCCTTTGTGCGCCCGGACAAGAGCTCGTCGCCAATGGCGAGCATGGCAGCGGAGACAAGGCTTGATACGGAGGAGGGTGCAGACATCAGGATCACTCACAAGGGAATATCGTCAGACGTTACCGCGCGGCACGAAGAATGCAACACGCTGACGGCTGAAGGGCGGAGAAAAGTGATTGGCGTATCGGCGAAAAAAATGCGGCTGGAAAGCCGCATGTGTTTCTCGCTCAACAAATTGAGTTTTTACAGAATAAACGGATGAAATAGGTCTTAAACGACCGGGTTGATCATCATCAGGCAAGTGACGATCACGAGACCAAGTGCAGATACTTCCAGCAAACTGTTGAGACCGTCGCGCATCGCTTTACCCTCCATGTTCCGTGGAAGAAGAACGTGCAAAACTTAACGAAGTTCCGTGACAGGCGGATGAAATGAAGAGTTTTCTATTTGGATTATGACAACTGGATCAGGTCACCAACAACGCAAAAATCCAGTGGCCGACAATGCTGGTCAGCAGGCACGCGAAAAGGAGGATGAAAAGGAGCTTTTTCATGAATAAATGCCTTGGGAACTTCTAAGCGTGTTCTTTAGCCGGTCGTTCGCGAAAGATTAAGACAGGAATGCGGCCTGCGTCACTATGACTTCACGTCTAGCCCGGCCTCGATGGCAGCCTCGATGAAGGCCTGACGGGCATCTTCCGGTTTTTTCTTTCCGGCATCGACAGCAGCGAAGACCAGCAGGGCGCGATCCAGCTTCTCACCGTCTTCTTCCGGCCAGTCCTCGATCAAGGCCCAGGAGGCGGCCTGCGTCGATTCGATGCTGACATAGACGCCGGGCTCTTCCAGAGCGACGAGAACAGGTTTTTTCCACGGCGTTTGCATGATCGACCCCATAACGGCTGCACTCAGGCGCGTTTAAAAGGTTCCGACCCTCAGTTCAATGGACAATCGGCACATGCAAGTCGATCCGCTTAAGTGTGCGTGCGTCAGTCGTCTCGACCGAACAGAGACCAGTCCCTGACGATGCGGCGATCGATAATCTTGAGGGAGCGGTCAGGCTGGATTTGATATGTCTCGATGACCCTGTCATCGAAGCGGCGGAAATTGTGTGTGAAGGTGCTGCCGATCGGCGATTTGGTCAGCTTTGTGCGCGGCTGGCCGCGGTAAGTGATGCTGCCGGGGATCGGCTCCAGACTGTAAGATGAGATGGTCGTCGCGCTGAAACCAGTCGCCGTACATCCCGCCAGAGCCACGGCCAATCCTGCACTTACGAAAGCGATGGTCAGTTTCACGAGATTCTCCCGTTCACTATTGGGTTGTATAGATGATGCGATAATCGTTAAGGCGTAAACTACTGAGGAGAAGGGATGTTCCACTGCGTGATCATGGCCACTCGTATGTGTTAATCCGGCGACAGACCTATTGATCCCTTTCCACTTGTCCGTGATCACGGCCGCATCGTGGGCAGACCCGGTTTGGCCAGGGATGGTAGATATAAAAGTATTTCGCATCCGTTTTGAAAAGCGAGAGCCCGCATGTTGGACAGGCGATAAAAAACAATATGATAACATTAAACGCGATAAATGCTGCGATGCCAGGAGCGGTCGTATCCCACCCGAAGGCGGCGGGAAGACGTTCGCTCCAGTCGGGCGACGTCATGACCGCCGCTGCCGATACAGCTAGGAATAACCAAGCCTTGACATAGAGAGACGTCGCACCACGCCGTTTCATTGATCACTCCGGACTAAGCGCAGACATTTCAATTGTTTAAGGAGTGGATTTGAAGTCTTTGGAGGCCTCGCCCGGAATTGAACCGGGGTACGAGGATTTGCAGTCCTCTGCGTCACCACTCCGCCACGAGGCCTCACTGGAGTGATTTCTCACGCCATGCCGGGGATTTAGAACGAATCCATTTTGCGTGCAATAGGGTAGGTTGGAAAAAGGCCAAGAAGTTTGGTGGAAAAAGCCGCACGGCTCATCATGAACCGATACGGCTTTTCGGCACGGTCAGATTCGACCGAGCAGAACCAGAATGAGCACGATGACCAGCACCAGACCAAGGCCACCGGACAGACCGTAACCGTAATTGTGGAAGCCCCAGTTCGGCAGCGCGCCGATGAGGAAGAGGATGAGGAGGATGACGAGAATTGTACCAAGCATGGTGGCCTCCGACAGTTTCTGAGTGTTTACAGTCCCTTATCAACGTTTCGTGAGATAAAAAGTTCCCGCATTCCGATTGCCTTGGGTTGTTTGCATTGTGGAGCCACGTTCAGCAGGGGACGAGAACGCTTTTTCCGCAGGGTGTCGCGTGGTTGCGCTTGAAAGCAGGGACGCAGCCAATTAAGACGGTATTCAAACAGCGCTCGGCCGTTCGGCTGCTGGCGCGCTTGTATGTGAGGCAGACACGACATGATGGATTTCGAAACCGCACGCGCCAAGATGGTGGACAGCCAGCTGCGCACGACCGATGTGACCTCGCATTCGGTTCTGAACGCATTTGCCAGGGTGCCGCGCGAGGAATTTGTTCCTGCTGGCATCAAGCAGATTGCCTATGCGGATGAGGATTTGCAGATCTGTCCGGCCAAGGACGGCATCGGCGCGCGCTACATCATGAAGGCGTCGCCTTTGGCTAAGCTCTTGCAGCTGGCTGCGATCACCAAGGATGATGTCGTTCTCGAAATCGGTGGCGGCACCGGCTATGTTGCGGCCGTGCTGTCGCAGCTGGCGGCTTCGGTCGTTTCGCTGGAATCGGATGAAGAGCTGAGCGCGACCGCCGCCAAGACATTGTCCTCGCTGGGTTACGACAATGTCGCAACCGTTACCGGCCCTCTAGACAAGGGCTACCAGGCCGAAGCGCCCTACGATCTGATTTTCATCAACGGCTCCGTCGAGCATGTGCCAGCGGCACTGCTCGAGCAGTTGCGCGATGGCGGTCGTCTCGTGGCCGTCGTGGGTTACGGAAATTCTGCCAAGGCGACGGTTTATCGTCGCGATGGCAAGGGCACATCGTCCACGACCTTCTTCAACGCATCGGTCAAGCCTGTTCCGGGCTTTGCCAAGACGCGCGAATTCGTTTTTTGATCAGAACAGGGCGCTCCTGCGACGTTCCAGACGCCGGGCTCGCAAGCGCCCGGCTTTTTCTTTGTCTGAGAGCGGGATGAAATAAAGCTGTGTAGCAAGCCACTTAGTGGCCGCTCACGGATTCATTTCCACCCAGGAGTACCGTACACTGATCATGATTCGGAGTGTGCATGATCTGCTCCGTTCCGTCTTTGAACGTGGAAATCGGGGATATCAATGGCTCAGTCCAGCGTCGCGCGCGAACCATCAATGGAAGAAATTCTGGCATCCATTCGCCGCATTATCGAAAGCAACGAGCCTGCCTCCACCGACGCTTTCGGTGCGCCATTGCCGCCGGTTTATGACGAGGACGAGGAGAGCGACAATGTATCGTTTGCCGCAGAACTCGCAAGCCCGCCTGCCCATGTGCCGCCCGCCGCAAACCAGGGTTTTGGCGCGCGCCAGCAGCCTGAACAGCTGAACATGACGCGGCCTGAAGGCGGTGACGCGACCGAAAAAACCATGTCGCTGGCCGATGTCGCCGCACGGGTGAGAGCCGCCGCAGACCGCAACGCCACGCTGGGGCCTCAGGGTTATGCCGCGCAAAGGCTTGTGGAGCCTGCACCCGTTGCCCAGCCTGCGATGCAGGCTGCTCCGCAGCCGGAGCGTTATGTGCCTGCGCCGCGCCCGGCCGACGTTCGCCCCTTGATGAATGCACACCAGGCAGCCGTTGCGCCGCAGCCTCAGCCGCCTGCACCATCCTTCTTTGATCGCCCGGCTCCCGCGCGTGAGCCGCAGCCTGTTCCGGTGTGGGAAAACCTGGAGCTTCGCGGCGCCGTGGAGCCTGAACAGCCGGCACCTGTGCCTGCACTGGCGGACGTGGTGGAGGAGCAGCCTGTCGCAGCCGCTGCGCCGGAACAACAAAAGCCTGAGGACAACAGCCTGTCGCTGAACCTGATTTCGGCCGCCGCCGGGGCACAAATCCAGCGTTCGTTTGGCGAGCTTGCCGAAATGTTTGACGGCGTGGAGCGCCCCACCGTCGAGCAGATGGCACAGGATATGTTGCGGCCGATGCTGCAGGACTGGCTGGAAGACAACCTTCCGACGCTGGTCGAGCGACTGGTGCGCGAAGAGATCGAACGGGTTGCCCGCGGCCCGCGTCGCTGACATCAGGCCATTCTTTGGCCTTTTGAGAGGCTATGTTTTTACAGCATCAAAAGCCGCCCTTTAACGAGGCGGCTTTTTGTTTGGTAGGCTTTGCCGTTGAAATCTCGACTGGCTGTTGACTCTCCACCGCCCATCCGTATTTAAAAAATCAAACATATGGCGCATTGCGATCCCTGGGATTCGTGGTGCACTGTAGATTCCTGTCGTGTCGCATGTCGCTTCCGCAAAATCGCTGCAATCTGCGCGACATGCTCCAGAACTCTAAAATTCAGGTCCGTCAATGCTCGAAAAGACCTACGATTCCGCATCCGTAGAACCCAAAATCGCCAAAGCCTGGGACGAGGCCAACGCGTTTCGCGCTGGCGTGAACGCCAAGCCGGGCGCGGAAACGTTCACAATCGTCATTCCACCGCCCAACGTGACTGGCTCGTTGCATATGGGCCACGCGCTCAACAACACGCTTCAGGACATCATGGTCCGTTTCGAGCGTATGCGCGGCAAGGACGTGTTGTGGCAGCCGGGCATGGATCATGCCGGCATCGCCACGCAGATGGTGGTCGAGCGCAAGCTGATGGAAAACCAGCTTCCCGGCCGCCGCGAGATGGGCCGCGAAGCTTTCATTGAAAAAGTCTGGCAGTGGAAGGAAGAATCCGGCGGCTTGATCTTCAACCAGCTGAAGCGCCTGGGCGCATCCTGCGACTGGTCACGCGAACGCTTCACGATGGATGAGGGCCTTTCGCAGGCCGTTCTCGAAGTCTTCGTCTCGCTCTACAAGGAAGGCCTGATCTACAAGGACATGCGCCTTGTGAACTGGGACCCCAAGCTGCTGACGGCGATTTCCGACATGGAAGTCGAGCAGTTGGAGGTAAAGGGCAACCTCTGGCACTTCCGCTACCCGCTCGAAAAGGGCGTGACCTATGAATATCCTGTCACTTTTGATGAAGACGGCAAGGCAACTGAATTCGAAACGCGCGATTATATCGTCGTTGCCACGACACGCCCGGAAACCATGCTGGGTGACACCGGCATTGCCGTGAACCCGGAAGACGAGCGCTACAAATCCATCGTTGGCAAGCATGTCATCCTGCCGATCGTCGGTCGCAGGATTCCGATCGTTGCCGATGACTATGCCGATCCGACAGCAGGCACGGGTGCCGTCAAGATCACGCCAGCGCATGACTTCAACGACTTCGAAGTCGGCAAACGCTGTGACCTGCGCGCCATCAACATTCTCAATGTCGATGCGACAATCACCATCAAGGAGAACGAAGACTTCCTCGAAGGTCTCGATCATCCAGCCGCCCTGCATGGCGCATGGGATCGTCTTGAGGGTCAAGATCGTTTCTACGCCCGCAAGGTCATTGTCGAGATTTTCGAAGAAGCTGGCCTTCTCGACAAGATCGAACCGCACAAGCACATGGTGCCGCATGGCGACCGTGGCGGCGTGCCGATCGAGCCGCGCATGACCGAGCAGTGGTGGGTGGACAACAAGACGCTGGCCAAGCCCGCGATCGAGAGCGTTCGCGAGGGACGCACCAACTTCGTGCCGAAGAATTGGGAAAACACCTATTTCCAGTGGATGGAAAATATCCAGCCATGGTGCATTTCGCGCCAGTTGTGGTGGGGTCACCAGATTCCGGCCTGGTATGGTCCGGATGGTCAGGTCTTTGTCGAAAAGACCGAGGAAGATGCCTTGCAGGCCGCCATCCAGCACTATCTGGCCCATGAAGGCCCATGGAAGGCCTGGGTCGAGGAGAAGCTCGAGAATTTCAAGCCCGGCGAAATCCTGACGCGTGACGAAGACGTTCTCGACACATGGTTCTCGTCTGCGCTGTGGCCATTCTCCACACTGGGCTGGCCGGACAAGACGCCGGAACTGGCGCGCTATTATCCGACCAATGTTCTGGTCACCGGCTTCGATATCATCCCGTTCTGGGTGGTCCGCATGATGCAGATGGGTCTGCATTTCATGAAGGACGATGCTGGCAATCCGGTCGAACCGTTCCACACGATCTACATTCACGCGCTGGTTCGCGACAAGAACGGCCAGAAGATGTCGAAGTCCAAGGGCAACGTCATCGATCCGCTCGACCTGATCGACGAATACGGTGCGGACGCGCTGCGCTTCACGTTGGCCATCATGGCGGCGCAGGGGCGCGACGTGAAGCTGGACCCGGCCCGCATCGCCGGTTACCGCAACTTCGGCACCAAGCTGTGGAACGCGACGCGCTTTGCCGAAATGAACGGCGTCAAGCGTGATCCGCACTTCCTGCCGGAGGCAACCACGCAGACCATCAACCGCTGGATTCTGACCGAACTGGCCGATGCTGCAAAAGAGGTGACGACGGCGATCGAGAATTACCGTTTCAACGATGCGGCAAGTGCGCTTTACCGCTTCGTGTGGAACCAGGTGTGCGATTGGTATCTGGAACTGTTGAAGCCTGTCTTCAGCGGCGAGGACGAAGTCGCCAAGACCGAAGCGCAGGCCTGTGCAGCTTACGTTCTGGAAGAAATCTACAAGCTGCTGCACCCCTTCATGCCGTTCATGACGGAAGAGCTGTGGGCGCATTCGGCAGGCGAGGGCGAAAGCCGCGCCGATCTGCTCTGCCACACGGACTGGCCAGCGCCCCAGTTCCGGGACGACGCAGCGGCAGCCGAAATCAACTGGCTGATCGATCTCGTCTCCGGCATTCGCTCGACACGCTCGGAAATGAACGTGCCGCCGGGCGCCATGGCACCGCTGGTCATCGTTGCCGCAAGCCCGACGACGGAAACGCGCCTCGACCGCCACTCGGCCGCTATTCGCCGTCTGGCCCGTGCAGACGAAATTCTGGCGGCAGACGTAGCGCCGAAGGGTTCGGCACAGATCGTGCTGGGTGAGGCTACCGTGTGCATTCCGCTGGGCAACCTGATCGATGTCGCAGCCGAAAAGGCCCGGCTTGAAAAGGCTATCGGCAAGGCGGAAAGCGAGCTGGAGCGGATCGACAAGAAACTGTCGAACGAGAAGTTCGTGGCCAATGCCGACCCGGAAGTGGTGGCCGCAGACCGGGAACGCAAGGCGGGACTGGAAGTGCAGATCAAGAGCCTCAAGACCGCTCTTTCGCGGGTCAACGAAGCCGGTTGAGCTGATACTGTTGTGATCTAAAAAAAGCGCTCCTCTTGCAGGGGCGCTTTTTCGTTGAGCCTTGCGGTGAGCGGAGAATCAACTGTTACATCCGCAAATCGCCAGTCCCATCGGCTGCCACCGCGTCCTTATTACGTCGGGCGTCGATGCACTGAGGCGAAACCGCGGCTTTTGCATGTGAAAATTGTGGATGTTGTCGGTTCGCTACACCTGCAGGGTTGAGCGCCAATTTGTTCCAAGAAATTGGTTTAAAATTCTAATTTTTGGAATGAAAATCCAGTTTCTAACGTCAAATCCATTGCGGTCAGCATCTTACGTCAAGTTTTTTTGCGCTGCAAAAACGTCTCGGCGCGCGCCGCAGATTGTCTTTCGTTTCAAAGCATTGCACGTTCTGCGCATCATATTGCCTTGATTGGGGAGAGAGATGGCAACACAAAATCATTTTATCAGTGGCGCTTTGGGCCTTGCTATCGGTATCACGTCGATCACGCCTGCTTTTGCAGGTGGTCTTGAGCGTGGTGGATATAATATTGACCTGCTTTTCGACAGTTCAAGATTTGCCGCTGAATCGACGGCAACGTTTGTTGCGCCTCAGCGTAAGCTTAAGAATGCGCAGGACAGCCAACCGAGTGTTCCTTTCGGGCTAACCTACACTGGATCGACTGCCAACGACTCTGAAAGCTATTGGGTGCCAAGGGTTGGGCTAAAGGCAGGGTTCGGTGATGCCGTCGATTGTATGGCAGATTATTCCCAGCCTTGGGGAGCACACACAAAGCCTGGTGCTAATTGGGCCGGTCGAAATGAAAATATCGAGACGAAGGTTGAAAGCGATAACTACGCTCTGACCTGCTCATACAAGTTTGATGTCGGCAAAGGGCAGGTGCGCTTCATCGGTGGTGGTTTCTATCAAGAACTGTCTGGTTTCAAAGAGCGTCAGGTTACTGATCCTTTATTCGGTGGATCGGGCGTTGGCCGGCTTGATCTTAAGGGTGACGGATGGGGCTGGCGTGCTGGCATTGCATATGAAATTGAGGAATATGCGCTCCGGACAAGTCTGGTTTACAACAGTGCTGTAAAACTTGACGATATTACAGGCACACTTAATCTCTCTCAAGTGGCAGCTATCGGCGGTCCTGTCATTCCTGTCTATGGTTCGCAGGATATGCCTGACTCACTCGAGTTCAAATTTCAAAGTGGCATAGCCCCCGGTTGGCTGGCTCTGGGTTCGGTTAAGTGGACGGATTGGAGCCAGTTCTCTAAGGTCCCATTCTATTGTCGGACTGCAACGGCGCTCGTTTGCGCGGCTGGCGGGGAAGCAACATCTCTTGATCTTGGCTATCGTGATGGCTGGACCATTTCTGGCGGTGTTGGACACAAATTCAATGATCAGTGGAGCGGCGCTGTCACCGTCACGTGGGACCGTGGAACCTCTCAAGGCTTCGGCACTCAGACAGACACGTGGACACTCGGAACGGGTGTATCCTACTCACCAACTGAAAATGTTGAGTTCCGCCTTGCTGGTGCGATTGGCATTCTCACGAGCGGTAGTTCGGGTGAGGTTGTCCTGAACGGGGAGACCTACGGTGATGAGGCTTCTTACAGCTTCGGCAACGATCTCGTCGCTGCCGTTTCCACCTCGGTCAAAGTAAAGTTTTAACACCCGTTAAGACGAAAACGAACCCGGTCTTTCAAGGCCGGGTTTTTTGTTGCCTACTGCTAATATTGTGACGATTTGGCAACATATTTCTGCAACCTTCACGTAACGTAAGAATGCGGACGTATTTGTCCATTTCCCGCCACAAACAAGTTGCTTGTTTGTCTTCGAGAGACGCGGGGAATGGAAGACTATGCAGGCTTTAAGGGTGGCTTTGCAGGTTTGGTAGAGGTGAAAACGGGTTAGGATTCAGTGTCTAAGCAAGTAAAAGCGGGTTTTCAATTCGCGCGCTTGCTTCACGGAATCCGCAGGGCGGTTAAACGCCGTGATGTTGCCGAAAACGGCAGATATATTCGTTGGCATGAAAATACTGATCTGGCACCACAATTGATCACTGGCAGCGCATCTGACGTGCGCGGCTGGAAAGACGCAGTGTGTTCTAAATTCTCAGCTGAGCTGGGAATACTTTGTAGTCGTGTTTGCGTACTCGCTATAGGCCGGGAAGAGTGAGAGAAGTTCGTTGAAATGCTGAAATGTGATATCAACGTTTTAAAGCCGCTATGTCTGGGAGTGTTGCTCGTATCGATGGCAATACCGGCCGCAGCTTTTGACATCAATTCCGGGGTGACGAAGGAATCCGGTCCTTTTGATCTCTTCAAGTTCGGCTTCAAGTCGTACAAGAACGGCAAGAAGGACGATGCCGTCGAGGCTTATCGTTATGCCGCCGAAAAGGGTCACACGGGCTCGCGCTGGGCACTGGCCAACATGTATGCCTATGGCGATGGCGTCGCCAAGAATGACTTCGAAGCTTTCAAGATTTACAGCGAGATTGCCAGCCAGGGCGTAGAGCCCGGCTCCGAGGATACCGGCTTCTTCGTCAACGCGCTTTTGTCGCTTGCCGACTATTATCGTCATGGCATTCCCGGCAGCCCCGTCAAGACAGACCTGTCACAGGCCCGCCAGCTCTATTTCCAGGTTGCCTCCACCTTTGGTGTGGCCGAAGCGCAGTTCGAGCTTGCACAGATGATCCTGGCGGGCGAGGGCGGCCGTGCGGACACCCAGCAGGCCAAGAAGTGGCTGAACCAGGCCCGCAAGCACGGTCACGCCGGTGCCATGTCCATCTTCGGCAATCTGCTGTTTCAGGAAGGTCAGACCGTGCGCGGGCTCGCTTTCATGACGGCTGCACTCGACAAGTGCTCGGCCGCGAACTGCAAGTGGATCCAGAACATGCAGGAACAGGCTTTCTCGGTAGCGGCGGAAGACGATAGACGGGTGGCCATATCGCTTGCGCAGAATATTGCGCTGGGTGACGCGGACTGAGTTTGAGGCGAAACACACTGGTGTCTTCGTCATCCCGGACTTAAAGCCAGAATCTAGCGACCTGACGTCTGTTTGCTCACAAGAGTCTCACGCGCCGCCGACGCGGCACTGCTGGATACCGGCTCAAGGCCGGTATGACGGATGGAAAAGACGATTTTCTGCCCTTCACGACGCCAGCGGAAAATCGAAATACCCACAGACCGGAACATGATCGGACGGCTTTTCCCAGGCGCGGACGTGTTTCTCGATGGAGACCGATCGCAGCCTGTCTGCGGCTTCGCAGGATAACATCAGGTGGTCGATGCGAATGCCGTTGTTCTTCGGCCATGCGCCGGCTTGATAATCCCAGAACGTATAAAGGCCAGCTTCATCCGTTGTCGCGCGGGTGGCATCCGTCAGTCCGAGGTTTTCCAGTTTCCGGAACGCGGCACGAGTCTTGGGCAGGAACAGCGCATCACCTTCCCAGGCGCGCGGGTCGTAGCAATCGAAGGGTTCGGGGATGACGTTGTAGTCGCCAGCCAGAATGAGCGGTTCTTCGAGAAGCAGGCGGTTTTGCGCAAAGCGGGTCAGACGCTCCATCCAGGCCAGCTTGTAAGGGTACTTGACCGGATCATCCGGCGGATTGCCGTTCGGCAGATAAAGCGAACAGACGCGGATGGCGCCGCCCTTGACCGAGAACACGCCCTCGATGAAACGGGCCTGCTCGTCGGCGTCGTCGCCCGGCAGACCGCGATTGATCTCGTCCGGCATCATCTTCGACAAAAGTGCGACGCCGTTGAAGCCTTTTTGGCCGTGCGTCTCCACATGATAACCCAACGCCTCTATGTCTTGGCGCGGGAAGTTTTCATCGACGGATTTGATTTCCTGAAGGCAGGCAATGTCAGGGCTCGAATCCTTCAGCCACTGGCAAAGGTTTTCGATACGCGCTTTGACGCCGTTGATGTTCCAGGTAGCGATCTTCATCGGACATTCCATTTTCGATTATGGAATCCGTTTTAGACCATGCTCGCACGAATGCCACCCGTTTTCACGGTTTCAACAGGCGTTATGTTGATAGGCTCAGATCGAGAAGCTGGTGCCGCAGCCACAGCTTGCAACGGCATTGGGGTTTTTGATCTGGAAGGATTGTCCCAACAGATTATCGACGAAATCGATCTCCGAGCCTTCCATGTAGACGACCGACATGCTGTCGATCAGCACCTTGGCGTTGTCTCTGGAAATGACGAGGTCGTCGTCCGTGGGCGCGCCATCGAGATCGAACTTATAGGAAAAGCCCGAGCAACCGCCGCCTTCGACGGAAACGCGCAGGGATTGCTTGCCCTCTTCGGAGGCAACGATCTGGGCGATTCGCTTCGCGGCGGATTCGGAAAGTGTAATGTCTCTGGTCATGGTGTTTCTCCTACCGGGGTCAAGAACCGGAGAGCGCTGTTTTCTCGTAATGGCCATTATAAACCAGTCAAATTAACGGTCTATAGGCTTGTTGCGCGGCGATGACGCTTTGCGGCAACCTTCGGGATAGGTATGAAGGGTAGATGAAAAGGTCAATGGCAAGACCATGTGATAGAGTTCAGCAGGATAAAGAATGATAATCGATCAGCGTGCATTGGGTTTCGGAAGCGGAGAGCGGGCGGTTTATGCCACCGACCCCTGGACGACGCGCGGACGATTGTTTCCGGAAGGCTCTAGCCTCACTCGCTCCGATTTTCAGCGTGACCGTGACCGCATCGTCCACACCACCGCTTTCCGTCGCCTCAAGCACAAGACGCAAGTGTTCATCAGCCCTGACGGAGACCATTATCGCACACGGCTGACGCACACTGTGGAGGTGGCGCAGATCGCCAGAGCGCTTGCGCGTGCGCTGAAGCTGGACGAAGATTTGGCGGAAGGTGTGGCGCTGGTTCACGATTTCGGTCATACGCCCTTCGGCCATACCGGCGAAGACGCGCTGGACGAGATGTTGAAGCCCTATGGCGGCTTCGACCACAATGCCCAGTCTCTGCGCATCGTCACCAAGCTTGAGCGTCGCTACGCCGAATATGACGGCATCAACCTGACGTGGGAGACGCTGGAAGGACTTGTTAAACACAACGGTCCGCTGATCGGCGAGAACGCTAGAGGTGGCCATGGTCCCGTTGCGCTGCCCATCCTGGAATATTGCGAATTGCAGGATTTGGAGATCGGGACGTTCGCAAGCCTTGAAGCGCAGGTGGCGGCAATAGCCGATGACATTGCTTACAACACGCATGATATCGATGACGGTCTTCGCGCGGGCTATCTGACCTTCGAGATGCTGGAGGAGGTACCGTTCCTCAGTGCATTGATGGCGGAAGTGAGGGCCAAATATCCCAACCTCGAAGACGACCGCTTTGCACATGAAATCATGCGCCGTCAGATTACCCGCATGGTGGAAGACGTGATCGGCGTTGCGCAGCATAATCTGTTGAAGCTGAAGCCGACATGCGCTGCCGATATCCGCGCGGCCGATTTTACCGTGGCGGCGTTTTCGCCTGACATGGCTGAGACGGACCGGCAGATCAAGAAACTGCTGTTTGCGCATATCTACCGCCATGCCGATATCATGCGCATTAGGGCAGGGGCGACACAGATCGTAACAGACCTGTTTCATCGCTACATGGAAACCCCCGCCGAAATGCAAAGCCACTACTGGGTGGACAGTATTCCGGGTATGAGCGTGGCCGCAAAAGCCCGGCATGTTGGAGATTATCTGGCCGGGATGACCGACAGTTATGCACTGAAAGCGCACCAGCGCCTGTTTGACCATACACCCGATTTGCGGTAGGCAGCGGGCCAATACGGACCGGTTATACGGCCCGATGAGCCGGATCGCCCGGACTGAGATGCAAGCCGTTTGCGCAGGTATATGATTATGAACATTTTTGCCGATTTCGACACCAGAATCAAAAACGCGCTCGAGACGATCGATCTCGTCAAGGCGCATCGCGATACGGTGGATTTCGGCCGCATCACCGTGGAATCACCGCGCGATCCCAGCCATGGCGACGTTGCGACCAATGCCGCCATGGTGCTGGCAAAGCCACTCGGCACCAACCCGCGCGCGCTGGCTGAACTCATCGTTCCCGCACTGGAGCGTGACGCGGACGTGGATAGCGTCAATGTCGCGGGCCCGGGCTTCATCAACATCCGCGTATCCGTTGCCTATTGGCAGCGCCTGCTGGCCGGCATGATCGAGAACGGTGCCGACTACGGCCGCTCGACCATCGGTGCGGGCAAGAAGGTCAACGTCGAATATGTCTCGGCCAACCCGACCGGCCCGATGCATGTCGGCCACTGCCGTGGCGCCGTGGTGGGCGATACGCTGGCGAACCTTCTGTCCTTTGCCGGTTACGAGGTCGTCAAGGAATATTACATCAACGATGCCGGATCGCAGATCGACGTGCTCGCACGCTCTGTCTTCCTGCGCTACCGCGAAGCGCTGGGCGAAGAGGTCGGCGCCATTCCGCCGGGTCTTTATCCGGGTGATTATCTGGTGCCGCTCGGCCAGTCGCTGGCCGATGAATTCGGCATCAAGCTGCGGGCCATGCCGGAAGAGCAGTGGCTGCCCATCGTCAAAGACAAGGCCATCGACGCGATGATGGTGATGATCCGCGAGGATCTGGCCGCGCTGAACGTCAAGCACGATGTGTTCTATTCCGAGCGCACCCTGCATGCGGGCAATGCCGGACCGATACTGTCGGCCATCAACGACCTGACCTTCAAGGGCCATGTCTACAAGGGCACATTACCGCCGCCGAAGGGCGAGTTGCCGGATGACTGGGAAGACCGCGAACAGACGCTGTTCCGCTCCACCGAGGTCGGTGACGACATGGACCGTGCGCTGATCAAGTCGGACGGGTCCTATACATACTTTGCTGCTGACGTCGCCTACTTCAAGGACAAGTACGACCGCGGCTTTGGCGAGATGATCTATGTCTTGGGCGCCGATCATGGCGGCTACGTCAAGCGTCTGGAAGCGGTTGCCCGCGCCGTGTCCGAAGGCAAGTCCAAGCTGACGGTTTTGTTGTGCCAGCTGGTCAAACTTTTTCGTGATGGCGAGCCCGTCAAAATGTCCAAACGCTCGGGTGATTTCGTCACTTTGCGTGAGGTTGTGGACGAGGTCGGGCGAGATCCGGTGCGATTCATGATGCTCTATCGCAAGAGCTCAGAGCCCCTGGATTTCGATTTTGCTAAAGTAACGGAGCAATCCAAGGATAATCCAGTGTTTTATGTGCAATATGCACATGCCCGCTGCAAGTCTGTTTTCAGGCAGGCAAATGAGGCATTTCCAGACCTGGATGTGACCTCGATAACCATGGCGTCCGGTTCATCATTGATAAACGATATCAATGAATTGCAGCTGATTGCTAAACTGGCTGAATACCCGCGCATGATCGAGTCCATCGCGCTCAATCATGAGCCGCACAGACTGGCCTTTTACCTCTATGATCTTGCAAGCTCCTTCCATGGGCATTGGAATAAAGGTAAAGATCAGCCAGAATTACGTTTTGTTAACGATAAAAACCGAGAATTAAGTGTTGCCAGGTTAGGGCTGGTGAATGCTGTCGCGAATGTATTGAAGTCTGGACTAACGCTTTTAGGAGCGGACGCGCCTGACGAAATGCGATAACATCTCACCATTATTTGCTCACAATACGCTGGCAAGAGCTTTGACGCGTAGATGGTGGAACACGTAATGGTCGATAAAAATGTCGCGTATAACCGGGACAACCGGACAGAAGAATTCGACGACAACGATCCCTTGGCGCAACTGGCGCGTCTGGTTGGGCAAGAGGATCGGCCATCCCACGTTGCTGCGCCCGTAGCGCAGCAGCCGGTACAGCGTCGCGAGCCCGAATTCAATCTTGAAGACGAGTTGCTGCGCGAATTCGCCATTTACGATGCGCCCCGTCACGAGCCGATAGCGCTTGATGCAGCAAACGATGTGCACGCATCTCCGGTCCCGGCTGGCGAATTCATGCAGCGCGTCGAATCGGTGTTCGCCCGCAAGGAGCCGGAGCTTCAGCCGGTGGAGCAATATGCGCCTGCCGACACGGAGGAATATCTGGTTGCGGAGCATGGTTCCGATACGGTCGCTGCCAGCAATCTCCGTGACGACTTCAGTGATGATCCCGATTCTGTCGCAGCCTTGTTCGATGTTGCCCACCGCGAGCCGGTACGGCAGCCAGTTCAGCATGCGCCTGAACCAGAAGTGGAATACGTTGCGCCGGTGGCTTACCGCGAAGAGCTTGTCGCTGACGTGGAGCCTGTACAGCATTACGAAGAGCCTGTCGCTGCGCGGCCTATCGAAGAGACGCCAGCACCGCATTATGTAGCACCAGTTGCTGCCCAGCAGCCCGATTGGGAGCGGATGGCGGAAACATCTGGCGAAGCGTCGATCGATCTCGTCAGCGAACTCGAAATGTCGGTGTCCGATGAACCTGTGGTACCGTCGCAGGCTCCAGCCCCGATTGCCCGTCGTTCCTCGCTCGATTATTCCAGCCTGCGGCTTCCTCTTGCCAATTTCGGCGCGCCACGTGCCACACCCGTCGTGCCTACGCCAGCGGAGCCTGTGGTTCAGGCCCCCGTCGCTGCCCAGTTTAAACAGCCGCTGTCTGCGCCTGCCAACCATATCGAACCTGCCATTCCCGCCGGGATGAAGCTTTCGGCCATGGACGAGCTGATCTACGATGTGGCGAAATACGAAATCAGCAGTAAGGACGTAAAGGCTGCAGCCCCTGCAGCGCGCATCGAGCCGGTTGTTTCCGCAGCGCCTGCCGTCGTCACACCGACCGTTGCACCCGCCCGTGTCGAGCCGCCTGTCGTTCAGAACATCGCGAAATCCGAGCCGGATATGAGCGATTTCGATACGTTCAAGGACGATGACTTCGAACTGGCGCTCGACGATATCGATTTCGACATCGATCTTTCTGAAATCGCCAATATCGACGTGCCCTCGGCTCCCGAGCCTACACCGGCACCTGTTGTATTGGCGGCACCTGAACCGGTAGCGCAGGCTCCGGTTCAACCAAAGCCCGTTGTCGAGCCGCCCCGTGTCGAGGCCGCACCCGCTCGCCCTCAGCCGATCGTTGCTGCGCCCGTCGCTCGCCAGGAGACACCACGTCCTGCCGCTGCCGTGGTCGTCGCGCCGCCTGCAACGCTGGAAAGCCTGCCGTTCGATCCCTCGCAGATCGGTGAGACGGAAGACCAGCCTGAAACCATGACCGAAATGGACGTGCCCGAACTGCCAGTGAGCGTGTTCGAGCCAAAGCCTGCGCCGCGCCGCCAGGAAGAAGACCTCGATCTTGACACCGAGCTTGCCTCGCTGTTTGCACCGGCGGTCGCAGGTGGTCTCGACCGCCATAAGAACGCCGATGGCCGTCCCGCATCAGGACAGCCGCAGCCGACGCCAGAAGAGGTTGACGAGTTCGAGCGCGCGCTCGAACAGGATTTCCGTCGCAGCATGGAAGAAGCTGCCGAATCGCGCTCTTCCGGCGAGCACATTGCCCGCGCCGAGATTGCCCAGCCGGTTCGCTACAGCGATGATGAAGAGCGTGCAAGTCCACGCCGCTGGTTCGTGCCCATGGCCGCAGCGGTTGGCGTTCTTCTCATCGGCGGCGGGACCTATGCCCTGATGTTCAGCGGTTCGGGACATGGTACCAATGGCGCGCCTGTCATCATCTCTGCCGATAGCGAGCCGACCAAGGTTGTGCCCGATAACCCGGGTGGTCGTGTGGTTCCAAACCAGGACAAGGCCGTTTATGACCGTGTTGCGGGTGCCGCACCTGCCGATCCGAAACAGTCCTCGTTGATCTCGTCCGACGAGCAGCCGGTGGACGTCGTGCAGCGCACGCTGATCCCCGAGCAGTTGCCGCTGGAAGGCGAAAACGAAGACATGGATGCCGTCGCCTCGACCCCGGTCGGCGAGACGGAAGACCCACGCCTGCTGTCGCCGGAAGAAAAGGCACGCTCTGCTGAAAATCAGGCCGGTTCGCCGGTCAATGTTTCGCCGCGCAAGGTCCGCACGATGATCGTCAAGCCTGACGGTACGTTGGTTGCACAGGAAGTTCCGGCTCCGGCCGCGCCATCCGCGCCGCAGGCAGACAAGGTCGAAGAGCTTGCCGCACCACAGACTACGGCTGCCGCAGAACGTGCACCAGCGGTGATTGCCGCCTCGCGTGTTCCTGTCGCACCTGAGCAGCCTGCTCAGCAGCCACAGACGCCCGCGCCAGTCGCCGCTGCGCCAAAGCCCGCGCAGACAGCAGCACCTATGCCAGCGTCCCGCCCTTCGGCCCAGCCGACCACTGTCACGGCTGCGGTCACCAGCCAGGGTAATGTGCGTCCGGCACCGCCTTCGCAGCCTGCGCAGGAAACTGCCGCTGCGCCAACGCCAGCCACCAACACATCGTCTTCTGGCGGCTACTATGTTCAGGTTGCGTCGCTGCCAAGTCAGGCGGAAGCACAGAAGTCGTATCAGAGCCTGTCTGCCAAGTTCGGCTCCGTCATCGGCGGTCGCGGTGTGGACATCAAGGCGGCTGAAATCGCTGGCAAGGGCACGTTCTACCGCGTCCGTATCCCCGCAGGCGACAAGAACGAAGCAGCAGCTTTGTGCGAGCGCTTCCGCTCCGCAGGTGGCAGCTGCCTGATTGCTCGCTGATTTTGAATAGGCAAAATATCAAGGCCGGAGTGGTTATGTCGCTCCGGCCTTGATGTGTAAAAAAACTCTCAATACTGACCTCAGTTTTTCCGTCATTCCGGCCTGGAGCCGGAACTCACGAGCACCACATCTGCGGTGCAGAAGAGTCTTCTGTCGATCAAGGACTTGATCGAACTGGCCCCGGATCAAGTCTGGGATGACGGTATCTAAGGCTGCTCTCGGCTTCTCATCTGCCTAACCGCGCTTCAAGCAGGACCAATCCATGACCGACACGAAAGCTATGATCCTCGGCTGTAGCGGCCTGACCCTGACCGATGACGAAATCGCGCTGTACAAGGCGGAGCGTCCATGGGGCTTTATCCTGTTCGGGCGCAACATTGGCGATGCGGCGCAGATCACGGACCTTGTGGCTTCCATGCGCGATGCCATCGGTAGTCCGAACGCACCTGTCTTGATCGATCAGGAAGGCGGGCGCGTGCAGCGTATTCGTCCTCCGATCTTGCAATCCTATCCCAATGCGCAGGCACTGGGCGAAATCTATCTGCGCGATCAGAAGCAGGGGCTGCGCGCGGCGTGGCTGATGTCGCGCTTGCATGCGTTCGACCTGATGAAGTTGGGCATCAACGTGGATTGCCTGCCGGTGCTGGACGTGCCGGTAGAAGGCGCCAGCAACGTGATCGGCAACCGCGCCTATGGCTTCGACCCGGCGCTGGTGGCGGCCATGGGCCAGGCGGCGGCTGATGGATTGAAGGCGGGCGGCATGTTGCCCGTCATGAAGCATATTCCGGGCCACGGTCGTGGTCTGGTCGATTCGCACCACGAATTGCCGGTGGTCGATGTGCCCCTGGATGAGCTTGACGCGCACGATTTTGTGCCGTTCCGCGCACTGAACAAGGAACTGATGGCCATGAGCGCCCATCTGGTGTTCACCGCCTTCGATGCAGAACGCCCGGCCACGACGTCACCTATCGTGATTGATGAAATCATCCGCGGACGCATCGGTTTCGATGGCCTGCTGATCTCAGACGATAGCTCCATGAATGCCCTGAAAGGGACGCTGGGCGAACGTGCCGCCAATATTATTGCGGGTGGTTGCGATATAGTCTTGCATTGCAACGGCGTGATGGATGAAATGCTTCAGGTCGTGAAAGAGGTTCCTGTTCTTTCCGGCAAGTCTCTCGAGCGTGTTCGTGCTGTCGAAGCCGGTTTTCCGGTGGCTGATGGTGCGGATGAAGCTGCACTCAGAGACGAATTCAACGCCATGCTGACGGTTGCCTGATAAGCGATCCAGCCGGGCGTCTTTACGGATGGGCCGGGTGGGCGAATGAATGGCGGCAGATAAATCGCGCGGCGGCGCGCCGATGGAAAAGCTTTGGGAGGATATCAAACCCGAGCGTGCCACCGGCGAAGCGGCATTGATGATCGACGTTGCGGGCTTTGAAGGCCCGCTCGATTTGTTGCTGCACCTTGCCCGCACGCAAAAAGTCGATCTCTCGCGCATTTCCGTGCTGGCGCTGGCCGAGCAATATCTTGTGTTCGTCGAGCAGGCAAGGCGCGTCCGTATCGAACTGGCTGCCGATTATCTGGTCATGGCCGCGTGGCTGGCGTTCCTCAAATCCAAGCTGCTCATTCCGCAGCAAAGCAAGGATGACGGCCCGAGCGGCGAGGAAATGGCGGCGACGCTGGCCTTTAGGCTGAAGCGCCTGGAAGCCATGCGGGAAGCGGCGGAACGGCTCGTCAACCGTCATCATCTGGGCCGCGATGTGTTTGCCCGCGGTGCGCCGGAGCACATTCCCCACAAGAGCCGTTCGTCCTTCGAGGCCAGCCTCTACGATCTGCTGAGTGCCTATGCCAATCTTCGCCAGCGCCAGGCCATCACCCAGGTCACCATCGAAAAGCGGCAGGTCTGGTCGCTGGTGGATGCGCGTGAGCTGTTGACTTCCATGCTGGGCGAGATCGGTGAATGGACAGAGCTGGATCGTTATCTGCTGCAATATGTTGCCGACCCTTCCATGCGCGCAACGGCGATGGCGAGCGCCTTTGCCGCATCGCTGGAGCTGGTGCGCGAGGGATCGCTGGAAATCCGCCAGGATGGCGCTTTCCAGCCGATTTTTATGCGCAAGGGTGCTGGCCGTGAAAGGACACGGGATGTCGAGTGAATTGGAAGCGGATGACGACGCCACTGTGACGGATGGGGCGGGATTCGAAACCACGGTCACCGAGCGGCAGCTGAAGGATGCGGAGCGCATTGCCGAGGCGCTGGTCTTTGCCTCCGCACAGCCGGTGTCTGAGTCCTTCATCGCCGAGCGTATGCCGAGGGGTATCGACGTGGCCGCGTTGATGTGGAAGCTGAAGGGCGTCTATTCCGAGCGCGGCGTCAATCTCATTCAGGTGGGAGGAAACTGGGCTTTCCGAACGGCGGGCGATCTTTCCTTCGTCATCCGCATGGATGAAAAGGAACCGAAGAAGCTTTCGAGGGCGGCGCTGGAAGTGCTGGCCATCATCGCCTACCACCAGCCGGTGACACGCGCGGAAATCGAGGAAATCCGCGGTGTGCAGACATCGCGCGGGACGCTCGACGTATTGATGGAAGCGGGCTGGGTGCGGTTTCGCGGACGACGCAGAACGCCGGGACGGCCTGTCACCATGGGCACGACGGTGGATTTTCTCGATCATTTCGGGCTGGAAGAACTGCGCGATCTGCCGGGGCTGGACGAGTTGAAGGGGGCAGGGCTGCTCTCTGGCCGCATACCCTCCAACTTCGGTATTCCCTTGCCATCGATGAGCGATGAGCTGACAGAGGACGAAGATCCGATCACGCAGTTGGACCTCGAAGAACTCGGACTGCTTGCACCCAGCGGCGAAGAGCCGGAAAGCTGAGCCCGTTCTATTGTCATCGCAATCACAAAGAGTTGCCAACATTTGTCAATCAGCAGATTTATAGTGTCTTATCGTTTGTTGAATAGCCATTTTGGTGTTTGAAAAACCTCCGCAAACGTCTTACATCGGTTCAAAGCAAAATTCAGGGAGTTTGCGTTATGGGTTCTTTTAGTGTGTGGCATTGGCTGATCGTTCTGGTCATCGTGCTTGTCCTCTTCGGTCGCGGCAAGATTCCGGAACTGATGGGCGATGTTGCAAAGGGCATCAAGAGCTTCAAAAAGGGCATGGCCGACGAAGACGGCACACCACGCCCCGCAGACCACGACACCACGCAAGAGCCGACCACCCCTGTTCATCCCCGCACGGTGGACCACAAGGCTGACGAGCTCAAGTAATCGATTTTGCGGTGCGGCGTTGAACGCCGTGCCGCGACACTGCGCGTGTCAGGAGCTTTATGATGTTTGATATCGGCTGGAGCGAGCTGCTGGTGATTGCGGTCGTGTTGATCGTGGTCGTCGGCCCCAAGGACTTGCCACCCATGATCCGCGCCTTCGGCAAGACCATGGCTGGCCTGCGCAAGATGGCAGGCGACTTCCGCAGCCAGTTCGATGAGGCTTTGAAAGAAGCCGACATGGACGACGTGCGCCAGACGATTTCCGACGTTCGCAATCTTAACCCGACGAATTCGATCCGCGATGCGATGAACCCGCTGCGTCAATTGGGCAACGAAATCCGCGCCGATCTACAGGGTTCGACCACACCGGCCAGCTCTCCTGCCACCAGTGCGCCCGTGGGTGCACCGGCGGTCAGCCTGTCCGACCCTGAAATGAAATTGCCCGACGGCCCGCCTGCGATCGCAACGGAAGCTGCTGTTACGGCAACGGCCGTGGGTGCAAGCTCAGCCGCAGCTGCGCCAGCGCCAACAGTTGTAGCAACGCCAGCGGAGAAGCCAAAGGCAGTTCGCAAGCGCGTTGCCGCCAAGTCCGTCCAGGAAGTCGAAGCGGAAAAGGTTGCGGTCAAACCAAAGCGTGCCGCCAAGACTGTTTCAGCCAAGACGGAAGCGGCAAAGAACGGTACCGCAAAACCGGTCGCACCAAAAAGCAGCAAGCCAGCTGTCTTGACTGACGTCGCGGCGAAAGCGTCCACGGCAAAGGCTGCCAAAGCCACAGTCGCGGCCGCAAAGCCGATGGTCGAAAAGGCCAAGGCGATGGTGAAAAAGACCGACGCCGAAACAGCAGCGGTGACGACGCCTGCAAAAACAGTGAAGACGGCCAAGGCCAAAAAGGGTGAAGCATGAGTGCGGATACCGATGATAAGCCGCAGCCGCTTATCGAACACCTCATGGAACTGCGCACGCGGCTGATCTGGTCCCTGGGCGCCTTCTTCGTCGCTTTCATTGCCTGTTTCGCAGTCGCCAAGCACCTCTTCAACCTGCTGGTCATTCCCTATAAATGGGCGGTGATCTGGGCCGGGCTTGATGTTGCCAAGTCGTCGCTGATTTACACCGCGCCGCAGGAATTCTTCTTCACGCAGATCAAGGTCGCCATGTTCGGCGCACTGGTGATTTCCTTCCCCGTGATCGCCTCGCAGCTCTACAAATTCGTGGCACCCGGCCTCTACAAGAACGAGCGTGCAGCCTTCCTGCCGTTCCTGATCGCGTCTCCTCTGCTGTTTCTTCTGGGCGGTGCGCTGGTCTACTTCTTCTTCACGCCCATGGTCATGTGGTTCTTCCTCGCCATGCAGCAATTGCCTGAGGATGGCGAAGTCGCGATTTCGCTGATGCCGAAGGTGTCGGAATATCTCAGCCTCATCATGACGCTGGTGTTGTCTTTCGGTCTGGTGTTCCAGTTGCCCGTCGTTACCACGCTTCTGGCACGTGTCGGTTTGCTGACCAGCCAGTGGCTGAAAGAGAAGCGTAAATTCGCGATCGTCGGCGCGTTCATCGTTGCCGCCGTGCTGACGCCGCCGGACCCGATGTCCCAGATCGGTCTTGCGTTGCCCGCAATCCTTCTCTACGAGATTTCCATACATTTGGCTCGACTCGTGGAGAAGAAGCGCGCTGAGGAAAATGCAGGCCGTGAGCTTGAAAATTCCAGTGACGACTGACGGTTTTCGTCAGGACCTTCTTCAGACGCCGGGCCATTCGTCCCGGCGTTTTGTTTTTCAAAACATGCTGCAAATTACGGTCTGGAACCACGATGCACGACATTAAATGGATACGCGAAAACCCCGAAGCTTTCGATGCCGGCCTTGCCCGCCGCAATGCCGAGCCGCAATCCGCTCATCTGATTGCGCTCGATGAAAAGCGCCGCTCCGTGATCCAGACTTTGCAAGACATGCAGTCGCGCCGCAATACCGCATCCAAGGAAATTGGCGCTGCGATGGCGCAGAAGAATGCCGAGCTTGCCGAAAAGCTGAAGGCCGAAGTTGCCGACATCAAGGACAGCATGCCGCGCCTTGAGGAAGAGGATCGTCAGGTTTCGGCTGAGCTGACCGATGCTCTTTCGCGCATTCCCAACCTGCCATTCGATGACGTGCCAGTCGGCAAGGACGAGCACGACAACATCATTGCGCGCGTGGTCGGTCAGAAACCCGGCTGGAACCATGCGGCCAAGGAGCATTACGAGATCGGTGAAGCCCTCGGCTACATGGATTTCGACCGTGCGGCCAAGCTGTCCGGTTCGCGCTTCACCGTGCTGACCAGCCAGATTGCACGTTTGGAACGTGCGCTCGGCCAGTTCATGATCGACCTGCACACGAGCGAGCATGGCTATACGGAAGTGTCGTCGCCGCTGATGGTGCGCGATGAGGCGATGTATGGCACGGGCCAGCTTCCGAAATTCGCCGAGGATCTGTTCAGGACGACCGATGGCCGCTGGCTGATTCCGACTGCCGAGGTGACGCTGACGAATCTCGTTGCCGGTGAAATTCTCGAGCAGGAAAAGCTGCCGCTGCGATTCACCGCGCTGACACCATCCTTCCGTTCGGAAGCAGGCTCTGCCGGTCGCGATACGCGCGGCATGCTGCGCCAGCATCAGTTCTGGAAGTGCGAACTGGTTTCGATCACGGATGCCGAAAGCGCTGTCGAAGAGCATGAGCGTATGACCGCCTGCGCAGAAGAGGTGCTGAAGCGCCTCGGCCTGCATTTCCGCACCATGACGCTCTGCACCGGCGATATGGGTTTTGGCGCGCGCAAGACCTACGACCTCGAAGTCTGGCTGCCGGGTCAGGATACCTACCGCGAGATATCGTCCTGCTCGGTCTGTGGTGATTTTCAGGGGCGGCGGATGGATGCGCGTTATCGGGCGAAGGGTGAGAAGGCGACGAAGTTCGTGCACACCCTCAACGGCTCCGGCACGGCTGTCGGACGCTGCCTGATTGCGGTTCTGGAGAACTACCTGAACGATGATGGTTCGGTCACAATTCCAGACGTGTTGCTGCCTTACATGGGCGGTCTGACGCGGATTGAGAAGGTTGTTTGAACTTCCATCATTCCGGCCTTGAGCCGGAATCCAGCGCCTTGCGTCTGCAAGGCAAAAGACTCTTCTAGCCGCGCAGACGCGCGGTGACTGGACCCCGGATCAAGTCCGGGGTGACGGAGGGGAGGTTTAGGCCGAACTGCCTCGCCAACGTGCGAGGTTGCCATAGGCAGCGCTGTTGCGAGACGGTTGATAAGAACTAAAGCGGGAGAGCACCATGCGGATATTGCTGACGAATGATGACGGCATTCATGCCGAAGGGCTTGCAGTGCTGGAGCGCATTGCTCGCACGCTGTCCGATGATGTCTGGATCGTAGCACCGGAAACGGACCAAAGCGGCCTTGCTCATTCGCTGACGCTGTCCGAGCCGCTGCGCCTGCGCAAGATTTCCGACAAGCATTTCGCGCTGCGCGGTACGCCGACTGATTGCGTCATCATGGGCGTGCGTGAAGTGCTGCCGGGCAAACCGGACCTCGTGTTGTCAGGCGTCAACTCCGGCGCCAACATGGCCGACGACGTGACCTATTCCGGCACCATTGCAGGCGCCATCGAAGGCACGCTTCAGGGTGTCCGCTCGTTTGCGCTGAGCCAAGCCTATGCCCATACCGGCCACGCAGAGCGTATCGTCCCTTGGGAGGTGGCGGAGACCTATGCACCCGATCTCATCCGCAAGCTGATCGATGTCGATCTTCCCAAGGAAACCTTCCTCAATCTCAACTTCCCCAATTGCGCGCCCGCTGATGTGAAGGGCGTGAGCGTGACGGGGCAGGGCAAGCTTGATTTCGGTATGACTGTCGAGCAGCGTCAGGATGGTCGCGGTCTGCCCTATTACTGGCTGCGGTTCGGAGAGCGACTGGGCGATTTCCTCGACGGCACCGATATCCATGCGGTCAAGGATGGCCGTATCTCGGTAACGCCGCTCAAGCTTGACCTTACCGATTACACGGTGAAGGATCGCGTGGCGAAGGCGCTTGGACTTGGAGTGCAAGATTGAAGTCTGCAATGGTCGAGAAAGAGGGCTTCGCTGCTCTCGTGTTGCGGTTGAGAGCCGAAGGCATCTCCGATATCGATCTGTTGACAGCGGTGGAGCAAACGCCACGCTCGCAATTCGTGCCTGCGCAATTTGCAGAAGACGCCTATTCCAGCCGCACCATTCCCATCGATTGCGGTGCCTTCATGGAAAGCGCCGACATGGCCGTGAAGCTGGTTCACCGTCTTCAGGTCAAGCCCGGGCAGCGGGTGCTGGAAATCGGCACCGGCAGCGGTTTCATGACGGCCGTGATGGGCAGGCGCTCTGAACGGGTGGTGTCGATTGACCGTTACAAGACGTTGGTGCAAATGGCGCAAAACCGCATGGACGATCTCGGTATTCGCAATGTGGTCATCCGCCAGGCCGACGGCATGAATGGTCTGGTAGGCGAGGGTACCTTCGACCGGATTATTTCCACAGCCGCCTTCACCGACATGCCGCGCTTTTTTACCGAGCAGATCGTGTCCGGCGGCATGATGATTGCGCCGATCATGCTGGAAGATGGGCGCTGCGTCATGACTCGTCTTTCCAAGACAGGCAGCCGATTCGAGCGCGAAGAAATGTTCGAGACACCCTATCTGCCGATAGAGCCGCATATTGCGCGGTATCTGTAACAAAATGAAACCTGGGTCCGAATATCGGAGCCGACTCGGATTTTTATCAACGCATTGATTGAAAAATATTTTTAGCCGGAAAAGCCTAGCAGGCAGGGCTTTTGGTGCCCCGTCATGGTTATCGAAGTGTCAAAAAATATCAAAACCGCATGACGTTTTAACGGCGTGGTAACACTAACGCGCTTTAATCATCTCCATCGACGCATGGTTTTCCCAACTCGGGAGAGGGGCCTTGCAGAGTGTAATTTTCAGCCGGATCGATCCCGATGCGGCGGTTGGCGTCAGTGTAGATCGAGTCATGCGTATGAGTAATTCGCCTAAAATCGGAAAATCAATCGCAAAGATGCTCGCAGCGGCATTGCTGGCAAGCGTCGCAACGGGTTGTAGTTCGGACGCCACGCGATTTGGCGGCCTGTTTTCGAGCGGACCGGACCAAATGACGACCGCATCCATTCCTTCCCGCAACGGCGCTGCACCTGCGCCCGTTCCGCAAAACGACATGAACAATGGCGGCGGCGGTTATGCATCATCTGCTCCACAGGGCGGCTATGCCAACCAGAACACTGCCATGAACCAGCCTTATCCGGCGTCCAATGGCGGCTATGGTTCGGTTCAGCCTTCGTCGGCTCGTGCGGCTTCGTCTTCGGCATCCGTACAGCGCTCGGAGCTGTCAGCTCCATCGCCATCCAGCCGTCGCGAGCCTGCTCCACGCAATGAAGCGATGGCCCAGCCCATGCCACCGGCACGGTCGAACTCGGCTCCTTCCATGGCGTCGGCCCGCGTGCCAAGCAACGGTTCCGACAATCTGTCCACCGGCTCCATCAAGGCTGCCGACAATGGCTGGCATACCGATGGTGCATCGTCTGTCACGCTGAAGTCGGGTGAGACGATTGCGACGCTGTCCAAGCGCTACGGTGTACCTGAAAAGGCTCTGCTTCAGGCCAACGGTCTGTCCAGTGCCTCTGCTGCAACGCCCGGTCAGTCGGTCATCATTCCGAAGTTCGGTCAGTCCCGCAATGCGGCCCGCGCTGCATCCGGCAATATCGATCTGAGCAAGAACAACAACGGTCCAGCACCGACACGTGGTCCTGAACAGAACGTCGCTGTTCTGCCAAGCCAAGGTGCTGCCCGTGACAAGGCCTCGGCAGAAGCCGGTAAGTTGACGCCTCCCGGCGGCAAGCCGCTTCCGCCAACCGGCGGCTACAAGGTTCAGGCCGGCGACAGCCTTGCAAAGATCGCTCGTGCAAACGGCGTTTCCGTTGCTGACCTAAAGGCTGCAAACGGCATTACCGACGGAAGTGTCCGCATCGGCCAGACGTTGAAAATCCCCGGTGCTGGTACCGATGGTATCAAGACGGCATCGGTTCAACATCAGGCACCAGCCGCCACCAAGCCCGTCGAAGCGCCAGTGACAACGGCCAAGGTCGAAGCACCGAAGGCACCGGCCGCCGACGCAAGCGTCAGCGATGTCGAAAAGAAGTCGGACATGGCGTCGATTGCGCCTGAGTCCACGGGCATCGGCAAATATCGCTGGCCGGTTCGTGGTGCCGTGATCTCCGGTTTCGGTGAAAACGTCGATGGCAGCCGCAACGATGGCATCAACATCTCCGTGCCTGAGGGTACGCCGATCAAGGCCGCCGAAAACGGTGTCGTCATCTACTCGGGTAACGGCCTGAAGCAGCTCGGCAACACGGTCCTCATCCGTCACGACGACGGTCGGGTCACCGTTTACGGCAATGCTGCAAACCTCGAAGTCCAGCGTGGCCAGAAGGTTCAGCGCGGCCAGACGGTTGCCACATCCGGCATGACGGGCAGCGCCAAGCGTCCACAGGTTCACTTCGAAGTCCGCAAGGATGCCACACCGGTGAACCCATCCTCTTTCCTTGAATAGGTATTGCGTTTCAGGGATGGAAAAAGCCGGGTCAACGCCCGGCTTTTTCTCGTTTCACGGTCTGGTTAGTCCAACCGTTCGTTCGATGAAGTCGGCAATGGTTGCCGTGTCATCCAGATCAAACACTGGAAGCCTGGTATCCGGCACGGCATGATCGGCGGCGATGGCGACAATGTGCGGATCGCTCGGCGCAAGCGGCTCGGTCTTGGCGGCGTCCCGCCTACGGGCCTCGATCTTGGGCACAGGCTCGTATTTATAGCCTTCGATCAGCACCAAATCGCACGGCGCGATGCGGGCGAGGATGTCTTCAAAAGATGGCTCCGGGCCACCGCGAAGCTCGTGCATGATGGCAAAGCGGGTGCCGGAGACGATGGTGACTTCGTGTGCGCCCGCCTGCCTGTGCCGCCAGCTATCGGCACCCACCTTGTCGATATCGAAATCATGATGCGCATGCTTGATGGTGGAGACGCGGTAACCGCGTGCTGTCAATTCGGTGACGATACGCACGGCAAGACCGGTCTTGCCCGAATTCTTCCAGCCGGAAATGCCGAATACTTTTTGGGTCATGCGGACATACTCTTGACGAACGCTTCCGCCGTCGCAAGCTCATCCGGCGTGTTGATGTTGTAGAACGGGTCGATGGAAGCCGTGGCGCTTTCGAGCGCAGGGAAGGACACGCCAAGCGTGGCGTGTCGCGCCAGAAAGCTGCGGATGCGGCGGTTGTTGTCATCCGCCAGCCAGTGCTCCAGATCGTCCGCAATCGCGACCGGCCACAGCCCGATGACCGGGTGCACATGTCCGCTGGAGGCTGCGATGACGATGGCGTCTTCGCCCGTGAGGTGCGCGGCGAGACGCGATGCGAGATCATCCGGGAAAAACGGGCTGTCTGCCGGGACGGTGAGAAAATGCGTTGCTTGCGGCGCGTGGACAGCAAAGTATCGCATACCCGCCAGAACACCCGCCAAGGGGCCGGCGTGACCAACTATGGTATCCGGCACCAGTGGCAGGCCAAACGCCTGCGCCCAGCTCTCAGGCGCATTCAAGGCCAGTTTGGAGACCTGGGGTGTGACGCGTGCGACGACGTGGGACAGCAGCGTCTTGCCCCCCAGCAGGCTCAGCGCCTTGTTGGTTCCCATGCGTCTGGAAAGGCCACCGGCCAGAATGAGGCCGGGCGTGTCTGGTTTGGTTGTCATCATGCTGTGCCTTGCTGCATGCCTTCATTGTGTCGGCGTTCCTGGATGCCGGTATAGGAACTTGCCATAAGGGCAAGGACGGCGTTGAGCAACATCACCAGCAAGAGGGGTATGGTTCCTGCCTCTTTCGACAGCAATGACGAGGCAAGCACGGCAAGGCAGGCGCCGCCACCGATTGTCAGTGCGCCGCCTAGCCCCGATGCCGAACCTGCAAGATCCGGCTGGACATTGACCATGCCGGCATTGGCGCTGGGCAGGGTGACACCGTTTCCGATCCCGATGAGTGCAAGCGGCAGGAAGAACTCGTAATGGCTGTTCAGTCCGAGATAGGGCAGGGCAATGGCGGCTATGATACCTGTTGTGGCAATGCCGTTTCCCGCCAGCATCATTCTGGAAATGCCGACACGCTCCGCATAACGGCCCGAGAAGAAGTTGCCGAGCATGTAGCCGCTGGCCATGAAGAAGAACTGCATGCCGAGTACGGCAGGCGTCAGCTCATAGAGCACGCTGCCGACAAAGGGCGCGCCACCAAGAAACGAGAAAAACAGGCCGGACGAAAAGGTGGATGTCAGCGCGTACCCCCAGAAGCGTTTGGAGCGCAACAATCGAGGCCAGGCCTGAAATTGCGCGGAAAAGCTTGCGGATTTCTGATGGTTGGTTTCTCCAAGATCGAAAAACACGAGAAGCAGCATAGCCATGCCACAGCATGCGACAAGAACAAAGGTGGCCTGCCAACCGAAGATGTCATTGAGAAAACCGCCAATGGTGGGGCCGATCATCGGAACGACAGACATGCCCATGGTGACATAACCGATCATGGACGCGGCCCTGTCGGCAGGCACCATATCGCGCACGATGGCACGCGACAGAACGAAGCCGGACGCGATGACTGCCTGCAATAGACGCCCGATCATGAAGATGGTGATGTTTGGTGCGACAGCGCAGATCACGGTCGCGATGACCGTGATCACAATGCATGCCAACAACACAGGACGTCGGCCATAGAGATCGGACAGCGGGCCGATGAGCAGTTGCACCAAAGCGGTGGCTGCCAGGTAACCCGATACGGCAAACTGCATTACCGCGTAATCCGTCTCGAAATGGACCGCCATGGCTGCTAGCGACGGCAGGAAGATATTCATGCACAGCGCCGCAACGCCGGGCACAAGGACGAGGGTCGCGATATGCGGCGGGGTCGATCTGTCGAGGAAGCGGACGGCGTTCATTGTATTCTCGTGGATGTTTTGGCAAGCGGCGGCTGTTTGCGTCGGCTTTCACGATAAAAAGTATAGAGGCCAGATGCGACGATAATGGCCGTTCCCAGCAAGATCCACGGTGTCATTTTCTCTCCGAAGACGACATAGCCGATGGAAAAGGCCCAGATCATGCTGGTGTAACGGAAAGGCGCAACAAACGCGATATCGCCGCTGCGCATGGACAGGATGACGGCCTGATAGCCGATGACGACCAGAATGGCGGCAACGAAGAGGTGCGACCAGACATAGGCATCCATCGGCTGCCAGCCGCCGAAGGGTACGATGAGGGCCGCCCCGAAAACGGTGTTGACGACAGCCGTAGTCATTGTAACCGTCAGCGATGGAACATCGGTGTACATGCGTCGGGTCAGGAGATCGCGGCCTGCTGTGACGAAGACGGCGCCGACGACCAGCAAGGCTGCGGTGGTAAAACCATCCGGGCCGGGCCGCAGAATGATCAGCACACCGAGGAAGCCGACGAGAATGGCCGTCCACCGCCGCCAGCCCACGGGTTCTCTGAGAAAGATGGCGGCACCCAGTGTGACTGCCAGCGGCAGCGACTGCATGATGGCCGAGACATTGGCAAAGCCCATGGTGGCCAGCGCACGCAGATAAAGAATGGAGGCACCGACCTCACACAGGCAGCGCAGCAATATGATGGGTCGCAGGATGGTTTTCAGTGGTCGTAACGCGCCCATCTGACGGGCGATGAAGTAGACCATGACACAAGTGATAACGCCGCGAACGAACAGAATTTGTCCGGTATTGATGTAAGGCGTAACGGATTTGGTGAAGGCATCGTTGACCGTAAAGCAGGCCATCGCGAGCGCCATCAACAACGCGCCGCGCGTATTATCCGTCAATGCCATCAATCCAAATCCCAGATCCGCAACGGTGCCACATGCGTGCAATCGACGCACGTATGACAGTTCCGCCCACTCCTCTTACGTTGAAAGGGGTGCCATGGAGAAATTAGGATTTCAAACGAATAATGTCAGCACAGTTGAATAAAGCGAGATCAACCGCCGGTCACGCTCATGTGGCGCGCGACAGCCGGACGCTTGTGAGTGCGGTCGATGATGAAGTCATGGCCCTTGGGCTTGCGAAGGATGGCATCATCGATGGCTTGCGACAGTAGTGCATTGTCATCGGAAGCGCGCAGCGCCGTGCGCAGGTCGGCAGCATCATCCTGACCCAGGCACATATAAAGTGTGCCGGTGCAGGTGAGGCGCACACGATTGCAGCTTTCGCAGAAATTATGGGTCATCGGCGTGATGAAGCCCAGCCTGCCGCCTGTTTCCTTGACCGATACATAACGCGCCGGTCCGCCAGTCTGATAGCCGATGTCATCAAGCGTAAAGTGCTCTTCCAGCGATGCGCGAACTTGCGACAGCGGCAGGTAGCGGTCGGTGCGATCTTCCTCGATCTCACCCATCGGCATGGTTTCGATGACGGTCAGGTCCATGCCGCGTTCATGCGCAAAACGCATGAGGTCGGGGATTTCGTGCTCGTTGAAATCCTTGAGCGCGACGGCGTTGAGTTTGATTTTCAAGCCAGCCGCAAGGGCAGCATCGATGCCAGCCATGACCTTGGAAAAATCACCCCAACGGGTAATCTGCTTGAACTTGTCGGCATCCAGCGTATCGAGCGACACATTGATGCGACGTACGCCGCAATCAAAGAGTTCGGCAGCGTGAGTTGCAAGCTGCGATCCGTTGGTTGTCAGCGTCAACTCGTCCAGTGTTCCCGCCTGCACGTGGCGACCAAGATCACGCACCAGATGCATGATGTTCTTGCGCACCAGCGGCTCGCCGCCGGTCAGCCTGATTTTGCGGACCCCCTTTGTGATGAAGGCGGAACAGAGCCGGTTCAGCTCTTCCAGCGTCAGAAGGTCCTTCTTGGGCAGGAAGGTCATGTGTTCCGACATGCAGTAGGTGCAGCGGAAATCGCAGCGGTCGGTGACTGATACACGCAGATAGGTCACAGCGCGGCCGAAGGGGTCAACCATCGGGTCCATGCTTTCCATCAGAGATTCCGCTTTGGGGAGCGATCCGATGAAGCTGTTCAAGCTGAAATCTCCAGTGCAATCTGCGGCATGTGTGCTGCCTTCATGTAGTGGCTTGCCCGCGGACGGGCAAGGTCATAAGTGTGCAGTATATTATCCCATGACGGAAATGAAAAATGAGTGAGCCCTGGCCAACGGAATTGCGGGTATCGAACGACAAGAGACATCTCGTCGTGACCTTCGACAATGGCGCATCCTTCGATTTGCCCGCAGAGATGCTGCGGGTGCTGTCCCCATCGGCGGAAGTGCAGGGCCATGGGCCGGGTCAGAAGATCACCGTGCCGGGGAAGAGAAACGTCGCCATACGCTCGGTCGTCGCCACCGGCAATTACGCTGTGCGCATCGCCTTCGATGACGGTCACGACAGTGGCATCTATACGTGGAAGTATCTTTTGGAGCTCGGCGAGCGCGGTGAGACACTGTTCACGGCTTACGAGGCGGAACTTGCGGAAAAAGGCTTGAGCCGGGAGCCGAGAATCCGTTAGCAGACAGACATATTTCACGCAGGGACAGGGGTGACACTTGGCGGTCGAGGGAAATGCAAATGATCTGGCGCAAGTGGTCGTCCTGTTGGCGGCAGGCGTCATCGCGGCCCCCATCTTCAAGCGGATCGGCCTTGGCTCCGTCTTGGGTTATCTCGCCGCCGGTCTGGTGATCGGCCCCTTCGGCTTCGGCGCTTTTTCCGACCCGCAGGCCATCATCCACATCGCCGAACTCGGCGTCGTCATGTTCCTGTTCATCATCGGGCTCGAAATGCAGCCGTCGCGGCTGTGGTCGATGCGCAAGGATATTTTCGGGCTCGGCGCCTTGCAGGTGCTGACCTGCATGGCGGGCCTGACGCTGGTCGGCCTCGCGCTCGGCTTCTCGCTGATCCCGTCTTTTGTGGCTGGCACCGGCTTCGTGCTGACCTCCACCGCCATCGTCATGCAGATGCTGCAAGAGCGCAACAGCATGTCGACGCTGAAGGGCCAACGCATCATTGCCATTCTGCTGTTCGAGGATTTGGCGATCGTGCCGCTTCTGGTCCTGGTCGCGTTTCTGGGCGCAGGCGGCGAGGCGGTGACGCTGAGCGAGCGGATGATCTCCATCGGCATCGCGCTGGCCGCAGTAGCCGCGCTGATCGTCGCTGGGCGCTACCTGCTCAACCCGTTCTTCCGGCTTCTCGCAGCGTCTGGCGCGCGCGAAGTAATGACGGCAGCGGCTTTGCTGGTTGTTCTCGGGTCGGCATTACTGATGCAGGTCAGCGGATTGTCGATGGCGATGGGTGCGTTTCTCGCCGGTGTGCTTCTATCCGAATCCTCCTTCCGCCATCAGCTGGAGGCCGATATCGAACCCTTCCGTGGCATTCTGCTCGGCCTGTTCTTCCTCGGCGTCGGCATGGCCATCGATCTCACGGTGATTGCCGCGAACTGGCAACTCGTGGTGATGAGCGTCATTGCCTATATGCTCGTCAAGGCGCTGTTGATCTATTGCGTGGCGCGGGTGCTGGGAACCTGCCAGCGCGAAAGCATCGAAAGGGCGGTGTTGATGGCGCAGGGCGGTGAATTCGCCTTCGTGCTTTATTCCGCAGCCGTGGCCGCCGGCATCCTCGATGCCGAAGCCAATGCCGTGCTGACGGCGACCATCATCATCTCAATGATCCTGACGCCGCTGATGGTCATCGCCCATGATCGCATCATGCCCAAGACAATGCCAAAAACGGACGATCTGGATTTGCCAGAAAATGTCGATGGAAGCATTCTGATGATCGGCTTCGGTCGCTTCGGCCAGATTGTCAGCCAGCCGTTGCTGGCGCGCGGCTATACGCTGTCGCTGGTCGACAAGGATGCCGACTTCGTGCGCGATGCTGCCGGTTTCGGCTTCAAGGTCTATTACGGTGATGGCTCGCGTGCTGAAATCCTGCATGCGGCGGGGGCGGGTTCAGCACGCGCGGTGCTGATCTGCGTGGACGACAAGGACGCGGCAATCCGCATCGCCGAAATCGTCAAGCATGAATTCCCGCTGGTGCCGGTTCTGGCACGCGCCTTCGATCGTGGTCATGCGCTCGATCTGTTGAAGGCAGGTGTGGATTACCAGATCCGCGAAACCTACGAATCCGCGCTCAGCTTCAGCGAAAAAGTGCTGACAGCCGTGGGTGAGGAGATCGAGTTGGCGGAACGTCTGGTGGAAGAATTCCGCGATGTCGACAAGGAGCGCTTTGCGCTCGAGGTCGTCGGTGGCGTCTATGCCGGTCGCTCTCTCATCCGCGGCAACGCGCAGCCCGCCGATATCGTGGCAGCCCGCACCGCACGGGAGCGTGCCGAACGTGAAGCGCGGGAAGAGGCGCGCGAGGAAAGCTAGGCGCTGTCACATCATTGTCGTGACGGTCCTGTCAAACGAGGCCGATGGAAGGAGATCACAATGACCATTATTCAAACTGTGGACGATCTAAAGACGATTTACGGCACCATTGCCGAAGCGTCTCAGATTAAGGTGACACCGGCACTCACAGCAGAATACCGGCAGATGATCGAAGCATCGCCCTTCGTGGCGCTGGCGACCGTGGGTCCCGAAGGCATGGACTGTTCACCGCGCGGTGACAAAGGCGGTGTCGTCAGGGTTCAGGATGAGAGGACCGTGTTGCTGCCCGACTGGCGCGGCAACAACCGGATCGATTCGCTCATGAATATCGTGCGCGATCCGCGCGTGGCGCTGATGTTTCTCATTCCGGGTTCCACGACGACGATGCGCATCAACGGCAAGGCCGTCGTTTCCATCAACCCTGCACTGCTCAACAGTTTCGAGATGGACGGAAAAAATCCCCGCACCGTGACCGTGATCACGATCGATGAGGTCTATTTCCAGTGCGCCCGTGCGCTGATCCGCTCCGAGCTGTGGAATCCCGAAAACTTTGTTGATCCGGCATCCTTGCCCACACCGGGCGGCCTCATGAAAGCCGCCAAGGCGGATTTCGACAAGGATACCTATGATCGTGAGTGGCCGGAACGGGCGGCGAAAACCATGTGGTGACATGGGGGGCCGAAGCTGTCCTCCTACTTGTAGATCAGCCAGCTCTTGCCGGAATAATTCTTCCGCATGCCCTCTTCAAAGAAAACGGTGCGGTTTCGCCCGGTTTCCTTGGCGTGATAGAGAGCGGTATCGGCGTGACCGTATAGCTCGCCAGGGTTCTGCGCCTGCGATGCCAGGGCATAGCCGATGGAAATTGTGACCTGGCCGTAATCGACGCCGGATTTGGAATTCCGGAACGGCGTCTTTTCCAGCGATGTGCGGATCCGTTCACACATGGTCTGGACGTCGTCCTGATTGCTGTTTTCCATGATAATGGCGAATTCCTCGCCGCCGCTGCGCGCCACGAAACCATCCTTGCGAACGCTGGCTCGGATGACGGAGGCGACGCTTGCCAATATCTTATCGCCGACAGGGTGACCGAAGGCATCGTTGATGTTCTTGAAGTTGTCCACATCCAGCAGCACCAAGGCGGAGAGATGCAGGCCAACCGTCGTATCGTAGACGGATGCCAGCTTCTCATCGAACGCACGACGGTTCGACAGGCGGGTCAGGGAATCGGTATTGGCGATGCGCTTGTATTCATCCAGTTCGAGACGGACCTGCTGCATTTCCTCGGCGTGACGATCCATATCGCGCGATGTCGTTTCGTTCTCCGCCATCTTGTCGCTCGTGGCATCCGCAAGCATGGAGATGGCGGTGCGTAGAAGTTGGGCGCTGGACTGACTTTTGTCAGAGATACCGGCACGGGTTTCATCCAGAATGCGATTGTAATTTTCAAGGCACGTCTGCTCATGCTGCAAGACGATCAGAAGTGCGTTCAACTCCGACTGCAACTTGTCGCGTGCGGCCTCGATCAACTGCCCATGGTTGTGGTCGAAATAACGCGCACCCAGTTCGTCCAACTCTTCCTGCGTCGCGCGGCTTCCCAGCACGCTCAGCTCGCGCGTCAAAGCTGGGTTGGAGCCGATATAGGCTTCGTAAAACAGGTTGTAGTTTCGCGGAATGGGAACGACACCCATATTGCGCATCGCAAAGATAATCTGCGCTGCGATATCAGGAGCCTTGGGCGTTGATGTCGTATTCATCAAGTCACTCCGGAAATGACGTTGGTATTGTGCCTTGCCGCATCATAAAATCTATTCTGGAATCTCGACACACAAGAACAGAGTGCTGTTTGGCGGCAAGATGACCCAGTAAAATCGTGTCCCGTTTCAGCGGTTCAAATTCCTAAATTGGAATCGGCTAAATCAGAAGTCGTGATTTCAAATACCATTTTGCAGGTAAATTTATAGAGGTAATTTGTTGTAGGTTTGCGAATATTCGCATTTTATTCAGTGTTTTATCGGCAGCGTAAAATCATGGGTTGAGACCTGATCCAAAAAGGGGGCAAAAAAAACGGCTCCGAAGAGCCGTTTTCATCCGTCTGTCTTACTTGGGTCCGATCATGTTTTCTGGGCGGACATACTGGTCGAATTCTTCGTTGGTCAAATATCCACCACCCACTGCTTCGTCGCGCAGCGTCGTGCCGTTTTTATGCGCCGTCTTGGCAATCTTGGCGCAGGCATCGTAGCCCAGCTTGCTGTTGAGAGCCGTGACCAGCATGAGCGAATTTTCGACGCCCTTCTTGATATTGTCTTCGCGCGCTTCGATGCCGACGACGCAATTGTCGGTGAAGGATACGGCTGCGTCACCCAGAAGTTGTACGGATTGCAGGAAGTTATAGGCCATCATCGGGTTATAAACATTGAGCTCGAAATGACCCTGGCTGCCTGCAAACGTAATCGCTGCCTGATTGCCGAAGATATGCGCGCAAACCTGTGTCAGCGCTTCCGACTGTGTCGGGTTGACCTTGCCCGGCATGATGGACGAGCCGGGTTCGTTTTCCGGCAATGCCAGCTCGCCGAGACCGGCGCGTGGGCCGGAGCCGAGGAAGCGGATATCGTTGGCGATCTTGAAGAGTGCGGCGGCTGCGGCGTTGATGGCGCCGTGGGCAAAGACCATGGAGTCATGGGCGGCCAGCGCTTCGAACTTGTTTGGCGCGGTCACGAAGGGCAAGCCGGTGATCTTGGCGATCTCGTCTGCCACCTGCTCGGCAAAACCGATCGGTGCATTGAGACCGGTACCGACGGCTGTGCCGCCCTGCGCCAGCTCGCAAAGGCCGGGAAGGGTCAGTTCGATGCGCTTGATGGCGGAAGCGACCTGCGCGGCATAACCGGAGAATTCCTGACCTAGCGTCAGCGGCGTTGCATCCTGCGTGTGGGTGCGGCCGATCTTGATGATATGCGCAAAGCCCTTGGCCTTGGCATCGAGCGCTGCGTGCAGGTGCTTGAGGCCCGGCAGCAGGTGGTGAACGATCTGTTCTGCGCACGCAATGTGCATGGCCGTCGGGTAGGTGTCGTTGGACGACTGGCTCATATTGACGTGGTCGTTCGGGTGAACCGGCTTTTTGGAGCCCATTTCACCACCGAGCATTTCAATCGCGCGGTTGGAGATGACTTCGTTGGCATTCATGTTGGACTGGGTACCGGAACCGGTCTGCCAGACGACGAGCGGGAAGTGCTCATCCAGCTTGCCATCGATCACTTCCTGCGCGGCCTTGATGATGGTGTCGCCGATCTGGGCGTCGAGCCCGGCCAGTGCCATGTTGGTGCGTGCTGCTGCCTGCTTGACGATGCCCAGCGCACGAACGACCGAAGCGGGTTGTTTTTCCCAGCCGATCTTGAAGTTTCCGAGCGAACGCTGTGCCTGTGCGCCCCAGTAACGGTCGCTTGCAACGTCGATTGGGCCAAATGTATCGGTTTCGGTGCGTGTGGATGTCATCAGTCCTGCCTCTCCTGTGCGGTCCATGGGCAGGACGGCTTTTCCGCCGCGCCTGCGCGGGCAGACATATAAAGCGATAGCGCAATCATGGAAAGCCTGTCGTGCGGTGTAGTGTCATATTTCGCAACTGTTTTGCACGCTCTGCCGTAGGATTCGAAAGTCGGCGGGCGTGGCTTTTGGGCCACGTGCTTCGCAACCGCAACATTTTGACAGATGTTAAAAGACACTGTCGAAAACTTGTTTGCGCAATGCCAAGAAATTAAAGAGAAATTTAACTATTCTCGCCAAACGTGGCACCCATGCCAAAGCGGTATTTTACCGTGATGGGACCTCGTGTCTGGCACTGGATTGGCGTTCGTGCGTTTCTTTTCAAAACAAGGCCAATCAGCTAGACAGACACATACTCTTTACATGCGCCCCAATGATTGATGGCGCGGACGCGGCGAGGACTAAATTGAAGATCACATCGGGAAAAACATCGACAGCGCTGATCCTGGCTCTCGGTCTTTCTGTTTCGGCAGGCATGCCGGGCACGGCGGGAGCCGTTACACTCATGGACCTTCTGCGCGGCGGCCCGGGCAAGGTCGAGCGTGAGCGTCAGGACCGCGGTCTGCCCGGTGTGGCGCAGCAGCGCACCATGCCAGCTACCCGCGATGTCGATCCAGAGCCGCTGCCGCGCGTCTCCGGTCCTCGCTATTACACCTACAAGGCCGATGGCACCCGCGCCGTCGACACCTCCAAGTTTGCCGCAGGACTGGCAGGCGTGAAGCTCTCTGCAACGCCTGAAATCGCCAAGGCGCTGGAAGGCTATTACAATGAAGGCGGCAAGCCTCTGTGGGTGGAAAATGGTGATCTGAGCCCACGCGCCAGCGCTGTTCTCGCCTTCTTCGAAACCGTTGGTGACAGCGGCCTGAACCCTGCCGATTACAGCATCTCTGCACCATCACAGGACGTAACGGCGAGCATCACCAGCGAGCCACAGGCGCCGGTGCAAAATGTCGCCCTGACCGAAGAGCAGACCGTTTCGCCTGCCATGATGCAGTTCGAACTGGCGCTTTCCGCCAAGGTTCTCGCTTACGTGCAAGACACGACGCGCGGTCGCGTCGATCCTAACAAGCTGTCAGGTTATCACGACTTCAAGCGCAAGACGGTCAATCTCGCACCGGTGCTGAAGCTTGCTGGCCTCAGCCCCGACGTTGCCGCCTATCTGCGCAGCCGCGAGCCTTCCAACCCTGAATATCAGAGCCTGAAAGTGGAGCTTGCAAAGCTGCGCGACACGGACAAGGACGGCTCCCACAAGATCGTCGTGCCCGCAGACCTCGTTCTGAAGCCCGGTGAAAACAACCCTGACATGGCAACCGTCGTCAAGGCTATCGAGCATCGCTCGTCGGCCTCGTTGAAGACCGGCCATGCGATGACGCTGGCAGGCTATCAGCAGACACCCGAATACACGCCCGACCTCGTTGACCTCGTCAAGGCATTCCAGAGCGAGAACGGCCTTAAGGCTGATGGCGTGATCGGTCGTGCAACTGTGCGAGCGATGACGGGTGACAGCAACGAAGCCAAGATTGCCAAGCTGGAAGTTGCTATGGAGCAGGTTCGCTGGTTGCCAGCCGATCTGGGCGATCGTTTCGTCCTCATCAACCAGCCGGCCTTCATGGCCTACTACCACAATGAAGGCGTCGAAGATTTCGGCATGAAGGTGGTCATCGGTTCCAAGACGAACCAGACCTACTTCTTCCAGGACGAAATCCAGACTGTGGAATTCAACCCTTACTGGGGCGTGCCACAGTCGATCATCATCAACGAGATGCTGCCGAAGCTGCGCAACGATCCGTCCTATCTGGATCGCCTGGGCTACGAAGTGTCCGTCAACGGACGCGCCGTGTCGTCTTCCAGCGTCAACTGGTATGGCTCCACCAACGCCGTGTCCGTGCGCCAGCCGCCAAGCAGCGACAATGCGCTGGGCGATTTGAAAATCCTGTTCCCGAACGCGCATGCCATCTACATGCACGATACGCCATCCAAGAGCTTCTTCAGCCGCGATATGCGCGCGCTGAGCCACGGCTGCATCCGTCTTGTTGACCCACGCCGCATGGCAGCAGCAGTGCTCGGTACGACGCTCGACAACGTCAACAAACAGATTGCCGCTGGCCAGAACCGTGCGGTGACTGTGCCGACGAAAATCCCTGTCTACGTGGCCTACTTCACGGCCTGGCCTGACAAGGACGGAAAGGTGCAGTATTTCGACGACGTCTATGATCGTGACAGCTACGTCATGAAGGCCTTCGATACGACGACGAAGGCGCGGGCTTCTTCGATCTAACGGCGTTTGGTTTGTTCGTCGCGAATGCTCGCGACAAGACCGCAAACCTCTCCTCCGTCATCCTCGGGCTTGTCCCGAGGAACTGACCACGCTGGATGTTGGGTGGGTTAATCCTCGGGAAAAGCCCGAGGATAAAGTTGAGGTTAAGTGCGCCATCGTCGTCATGGCGCTTTTTCTTTAAGTGGGCAGGGCATGCAGGACATTCAGGCGGTCATCGATTCCATCTGCGAAAAAATGCAGCCGCGTCTGGGTGAGGGCAAGGTTGCCGACTATATTCCGCAGCTTGCCAAGGTCGATCCGAAACAATTCGGCATTGCCGTTACCACCGTTGAAGGCGAAACCTTCGTGGCTGGCGATGCGCGGACGCCGTTTTCTATCCAGAGTATTTCCAAGGTTTTCATGCTCACGCTGGCGCTCGGCAAGACCGGCGAGAGCGTCTGGAGGCGAGTGGGCCGTGAACCATCCGGTTCGGCCTTCAATTCCATCGTGCAGTTGGAGCGCGAAGCGGGGATTCCGCGCAATCCCTTCGTCAACGCCGGTGCGATCGTCATCACCGACATGGTGCTGGCTGGTCACCAGCCGCGAGAGGCGATCGGTGAACTGCTGCGTTTCATCCGCTATCTCGCCGATGACGATACGATCTCCATCGACAATTCCGTGGCGAAGTCCGAGCAAACGAGTGGCTACAGAAATTTTGCGCTGGCCAATTTCATGAGCAGCTTCGGCAATCTGCACCACCCCGTCGACCACACGCTGGGCGTCTATTTTCACCAGTGCGCCATTTCCATGAACTGCGTTCAACTGGCGCGGGCAGGGCTGTTTCTGGCAAACCGTGGCCGTAACCCGATTACCGGCCATTCCGTGGTTTCGGAAAAACGCGCGCGCCGTATCAATGCGCTGATGTTGACCTGCGGACATTATGACGGCTCTGGCGATTTCGCCTATCACGTCGGTCTGCCGGGCAAGAGCGGCGTGGGCGGCGGCATTCTGGTGGTGGCACCGGGCAAGGCATCCATCGCTGTCTGGTCTCCCGGTTTGAACGAGGTCGGCAACTCTGCGCTTGGCTCCGATGCGCTGGAAATGCTGGCCAATGAAATGGGCTGGTCCGTATTCGGGGCTTGATCTTCAAGGCATATGCGGGCATTCCCTGATACCGGACGCTGTTGCGTCGGGAACAAACGAGATTGCCATGACCATTTCCGCAGATATCGATGACATGCCCGAAGGCGTGGAGCCCGAAGGGCAGGGTGGCGCGCATCCCCTGTTTGCCAACGCGCCCGGTTCGGTCTCGTTCAACAAGCTGCGCAAGCGGCTGTTGCGCAATGTGCGTCAGGCCTTCGATGATTTCGGCATGCTGAACGGCCAGAAGCGCTGGCTCGTAGGGCTGTCCGGCGGCAAGGACAGCTACGGCCTGCTGGCACTGCTGATGGACCTCAAGTGGCGCGGCCTGCTGCCGGTTGACCTGATCGCCTGCAATCTCGATCAGGGCCAGCCGAATTTCCCCAAGCACATTCTGCCGGAATATCTGACCAGGATAGGCATGCCGCACCGTATCGAATATCGCGACACCTATTCGATCGTGAAGGAAAAAGTCCCCGCTGGCGGCACCTATTGCTCGCTCTGTTCGCGGCTGCGGCGCGGCAATCTCTACCGCATCGCCCGTGAAGAAGGCTGCGATGCGCTGGTGCTCGGTCACCACCGCGAGGACATTCTCGAAACCTTCTTCATGAACCTCTTCCACGGCGGACGCCTGGCTGCGATGCCAGCCAAGCTGATGAATGACGAAGGCGACCTGATGGTGCTGCGTCCCTTGGCCTATTGCGCCGAGGAGGACATGTCGAAGTTCGCGACCGCGATGGATTTCCCCATCATTCCCTGCGATCTCTGCGGTTCGCAGGACGGCCTTCAGCGCAATGCCATGAAGGATATGCTGGCGGACATGGAGCGGAAAATGCCGGGCCGCAAGGATGTGATGCTGCGCGCCATGGCGCACGTTAACCCGTCTCATCTTCTTGATACCAAGCTCTTCGATTTCGCAGGCCTGACTGTCACCGATCCGTCATGCTAGGAGCTTAGAGCGTGGAGGCTTTCTCTCCCATCTTTTAGAAGAACCTTCATGACACTTTCAGATACCGATCTAGATTTCCTGATTTCGACCGTTGCAGATGCTGGCGTCAACGAGATCATGCCCCGCTTTCGCAATCTCAGCGCCTCCGATATTTCCCAGAAGACCTCGGTTGTCGACCTCGTGACCGAGGCCGATGTTCTGGCGGAAAAGCGCATCACCGCCGCTTTGCTCTCACGTTTTCCCAAAGCCCATATCGTTGGCGAAGAGACCTATGACGCTGACCATTCCGTCATTCCGGCGCTGACCAGTGCGGACCTCGCTTTCGTGATCGATCCCGTCGATGGCACATTCAACTACGCCTCAGGATTTCCCGCCTTCGGAACGCTGCTTGCCGTGACTGTCAAAGGCGAGACGGTCGCGGGCATCATTCATGACCCCGTCATGGGCGACACGATTGTTGCCGTCAAAGGGGCAGGGGCGACGCTGAAACGCAAGAACGGCAGCGATGCCAAGTTGCGGGTCGCGCAGAGTGTTTCGCTGTCCGAAATGGTCGGCATCTTCTCCTGGGGCCACAGCTTCGAAGAGCGCCGCCCTGTTATCGCGGCCAACATGACGAAGGCGAAGATGGCCCTTTCGCTGAACTGTTCGGCCCATGAATACTGGCTCGTCACCACCGGCAAGCTGCATTTCATTGGCCATGAAAAGCTGATGCCGTGGGACCATCTGGCTGGCGTGCTGGCGCATCAGGAAGCGGGCGGCCACACCGCAAAATTCGACGGCACACCCTACCGCCCCGGTGACCTGACCGGCGGTATTCTGTCCGCACCGGACAAGGAAAGCTGGAAAATGCTTCGCGGCGAAATCGTCGGCCTTTGATTAGACACGCAAAAAGGAATTGATATGACCGTTGAACTCGAAATCGCATCTCTCGCCAACGCGCTGCAGGAAGCAGCCGCCGTGGAAATCATGCCAAGGTTTCGCAATCTGGGCGAAGACGATGTGCGGGTGAAAACGGAAGCCATCGACCTTGTGACGGAAGCGGATGAGGCGGCAGAGCGCCTGATCCGTGCCCGCGTTGCCGAATTCATGCCGGATGCCCTGTTTATCGGCGAAGAAGCGGTTGCCAGTGATCCCGAACTGCTGACCAAGCTTGGCGATGCAGATCTGGCCGTGGTGGTGGACCCCATCGACGGCACCTTCAACTTCGCAGCCGGACTGCCGCTATTCGGCGTTATGCTCAGCGTCATCTCGAAGGGCGAGACGGTTGCGGGCATCATCTACGATCCGCTCGGCAATGACTGGACCATCGCCGAAAAAGGCTCCGGCGCATGGATGTGCAGCGCCGACGGCTCGCAGTCGCAGATGAATGTTGTTCCGGCCCCCGAGCTTTCGCAGATGATCGGCATCGCCAACACAGGCTATTTCGACGGCGAGGTTCGCCGCACACTGTTGAGCAATCTGGCCGATGTGCGCCTGTTCACCAGCTACCGCTGCGCCGCGCACGAATACCGCATCTTCGCGGGCGGGCACATGCACTTCCTCATGTACAACAAGCTGATGCCATGGGACCACCTTGCAGGCACGCTGATCTCGCAGGAAGCCGGTGCTTACGCGGCGCGCTTTGATGGTTCGCCTTATCTGCCGAGCCATGTCAGCGGTGGCCTGCTGCTTGCGCCCGACAAGGAAACGTGGACCCTGCTGCGCGAAAAGATATTCACGGTCTGAATTCTTACATCATCAAATGCAAAAGGCGCGGGTGTCACCATCCGCGCCTTTTGTGTTATCGACAGTTGGAAATCAGTGTGGGGGCTTGTTCTGCGGCTGAAACAGCACGCCCTTTTCACCGATCAGTACGAAGACGAGGCCGAGGACCGAGACCACAAAGAAGCCTGCCACCATGGGCAGGGCCGTTCCGTTGAAAGCCTGACCAATCGCCGCGCCGATCAGCGAACCGCCAATCGTGCTCATGAAGCCAATGACCGATGACGCCGTGCCCGCCACGTGGCCGAGCGGCTCCATGGCCAGCGAGTTGAAGTTCGAACCGATCAGGCCGAACTGGAACATCGCCAGCGCGAACATCAGAATGAACAGGAAGAATGGCATGGGTTGCGGGCCAACGATTTGCAGCACAAGCCAGACGAGGGTGATGCAAATAAATCCGATCAGCGAGCCGTGCGACAGCTTTCTCATGCCGAAGCGCCCAACGAGACGGGAGTTGAGGAACGACGACAGCGCCACGCCCGCAAAGGCCGCCGCAAACCATGGGCCCAGCCCGTAAATGCCCTTATAGACCTGCTCTGCCGAATTGATGAAACCGAACAGCGCGCCGAAGATGATCGTGCTCGCAATCGTGTAGCAAAGCGCCACCCGGTTGGTCAGAACGATCTTGAAGCCCGCCAGAACGGATGAAACGGTGAGGGGCCGCACGTCTTCGGCATGCAGCGTTTCCGGCAGGCGCAAGTACATCCAGACAGTGACGATAGCAGCGATACCGGCCATGAAGCCGAAAATCAGGTGCCAGTCACCGAAGAACAGCACGATCTGTCCCGTGCCGGGCGCTATCACGGGAACGACCATGAAGACCATCATGATCAGCGACATGACTTCTGCCATCTGCCTGCCGCCGTAGATATCGCGGACGATGGAGATGGTGATGACGCGCGTGGCCGCAGAGCCGATGCCCTGAATGAAACGCAAAACGAGAAGTCCCGCGAACGACGGCACGAAGATAACGGCAATGGACGAGATGATGTAGATGCCCAGACCGAACAGCATGGGTTTGCGGCGTCCGAAGCGGTCTGCAATCGGGCCGTAGAAGAGTTGCGAAATGCCAAAGCCAATCAGATAGGCCGAGATGACATATTGGCGATGGTTTTCGTTATCGACACCCAGCGAAGCGCCGATTTCCTGCAGGCCCGGCAACATGATGTCGATAGCCAGTGCATTCAGCGCCATCAGCGCTGCTGCCAGCGCGATGAATTCCGTCCGCCCCATGGCGACGGCGCGCGTCGATTCCGATTGTGAAGGATGTGTCACAGAATTTGTCCCAAAAGAACGGCAAAGGCGTTGCTTGGGGCAACGCCTAGACAAGTTTTTAAAAGTAGGGGGGCCGGGGCGTCCCGGCCGGAATCACGCCGCGCGGACGCTGATACCCTGTTCCTGAAGTTGTTCCTGAAGCTCGCCCGACTGGAACATCTCTCTCACGATGTCGCAGCCGCCGAGAAACTCGCCCTTGATGTAGAGCTGAGGAATGGTCGGCCAGTTGGAGTAATCCTTGATACCCTGGCGCAGATCGGCATCCGCAAGAACGTTGATACCCTTATATTCCACACCCAGGTAGTCGAGAATCTGTACGACCTGCCCGGAAAAACCACACTGCGGAAACTGCGGTGTGCCCTTGAGGAAGAGAACGATATCGTTACCCTTCACTTCGCCGTCGATCATGTCGTGAATGCCGCTCATGGCCATTTCCTTTCACACGCGGTTCAAGGCCGCTGCTTCGTTTGTTCTTAGATAACATGGTGGCAAATGATTTCCAGCCATGAACGGCAAAAAATCGAATGTGGTTGCGCATATCGGCTATGTGCCGACCGATATTCGAGATGGCAGCTTGAGTTGGATCAGAGACCGGCGGCTTTCTTCAGCACTTCGTCAATGCGTGCCTGCCAGCCGGGCCCAGTTGCCTTGTAGTGTTCCACGACTTCCAGGCTCAGGAAAGAGCTACGTTCGTTGGCGTCTTTTGCAGGCCACGGATTTTCGGGAAAAAGGCAGCAACATCGGCTGGCAAATGTGAGGCGGGTTTTGCGCGCCCGAAATCTTTGTCTGTCCATTCCGGGTTGTCAGCGTCAATGACTGTTTTGTTTGGCATAATGGTAGCACTACCAATGGTGGATTTAACTTGCAGACACTATCATTGCGGAAAACGTCGAGCAATGTGGCCTTGTGTCATCGGTAACGCAAAATTTGCGCCGCGACCTAAAAGTTCTCCTCATTCCTGTGCTTGTCACAGGAATCCAGTCGTCGCGCGTCTGCGCGGCGAAAAGACTCATCTCAGCCCAAGGACTTGGGCTGACTGGATTCCTGTGACAAGCACAGGAATGAGGGCGAGACGAAGTCGCGGAGCAGAAGACTAATGCCGATCATAAGACACGTCTTTGGCTTCAAATATCCAAATTCTCCGCAAACGCAGACCGATCCTGAATGAACCGGAAGCGCGCCTCAGGTTTCGTGCCCATCAGGTTGTCAACCGCTTCGCGGGTGCCCTCGAAATCCACGTCATCGATTTCCACGCGCAGCAACGTACGCTTGGAGGGGTCCATGGTCGTTTCTTTCAACTGAGCTGGCATCATTTCGCCGAGGCCTTTGAAGCGTCCGATTTCGACCTTCTTGCCTTTGAAGACGGTTTCCATCAACTCGGCACGGTGCGCGTCGTCGCGGGCGTAGACTGTCTTCGCACCCTGACGGATGACGTAGAGCGGCGGCACGGCCAGATAGAGGTGGCTGCCGCGGATGAGTTCGGGCATTTCCTGATAGAAGAAGGTAATCAGCAGGGAGGCGATATGCGCGCCATCGACATCGGCATCGGTCATGATGACGATGCGCTCATAACGCAAATCCTCATCGCGATACTTGGTGCGCGTGCCGCAACCCAGCGCCTGAATGAGATCGGCGATCTGCTGGTTGGCAGAGAGCTTTTCGCGGCTGGCGCTGCCGACGTTGAGGATCTTGCCTCGCAGCGGTAGAATGGCCTGATTGGCACGGTTGCGCGCCTGCTTGGCAGAACCGCCAGCCGAATCACCTTCGACGATGAACAGTTCGGCGCCCTCAGCCGTGTTCTGCGAGCAATCCGCCAGCTTGCCGGGCAGGCGCAGCTTGCGAACGGCGGTCTTGCGATTGACTTCCTTTTCCTTGCGGCGACGAAGGCGTTCTTCGCAGCGCTCGATAACCCAGTCGAGCAGCTTCGCTGCTTCGTTCGGGTTCCCGGCGAGGTAATGGTCGAACGGATCACGCAGCGCGTTCTCAACGATGCGCTGGGCTTCCACTGTCGCCAGCTTGTCCTTGGTCTGGCCGACGAATTCCGGCTCGCGAATGAAGACGGACAGCATGCCAACAGCCGAAATCATCACGTCATCGGTGGTGATTTCGCGGGCGCGCTTGTTCTGCGTCAACTCGGCGTAGTTTTTGAGACCCTTGGTCAGCGCGATGCGTAGCCCTGCCTCGTGCGTGCCGCCTTCCGGCGTCGGAATGGTGTTGCAATAGGAATGCAGTTGCGCATCGCCGCCATACCACGTCACAGCCCATTCCATCGCACCATGACCGCCGGTCTTTTCCGTCTTGCCGGAGAAGATTTCGCGCGTAACGGTGAATTCCTTGCCAAGCGTTGCCGCCAGATAATCCTTCAGGCCGCCGGGGAAGTGGAAGACTGCCTTTTCAGGAATGTCACCATCCGGTGCCACCATGCCGGGATCGCAGCTCCAGCGGATCTCGACGCCGCCGAAGAGATAGGCTTTCGAGCGCGCCATGCGGAAGATGCGGGCTGGTTCGAACTTTGCGTGGTCGCCGAAGATTTGCGGATCGGGATGGAAACGCACGCGGGTGCCGCGACGATTGTGCACATCGCCAAGCTCTTCAAGCCCGCCCATGGGCACGCCGCGCGAAAAGCGCTGGCGGTAGAGCTTGCGATTGCGCGCGACTTCCACTTCCAGCAGGTCCGAAAGCGCATTGACCACGGACACGCCGACGCCGTGCAGACCTCCAGACGTTTCATAGGCCTTGCCGTCGAACTTGCCGCCCGCATGCAGCTTGGTCATGATGACTTCGAGCGTGGACTTGCCCGGCACTTGCGGATGGTTTTCCACGGGTATACCGCGACCATTGTCGCTAACGGTCAGAAAGCCTTCCGCGTCCAGATGCACTTCGATGAAATTGGCGTGGCCCGCGACGGCTTCGTCCATGGAGTTGTCGATGACTTCGGCAAACAGATGGTGCAGAGCCTTTTCATCCGTGCCGCCAATATACATGCCGGGGCGCATGCGCACGGGCTCCAGCCCCTCCAGCACGCGGATGGACGACGCTCCATATTCTTGCTCGGACGAGGTTGTTACCGCCGCAGGCTTCGGCGCGCTGGCAGCAGCTTTCACCACGGGCGCAGGTTTTGCTACAGCAGACTCTGGCTCCTGTGGCTTCGGTGCGGGTTGGCTTGAAAAGAGATCGTTGCTATCGTCCATTGTGCCCAGTTCAATCAGAATTTGGCCATGCGAGCAGGTTTATGATTTGCCGCTGATGGCAACGCATATTTGCTACTCAAGCACGGATGATCGGTTTTCGCGTCGTCCAAGGATTGCGCCGCGCTCGCCCGAATGGCAAGTGTTGTGGCCGAATTGAATGGGTTCCTCAAGGCATGTCCACAGCTATCTTCACCTTTTGTACTCTTTTTTGCCTGTCTGTTGCGATCGTGCCAGCCTCGGCCCAAAGCGCCAGCGGACCGCTGAAACCCTTCAAGGACGAGCTGTTTTCCAGCCAGACGGTGTTGTCCACCGGCGACAATGGCGCATCTGAAATCATCGATTATCAGGAAATGCGCGACATCAACGGGCGTGACGAAACGCCTGAGCGCCGTGTGAAGCGACAATATGTCGATCTCGCGCCCAAGAAATTCCAGGCGCTGGAAACGATCTCGGTCGGGGGCAGGGCGCTGGATGTTGGTCGCGTGGGTGCTGCTTCCGGTCAGGCCTTCACCGTCATCTTCATTCACGGACGCGGCGGCGACCGCCGGCTGGGCATGAACGACTATACCTTCGGCGGCAACTTCAATCGGCTGAAAAATCTGGCCGTTGCCAATGGCGGCACCTATTATGCACCGAGTGTGAAGAGCTTCGATGAAAAGGGCGTGGCCGATGTCGCAGCCCTGATTTCAGATGCCAAGGCAAAATCCGGCGGGCGTCCCGTCATCCTCGCCTGCGCCTCCATGGGCAGCTTCATCTGCTATGGCATCAGCCGCGACAGCAAAGCCGTATCCGATCTAAAGGGCATGGCCATCCTTGGCGGCGCGGTCGATCCCGATTTTCCCAAAAGCGCGTTTGCGAAGGCCAAAAAGCCCCTCTGGTTCACGCATGGCAGCGAAGACAAGGTGTATTCGGCAGACCAGCAAGCCACGATGTTTCGCTCTTTGCTGAAGGCGGGGCAGCCGGTTCGGTTCACGCTGTACAAGAGCGGCACCCATGGAACGCCGGTGCGTATGACCGACTGGCGCTCCGTCTTGAACTTCCTGATCGCGCGTTGAGCCGGAAAATTGCTTCTGATACCGAAAACGAACGAAAAATAGCGATTTTGCCCAAGGTTTTCCACGCAAATCGTTCTTTTTTGTACCAAATTTCGACCGTACGTTTTAAGAGGGACGGGTAATCTGACGTTGTGGCGCTTTCTGTTGAAGCGAGCGCCTATCAAGCAAAGAGGAATGGATCGCTTATGACCCCTGATGTTCGCCCGCTCGTCGCTGGAAACTGGAAGATGAACGGAACGCGCGAGTCGCTTGATCAGATCAAAGCGATGGCCGAAGGTGTCAAAGGTTCCCTTTCAGAAAAGGTGGATGCGCTGATCTGCCCGCCCTCGACGCTTCTTTATGTGGCGACGGCCCTGTGCGATGACAGCCCGCTGAAAATCGGCGCGCAGGATTGCCACCAGAACGCTTCTGGTGCCCACACGGGCGATATTTCCGCAGAAATGATTGCCGATTGCTTCGGCACATACGTCATCGTTGGCCATTCCGAACGCCGCACCGACCACGCCGAGACCGACCATCTGGTTCGCGCCAAGGCATCCGCAGCACACGCTGCAGACCTCGTTGCCATCGTCTGCATCGGTGAGACGGCGGATGAGCGCAAGTCCGGCCAGACGCTTGATATTCTCAAGCGGCAGTTGGCCGGGTCCCTGCCGGATGAGGCGACTGCCGCAGATACGGTCATCGCCTACGAACCCGTCTGGGCTATCGGCACCGGCCTGACGCCGACCACGCAGGACGTGCGCGAGGCCCATGCCTTCATGCGTGATGAACTGGTCAAGCGTTTCGGCGAAGAAGGCAAGGGCATGCGCATTCTCTATGGCGGCTCCGTTAAGCCCACCAATGCGCTGGAATTGATGGGTGTCGAGAATGTCGATGGCGCGCTGATCGGCGGTGCCAGCTTGAAAGCATCCGACTTCCTGTCCATCTATGCGGCATACGAGAAATTGACGGCTTGATTTTTTAGGTAAAGCAACCCGGCTTTCGTCTCGCAGGGGCTTGGAATACGCTTTCGCCTCATGTAAAGAGCCGCAAACTTCTTCATTGTGCTCCTGATGGGGCATGGAATGGATTGTCATGCAGAACGTACTGATTGTTATTCATCTCATGATCGTGCTGGCGCTCGTCGGCGTGGTTCTGATCCAGCGTTCCGAAGGCGGTGGCCTTGGTATCGGTGGTGGCTCAGGCTTCATGTCCGCACGCGGTACGGCAAATGCCCTGACGCGCACCACCGCCATCCTCGCGGCGCTGTTTTTCGCAACGTCCCTCGGCCTTGGTCTTCTGACCCGCTACGAAGCGCGCCCGACCGATATTCTGGACCGTATTCCCGCCACGCAAGGGCAAGGTAACGGCATTCTGGATACGCTTGGCCCATCGTCTGGCGCACCGGCAACGCAGGCTCCGGCGGAAGGTGGCGTGCCATCCTCCAGCAACGGCGCTGCCGCTCCTGCGACAGGCACGACACCGGCTCCGGCCACGACGACACCGGCCACTCCGGCACCTGCGACACCGGCTCCGGCCAACAACGCAGTTCCGACCGGCCAGTAAAACCGGTTCAATCCTATCACTCCGGCAGGCCAAAAGCCTGCCGGTTTTCTTTTGTTCACATTCCGGCCAAGCGTAGTCCTTCATCAACAGATGAATGCGGGCGTTCAGAAATTTGGGCTGGCGGAATCACTCTTTTAAAGGTAAGCGGTAAATCCCATGGCGCGATATGTATTCATCACAGGCGGCGTGGTCTCCTCACTTGGTAAGGGCATTGCGGCCGCAGCACTCGGAGCGTTGTTGCAATCTCGTGGTTATCGGGTGCGGCTTCGCAAACTTGACCCCTATCTCAATGTCGATCCCGGCACCATGAGCCCCACCCAGCACGGTGAGGTGTTCGTGACCGATGACGGCGCGGAGACCGACCTCGATCTTGGTCACTACGAACGCTTCACGGGGCGCTCGGCCACCAAGACCGACAACATCACTACGGGTCGCATCTACAAGAACATCATCGATAAGGAACGCCGCGGCGATTATCTCGGCGCGACGGTGCAGGTCATTCCCCACGTCACCAACGAAATCAAGAATTTCGTGACCGAAGGCAATGAGGAATACGACTTCGTCATCTGCGAAATCGGCGGCACGGTGGGTGACATCGAAGCCATGCCATTCATGGAAGCCATCCGTCAGGCCAAGAACGACCTGCCACGCGGCACGGCCATCTTCGTGCACCTGACGCTGATGCCGTATATTCCAGCGGCCGGTGAGCTGAAGACGAAGCCAACGCAGCACTCCGTCAAGGAATTGCAAGCGCTGGGTATTCACCCCGATATTCTTCTCGTGCGTGCCGATCGGGAAATCCCCGAGGCCGAACGTCGCAAGCTCTCGCTGTTCTGCAACGTGCGTCCATCCGCCGTCATTCAGGCGCTGGATGTGGCCAATATCTATGACGTTCCGATTGCCTACCACAAGGAAGGCCTCGACAACGAAGTGCTGGCAGCCTTCGGCATCGAGCCTGCGCCAAAGCCAAGGCTTGAGCAGTGGGAGGAGGTCTGCAACCGCATCCACACGCCAGAAGGCGAAGTGACCATTGCCATCGTCGGCAAATATACCGGCCTGAAGGATGCGTATAAGTCGCTGATCGAAGCCCTGCATCACGGTGGCTTTGCCAACCGCGTCAAGGTCAAGCTGGAGTGGATCGAGTCGGAAGTCTTCGAAAAGGAAGACCCGGCACCTTATCTCGAAAAGGTCGATGCCATCCTCGTTCCCGGCGGTTTCGGCGAGCGTGGTTCCGAGGGCAAGATTCGTGCGGCGCAATATGCCCGCGAGCGACAGGTGCCGTATTTCGGTATCTGCTTCGGCATGCAGATGGCGGTCGTGGAAGCGGCTCGCAATCTAGCCGGTATCGAGGCGGCCTCATCCACCGAATTCGGCACGACATCCGAGCCGGTCGTCGGCCTGATGACCGAATGGGTGAAGGGCAACGAGCTCGAAAAGCGCAACGCAGCCGGCGATCTCGGCGGCACGATGCGCCTGGGCGCCTACAAGGCCTCGCTCAAGAAAGACACCAAGATTGCCGAAATCTACGGCTCCACGGACATTTCCGAACGCCACCGCCACCGCTACGAAGTCAACGTAGACTACAAGGACCGCCTCGAAAACTGCGGCCTCGTCTTCTCCGGCATGTCCCCCGACGGCGTCCTGCCGGAAACGGTGGAATACCCCGACCACCCATGGTTCATCGGCGTGCAGTACCACCCCGAACTCAAAAGCCGCCCCCTCGACCCGCACCCGCTGTTTGCGAGTTTTATTGAGGCCGCTCTGGAGCGGAGCCGTTTGGTTTGAGGAGCATTCCAGAAAGCGATGACAAAGAAGAGTTTTCTGGAATTCCATCAGCTTGACGCAGACACGTTGAACGCAATCATAGCCCGTGCCGAGGAATTGGCGCGGGCTTGGTCGTTAAGGACCATGCCACAGTGCTTAGCGGGCAAGCGTTTGGCGGTCATTGCCGATGACACGGGTTGGCGCAACACCACGGCATTCGATCTTGGTATTCAAGCCATGGGCGGTCTGAGCATCCAGCCTCCCGTCCGGTTCAATGTTCGCGAGACGACAGCCGATTTGGCCGGCTATCTCGACAACTGGTTCGATATTCTCATCGTCCGCACGCGGTCTCTCGAAACATTGAGGAAATTGGATGCTTGCTCTAAAGCATCGGTGATCAATGCCCGAACCACATCCAATCATCCATGTGAGACGCTGGGCGATCTGAGCTACATCAAACGTCAGCGCGGTTACATCGAAGGCCTTAAAGTGGTGTGCGTGGCACCCGACGCCAATATCCTGCGCTCCTGGGTCGAGGCATCCATCGCATTACCTATCGACGTCGTGCAGGTCTATCCGCAGCAATGGCATGTTCGTGAAGAGCGGCTGCTGAATGAGCGTTTTCGCGTCAGTACCGATATGCAAGAATTGCTGGATGCTGATGTTATCATAACCGATTCCTGGGTCGGCGATGGCGATCCAGAGCAATTAAAGTCGTTTCGCATCACCGCATCTCTGTTGGATCAACTCAAAACTGAGGCTATTTTTCTTCCATGCCCGCCGGTGGAGCGAGGCCAAGAAGTGAGCGACGATGCCATGGAAAACGCGCTTTGCCAAAGCCAAGCGGCGAAGGCTTATTTGCTCCATGCCCAGAATGCCCTGTTGGAATGGGTTGTTTCTGAGCCCTGAAAAGAGTTGATGACCGACACGGATAAGCTTGAGTCGAATCACCACGAGCGCTAGCATTGGTCACAGGCTTGACCCACGCCTCCTCCCTCCTATCGGGGAAGTACTGTCCGTATGGGGTGACTAACCATCATCGAACCACCTGTTCGAGCAACGCATAAGGAGGGGTTGCGTCTACGGCTCGTAGAGGAGGTCAATCGATGACACTGTCTGCACCCATATTTCAATTGAAACGTCGTGCGAAGCTTATGGCGCGCGACAAGAACATGCCACTTCATGAGGCCTTGGACTCGGTAGCAGCTTCGGAAGGGTTCGCAAGCTGGAGCCTGCTTTCGTCGCATTCCACTGCACCTCAAGAGGCTGAGAAAACACTTCATCTGTTAAGTGACGGCGATATGCTGTTGGTGGCTGGTCGCCCCGGGCAGGGAAAGACAAGATTTGCTTTGCGTATTTTAGTGGATGCGCTCCAGGATAAAAGACGCGCCATTTTATTCACGCTCGAGTTCACGGAGCAGCAGGCGCGGCAGCACATCCGCACGATCAGCAAAGGCAATCCTGAGGTTGCTAATACGCTCCAGATCTTCACGTCCGATGCGATCAGTGCCGATTACATCATCCAGCATCTTTCAGATTTGGAGAGAGGAAGCATCGTCGTTATCGACTTCCTCCAAATTCTGGACCAGAATCGAAGCAAGCCACCACTCTCGGAGCAGGTTTTGGCTCTTTCCGAATTTGCAAAAAAGACTGGCGTGATCTTGGTCTTCATCTCTCAAATCGACCGATCTTTCGACCCTGATGCAAAGCGGATTCCCGACATCGGCGATGTCCGTGTGGCCAACGATATCGATCTTAGGCTCTTTACCAAAACATGCTTTTTGCATGGAAAAGAGATGGATTTTAAGAAGGTAGCGTAACGATCAGACCGTCGCGACAGTTTGAAGAGGTCGCGACGGTCTGGCCCAAACTTGACGTTTTATTCTGTAATGACGTTTGGGGAGACGCCGTAGGTGTCGTAAGCGCTTTGCATGCGGTCCGTCTCTGTTCGCTCCGGAAAGAGTTTATAGCTGGGCGCCCATATCCGCGAAATTCTGCTGATCTCGATCGCAATAAGACGCTGGATTGGATAGTCATTGCCCACCATTTTTAATACCTGATGCCCAACAACTCGGAAATCGGCGTCTTCGCGCTCGATGATGACAGCCCTGCCGATAATTTTGAACCCACGTTGATGAAAGATGTCGATGAAGCTGACACAGACATTGGGGTTGGCGCGAATATTCCGAACGGAATTGGCTGAAGCGATATCTGCGACCACGATACGATCATCTCCATATGTTGAGAAAATCTCCTTCGGGCTGACATTTGGAATGCCAGACAGATCTGCGGTGGCAAGCCAGCATAGTACAGAATTGTCTATGTCGGTTTGCATCGCTTCATTGATTGTGTTCATGGGGATATCTCCGAATTACGACCGCAACCGCACCACCAAACACTCCCCACCAGCCTCCAACTCCTCCGCAAACGGCGCACGCACAATCAGGCAATCGGACTCCGCCATGATCTTCATCATCGACGAATCCTGCTTGGTGAAGGCCTCGACAACCGGCTGACCATCTTCGTGGCCAACGATACGGGCGCGCAGATAATCCTGCCTCTGGTCGTTGGCCTTCAGCGCCGTCGCAGTCCTGGCTTTGGCTTCGAGGGAGGTAATCCGGCGGTGGCTGAGTTTTTGGATGAGGGGTTCCAGAAACAGCAGGCTGCAGACGAGGCTGGCGACGGGGTTGCCGGGGAGGCCCAGCACCTGCATGTCGCCGATGGAGCCGACCATCAGTGGTTTGCCGGGGCGCATGGCGATGCGCCAGAAATCGAGTGTCATGCCTTGTGCTTTCAGTGCCGCTTGTACGAGGTCGTGCTCGCCGACAGAGGCTCCACCCAGCGTGACGAGAACATCGGCTTTGGCCGTGGTGGCTTTGTCGATTGCGGCGCGGATGAGGGCTTCGTCGTCGGCTACGATGCCGAGGTCGAGAATGTCGGCGCCTGCTTTGCGGGCGAGTGCGGCGACGCCGAAGGTATTGGAGGCAATGATCTGCGCTGCGTCGGGCGTGCCACCGGGGGGGACCAGTTCGTCACCCGTTGCGAGAATGGCGATCAGCGGTTTGCGGAAGACGCTGAGCGTCGCGTGGTTCATGGCGGCGGCAAGGGTGATGTCGGTGAAGCTCATCTCCGTTCCTGCCTTCAGCCCCGTTTCGTCCTCGATGAAATCCTGTCCGCGCGGCCTGATGTGCCTGCCTGCGGTCACCGCAAATGTTGTGCGGATTTTGCCGGGCTTCAGCACTTCGGCGTCTTCCTGAATGAGAACGGCATCTGCCCCGGCTGGCACGATGGCACCGGTGAAAATGCGCACGGCTTGGCCTTCGCCAACGACGCCGTCAAAGGCGTGACCGGCGGCTGATTCGCCGATGACGCTGAGCACGGCACCGATCTGCGGTGCATCGGCAGCGCGCAGGGCGTAACCATCCATGGCGGATGCATCGAAAGGTGGTTGGGTGAGGCGGGCGACTAGATCGTGGGCCAGCACGCGGCCATCGGCTTGGTCGAGCGTGACGGTTTCCGTGCCGGTTACCGGAATGGCTGCCGCCAGCAAGCGCGCCTGTGCGTCTGCAACGGGCAAGAGGGCAGGTTTCATCATGGGTCCTCTCGCATGTCTTGTGCTGTCGGTTTGCGCCGCAGCGCTGCTTATCTCACAGTTTGAAATGCCCGGATTTGCCGCCACTCTTTTCCAGAAGGCGGATCGAGCCGATTTCCATGGTCTTGTCGGCGGCTTTGGCCATATCGTAAATGGTCAGGCACGCCACGGAAACGGCGGTCAGTGCTTCCATTTCCACGCCGGTCTTGCCGGTCAGCTTCACGGTCGCCTCCACGCGCAGGCCGGGCAGGGCGTCGTCTTCTGTGATATCCACGACGATCTTGGTCAGAATCAGCGGGTGGCACAGCGGAATGAGATTGGGCGTCTGCTTGGCGGCCATGATTCCTGCCAGCCGCGCCGTGCCGATGACGTCGCCCTTCTTGGCGTTGCCGTCTCGGATCAACACCAGCGTTTCCGGCTTCATCTTCACATAGCCTTCAGCCACTGCAACGCGCGTCGTTTCGGCCTTGTCGCCGACATCGACCATATGGGCCTCGCCGGAGGCGCCGATATGGGTGAGTTTGGGCTCGCTGCTCATTCCGCAGCCATAACGTCGTTGCGGCCCGTCAGCAGCATGCGTGTGGCGGCGGTCACGTCGTCCTTGCGCATCAGGCTTTCGCCCACCAGGAAGGTGGTGATGCCCGAAGCCTGAAGGCGGGTGCAATCCTCGAACGTAAAGACACCGCTTTCGCCCACCAGCAGCTTGTCCTGCGGCACCAGCTTTGCCAGACGCTCGCTGACCTCAAGGCTGACCTCGAAGGTGCGCAGGTTGCGGTTGTTGATGCCCAGCAGCGGCGAGGCGAGCTTCAGCGCACGCTCGGTCTCTTCCTCGTCATGCACTTCAACAAGAACATCCATGCCCAGCGAGAACGCCTCGTCCTCAAGACGCTTCGCCTCGTCATCGGAAAGTGACGCCATGATGAGAAGAATACAGTCTGCACCCCAGGCGCGTGCTTCGTGCACCTGATAGGTTTCGAACATGAAATCCTTGCGCAGCGCGGGCAGGGCGCAGGCGTTGCGGGCGTTCGTCAGAAATTCCGGTGCGCCTTGAAAGCTTGGCGTGTCCGTCAGCACGGAGAGGCAGGCCGCACCACCGGCTTCATAGGCCTTGGCCAGCGCTGGCGGATCGAAGTCAGGGCGGATGAGGCCTTTGGAAGGGCTGGCTTTCTTGATTTCGGCAATCAGGCCGAACGCACCGTTGTCCTGTCGACGCTTGAGCGCCTGATAGAAACCACGCGGCGCTGTCTGATCGGCTGCCATGGCTTTGAGATCAGCAAGCGAAACACGCGCATTGGCAGCAGCAATCTCTTCGCGCTTGTAGGCTTCGATCTTTTTCAGAATGTCGCTCATCCACGTGCCCTATTCTTCGTTCGAAACAGCAACCAGTCTGTCCAGCGCGGCAGCGGCCTTGCCTTCATCCAGAGAGGCGCTCGCAAGTCTCATGCCATCCATCAGTGTTTCGGTCTTGCCAGCAACAACAAGGGCAGCGGCAGCATTGCACAGCGATACATCGCGGTAAGCGTTCTTGCACCCGCTCAAAACGTCACGCAACGCCGCTGCATTGAAAACGCCATCCCCGCCCTTGAGATCATCGATGCTGGCGGTATCGACACCAAAATCCTTCGGCGTCAGATCGAATGTTCTGATCTTGCCAGATTCCAGCGCGGCGACATGGGTGGTGCCGGTGGTGGTGATTTCATCCAGACCATCGCCATGCATGACCCAGACACTTTCCGAGCCCAGATCACGCAGCACTTCTGCCAGCGGCACCAGCCAGTGCGGTGAAAATACGCCAAGCAATTGCTTCGTCGCGCCTGCCGGATTGGACAAGGGGCCGAGAAGGTTGAAAACCGTGCGTGTCCCAAGCTCCACCCGCGTTGGGCCGACATGGCGCATGGCGGAATGGTGAAGCTGCGCGAACATGAAACCAATGCCCGCTTGATGGATGCAGCGGCTGATCAGTTCGGGGCCGATATCCAGCTTCAAGCCAAGTGCCGACAGCGCATCCGCCGTACCCGACTTGGAACTCAAAGCGCGGTTGCCGTGCTTGGCAACCGGAACGCCGGTGCCTGCCACGATGATGGAGGCGAGAGTGGAGATGTTGTAAGTGCCAAGGCCATCGCCGCCCGTGCCGACAATATCGATGGCATCGGCAGGCGCGGTGACCGGCAGCATGCGCGAGCGCATGGAGGACACGGCACCTACGATTTCATCCACCGTTTCGCCACGCACCCGCAGGGCCATGAGAAAGGCACCGATCTGCGATGGCGTCGCCTCGCCGGACATCAGCACGTCGAAGGCCTGCCGCGCTTCTTCGCGGTTCAGGCTTTCGCCGTTGGCCACCTTCGCAATCAGCGGCTTCAAGTCAGCCATGTCCTCATGTCCCCAATTGCGGCTTAGTATCCGGTCAAGGCCTGGTCGGCGACAGCCTGATTGATGGATACACCATAATCGTTCTGAAGACGGCTAACCATCTGGTCGAGCATATCGTCGCCAGCGGCGGTTGCCATGGCGGTGATCTGCTGGTCGTTGTTGTCGAGTGCGTCGGATGGCTTGGTGGTGTTGACATCCGTGACCTTGAACAGAACGCGGCTGGAGCCATCTGCATCCGGCGCTGTGCCAACAAGGCCGTTTGCGCCCGCAAATGCGGCTGTAACTGCCTGCTGGCCAAGCAACGCATCTTCACTGGTGCGGCGAAGGCCCATCTTGGTTTCCACGGCAAGGCCCATCTCACCAGCAATCGTGGCCAGCGTTTCGCCTTTTTCGGCGCGTGCCTTCAACTCATCAGCCTTCGCGGCAAGGGCGGTGCGCTGCTGTTCGGCTGTCCAGTCGGCAACGACCTGTTCCTTGACCTCGTCGAGTGTTCTGTCGCGCGGTGGTGTGATCTGCTGAAGATCGAACCAGACATAGCCCTCTCGGCCGATGTTGACGGCAGGCGCATCCACGCCCTGTTCGGCCTTGAACACTTCCGCCACCAGTTCAGATGTCGGCAGGCCTTCGACCGGGTTGCCCTTTTCATCTTCACCATTGGCGTCGATGGCGTTGACGGTGACAGTCTTGAGGTTCAGCTGCGTTGCGGCATCCGCCAAGGACGAACCGCCGCCGCGCAAATCTTCGTAACGGTCGTGAACGGCGTTCATCTCTTCTGCGGCCTTGGTCGTGGCGAGATTGGTGCGAATCTCTTCCTTCGCCTCGTCCAGCGTCTTCATGCTTTCGTTCTTGATACCGGTGACGCGCAGTATGACCGGTCCGAAGGACCCGTCGACCACGGACGAAACGCCTCCATCCTTCTGGATTGCAAAGGCCGCCTCGGCAACCGACTGGTCAGGAACCGTGTCCCTGGTGAATTCACCAAGAGTCACGTCAGCGGGCTGTTTGCCCTGGTCTTTGACGACCTGATCGTATGTCGTGGTGCCGGCACGGATTTGCGCAGCAGCGGCTTCGGCCATTTCCTTGTCGGTAAATGTCAGCTGCTCGATGGTGCGACGTCCAGCGGTTCGGAAATTGTCTTTGTGGCCTTCGTAATAATCGGAAATCTGCTGGTCGGTGATAGCGCCCTGATCGGCGATATCGGTTGGCTCAAGCTTCACATAGCTGAACTTGCGATATTCCGGCGCGCGGTACTTGTCCTTGTTCTTTTCGAACCATGCGGCAAGCACATCGTCGCCCGGTGCTTTGACAGGATCGATATTGGCGTTGGAGAGCAGGATATATTCGATGGAGCGCTGTTCGTCGCGATACTGCTTCAGCGCATCAACGAGAACCTGTGGCGGCTTGAAGCCATCGGACACGGCATCCACGATCTGACCGCGCACGGCAACCTTGCTGCGTTCCTTCACGTAATCATCTTCGTTGAAACCGGCGCTGCGCAGACGCTGGCTGAACAGGTTGCGATCAAACTGGCCAGTGGAGGATTTGAACGATGGATCCTCGGAGATCAGCGTCGCAAGACGATCTTCGGATAGTCCGAGGTTCATCTTCGATGCGAGTTCGTCCAACGCCGCACCGGCAGCAAGCTGGCTGAAGACCTGACGGTCGATCCCAAAGGCCTTTGCCTGTTCAGTCGTAAGGCGTGTGCCGAACTGGCGACCGACATCGGCCATCTGGCGCTGATAGGCGAAGCGGAACTCGTTGGGCGTCACGCTCTGATCGCCAACCGTCATGACATCGCGCGAGTTGCTCGAAACCAGAGATGCGGATACGCCCCACACGCCGAAGGACAGGACGAGGAGCAAAAGCAGAATTTTTGCTGCCAGAGTACGAGAAGCATTTCTCAGGGAATCGAGCATCGTTATGCAAACCTCACAATATTCGCCCGTTACGCCGGGTCTGTGGGGCTTCCTTAAATCAATCCACTTTGAAATTGAAGGCTAAATTCCGCTGAAAAGAGCGCGATGGCAAACGATGGCGTGAGTATCTTGCCTCAAACAGCGATCTTCGACTGTTACAACAGTCGAGTGAGCAAGCAATTTATTGGAACTGAAGCCCAAAAACGAAAAAGCCGCCTCTTGAAAGGGCGGCTTCCGTGCACTTTGGATCATCTGAAATGAATTGGATAGCCCGTCGTCAGAAGGATTTGCGTCGCTCCAAGAGAACCTTGAAATCCTCATCTTCCTTGCGTGATTCCACCACCACGGAGATTACAGATGCCACGAACATGATACTAATCAGGGCTGCTAACAAGGTTAGGACAGTAATCATGGCATTTCACTCCAGAAGTGATTGCTAATCACTCCCGCTTGATCAGTAATAGTTCATGTACTGAGTGCGGGAAGTCAGCTGTGGGAAGTCAGAAGCGTTGTCTTGCGGCTTTTGACCGTAAAGGCTGAGCGTTGTTGCTACCATCGCGATAACCAACATTGTCCATGCCGTGCTGATAACGCCAATCTTGGAAGACGTAGACTGATTTGCTTTGGTAAACATGTGTTCGTTCCTTTAACTGCGATCTGAACGCGTGATCTCTGATCCAGTTCCGCGTTATTATTAAAAATCGATTAGCATTTCGCCTCTGAAGCCTTGTTGAATGCTTCGTTCATCTGGCGTTCAGAAAATCGGCAGTTCACGTCAATCCATAAAGACATATTCAACGACGAAGGATGTCGCGATTGTTAGGATCATCATGAACACCAGCATTTCCGTCTCCGATTGGGCTGCTTGCCCGTTTGCCATTCGATGAGACCGTTATAGCGATGCGCTTTGAAGCCGCGCTGAACGATGCATTCATGTGATGTTCACCCGCCTGTCCGGTCTGTGAGGCACCCCTGTGGTCTTGCGAAGACCCGTCTTCCATGACAAAAGGCGGCACAACCAACGTTCAGTATCGGGAGCGATATGACGATTGCCTTTTACCCCGGATCGTTCGATCCGATGACCAACGGACATCTGGACGTGTTGATCCAGTCGCTCAATGTTGCGTCGAAGGTCATCGTTGCTATTGGTATTCATCCCGGCAAGGCGCCTATGTTCAGCTTTGAAGAAAGAGCAGAGCTCATTCGTCTTGCTTTGAATGACGTGGTGCCGGATGCCGTCGATCGTCTGCGCGTCGTTTCCTTTGCCAATCTGGTGGTGGATGCCGCCCGCGAACATGGCGCGACACTTCTCGTTCGCGGCCTGCGGGATGGCACCGATCTGGATTACGAAATGCAGATGTCAGGCATGAACCGGCAGATGGCGCCCGATATTCAGACTGTTTTTCTACCCGCCGGCACGGCATCGCGGCCCATTACCGCCACATTGGTTCGTCAGATCGCCGCAATGGGCGGTAATGTGGAGACTTTCGTGCCGAAAGCCGTGTTGCACGCCCTCAACAGCAAGCTGAAACGCTAGTCTCAGCCAATATTCTGGAGCCAATCCGATGAAACTGCTTCGATTTGCCTTTGCAGGCGCCCTGTTCGTCAGCGCCATCGCCGCCAGCACCTTTGCTTCGGCTGCGGAATTCCTCACCATCCAGCTGAAGGACGGCCCCGTGGTTATCCAGCTTATGCCGGAAGTCGCGCCCAAGCACGTTGCGCAGATCAAGGCGCTGGCCGAGAAGGGTGCTTATGACAATGTCGCTTTCCACCGCGTCATTCCCGGCTTCATGGCCCAGACGGGTGATGTGCAGTACGGCAATATGAGCAAATCCTTCAACGCCCAGCGCGCAGGCACAGGCGGTTCCGACCTGCCGGATCTGCCAGCCGAGTTCTCCAAGACACCGTTCGAGCGTGGCACGGTCGGCATGGCCCGTTCGCAGGACCCCAACTCCGCCAACTCGCAGTTTTTCATCATGTTCGATCAGGGCTCGTTCCTGAACGGCCAATATACCGTGGTCGGCAAGGTTGTGTCCGGCATGGAATTTGTGGACAAGATCAAGAAGGGCAAAGGCGGCAACGGCGAAGTTTCCGATCCTGACCGCATGGTCAAAGTCACCGTTGGCAAGAAATAAAACCGGGCGCATGCCCACGTAAAAGGAGAGATACCATGGCCGAGATCAAAGATCCCGAAAACACCCTCATCATGGAAACAACGACCGGCAAGGTCGTGATCCAGCTTCTGCCGGAAGTGGCTCCCGGCCACGTTGCCCGCATCAAGGAACTGGTGTCCGAGCAGGCTTACGACGGCGTCGTCTTCCACCGCGTCATCACCGATTTCATGGCGCAGACCGGCGACGTGAAGTTCGGCAAGAAGGGCTCCGAGAGCTTCAACCCTTCGCGCGCTGGCATGGGCGGTTCCGAAAAGCCTGACCTTCAGGCAGAATTTTCCGCTATCCCACACGTACGCGGCACCTGCTCCATGGCCCGTTCGCAGAGCCCGAACTCTGCCAATTCACAGTTCTTCATCTGCTTCACCGACAGCCCATGGCTGAACAAGCAGTACACCGTCTGGGGCCAGGTCATCGAAGGCATGGAAGCCATCGACAAGATCAAGCGCGGCGAGCCCGTGAAAGACCCCGATTCCATCGTCTCGATCCGCCTTGCTTCTGCGGCCTGAGCATAGGATATAGACACTTGGCCCGCCTCGCAGGCAACTGCGGGGCGGGTTTTGATATTCTGGTGCCGTTGCTTCCTCATTCCTGTGCTCGTCACAGGAATCCAGCCAGCCCAAGTCCTTGGGCTGAAAAGAGTCTTCCTGCCGCGCAGACGCGCGCCAACTGGATTCCTGTGACAAGCACAGGAATGAGGGAAGACGAGAGCGGAGCGCCGGACTATTCTTGAAAACTCTAAGAGCCCCATCATGCGTGTAGACCTGTTCGACTTCGACCTTCCCGACGACAACATCGCGCTTCGCCCGGCAAGCCCGCGTGACAGTGCGCGTCTGCTCGTGGTCGATCCGAACGCGAACAGCATGACGGATCACAACGTCTTCGATCTCCCCAGCTTCCTGAAACCGGGCGATGCGCTCGTCTTCAACGACACACGCGTCATTCCGGCCCAGCTTGAGGGCGTGCGCCTTCGCGAGGGTGCGCCGGAGACTGCCGTGTCCGCCACGCTTCACATGCGCGCAGATGCCAGCCGTTGGAAGGCGTTCGCGCGTCCCGGCAAGCGCATCAAGCAGGGCGACCGCATTCGCTTCGGCTACGAGCGTGACAATGCCTGCGGCTTGGCTTTCCTTGAGGCGACGGTGGAGGAGAAGGGCGAGGAGGGTGAGATCACCCTGTTGTTCGACGTCTCCGGCCCGGTGCTGGACGAGGCCATCGCCTCCGTCGGCCACATTCCCTTGCCACCTTACATCGCCGCCAAGCGCCCAGAAGACGCGCAGGACCAAACGGATTACCAGACGATCTACGCCCGCGAAAAAGGCGCCGTCGCCGCACCCACTGCCGGTCTGCACTTCACGCCCGCACTGTTCGAAGCCCTGGATGCCGCCGGTATCGAGCGGCATTTCGTGACGCTGCATGTGGGCGCTGGCACGTTTCTGCCCGTGAAGGCCGACGACACCGAGGAGCACAAGATGCACTTCGAAATCGGCACTGTATCTGAGGAAACGGCGGCCAAACTGAATGCCGTCAAGGCGAGGGGCGGGCGCATCGTTTGCGTCGGAACCACCTCGCTGCGGTTGATCGAGAGTGCGGCGCGCGATGATGGCCAGATAGCGCCGTGGTCCGGTGCCACCGGCATCTTCATCACGCCGGGTTACCGCTTCAAGGCCGTCGATATCCTGATGACCAATTTTCACCTACCGAAATCCACGCTGTTCATGCTGGTTTCGGCTTTCTGCGGGCTTGAAACCATGCGCGAGGCCTACAGGCACGCCATCGAAACCGGCTACCGTTTCTATTCCTATGGCGATTCCAGCCTCCTTTTTCGGAAGACCTGATGCAAGAGAACTTCACCTTCACCCTCAAAGCAACCAGCGGCGGCGCGCGTCTTGGCGAAGTGGCCATGCCACGCGGCACCATCCGCACGCCTGCCTTCATGCCGGTCGGCACTGTCGGCACCGTCAAGGCCATGTATCTGGATCAGGTGCGTGACCTCGGCGCCGATGTCATTCTGGGCAATACCTATCACCTGATGCTGCGCCCCGGCCCGGAGCGCGTTCAGCGTCTCGGCGGTCTGCATGAGCTGATCCGCTGGCCGCACCCGATTCTGACCGACAGCGGCGGGTTTCAGGTGATGTCGCTGTCTGGCTTGCGCAAGCTGGATGAAAAGGGCGTGACCTTCAAAAGCCATGTGGATGGCTCGCTGCACCACATGTCGCCGGAACGCTCCATCGAAATTCAGGGCATGCTCGATTCGGACATCCAGATGCAGCTGGACGAATGCATTGCGCTGCCTGCCGAGCGCAAGGAAATCGAGCGCGCCATGGAAATGTCGCTGCGCTGGGCGGAGCGTTGCCGCGTTGCCTTCGGTGAGCAGCCGGGCAAGGCCATGTTCGGCATCGTGCAGGGCGGCGACCAGCCGGATTTGCGCATTCGCTCCGCCGAGGGTCTGAAGCAGCTCGATCTCAAGGGTTACGCCGTGGGTGGTCTCGCCGTGGGTGAGCCGCAAGAGGTGATGCTGAGCATGCTCGACATCACATTGCCTGCCCTTCCGACAGAAAAGCCGCGCTACCTTATGGGCGTCGGCACGCCCGACGATATCCTGAAGTCGGTCGCACGTGGCATTGATATGTTCGACTGCGTCATGCCCACCCGTTCGGGCCGCCACGGTCTGGCCTTCACCCGCCGTGGCCGCGTCAACATTCGCAACGCCCGCCACGCCGAAGACATGCGCCCGCTGGACGAGCAGTCCAACTGCCCGGCATCGCGTGATTATTCGCGTGCCTACCTGCATCATCTGGCTCGCTCCAACGAGGCGCTGGGCGGCATGCTGCTGTCCTGGCACAATCTCGCCTATTATCAGGAACTGATGCAGGGCATCCGCAAATCCATCGAAGAAGGCCGCTTTGCCGATTTCTATGCGGAAACCATTGAAATGTGGGCGAAAGGCGATATCGATCCAATCTGATATCGTTTCCTTTTGAAACGAGCGCCAGCCGGATCGACCGCATTGCCAACCGCGCCCTATGTTCTCTTCCGCGATGATACGACCGGTTCGGTGACACTGTTCACTGAACCGGAAGACATTATCTTTGCGCATGAGCCTGATGAGTTCCCGGTCGCACTGGAGCGCATGCAGCAGGCGCGCGATGACGGCAAATATCTCGCTGGCTACATGTCCTATGAGGCAGGCTATCTCTTCGAGAAAAAGCTGGCGCCGCTCGCAGACGTCAAACGCGATGTCCCGCTTCTCTGCTTCGGCGTCTTCACGTCACCGTCAGGTGATATCGCCGAACCTCCCGCAGCCTTGATGCCTGTCGATGATTTTCTGAGCGATATCAAACCCGCCTGGACGCTGGCGCAGTACCGCGAACAGTTCGGCAAGCTGCACCAGCATTTGCGGCAGGGCGATTGTTATCAGGCCAACCTGACGATGCCGATCCATGCGCGCTGGCACGGCGATGCGCTCACTGCATTCTGGTCGCTGATCGAGCGTCAGCCGGTCAAATACGGCGCGCTGATCGATCTCTGCGGCCCCGTCATCCTCTCCCGCTCGCCAGAACTGTTTTTCTCGGTCAAGGATGGCTGGATCGAAACGCATCCGATGAAAGGCACGATCCGGCGCGGAACGTCGCCGGCTGAAGACGCAGCCTTGATCGCGAGCATGTTGCAGGATGAAAAGACGCTCGCCGAGAACCGCATGATCGTGGACCTGCTGCGCAACGACATATCGCGCATCACGCAGGTCGGTACGCTCGACGTGCCCCGCCTGTTCGAGATCGAGACCTACCCGACCGTTCACCAGATGGTCAGCCATATCAGCGCCAGGCTCCTACCCGATCTCTCCATCGCCGATATCTTCGCAGCCCTGTTTCCCTGCGGCTCGATAACGGGTGCACCGAAAATGCGGGCCATGGAAATACTCAGCGATCTGGAAACCGCCCCGCGCAATGCCTATTGCGGCGCCATCGGCATCATATCACCCGCCGGAGACATGCGCTTCTCCGTCGCCATCCGCACCATCACCCTGTTCGAAACCGGCGCCGCCACCTTCAACGTCGGCGGCGGCATCGTGTTCGATTCGACTGCGGATACGGAATATGAAGAGTGCTTGTTGAAAGCGAAGTTTGCCACAGGTGAGAGGCGGCTGGAGTAGCTCTAAATCGCCTTGAATGCTGGCCTGGGACCGCCCTCATCGGCTGGTCTCAATGCCAAGGTCCTTCGGCGCTTCCGCCGAAGGACAGTGTTGATTGATCAATCAATCAATAAACCACGACGCCACGAATGCTTTCACCCGAATGCATCATCTCAAAGCCATGGTTGATGTCTTCCAGCGGCATGGTGTGGGTGATCATCGGGTCGATCTGGATTTTGCCTTCCATGTACCAGTCCACGATCTTCGGCACGTCCGTGCGGCCGCGTGCGCCGCCGAAGGCGGTGCCCATCCAGGTGCGACCGGTGACGAGCTGGAAGGGGCGGGTGGAGATTTCCTGGCCGGCACCTGCTACTCCGATGACGACGGACTTGCCCCAGCCGCGATGCGAGGATTCCAGCGCCTGGCGCATGACCTTGGTATTGCCGGTGCAATCGAATGTATAGTCAGCGCCGCCGATCTGGTCTGCGCCGCGCTTCGTCAGGTTGACGAGGTAAGGCACGATATCGTCGCCCGCATCCTTCGGATTAACGAAGTGCGTCATACCGAACTTTTCGCCCCAGGCCTTCTTGTCGTTGTTCAGGTCCACACCGATGATCATATCGGCTCCGGCAATTTTCAGGCCCTGAATGACGTTGAGGCCGATACCACCCAGACCGAAGACGATGGCGGTCGAGCCGATTTCAACCTTGGCGGTATTGATGACAGCACCGATACCCGTCGTGACGCCACAGCCGATGTAGCAGACCTTGTCGAACGGCGCGTCAGGGTTGATCTTGGCAACTGCGATTTCCGGCAGAACCGTATAATTCGCAAACGTCGAGCAGCCCATATAGTGGTGGATTTTGTCCTTGCCAATGGAAAAGCGGCTGGTTCCGTCAGGCATAACGCCCTCACCCTGGGTGGAGCGGATGGCGGTGCAGAGGTTCGTCTTGCGCGACAGGCAGGATGGGCATTCGCGGCATTCCGGCGTGTAGAGCGGAATGACGTGGTCGCCCTTCTTGACGGATGTTACGCCCGGTCCGACATCGACGACGATGCCAGCGCCTTCATGGCCGAGGATGGCCGGAAACAGGCCTTCGGGGTCAGCACCAGACAACGTGAAATCGTCCGTGTGGCATAGCCCCGTTGCCTTGATCTCGATCAGCACTTCGCCAGCGCGGGGACCTTCCAACTGAACGGTCATGATTTCCAGTGGCTTGCCTGCCTGAACAGCGACTGCGGCGCGAACATCCATTTTCGTCTCCTTAAGTGCGTCTCAATTTGCAAAGACTTTTGCCCGACCTTGACGAAGGGAACAAGGGCAGCGGGCGATATTCGTCAAACTTCTGCAACGCCGATTGCTACCCGTTGCGCGCTTCTGCGCTCGCGCCAGATGATGAACAGGCCGGACGCGACGATGATGAATATGCCCAGCCATTTCGATGCGGTCGGGAAGTCGGAAAACAAGATATAGCCGAGGATGGTCGCCGATATGATCTCGAAATACTGAAAGGGAGCCAGCAGGGAAACAGGCGCAAGCCTGAACGCCTTGACGACAAGCAGATGCATGTAGCCGGATATGGAGCCTAGGAGAACGAGAAGCACCAGGCCGTGCCCCCAGCCGGGCAGGGACATGTCGAAATTCACATCACCCAGCCCGTGGCCGATCAACAGCGTCACGCCCATGAACACCGTACCCGCGATACCCGCCATGGTCTGCATGACGAGCGGGCTGTCGGCATCTCCCATGGCGCGGTTAAGGAAGAGATAGAGCGTAAAGAGAAAGGCGCAGGCGACGGGCAGGAGCGAGGTCCAACCAAAGACCTCGAAGCTCGGCTGTATCACGATCATGGCGCCGATGAAGCCAACGGCTATAGCGCTCCAACGCATCCAGCCGACTTTCTCGCCCAGAAACAGCGCAGACATCATGGTCAGGAGAAACGGCTCGACAAAATAGATCGCGAAGACATCCGCCAGCGGCATGTATTTGACGGCCGCAAAGAAGGCCAGGCTGGCTGCGGCATGCAAGACGCCGCGCAGCAGATTGAGCCATGGGCGCTTGGCGGACAGCAGCGCTCTCGGCGACATGATCAGCAACAGGGGCAGGGTGCAGACGAGCTGGAAAAAGAAGCGATAGAACGTCACCTGTGCTGGCGACATGCCTTCGCTGGTCGCCATATATTTCGCAATCGCGTCCATGACCGGCAGCACGATCATGCAGGCCGCCATGATCAGCATGCCCTTCAAGGCGTCAGAGCTTGGAAGAGGGGAAGTCATGCGATCACCATCCGTGCTGAAAATCGAGATTGATCAGAGTCTATCGGACGGCGCAATCATGGGAAGCGTGATACCAAAAGAAAACCCGCCGACATATCAGCGGGTCTGTTTGTTTCACGAGTCAGAAAACGTCCGAATTACTTGTCGCGGGTGACGGACATTTCTCCAAAAATCCGCGCCATTTCCTTCTGGACATTGTCATCTGCGGCGTTGCCAGTCGAGGGCGGAGAAACACGTTCTGCAGGCGCTTTTTCGCTTGCGGGCTCCAGGCTGACGTCGGGTGTGTTGGCGGCATTGTTCTTGGCGATCTCCGCTTCCAGGAAACTCTCGAAATCACTGGTCAACTGGTCACCGAAAACAGCGCCGTTTTCATCAGGTGCGAGCGGCACGGGTTTTGCCGGGCTTGCGGCGGCGGTGATTGGTGTCTCATTGCGGTAAGTCGGCAAGACCCGCTCACGCGCAGCATCGAGAAAATCGACCGCATTGTTCTGATCAACGAAGGGCGCTTGGAATGCAGGCTCCGGCTCGATCGCCGGTGCAGGTGTGACAGGTGGCGGCGCAACAGGGCGTTCTTGAACGGTAGGTGCTGGAGGATTGGGCTTTTCGACGGGTTCAACGGCAAGAGAGGCCGCAGTGACCGCAGGCACCACGGCGGGTGCGAGAGGCGCGACAACAGGCTCCTTGGCGATTGCCTTGGGCGCAGATGCGATCTCAGGGGCTGGCGACGGCACTGGAGGAGGCGTGGGGCGTGGCGCAGGCTGTGTCGGTGCGGCAGCGGCGACAGGCGGTGCAACGGGCGCTGGCTGTCTCGGCGCTGGGGCGGGTGCTGGTACTGGTGCCGGCCTTGCAGACACGGGTGGAGCAGGCTGGGCGACGGGTGGCGTTGGCTGGGGCACAGGTGTTGCGACAGGTGCAGGCCGTGATACCGGCTGGGGTGCGGTTGCCGCGGGCGGAATCGGCGTCGAGGGGCGGGCCTCCTCACGGGTCGCAGCAAGAGCACGGGGGCGCTCAGAGGCGATGGCTTTTTCACGTGCTGGCGCTTCCAGCGCTTCGTTCTGTGGCTCGCGAACGTCTTTCATGAAAGGGATGGCGCCGATGCCGCTTTCGATGACGATATCGGTGGGACCGCCGATCATCACCAGATGCTCGACATTGTCGCGACGGACCAGAACCAGCCGACGACGGGTATCCACGGCTGTCGCATCCAGAACCTGCAAACGCGGCTGGCGGTTTTTGCCGCCGCGTATGAAGGGAGAGGAGCCGCCACGTCTGCGGATGATCCACAAGACTACGGCCAGCGCCAAAAGTGCAACGCCGACACCCACGACCGCAACGATCAGGTTGTTGCCATATGTGCCGATCAATTCGTCCATCATCGAGCCAGTCCCTCAGTCTTTTGCCGGGCAAATGATTGCCGCATCTCGTTTTTTCAAGAAGTTTGACGCGAAAAGACGATTTTTTTGCGCCGAGTACAAGTTTTTATCCTGCGGACGACACGAAAATGCTGTGCGTCATCCTGCCAACAACGTTCTGACGTGGCAAAGGTGCCACGCCGAGCACGATATCGCGCTCAAACAGCCGTATTCTTTGTGTATTGGCAAAGGTTTATGGCGTAACGGAGCTTTTTGATATTTCTGCAAATTGCTACAAGGGAAAGACAAAAGCGATTCCGTTCGAGGTTTTGCCTTCGAATGCACAGGGATCGGCTAAACTGCAAGGGTTAGAGCCTCAATGACCAAGGTGAGCCAAGCCAGCGACAATGACTTCCCGTTGGTGGACAGGCGGGCCAGGTCCGGCACCCTTTTGCGGATATTGCTCCTCGCCCTCGTTCTCGTCGCTGCCGCCGTCGGTTTCGTCTATTTCAAGAATTCGCTGGAAAACGAGGTCGTGCTCGGCATTCTCGGTATTCTGGCGATGCTGGGTATTTTCTTTCTGGTGTCGTCGGCCATCGGCTTCATCGAGGTCATGCCGCAATCCCAATCCGATGGAATGGCGCGGCGGTTTCTGTCGTCCAACCCGGATGGCACGCTGATCACCGATCCGAAAGGGCGGCTGGTCTATGCCAACGCCACCTATTGCGAGATGACCGGCGCAACCAAGGCAACCGAAATTCAAAGCCTCGAAACGCTGCTGTCTCGGGACCGTGAGTCCACAGAGGCTCTCTATCGTCTCATCAACGGTCTGCGCGATGGTAAAGACGGTTACGAAGAGTTTCGTCTGCTGAAGCCGTTGAGTTCCGCGCCATCGCAGTCCGGTCCGCACTGGTACCGCCTGAAGGCGCGTTTGCTGAAAGATGCCAGCGGTAACGACCTCCACGTCTTCCAGATTGCCGATATCACCACCGAGCGAGAAGATCAGGAACGGTTTTTCCGCGAACTGCAAAACGCCATCGACTACCTCGACCACGCGCCTGCGGGTTTCTTTTCTGCGGGTAAGAAAGGCGAGATCGTTTATCTCAACGCCACGCTGTCGCAGTGGCTGGGGATCGATTTGGCGCAGTTTTCACCCGGTTCGCTGACGGTCTCGGATATCGTTGCGGGCGAGGGCATGGCGCTCATCGAATCCGTCCAGCCGCAGGCCGGTGCCAAGCGTACGGAAATGCTCGATCTGGATATGCGTCGCGTCAACGGTCAAAGCATGCCGGCCCGTTTGGTGCATGAGGTTACCGCCGCGCGTGACGGTGCGCCAGGCGAAAGCCGCACCATCGTGCTGATGCGCGCCAAGGGCAAGGAAAATGCCGAGTCCGCGTCGGCCATGCGGTTTACGCGCTTCTTCAACAACACACCGATGGCGATTGCGTCTCTGGATGGTGACGGGCGGATCTTGCGCACCAACGCGCCGTTCCTGAAATTGTTTTCGGGCGTCGTCGGGCGCGATGATATCGATAATGGTGTGGTTCTCGATGCCGTTCTGCTCGATAATGACAAGCCGAAGCTGCTGGAGGCCATCAATGCGGCGAAAGATCGCCAAGGCGATATCCCGCCATTTGATTCGCGCCACCCGACCGATGAGGCGCGACATTTCCGCTTCTATGTTCACGCTGTGATCGATCAGGATGACGAGGCGCCGGAAGAGGTCGCCATCGTCTACGCCATCGAGGTGACAGAGCAGAAAGCGCTCGAAACGCAGATGGCGCAAACGCAGAAGATGAATGCTGTGGGCACGCTGGCTGGCGGTATTGCGCATGACTTCAACAATGTGCTGACCGCCATTCTGCTGTCGTCCGACCATTTGCTGCTTCAGGCACGTCCTGCCGATGCCAGCTTTGCCGACCTGATGGAAATCAAGCGCAACGCCAACCGCGCCGCTGTTCTCGTGCGGCAGTTGCTGGCCTTTTCGCGCAAGCAGACCATGCGCCCGGCCGTGTTGAACCTCACCGATGTCATCGGCGATCTGCGGATGCTGGTCGATCGCTTGATTTCAGGCACCAACGTCAAGCTCGACGTGGACTATGGTCGTGACCTGTGGCCTGTGAAGACCGATCTATCGCAGTTTGAACAGGTGTTGATCAACCTGTGCGTCAACGCGCGCGATGCCATGCCGCAAGGCGGCAAGATCAAGATCATCACCCGCAACATGACGGCCGACGACGTCTTCGCGCTTGGGCGTGCCGACCTTCCCACGGAAGATCTGGTCATGATCGAGGTCGCAGACACCGGCACCGGCATTCCGCCTGAGATCATGGACAAGATTTTCGAACCCTTCTTTACCACCAAGGAAGTCGGCAAGGGTACCGGCCTCGGCCTGTCGATGGTCTACGGCATCGTCAAGCAGTCCGGCGGCTATATCTATCCGGATTCGGAAGTGGGCAAGGGAACCGCTTTTCGCATCTTCCTGCCGCGCCACATCGTGGAAGTGGTTGCACCGCTCGAAGGAGAGGCGCTGAAAGAGGCTGTCGCAGCTGCCGCCGCCAAGGACGCAGCAGCCAAAGACGAGCCGCTCGATCTGACCGGCAAATCCGCAGTCGTTCTTCTGGTGGAAGACGAAGAGGCCGTGCGCCGTGGCGGCAAGCGCATGCTGGAAACGCGCGGCTATACGGTTCACGAGGCAGGCTCCGGCACGGAGGCACTGGAGGTGCTGGAGGAGTTGGACGGCAAGGTCGATATCGTCGTTTCAGATGTGGTCATGCCTGAGATGGATGGCCCGTCCCTGCTACGGGAGCTTCGCAAGACCTATCCCGATATGAAGTTCATCTTCGTGTCCGGTTATGCCGAGGATGCGTTTGCCAAGAATCTGCCAGCCGACGCCAAGTTCGGCTTCCTGCCAAAGCCGTTTTCACTAAAGCAACTGGCTGTCGCCGTGCGTGAAATGCTCGACAGTGAAAATTGACAGGCCTCGCGCGCACCAATAGGCTGCATCAAAGCAAGACCACCTCATAGTGCTGACCGCTGAGCCGGACCGTGATAGAACGGACGGCCATTCTCTTGATCCAGAGGCGCCAAAATTTCTCAGGACCTGCTCATCAGGCTGCAAAAAACCACCACAGTGGAAGAGGTGGGCTGTGTTCTGGCCGAGATACAGCAGCTGTTCGATTTTCGATGCTATTACGTCCTCGACACATCGCGTCTGGAGGAAAAAGAGCCGATCTCTTTTCTCTTTCCCTCCAATATCGCGGCCTCCCTGTTTTATGAACTGGACGAATGCCTCGCTTATTATGCGTCGATCTTCATTCAGTCTCCGGGCAGTCTCGGGCCTGAGTTGTGGGACATGGCGGAAATCGAGTCCCATGATTGCATAACACCAGATGCCGCCGCCGTGTTTCGCGGAGCTCGCATGGTGCGCGGAGCAACGTTTCCCGCTCTGGGAATTTCAGGAGCGCCCCGGCTCATCGGATTTGCAGGTGACAGGCCCCATCTCGACGTCGATGATATCGAACGATTGAACGTTCTGATGTTCCACGCCCATGCCCGCCTGACCATCCTTGTCGGGAACGGAGTACAAAAAAGACAGCCTTTGTCCATGCTTGAAAAACAGGTGATGTCATTGGCTATGGAAGGCCACAGTTTCGAGAGCATTGGCACGACAATGGCGCTGACCAGCCGAACGATCAACTATCTGGTCGAGGCTATCTGTCGCAAGATGGAGGTGGAAACCATCGAGCACGCCGTAGCTGTGACGCTGAGGCGACGAATGATTCCATGAAGCGGACATTTTACGGCCCTGACATTAAAGGGGTACGGGCATATGTTACAGCCTGGCACGGTCGTTCAAATTACAGGAGTGCGCTTGCTTCTTTTTCAATGGTTGACATGAGAGTGACATATGGTGCCGATCCTAAGCTGATGCGAGCGACACCCAACGCTGATAGTTCACTCGCTTTAAGGTCGCTTACTGCCGTCATGATGTTTACGGGCAATGTTGCTGCTTCACAGACCTGATGGATTAACACTGTATCTATCAGTCCAGGGACGAAAAAGCCGTCAGCACCAGCCAATGTATATGCTTTCTCGCGGACAAGAGCTTCCTCGATTAAATGAGCGTGCGCGGTTGCCTGATCAACCTTTAAAAAAACGTCCGTCCGGGCATTGATGAACGCTGGAACGCCTGAAGAGTCGGCAGCTCGGCGAGCAGCACGTATCCGAGAGACCTGATCATCAATACTATAAAGACCGGTTCCACCCACGATCTGGTCCTCAAAATTGAATCCGACAATGCCGAGTTCTAGTAATTTGCGGACGTTTTGTTCGACGGTCTCAGGATCGGAGGCGTATCCACTCTCAAAATCGACGGTGACAGGCACGTTCACCGATTTTGCTATCCTCGTGACGACTGCCAGCATATCCTCGAAAGGAAGCTGTTCGCCATCTGCATAACCTTGAGCAGCAGCCATGGACCAGCTACTGGTCGCAACAGCCATTGCACCAGCGCGTTCAACGGCCTTTGCGCTCCCAGCATCCCAGATATTGTACAGAAATAGCGGGGCTTGAGGCGTATGTAGGCTTCGGAAATACTGGGCATTTTCGATTTGGGATGTCACTCAACGTGTTCCTTGTTTAATATTTTGAGTTGTCGTTCGATTTCGATCAGCCGCTGTTTACGCCAAAGGCCGCCGCCATATCCGGTCAGAGATCCATCTGCTCCAATGACTCTATGGCAAGGAATCATCAGCGCGATTTGGTTGGCACCGTTGGCACGTGCCACCGCCCGAATTGCCGTTGGGCGACCGATTTGGCGGGCAATTTCAGAATAGCTTCGGGTTTCGCCAGCCGGTATCTCGCGCAACGCATCCCATACTCGTTGAGTAAAAGGGCTGGCAGGCACCGCTAGTGGTGTTGAAAACCTGTCGCAACGGGCAGCAAAATACTCAATGAGTTCCGCCGCAGCTTGCTCTGAGGGAGGCATGCAGCCGATACCGATTCCCTCCTTGGAGGTTTGCTGCAATCTCGTAAGCTCCGCAGGGAGGCCTTTTCGATCCACGAATTCCAAAAGATGAAGATGGCTTCGACTACTGACGGCGATCATGTCGCCGAGCGGCGTCGGTATCCATGTTGCCTGCAGCAGCTTATCCGATCGCAACTCAGATGGAGATTGGCCGAGCAGACGAGCAAAAGCGGCGCGAAATGCGCTGGCAGATTCAAAGCTGGCCTCATGCTGAGCCGTGATGACTTTTCCGCCGACAGCCAGAGTCTTGAACCCCTCGCGGAGGCGCCGTTGACGCGCCATTTCCAGGAATGTCATTCCAAATTGACGTCTAAAGCTTCGCCGAATGGTTGAAGGGTCATAACCAAGCCTGATCACGTGGTCTTCAGACCAACGGAGGTTCGGCCGCGTGTCCAGAGCATGTAAGAGGGCGGCAATCGCGGGATCGGCTAGTGCAGCCGCCTGAAGAGGATGGCAACGCTTGCAGGGGCGAAAGCCAGCCTCAATGCATTCGCCGATCGTTGGATAAAATGTACAATTCTCCCGCTTCGGCTTACGAGCAGGACACGTCAGACGGCAAAAAACGCCGGTGGATGAGACACACACGAAGGCTTGCCCATCGAAACATTCATTTCGTGCAAGTAGAGCTGCATAGAGGGTGTCGGGGTCTGGGAGATCAAATAGCATCTGAAATTTCTACACTTGCTAGAGGCAACATGCCGCCGTTTTTCAGGCGTGTATTTTGTTTGTTCGATTGGCTGAGGTTTCGCGCTCTACCGTTCCAAATAGTTCAGTCCATCAGCTCGCACATCCCCCACCGGACTGACAAAACGATACCTTGTCTGGCGAGTGATTTAGAGATTGGATACTTTCGTCTCCGGTTTTATCATCGTGGCTCGAGTAAAGCGCAATTTCGCGGGTGTCGTCTTGAACGGTTGCTCCACCGTTCAGGCTACCAATATGGGCGGCCGAGGCATGTTTTGGTTTTTTGACGATCAGCCTTTGCAGCGTGTCACCGTTTACGTGAGAGTATGTGAATCTCACTGGTGACTCTTTCTACGAAAAACCAGTTCTCCACGATAGTTGCTCCCTGCCACTGACATTGGGTATTTGATTCGCTTGCCGTATTTGTGCGCCGCTTTAATGTTCAGTGGCCATCTAAAGGTCAGTTTGCGAAAATCCGACCTGACTTCGCCTGTCATGAACGTATTAGTGATTGCACTGCGCCACAGGGGGCTTAAAATCGGCGCGAGAAGACCTAGATATGGTTAAGCGAAATACAGGCTCGCGTGACCGAAACGTGACTGCGAGTCCGATCTGGAGAATGATGAGAGATGATCGCCAAGTCGATCGACATGCAGGGCGAGAATGAAGGGGAAGACGGCGGCGCAAACCGCGGCACCTCCGTAATTACGCGCACCAAACCGAAGACGAAAAAACCCAATCTTTACCGTGTTCTTTTGTTGAACGACGACTATACTCCCATGGAGTTCGTTATTCACATTCTTGAGCGCTTTTTCCAGATGGACCGGGAAAGTGCGACCCGCATCACGTTGCGAGTACACCAGCATGGTGTCGGCGAATGCGGGGTATTTACATATGAGGTCGCAGAGACGAAGGTAAGCCAGGTCATGGATTTCGCCCGACAGCACCAGCATCCGCTGCAGTGCGTCATGGAAAAGAAATGAGGATCGCAACGTGCCAACTTTTTCCCCAAGTCTAGAGAAGGCGCTGCATCAGGCACTGACCTTTGCAAATGAGCGTCATCATGAATATGCCACGCTGGAGCATCTGCTGCTGGCGCTGGTGGACGACGCAGATGCGGCTGCCGTCATGGGCGCCTGCAATGTGGATCTCGACGCCCTTCGCAAGACGGTCGTCGATTATGTGGACAACGAGCTTTCCAACCTGGTGACGGGTTATGATGAGGACTCCAAGCCCACATCAGGTTTCCAGCGCGTCATCCAGCGTGCCGTCATCCATGTCCAGTCGTCCGGTCGCGAAGAGGTAACCGGTGCCAATGTTCTTGTTGCCATCTTCGCTGAACGCGAAAGCCACGCGGCCTATTTCCTGCAGGAGCAGGAAATGACGCGCTACGACGCCGTGAACTATATTTCCCACGGAATCGGCAAGCGTCCCGGATCGTCCCAGACCCGTGCGCCGCGCGGTGCAGAAGACAATGAGAACGAGGCAAAGCCGACTCGTGGTGGTGGCGGCGTCGAAGATGATTCTGCCGGGCCGAAGAAGCAGCAGGACGCGCTGAAGGCCTATTGCGTCAACCTCAATGAAAAGGCCAAGGGCGGCAAAATCGATCCGCTGATCGGGCGCCACGCCGAGGTGAACCGCACCATCCAGATCCTGTGCCGTCGCTCCAAGAACAACCCGCTTTATGTCGGTGACCCAGGTGTGGGTAAAACCGCCATCGCCGAAGGTCTGGCCAAGCGCATCGTTGAGGGCAAAGTGCCTGAAGCGTTGAAGAACGATACGATCTTCTCGCTGGATATCGGCACATTGCTGGCGGGAACGCGCTATCGCGGCGATTTCGAGGAGCGTTTGAAGCAGGTTGTCAAGGAACTTGAAGAGACGCCAGGCGCAGTTCTCTTCATCGATGAAATCCACACGGTGATCGGCGCAGGTGCTACCTCCGGCGGCGCGATGGATGCGTCCAATCTGCTGAAGCCTGCTTTGTCATCCGGCGCAATCCGGTGCATCGGTTCGACCACCTATAAGGAATATCGTCAGTTCTTCGAAAAAGACCGGGCGCTCGTTCGTCGCTTCCAGAAGATCGACGTCAACGAGCCCTCGATCGAAGATGCCATCGAGATCATGAAGGGGCTGAAGCCCTATTATGAGAGCTATCACCACCTGCGCTATTCCAATGAGGCGATCAAGGCGGCGGTAGAGCTGTCGGCACGTTACATTTCGGACCGCAAGCTGCCGGATAAGGCCATCGATGTCATCGATGAGACGGGTGCTGCGCAGATGCTGCTGCCAGTCTCCAAACGTCGCAAGTTGATCACCGAAAAGGAAATCGAGGTCACGATCGCGACGATGGCGCGCATTCCGGCCAAGACGGTGTCGAAAGACGACGAGATGGTTCTTGCCAATCTCGAAAAAGAACTGCGTTACGTGGTCTATGGTCAGGATACGGCAATCGAGGCCCTGTCAACGGCTATCAAGCTCGCCCGCGCTGGCCTGCGCGAGCCCAACAAGCCGATTGGCTCCTACGTCTTTTCTGGCCCAACGGGCGTGGGCAAGACGGAAGTGGCCAAGCAGCTTGCGGCTTCGCTTGGCGTGGAAATGCTGCGTTTCGATATGTCGGAATATATGGAGCGGCACACGGTCTCGCGTCTGCTCGGTGCACCTCCCGGCTATGTGGGCTTCGAGCAGGGCGGCCTTCTGACAGACGGCGTCGATCAGCATCCGCATTGCGTGGTGTTGCTGGACGAAATCGAAAAGGCCCATCCGGAAATCTACAACATTCTGTTGCAGGTCATGGACCACGGTTCGCTGACAGATCACAACGGCAAGAAGATCGATTTCCGCAATGTCATCCTGATCATGACCACCAATGCCGGTGCGTCTGAAATGGCGAAGTCCGCCATCGGCTTCGGCTCGTCCAAGCGCACAGGCGAAGATGAGGAGGCTCTCAACCGCCTGTTCACGCCGGAATTCCGCAACCGTCTGGATGCGATCATTCCGTTCTCGCCATTGCCGACTGCGGTCATTCACAAGGTGGTCCAGAAGTTCGTCATGCAGTTGGAAACGCAGCTTTCTGAGCGAAACGTCACGTTCGATCTGAACGATGATGCGGTCAGCTGGCTGGCGGAAAAAGGCTACGACGAGAAGATGGGTGCCCGTCCGCTGGGTCGTGTCATTCAGGAATACATCAAGAAGCCGCTCGCCAACGAGATTCTCTTCGGAAAACTCAAGAAGGGCGGCGTGGTCAATGTTTCTATCGGCAAGAGAGATGATGGCACTGAAGGGCTGAAACTCGATGTGGTCTCGGAAAGCGCCTCTGTCAAACCCAAACCGGAAGCAGAACTGAAGGCTGCCAAAACCGTCAGCAAGGCAAAAGGCAAGGCGAAGACATCGAAGGCTGAAAAAGCCGAGCCTGATGTCGATGTCGCCGTCTTAGATACGGAAAAGGCAAACGAGGCTGCCAAGCCGCCTCGCAAGACCAACACTGTGCCTAAGGTACCGAAAAAGAAGTAATCTTCGTTTTATAATCTAGACAGTGCCGGGTTTATGCCCGGCACTTTGTTGTTTTGATACCGGAAACCGACATGCCCTCAGAAAGCGACGCGGAGCCCCTCTATCTCTGGTTTTTCAGAGGCATGAAGGGTATTTTTTCGCTGCCCGCCCTCATTCTCATGACCTCCTTTGTCGGGTTTAGCGCCTTTGCTCTGGAATCCGGTGTCACGCGTGGTGAAGCGGTGTTTATGACGCTGACCATTTGGGCCTTGCCTGCCAAGATGATCCTGATCGGGGCGATGACAAGCGGTGCTGGATTGGCGACATGCTTTCTGGTCGTGACTCTCTCCTCGATCCGCATGATGCCAATGGTAGCCTCCATCGTGCCGGAAATGCGAACCGCAAAGACGCCGACCTGGATTTTGCTCTTCCTGTCGCACTTCGTCGCCATCACCGCCTGGGTCTATGCGACCCAGAACCTCAGCAAGGTTCCGCGCGAGGCGCGCGTTGCATGGTTCATCGGCTTCGGCATGACGTTGACACTCATCAACGCCGTGATCGTCGGCATCTGCTACGGCCTGGTCGCGGCCTTTCCGCCCATCGTTGCGGGTGTCTTGTTCTTCCTGACGCCGGTCTATTTCATCTCGTCCATATGGGCCACTGCCCGGCATACTGTCGTCAAGGTCGCCTTCGTGATTGGCGTCATCGCCGGTCCGCTGTTTGCGGTGATCGAACCGGAATTCGATATTCTCTATGCTGGCATCGGCGGCGGCACGCTTGCCTATCTCATCGATCGCTTCTGGTTTCGCCGCAGGATCGATCCTGCATCGGTGGAGGGTGAACCATGATGACCGACGCGTGGTGGGCGCCGTATCTCTTCATTGCCATTGCGGGCTGGCTCGCGACAGACCTTTGGCGTTGGCTGGGCGTCATCGCTGGCAATCGTTTGAAAGAGGGTTCCGAAACGCTGAACTGGGTGAGGGCCGTCGCCACGGCTCTGGTGATGGCAGTCACGGCAAAGCTGATCGTCTTTCCAACGGGAACTTTGGAACATTCACCCATGTGGCTGCGCATCGGTGCGGCGACGCTTGGATTTGCCATCTTCCTGATGGCGCGGCAAAAGGTGTTGGTCGGCGTGTTGGTGCCGATCCTGTTGCTGGCGGTCGGTCTGCTGGTTCTCGATGTGCGGTAGTTCCGCATTTACGTGAATTTCAGGCCTGTTGGTTAGGATCGCGGCAAGGGAGATGCCCATGCGATTGTTGCCAGCCGAACGTTTCTTCGCTTTTGTTGTTGTCGCCCTGGCTCTGGCAGATGCGATATTGATCGTCGCAAAGGGCATGGCGATCGATTGGCTTGGCTATGCGCTTCCCGGGGCTGCGGCTTTGGCGTTGATTGGCGGTGGCCAATATTACCGCATGCACCGTGGGGAAGAGCGAATCGCGCTGGCTCTGACTGCGTCTGGCCTGTTCATCCTTTTCACGCTCGTGGCGTCCGTTTTCAACTATTTGCTGTTGCCGGTCCGCACCGCGCCCGCAGACAGTATGCTGGTGCAAGTCGATGCGATGGTCGGCTATAGTTGGCCAAAGGCTGTCGCGCTGGTGGCCGAATGGCCTGCGATTTCCAAGACGCTGTTTTACGTCTATTTTAGTTCGCTGCCCCAGCTTGTCTTCGTTGTTCTGCTCCTGGGCTTTTCCGGCAAAGCAAACGCCTTGTGGCACTTTCTGCTGACAGGTGTGCTGGGCGTGATGGGCTGCATTGTGGTCTGGTTCGTGTTTCCAACCTTCGGGCCATCGACGCTTTACACCCTGTCGCCAGACCTGCTGTCGAAGATCGAATTGGGCGTGACACCGCAATATGGTGAGGAACTTCTGCGTCTCGGTCGTGACGGGCCGACCTATATCTCGCCCGCAAATGTGCTCGGGCTGATCGGTTTCCCCTCGTTCCACACCGTCATGGCCTGTATGTCCGCGGTGTTTCTGGCGCGGTTCAGATGGGTCTTTCCGTTTGCAGTCGTTCTGAATACAGCCATGGTGCCCGCAATTCTGGCTCATGGCGGACATCACCTCAGCGATGTCTTTGGCGGCATCGCTATGTTTGTTGTGGCTTATCTGCTGGCGAGCAAGGTGCTGGAACACTTGTCTTCACCGAAGAGCGAGACGAGGGACGCCGCGACGTTAGGTCAGCGCCCATAATCAGCCATCGCAAAGGCACGAAAACTCAGGGAAGCGCAGCCTTGATCTTCTCTGCATGCGCCTTCAGCACATCACCATCGGCCATACCGCCGCTGTGCGGCTTCAGCGGCTCCGCTTCGTTGCGCGGTATCACGTGGAAGTGCAGGTGGAACACCGTCTGCCCGGCGGCCGGTTCGTTGAACTGGGCGACGTAGACACCGTCTGCGTCGAAGGCTTGCTTGGCGGCAATGGCAAGCTTCTGAACCACGGTTATGGTCTTTGCCAAGACCGCAGGATCGGCATCCAAAATATTGCGGGAACCTGCCTTTGGGATGACGAGGAGATGACCTGGTGCTTGCGGCATGACATCCATGAAGGCCAGCGTGTGGTCATCTTCGTAGACTTTCGCACAAGGGATTTCGCCACGCAGAATTTTGGCGAATATGTTGTTGGTGTCATAGGCCGATGTCATGAAATCTCTCCTCGTCTTCTCGCGCAATCAGTCGTCTGTTTCCGGGCGCTCGCCCTTGCGGAAAGGGCTGTGCTCGTCGAGATAGTCACCGATCTGCTCCACCTCGTCACGCTCGCGCTGAAGATAATCCGCAATGGCGTGGCGCAGGCCCGGATGGTTGATAAAGTGAGCGGAACGTGTGGTGACTGGGGTATATCCACGCGCCAGCTTGTGCTCACCCTGTGCACCGGCTTCCACACGCTTCAGGCCCTTTGCCAGCGCAAAATCGATAGCCTGGTGGTAACAGACCTCGAAATGCAGGAACGGGTGATCCTCGATACAGCCCCAATGTCGGCCGTAAAGCGCTTCTCCGCCGATGAAATTGATGGCGCCTGCGATGTAGCGGCCCTCGCGTTTTGCCATCACGAGCAGGATGTCTTCGGCCATGCGCTGGCCAATCAGCGAATAGAATTCCCGGGTGAGGTAGGGGCGACCCCATTTGCGGCTGCCCGTGTCTTTATAGAAGGCAAAGAACTGGTCCCATATGTCTTCGGTCAGATCGCTGCCCGTCAGCCAGTCGATTTCGATGCCGTTTTCAAGTGCCGCGCGGCGTTCTTTCTTGAGGCCCTTGCGCTTGCGCGACGAAAGGGCGTCGAGAAAATCGGCGTGGTCGCGATAACCATTGTTGATGAAGTGAAATTGCTGATCCGTGCGCGGTAGAAAACCTTCCTGCACCAGTGCGTCGATGTCATCATCCGGCGCGAAGGTGACGTGGGACGAGGAGACGCCGATCTTTTCGGTGACCTGCCGCAGACCGGACGCTAGAACCTGCCGGAAGGCAGCGTCATCAATGCCATTCGTCAGAAGCCTCGGTCCGGTCGCAGGTGTAAACGGGACCGAGCATTGCAGCTTGGGATAATAATGGCCGCCCGCCCGCTCCAGCGCATCCGCCCATCCATGGTCGAAGACATATTCGCCCTGGCTGTGGCTCTTCAGATAGGCAGGCATTGCGCCCGTCAGGCGACCATCGCCATTATCCAGGAGAAGATGGTGCCCGCGCCAGCCGGTTTTGGCGGTAGCGGAGCCGGACTCTTCCATGGATGACAGGAAAGCATGCGATATGAATGGGTTATAGTCTTCTGTTCGCGTAGATTTAGATGTTCCGGAAAGCCTGTTCCAGCTTTCCGGATCGATGTCCCTGAAGGACTGCTCTACACGAATGGAATAGTCTTCGCTCATGCGCTGGCTGTAACGCTTTCTCTTGGATCGAAACCTTCGAACGTCATTTGATCAGCATATTTATAGGTATTCACGCGCCCAGTTTCATCCCGCACGGTCCAAGTAATCACGGGAAGACCGAGTTTTCTTTGGGCATCGATGAAGCTGTTGGGCAGATGCGGCCATGCATAGGAGATGAAATCGAGGCCGATCTGCATGGCGTCATCATGCTTGAAGAAGTCTTCCGGCTTGGCGCCTTCTGCCGTCAGGCCCAAAGGCCATGGCGAACCGGCAGCCTTCAGAGCCTTCAGCAGATGATGATCGAAGCTCATCAACGCGACATGGCCTTCATACCCTTCCAGAACTTCCAGAACCGCTTCGGCAAAGCCATCATCTATGCCTTCGCCCTTGCGGCCCTTCAGTTCCAGCACGAGCGGGACTTTGCCGGCGCAAAGTTTAAGGAGCTGCTTGAGGGTCGGCACCCGGTCCTTGGTCTGGCCGACGGATAACATGCCGAGCTCACCAGAGGTCCGCTCGCGGACATCTCCCTTGATACCGGTGAGGCGTGTCATCTCGTCATCGTGGAAGACGACGGGCACACTATCGGACGCCAGCTGCAAATCGCATTCGATGGCAAAGCCCGCATCGATGGCGCGGGAAAAGGCCGTGAGGGTGTTTTCCCACACGGTTTTGTTCTGGTCGTGATAGCCACGATGGGCGACCGGTTCAGCGGTCAGCCAGGAAAGCTTCAGTGTCATACGTCGATTTCCACGATGGCGTCGATTTCGACTGCGGCATTGAAGGGTAGGGAGGCCATGCCAACGGCGGCACGGGCGTGTTTACCTGCCTCGCCCAAAACATTGGCGATGAGGTTCGATGCGCCGTTGATGACGAGATGCTGTTCGGTGAATTCCGGCACGGAGGCGACAAAGCCGTTCAGCTTCAAGATACGACGCACTTTCGACAGGTCACCATTAAGTGCAGCTTTGACCTGAGCCAGAATATTGACGGCGCACAGTTCGGCGGCACGCTGGGCAGTCGCAACATCGACGTCTCGACCCACATGACCCGTGACCGCAATCTTGCCGGATTCCATCGGCAATTGGCCGGAAACATAGAGCAGATTGCCGCTGATCGTGTAAGGTACGTAATTTGCAGCAGGCGCTGCGGCGGCGGGCAGGGTGTAGCCCAAGTCCTTGAGGCGAGCTTCGATGGCATCCGACATTTTCGTCTCCGCTTTTGTTGTAAATCTTTCAAAAATCCGGCAGACAGATCATGATGTCCAAAAGCCGGGCGGTTGCTTGTACAATATGAGCGGTGAGTCCAACAGGAGATATTGAATGTTTGTCAGGAACCTTGCCATCGCACTTGCTTCCGGCTCCTTTATGGTGGTGCCGGGTGTAGCAAGCGCTGTGCCTGCCACCGTTCCCAACTTGATCTCGCACCGTGCCGTCTATGATCTGGAATTGAAGGATGCCTCGGATCGCTCCGGCATCGAAGGCATGACCGGCAGAATGGTCTATGAGTTCACCGGATCGTCCTGCAAGGGCTACAAGACCGACTTCCGTTTCGTCACCCAGATCAACACGGGCGATGCCGTTCGCCTGACCGACCAGCAGACGACGACCTTCGAGGACGTGGCGTCCAAAAAGTTCACCTTCGAGACTAAGTCGTTCACGGATGACAAGCTGGACAAGGAAGTCACGGGCTCTGCCGCAGATGAAAACGGTGCGATGAAAATCGACCTGACCAAGCCGGATGCGCGCAAGATCGATCTGGTCGCGGGCGAGTTCCCGACGGAGCACATGGTGCAGGTCATCGAGAACGCAAAGCTCGGCAAACGTATTTTCGAATCCCGCGTTTTCGATGGTTCCGATGATGGCGATGAAAGCCTGATCACCTCGACCCTGGTCGGCAAGCAGCAGGCGCCCGCTGATGGCGATGTCGATGCCGGCAAGGCGGGAGACTTCGCCAAGACATCATTCTGGCCTGTGACCATCGCTTATTACAATGACAAGACCGGCACCGATTCCCTGCCGATCTACCGCATGTCGTTCAAGCTCTATGACAATGGAATCACCCGCGATCTGACGATGGATTATGGCGACTTCGTGCTGACCGGAAAACTGGCCAAGCTTGATATCCTCAAGCCTGAAACCTGCGACAAACAGCCGGTTCGCTGATCGATTTCACCAATTTGACGCATATTGACTTGCGTTTCGTTCAAACAGCCTGTATGCGGCACACCATTCCACACGCGAAGCTTGGGATGTTCCGGGAGAAATCCGGATCGTTCCGCCCGGTGGTGTCATCTTGATGACGCTGTTTGCTTCGCGGGGGTTAAACCGGAAAAGGATAACTAGGCATGGCATTGCCCGATTTCTCTATGCGTCAGCTTCTGGAAGCTGGCGTTCACTTTGGTCACCAGACACACCGCTGGAACCCAAAGATGAAGCCGTACATCTTCGGCGACCGCAGCAACATTCACATCATCGACTTGGCTCAGACGGTTCCTTTGCTGTCGCGCGCCCTTCAGGTCGTGTCTGACACGGTTGCACGTGGCGGCCGCGTTCTGTTCGTTGGCACGAAGCGCCAGGCGTCCGAAATCATCGCCGACAGTGCGAAGCGTTCTGCTCAGTACTACGTCAACTCGCGTTGGCTCGGCGGCATGATGACGAACTGGAAGACGATTTCGAACTCGATCGCACGTCTGCGCAAGGTCGACGAAATCCTCAACTCCGACGCATCTGGCTACTCCAAGAAAGAGCGTCTGAACCTTGAGCGTGAACGCGAAAAGCTTGAAAAGGCTCTCGGCGGTATCCGCGATATGGGCGGCGTTCCTGACCTGATGTTCATTGTTGACACCAACAAGGAAAAGATCGCTATCGAAGAAGCCAAGCGTCTTGGCATTCCGGTCGTTGCGATCATCGACTCGAACTGCGATCCAGACCAGATCGACTTCCCGATCCCCGGTAACGACGATGCGTCGCGCGCCATTTCGCTCTATTGCGATCTGATTGCCCGTGCAGCCATCGACGGTATCGCACGTCAGCAGGGTTCGTCCGGTCGTGACATCGGCGCTTCCGAAGAAGCTCCGATCGAGCCAGCACTCGAAGACGAAGCAGGCGCGACGCCTGCTGCATAATCAAGGCTACGGGCGGCATGACAATGCCGCCTTCTCCATGAGACGAGACAAGGCCGTTCTGGACTAGAAAAGTTCGGCGGCCTTGTTCGTTTCAACCACGCCGCCCGCATGGCAAAGCGTGACGTTTATGATATTCGTGATGGCCTCTTCATCAGGCTGTCACAGTTCCGGGTACATTCGTTCCCAAAAATCCGATTGAGGTCTGGCTGCAACCGCGCCGTGACCGACGAACCGACAAGAGGCACACAATGAGCGAAATCACAGCCGCAATGGTAAAGGAACTGCGCGAGAAGTCTGGCGCAGGCATGATGGATTGCAAAAAGGCGCTGTCTGAAACAGGCGGCGACATGGAAGCTGCAATCGACTGGCTGCGCGCCAAGGGTATCGCCAAGGCCGACAAGAAGTCTGGCCGCACAGCTGCCGAAGGTCTCGTTGGTATCGCATCTGCCGGCCACAAGGCCGTTGTCGTTGAAGTCAACTCCGAAACCGACTTCGTCGCCCGTAACGATGCCTTCCAGGACATCGTTCGTGGCATTGCATCCGTTGCCCTGACGACGGACGGTTCCGTTGAAGCCGTTGCTGCTGCGACGTACCCAGCCACTGGCAAGAACGTTACCGACACCATCAAGGACGCTATCGCCACCATCGGTGAAAACATGGCGCTGCGTCGTTCCGCTCTGCTCGAAGTCAAGCACGGCGTTGTTGCGACCTACGTTCACAACGCAGCAGGCGACGGCATCGGCAAGCTGGGCGTTCTCGTTGCGCTGCAGTCGGAAGGTGACAAGGCCGTTCTGACATCCATCGGCCGTCAGGTTGCCATGCACATTGCTGCGACCAACCCGCTCGCTATCCGCGCTGAAGAAGTTGACGCTGCTGTTGCAGAGCGCGAACGCAACGTGTTCATTGAACAGGCTCGCGAATCCGGCAAGCCAGAAGCCATCATCGAAAAGATGGTTGACGGTCGTATGCGCAAGTTCTTCGAAGAAGTCGCTCTTCTGTCGCAGGCTTTCGTCATCAACCCTGACATCACCGTTGGTGACGCTGTCAAGGAAGCCGAAAAGGAAGCTGGCGCCAAGATCGAAGTCGTGGGCATGGCGCGTCTGCTTCTCGGTGAAGGCATCGAGAAGGAAGAAAGCGACTTCGCAGCAGAAGTTGCTGCTGTCGCCAAGGGCTGATCCATTTACCCAAATACGGGAAAACTACGGGGCATCGCGTGACAACGCGGTGCCCTTCGTGTATCCGCGATGCGGTTATACCTCGCAGCGCGTGGCAATCGTGTCAGATTGGCTCGCCGTTGCGGTTCTCTCTCGATCTCGCATGTCGTCCCTGCAATTGCTGCGTGACTGTCCGCGACATGCTTTAAGGAGTCATGATGTCTTCCAAGCCGCTTTATAAACGTGTTCTTCTCAAGGCGTCGGGCGAAGCCCTCATGGGCGATCAGGGTTTTGGTATCGACGTTGCCGTCGCAGACCGCATTGCCTCTGATATTGCCGAAGCACGCGCCATGGGCGTCGAAGTGGGCGTCGTCGTCGGCGGCGGAAACATCTTCCGTGGTGTGGCTGTCGCCTCCAAGGGTGGCGACCGGGTAACAGGCGACCACATGGGCATGCTGGCAACCGTCATTAACGCATTGGCCTTGGCGACCTCACTGCGCAAGCTCGACATCGATACGGTCGTTCTGTCGGCCATTGCCATGCCGGAGATTTGCGAAAGCTTCTCCCAGCGCGCGACACTCTCTCATCTTGCACAGGGCCGCGTCGTGATTTTCGCAGGCGGCACCGGCAATCCATTCTTCACGACGGACTCGGCCGCCGCATTGCGCGCCGCCGAAATCGGTGCAGAAGCGATCTTCAAGGGAACGCAGGTCGATGGCATTTACTCGGCCGATCCGAAGAAAGATCCGACCGCCACCCGTTTTGACGAATTGACTCATTCGGAAGTCTTGGGCAAGGGACTTGCGGTCATGGATATCGCGGCTGTCGCGCTTGCCCGTGAAAACCACATTCCCATCATCGTCTTCTCGATCCACGAGAAGGGCGGTTTTGCAGCAATATTGACGGGCGGCGGTCGCAAGACCATCGTGCACGACAAATGATGGCTGGGCGCTGATTCCACGGTGTGAAATTAGGCCTTAAAGGCCAGAACTGACGGAGTATGAATATGAGTGGTACTGACATCAACGATATCAAGCGTCGCATGGATGGCGCGATCAATGCCTTCAAGAGCGATATTGCATCGCTGCGCACCGGGCGCGCCTCGGCCAACATTCTCGACCCCGTCACGGTTGATGCCTATGGCTCGCGCGTCCCGCTGTCTCAGGTCGCCAACATAACGGTGCCTGAAGCGCGCATGCTGGGTGTCAACATCTGGGACAAGTCGATGGTTGGCGCTGTCGACCGTGCGATCCGTGAATCCAATCTCGGTCTGAACCCGATTGTCGATGGTCAAAACCTGCGTATTCCGCTGCCCGAGCTCAACGAAGAGCGCCGCAAGTCGCTGGTCAAGGTTGCGCATGACTATGCGGAAAAGGCCAAGGTCGCTATTCGTCACGTCCGCCGCGATGGTATGGACGGTCTGAAAAAAGCCGAAAAGGATGGTGACATCGGTCAGGATGAAAGCCGTGCGCAGTCCGACAAGGTTCAGAAAATGACGGATGAGACCATTTCGGAAATTGATCGCTTGCTTGCAGAGAAAGAAAGAGAAATCATGCAGGTGTAGATGGCTCTCGAGCCTATCGCTGTTTTCCTTCAATTCCGTGCTGCTTAAACTGGATCGAGATGTCGGACATTACACGTTCCTCACCCCCTGAGCATGTTGCCATCATCATGGATGGCAACGGGCGTTGGGCAAAGCAGCGCGGGCTTCCGCGTATCATGGGGCATCGGCGTGGCGTCGAAGCTGTCAGGGAAACCGTGCGCGCCGCCGGCGATTGCGGTCTCAAATATCTGACGCTGTTTGCATTTTCATCCGAAAACTGGCGCAGGCCGGAAACGGAAGTCACCGATCTGCTGGGTTTATTGAAGGCCTTCATCCGCCGCGACCTTGCCGATCTGCACAAGGAAAATGTCCGGGTGCGGGTTATCGGTGACAGGGCAGGCCTCAAAGACGACATTAAAAGCCTGCTGATCGACGCCGAGCAGAGAACCTGCGAAAATACGGCGCTGACGCTGGTGATCGCGTTCAATTACGGCTCCCGCGACGAAATTGCCCGTGCTGCGGCATCGCTGGCGAAGGACGTAGCCGAGGGCAAGCTCGATCCATCTGCAATAAACCCGGATGCGATTGCCGCCCGACTGGATACGGCGGGCATACCCGATCCCGATCTCATCATCCGCACCAGCGGCGAGGAGCGGCTGTCGAATTTCCTGTTGTGGCAGGCAGCCTATTCCGAGTTTCTTTTCATTCCGGACTACTGGCCGGATTTCGACCGCAAGACGTTTTTTGCTGCCATTGATCAATATATGACGCGCGACCGCAGGTTTGGCGGATTGTCGGATCAAGTCGCTCTGGCGGGCGTCTGATGAGCCGCGAACTCAGGTTACGCATCATATCCGCCATTGTCATGGCCACAGTCATTCTCGTCGCCACTTGGTATGGCGGGATGATGTTTCGTCTGGTGGCCGGTCTGCTGTCTCTGCTGCTCTATTACGAATGGAGCACCATCACCAAATTATCGGATACCAATCCCACCGGCTATGCCTGGGGCTGGTTTTCCGTGGCGGTGATGAGCGGCAACACGATTTTCGGTGAGCCGTCGCTCGATCTCCCCTTGCTGTCGGGCTTCACGTTGACGGCGGTGCTGTTTCCGGTTTTGCGCGGGCGGAACTGGTGGCTGGTGGGCGGAATCGTCTATGCTGGCCTCAGCGGCATTTCGCTGGCAGCGATCCGTGGCGAGGAACTGACGGGCTTTGCAGCCATGATGTTTGTCTTTTCCGTTGTCTGGGCAACCGATATTCTGGCCTATTTCGTCGGTCGCGCCATTGGCGGGCCGAAACTGGCTCCGGCCATCTCTCCTGGCAAGACATGGTCCGGCGCGATCGGCGGCACCGTTTCTGGCGTCGTTGCGGGCGGCGCCGTCTCGATGGGCTATCACGGGCGCATCAGCCTGGTCATTCTCGGACTTGCGCTGCTTTTGTCCGTCTTCAGCCAGATCGGCGATCTCTTCGAATCCTTCATCAAGCGTCGCTTCAAGGTGAAGGATTCCAGCCATCTCATTCCCGGTCATGGCGGCTTTATGGATCGGGTTGACGGACTTGTTTTTGCCTGCTTTACCGTATTCCTCATTGCTGTTGTTCACGCGGCGATAACCGGTGATGTGCCAGGATCAGGCGGCGGAATTCTGCCCGGCTTCTGATCATGGCTTGAAGGCAATAAACGAAGGACTTGAATTATGGATATGGTAACGGCGACGGTTGGTTTCTTGACCGGTTATATGGTGCCGTTCATTCTGGTTCTGTCTCTCCTCGTTTTCGTTCATGAAATGGGCCACTATCTCGTCGGACGCTGGTGCGGCATCAGATCCACTGCCTTCTCCGTCGGTTTTGGCCCCGAACTTGTCGGCTTTACCGACAAGCGTGGCACACGTTGGAAGATTTCAGCCATTCCGCTGGGTGGCTATGTCAAATTCTTTGGCGACGATGATGTTGCCAGCAAGCCGGACAGCGAGGGCCTTGCCAATCTATCGCTTGAGGAGCGTGCGCAAACACTGGCAGGCGCAAAGCTGTGGAAAAGAGCCGCAACTGTTGCGGCCGGGCCGATTGCGAATTTCCTGCTGGCAATCCTGATATTCGCCGCTCTCTTCACCATTTACGGCCGCATGATTTCCGACCCGATCGTATCAGAGGTCCGCGAAAACAGTGCAGCTCAGGCGGCCGGTGTGCTGGCAGGCGACAGGCTGGTCGCGATCGATGGCGAAAAGGTCATGACGTTCGAAGATGTTCGCCGCTATGTCGCCATCCGTCCAGGTACACCGATCACGGTTACGGTCGAGCGTAACGGACAGGACCTTTCGCTGCCAATGGTGCCGACCCGTACCGAGACCAAGGACCAGTTCGGCAACAAGATGGAACTGGGTATCATCGGTATCGTCACCGATCAGACCCGCGGAAACTTCCGCCACGTCACTTATTCTCCCACCGAGGCGCTGGTCGAAGGCGTTCGCGAGACCGGCCATGTGGTGACGGGAACCTTCGCCTACATCGGCAATCTCGTCACGGGACGCATGAATGCTGACCAGTTGGGCGGGCCGGTGCGTGTCGCACAGGCATCAGGTCAGATGGCATCGCTCGGTTTTGCAGCGGTAATTCAGCTTGCAGCCTTGCTTTCGGTGTCGATAGGTCTTCTTAATTTAATGCCCGTCCCGATTCTGGATGGTGGCCATCTGCTGTTTTACGCCATCGAGGCGGTGCGGGGCAGGCCGCTAGGATCGGGTGCGCAGGAGGTTGCATTCCGCATTGGTCTGGCGATGATTTTCAGTTTGATGGTTTTCGCCACATGGAATGATATCAGCAGCTTGATAGGCTAAAGGTGGCTTTGAGGCTGTTTTGTTAAGGGGGCATTTACCTTGTTTTGATGCCAAAGTGGCGATTGAGCCACGGTGGCTTGCGAAGTAAATAGAAATTAACCGTCGGGCTTGCTTGTAGAGTAAAAGCAGGTAAAAACGACGCAGATGGCCGGAGTCGGGTTCCGCCCGCTGAGGGACAACGGGAAAAGGTAAGAATTGAAAATGAAGGCTGGTTCAAGATTTTTGAACGCGGTGTCGGCGGTTGCGCTGTCTGCTGGTGTTTCTTCCGTCGCAGTCCTGGGGGTGCTTGCTTCTTCTGGTGTTGCAAATGCAGCGGTGATCCAGCGCGTTGATGTGCGGGGCGCTGAGCGCGCCGGTGCGGATGCAGTTCGCTCCAACATCACCATTGCTCCCGGTCGTAATTTTTCCAACGCCGACATTGATGAATCGGTCAAGCGTCTTTACGCGACCGGCTATTTCTCCAATGTCAGCATGAGCGTTTCCGGCAGCACGCTGGTTGTGACGGTGCGTGAAAACAATCTCGTCAACCAGGTCGTGTTCAACGGCAACCGCAAGATCAAGGACGACAAGCTTCAGGGCATCGTGCAGACCCAGTCTCTGGGCCCGTACGACCAGACACTGGTAACGGCCGATATTGCCCGCATCAAGGAAGCCTATGCTGCCATCGGTCGTAGCGATGTTCAGGTGACCACGCAGGTCGTCAATGTCGGTCAGGGTCGCGTCAATCTCGCATTCGTCATCAACGAAGGTGAGCGCACCAAGATCGCCCGCATCGATTTCGTCGGCAACAATGCCTACAGCGATGGTCGTCTTGCTGCCGTTCTCAACACCAAGAAATCCAACATGCTGTCGTTCCTGACGCGTAAGGATGTCTATAATGAGGACAAGCTGCGCGCTGACGAAGAAGCGCTGCGCCAGTTCTATTACAACCGTGGTTATGCCGACTTCCGCGTCACGTCTTCGGACGCCGTGCTGGATGAAGCGACCAACGAGTACACGATCACCATCACTGTTGATGAAGGTCAGCGTTACGCATTCGGTAATGTTGCTGTCGAGTCCACGGTTCCTGGTGTCGATGGTTCGCAGTTGCAAGGCCTCGTAGAAACCAAGGCTGGCTCCGGCTATAGCGCCAAGGAAGTTCAGCAGAGCATGGAAGCGATTTCCAAGCGCGTTTCTGCTGAAGGTTATCCTTTTGCCCGTGTTACGCCCCGTGGCGACCGCGACATGAACGGCAACACCATCGGTGTTACCTATATCGTCGACCAGGGCGAGCGCGCCTATGTCGAGCGTATCGAAATCCGCGGTAACACCCGTACACGTGACTATGTTATCCGCCGCGAATTTGACATCAGCGAAGGCGACGCCTTCAACCAGACGATCATCACGGCTGCAAAGCGTCGTCTGGAAGCTCTCGGCTATTTCTCCAAGGTCAATATCGGCACGTCCCAGGGCAGTGCCCCGGACCGCGTCGTGATCGTGGTGGATGTCGAAGATCAGGCAACCGGCTCGTTCGGTATCGGTGCTGGTTACTCTCAGAACGATGGCGCGCTGCTCGAAGCATCGATCGAAGAAAAGAACTTCCTCGGTCGCGGCCAGTATATCCGCATTGCAGCGGGTGCAGGTCAGGATGATGCGCGGAGCTACAACTTCTCGTTCACCGAGCCCTATTTCCTTGGATATCGTCTTGCTGCAGGCTTCGACCTGTTCAAGAGCCAGAGCTCGAGCGAAGATTATTATGATTATGACGAGCAGGGCTTCGCACTTCGCGTAACCGCTCCTATTACTGAAAATCTGGCGACGACGTTCAAATATACCTACAAGCAGATTCAATATGACGGCAAGTCGGGCTTCGATGATGTCGATGCAAGTGGCAACTACACAAATCTGGCTGCCCCTTACGTTGATCTGATCAATGGCAAGGACTGGACGCAGTCGATTATCTCCAACACGCTGACGTACAACTCTCTCGATGACCGCAACATGCCACGCGAAGGCTGGCAGGGTGCGTTGACCAACGAGTTTGCCGGACTGGGTGGCGATTCCGAATACTACAAGATCTATGCCAAGGCTCGCTACTATCACACGCTGTCTGACGAGTATGACATCATCGGCTCCTTGACCGGCCAGGCTGGTTACGTTGCACCGACTGGTGACAATCTGCTGGTCTTCGATCAGTTCAAGATCGGTGGCCGCGTGATCCGTGGTTTCGAAAATGACGGTATCGGTCCACGCATCGGCGATGACGCAATTGGCGGCACGACATACTTTGCTGCCTCTGCTGAAGTCACGGCACCAATGCCAGGCGTTCCCGAGGACTTCGGTCTTCGTCTCGCTGGCTTCGTTGATGCCGGTACGCTCTACGGCAACAAGGTTGCCAACAGCGCCGGTGTGAAAGACGACAGCTCGATCCGTGCATCTGCCGGTATCGGCCTGATGTGGGCTTCTCCGTTCGGTCCTCTGCGCGTAGACTACGCAGTGCCGTTCATGAAGGAAGACTACGACGAAGTGCAGAACTTCCGGTTTGGCATGTCCAACACTTTCTGATATCGGCAGTCCAGAACTGCAAGTTTGAACGTTCTGGAGTATTCGGTTGATGGAATATAATGCTTTTTTTCCGCCCCATGAAGGCATGCGATTGAGAGATATCGTTGACCGTCTTGGGGCGGAACTGTCTGATGAGACGGCTGCTGATCGTCTGGTGCGCTCCATAGCACCTGTCTATCGGGCAAAGTCCGACCAGCTCTGCTACATTCTGTCGCGAAAAAACCGGGAAGAACTGCTGACCTGCGAAGCCGCAGCCATCATCTGTGATGCAGCTCTGAAAAGCCTTTTGCCAGCGCATATTCCCGCATTGATTTGCAAAAATCCACACACCGTGTTTGCTCAGGCTGGTGCTCTGCTACACGCATCCGCCATGAAGCCATCGGCGATCGTGGTTCAGGACGCAGAAATTTCTCCGTCAGCGCATATCGATCCCACTGCAAAGCTTGAGGCCGGCGTGATTGTCGAGCCGCTGGCTGTCATCGGTGCCAATGTGCATATTGGTTCGGGTACCCGCATCGGGCCGGGCGCGATCATTGGCGCGGATGTCCAGATCGGGCGCGACTGCACGATTGCGGGTGGCGCGAGCATTCTGTCGGCTCTGATTGGCAACAGCGTCATCATTCACAATGGTGCTTGCATCGGGCAAGATGGCTTCGGTTATGCGCCCGGTCCCCGCGGCATGATCAAGATCGTGCAGATCGGCCGCGTGATCATTCAGGATCATGTCGAGATCGGTGCCAACACCACCGTCGATCGCGGGACAATGGATGACACGGTCATCGGCGAAGGCACGAAAATCGACAATCAGGTTCAGATTGGCCACAATGTGCGCATCGGTCGCCATTGCGGCATCGTCAGCAAGGTGGGCATCGCTGGCAGCACGCGCATCGGCGACGGTGTCATGATCGGCGGTGCCAGCGGCATCAACGGCCACATCACCATCGGCGACGGCGCGCAGATTGCAGCCATGAGCGGCGTTGTCGCCGACGTACCTGCCGGTGCCAAATACGGCGGCGTTCCGGCGCGGCCTCTCAAACATTTCCTGCGCGACATGGCGGAATTGCTGGCGCGCGCCGAGGAGCGAGATAAGAAGACAGGAGAGAAAAATGTCTGAAGAGACGAAAACGACGCTTGGCGCGGCTGACATCCTCGAAGTGATGAAGCTGCTGCCACATCGTTATCCATTCTTGCTGATCGACAAGATCATCGATATCGATGCCGATAATTCGGCGACCGGCATCAAGAACGTCACGGTCAACGAACCGCATTTCACCGGCCATTTCCCAGACCGCCCGATCATGCCAGGCGTTTTGATCGTGGAAGCGATGGCGCAAACGGCTGGCGCGATCTGTGCGCGCAAGCAGGGCGACGGCGGTCATCTCGTCTATTTCATGACCATAGACAATGCCCGCTTCCGCAAGCCTGTCGTGCCGGGTGACCGGCTGGAGATTTACGTCGTCAAGCAGCGTCAGCGCGGCAATGTCTGGAAATTCCATTGCGATGCGAAGGTGGACGGCGTTCTGGTGGCCGAGGCGGATATCGGTGCGATGATGATCCCCGAGGATCAGCAATGAGCAAGATTGCGGCTTCGGCTAAAATTCATCCGATGTCCTTCATCGAAGATGGCGCTGTCATCGGCGAGAACGTCGTCGTGGGTCCGTTTTGCCATGTCGGGCCGAAGGTAACGCTGCATGAAGATGTCCAACTGATCAGCCATGTCGTCGTTCTGGGTTGCACGACCGTTGGCAAAGGTACCAAGATTTGGCCCTCTGCCGTGATCGGCGGGGACTCGCAGAGCGCGCATCACAGTGCCGTCGATACCACCTTGGTCATCGGTCAGCATTGCACCATCCGTGAAGGGGTGACGATGAACACCGGCACGGTGGAGCATGGCGGCACGACGGTTGTTGGCAACAACAATCTGTTTCTGGCCTATGCACATGTGGCGCATGACTGCCGTCTGGGCAACAACATTATCCTCTCCAACAATGTCATGCTGGCAGGCCATGTCACGATCGAGGACCGCGCCATCCTGGGCGGCGGTTCCGCCGTTCACCAGTTCACCCGCGTTGGTCGTCAGGCTTTTATCGGTGGCCTTTCGGCCGTCAGCTATGACGTCATTCCTTACGGTATGCTGAACGGAAATCCGGGCCTTCTCAGCGGCCTGAACATCGTTGGCATGACACGTGCAGGTATCGAGCGCGCGGAAATCCACAAGGTTCGCCGCGCCTACAAGCAGATATTCGAAAGCGAAGGCAATGTGCGGGCGAATGCTGCCGCCATTCGCGACGAGTTTCTGGATTGCCCTGAGGCGCTGGAGATCATCGACTTCATCGCTGCGGCCAATGACAGGGCCATTTCTTCGCCCAACCGGGGAAAATAGCCCGTGCCACAGGAAGCGGGGCGTTTGGCGATCATCGCGGGCAGTGGTTTTCTTCCCTATTACGTGGCAGAGGCCGCACGCGATGGCGGAGAAACGCCCTTCATCATCCGCTTGCAAAACCAGGCCGATCTCGACTGGTCGAAATTCGAGAATGCATCGGTCAGCGTTGGCGATGTATCGAGCCTTGGTAAGCTTTTGTCCGGTCATCGCATCGATCGCGTCGTTCTCTCAGGCGCCGTCTCGCACCGGCCCGAGTGGCGCGAAATCCGCCCCAACCTCAAAATGATCGCGAAAATGCCGTCCATCATCCGCACGCTTCTGTCGGGCGGGGACGATACGGTACTGCAAATGGTGATCGGTTTGATCGAGGCGCAGGGCGCGCGGGTGATCGGAGCCCATGAGATCGCACCCGGTCTGCTGGCGACGACGGGTTCTCTCGGCAAGATCGAACCTAGCGAAGACGATCGACGCGACATTGCCAAGGCGGCCCAGGCGGCTCTGGCGCTTGGCGCGCTCGATGTCGGGCAGGGCGCCGTCTCCGTCGGCGGTCGTCTGGTCGCGCTGGAGGGTGTGGAGGGCACTGATGGGATGCTGGGCCGCGTTGCCGCGTTGCGCGCCGAAGGCCGCATTTCCAGTCGTAGAAAAGGTGTTCTGGTCAAACTGTGCAAGCCGCAGCAGGATATCCGCGCCGATCTGCCCACCATCGGTCCATCGACCGTGCACAACGCAGCCAAGGCCGGACTAGCTGGAATAGCCGTGGAGGCGGGCAGGGCGTTCATTCTGGATCGCGAAACTATGTTGCAGGCAGCAAATGAGGCCGGACTGTTTGTCTGCGGTATCGATACGCGACTTGCGGGAGACATGATGTGACCGAGAGTGTTTTGAAGCTGGCCGTGATTGCGGGCGAAGTCTCCGGCGACCTGTTGGGCGCCGATCTGGTGCGTGCCTTGAAAACCCAATATCCAGGCCGTGTTGAACTGGTGGGCGTCGGTGGCGATGCCTTGACCGCAGAAGGCCTGACCTCGCTTTTTGATTATTCCGAATTGTCGATCATGGGATTTACTCAAGTCCTGAAAAAACTGCCGCAGCTGATCGCAAGGATCAAGGAAACGGCGAATGCCATCATTGCCGCAAAACCGGATGTGCTGCTGATCATCGATAGCCCTGACTTCACGCACCGCGTGGCAAAGCGGGTTCGCAAGGCTTTGCCAACCCTGCCGGTTGTCAACTATGTGTGCCCAAGTGTTTGGGCCTGGAAAGAACAGCGCGCACCGGCCATGCTGTCTTACGTGGACCACGTTCTGGCATTGCTGCCATTTGAGCCTGAGACCATGCGCCGTCTTGGTGGTCCCCCGACGACCTTCGTCGGGCATCGTTTGAGTGTGGACAAGGATTTGCTGGCCGTTCGTGAACAACGCGCGGCAAGGGCGCTGCCCACAGGCGGTGAACCGAGAACTATTCTTTTGTTGCCTGGTTCACGCTCTACCGAGACAACCCGTTTGATGGAGCCATTTCAAACCGCAGCAATCGCTTTCGTTGAGCGGAATGGCCCGACGCGCTTTGTGTTGCCCACGGTTCCGCGACAGGAGGCACGCATTCGTGAACTTGCCGCATCCTGGCCGGATCATATCCGCCCGGAGATCGGCACGGACACCGCATTCAAATGGAAAGCTTTTGCTCAAGCAGACGCCGCAATCGCTGCATCCGGCACGGTCATTCTGGAGCTGGCGCTGGCCAATGTGCCGGTTGTTTCTGTTTACAAAACGGATTGGATTTTCACGATGCTGAGCAGGCGTATCAAGACCTGGACCGGCGCATTGCCCAACCTCATCGCAGATTATGCGGTCGTTCCGGAATATATCAACGAAGTCGTGCGTGCAGGCTCCATGCTGCGGTGGGCCGAGCGTCTGTCGTCTGACACACTCCAGCGTCAGGCGATGCTGGACGGGTTTGCGTTGGTACAGGAGCGCCTGCGCACGGAACGTCCGCCGGGCGAGGTGGGCGCACAGATATTGCTGTCCGTTTATCGCAGCAAAACAGGCGCCATCAACCCAACCACCTGAGCCTGTTGCCGCCCAATTTATAGCCGCGATGAAAATCATCGGCGATTAAAAAATCATCAAAATCGGTTGTCTACCGTTCGCAGAGCTGTATTCTCCCCGATCCTGCAGACTGGCACACAGCTTGCTTACCAGTCTTGTATGCAAGATAGACATACAGTCCAGTCAGACCAAAGCACGATAGAACAGGCCATCGTATCTGGCATTCTGTCAGCACGCATACGCCCGGGCACCCGGCTGGGCGAGACGCAGCTTGCGGAAATTTATGGTGTCTCGAGAACCAAGATTCGCGAAGCCATGATGCGGCTCGTGACGCGGGGTGTCGTTGAGGTCAGCCCGCGCCGGGGCTGGTTCGTTGTGGAGCCATCAGCGGAGCAGGCGGTAACGGTGTATCAGGCGCGGCGTGTCATCGAGTTTGGCTTGCTGCGCACGATGACGAAGCTACCGGCGACCGGACGCCAGATCCTTCTCGACCATTTGGACGCAGAGAAGGAAGCGTTGGCTGTCGCCGACCGTCAGCGGCTGACTTGCCTAATGGGTGATTTCCATATCCGCATTGCTGAGATTGCCGGCAACACGATCATCATCGATTTGCTACGTGATCTCACTGCACGCACCATCCTCATTTCGATGCTCTATCAATCCGATTTTTACGCCGCGCAGTCCCATGAAGGGCACTGCCGCATCTTCGATGCGATGGATGCGGGTGATTTCACGCATGCGGCAGAGCTTGCCGTCACGCATCTGGATGAGGTCGAGACGGGGTTGGACCTCACACGCCAAAGAGACCGCCTCTCGGACCTTCGCAGTTCTCTTTCCCTTCCACCGCTTCATGTTGTTAACCCATAGGAGATTTCAAGATGTTCAACAGACGTGCTTTTTTTGCCGCCATCGCCATTGCTGCCGGCACAGGTTTTGCCGCGCCAGTCTTTGCAGATGCCCTGAGTGACATCTCGTCTCGCGGCGCAATCCGCGTCGCCGTGCCGCAGGACTTCCCGCCTTTTGGAAGCGTCGGCATCGATATGGCACCCCGCGGCTACGACATCGATGTGGCAAACCTGATTGCCGAAAAGCTCGGCGTAAAGGCCGAACTCGTGCCTGTCACCAGCGCCAACCGCGTGCCTTACCTCCAGACAAACAAAGTCGATCTGGTCATTTCCAGCCTTGGCAAAAACGCGGACCGAGAGAAGGTCATCGATTTCTCTGTTGCCTAAGCGCCCTTCTTCAATGGTGTGTTCGCGCCTGATAGCGTCAAGATCGAAAAGGCCGAAGACCTCTCCGGCAAGACCATCGGCGTCACACGCGGTGCGGTGGAAGACCTTGAACTGACGAAAATCGCGCCTGCCGACACCACCATCAAGCGTTACGAAGACAACAACGGCACGATCTCGGCATTCCTCTCCGGCCAGGTCGAGACCGTCGCGACGGGCAATGTCGTCGCGGCGGCTATTCTGGAAAAGAACCCGCCGAAGCGCCCGGAGCTGAAGTTCCTCATGAAGAATTCTCCCTGCTTCATCGGCCTGAACAAGGACCAGCCGGCTCTGCGTGAAAAGGTCGATGCGATCCTTGCCGCTGCCAAGGCGGATGGCAGCCTGAACGCCATTGTGCAAAAGTGGCTGAAGACCGATCTTCCCAAGGATATTTAAGACCATTTAAAGTCGCGCCTCGTCATCACGCGGGGCGCGGTTCCTTGTACTTTTTCGAAAGGAACCGTCGTGAATTACACCTTCGAGTTCGGGTGGCTTCTCGAATATTATCCGGCCATCGTCAAAGGCGTGTTGATCACCCTTCAACTGATCGCAATCGGTGGCATCCTGGGGATCGCGCTTGGTATTTTCTGTGCCTGGGTTCGTGCGCTCGGGCCAACATGGCTGCGTCCGCCGATTGCCCTTTATGTCGAGCTGATCCGCAACACACCGTTTCTGATCCAGTTGTTCTTCATCTTTTTCGGCCTGCCATCGCTCGGATTGCAGCTGACGGAACTGACGGCGGCCAACATCGCGATGGTCATCAATCTGGGTGCCTATAGCTGCGAAATCATTCGCGCTGGTATTCAGGCAACGCCAAAGGGCCAGTTCGAGGCGGGTGCAAGCCTTGCCATGACGCCGTTCGAGACGTTTCGCCACGTGGTGATCGTGCCGTCGCTTCAGCGCATCTGGCCGGCTCTGTCGTCACAGGTTGTCATCGTCATGCTGGGGTCTTCCGTGGTTTCGCAAATTGCAGCCGAGGACCTGACCTTTGCCGCCAATTTCATCCAGTCGCGCACATTCCGCGCCTTTGAAGCCTATATGGTCTCGACCGTCATCTATCTCGTCCTTGCCATCCTGCTGCGACAGATACTGCTTGTGGTCGGCGGCTTGGTTTTTTCCAGAAGGAGTGCCCGATGATCGAGTTTTCCACTTGGGACATATTGCGAAACCTGCTGCTGGCAGCGCGCTGGACGGTGCTGCTATCGCTCGTCTCTTTCATCGGCGGCGCACTGGTCGGCCTTGTGCTGCTGTTCATGCGCATTTCCAAAAAGAAATCGCTGCGGATCTTTTCCAAATATTATGTCGAGCTGTTTCAGGGCACGCCGCTGCTGATGCAGCTGTTCATCGCGTTTTTTGGGCTGGGGCTGGTGGGAATCGACGTTCCCGCTTGGCTTGCCGCGACGATAACCCTCATTCTGTGGGCAGCGGCGTTTCTGACGGAGATATGGCGTGGCTGTGTCGAGGCGGTCAACAAGGGGCAGTGGGAGGCGTCCGCCAGCCTTGGCATGGGACGCTTTCAGCAGATGCGCTATGTCATCATGCCCCAGGCCATGCGCGTCGCCATTCCGCCAACCGTCGGCTTTGCCGTTCAGGTCATCAAGGGAACGGCGGTGACATCGATCATCGGCTTCGTGGAGCTTTCCAAGGCAGGCACGGTGGTTACCAACGCCACCTTCCAGCCCTTCACCGTTTATGGCCTCGTTGCCCTCATTTATTTCGCGCTGTGCTGGCCACTGTCGAAAAGCAGCCAGATTCTCGAAAGGAAGCTTAATGTCGCTCATCGAAATCACTGAAGTCCGCAAGAGCTACGGCACCAACGAGGTGCTGAAAGGCATCAACCTCGATATCGAACCAGGCGAGGTTATCGCGATCATTGGGAAGAGCGGCTCGGGAAAGTCGACGCTGCTGCGCTGTGTCAACGGTCTGGAGACGATCTCATCGGGCGCGATCTCCGTCGCAGGCGCGCAGTTTCTGGATGACGAACTGCATCTGAAGGCGCTGCGCCTGAAGGTTGGCATGATCTTCCAGCAGTTCAATCTGTTTCCGCATCTGACTGTCGGCGGAAACGTCATGCTGTCGCAAACTGTCGTCAAGAAAACGCGGAAAGCGGAAGCGGCGGCGCTGGCGCGCAAGATGCTGGAACGCGTGGGTCTGGCCCACAAGTTCGATGCCTATCCCGACGAACTCTCCGGCGGCCAGCAGCAGCGCGTTGCCATCGCCCGCGCGCTCGCCATGCAGCCGACAGCGCTTTTGTGCGATGAGATCACCTCGGCGCTTGACCCGGAACTTGTGGCCGAAGTTTTAGCCGTCGTACGAGAACTGGCAGCGGAAGGCATGACGCTTGTCATGGTCACCCATGAAATGAAATTCGCCCGCGATGTCTGCTCCCGCGTCGTCTTCATGCATGAGGGAAAGGTCCACGAAATCGGCCCGCCGGAGGAGGTGTTCTCAGCGCCGAGGACAGCGGAACTGAAACAGTTCTTGGGAATGACGACGCATTAAGATCGATGATCCGGCGCGGATAAAAGACATAAAAAAAGCCGGGCGTTGACCCGGCTTTTGTTTTCTATTCAGACGCCCAAACTTAGCGCTTGGAAACAGGCGTGTAATCGCGCTTGGCTTCGCCGGTGTAGAGCTGGCGAGGGCGACCGATGCGCTGCTGCGGGTCTTCGATCATTTCGTTCCACTGTGCGATCCAGCCGACGGTGCGGGCGAGAGCGAAGAGAACGGTGAACATGGTTGTGGGGAAGCCGAGCGCCTTCAGCGTGATGCCGGAGTAGAAGTCGACGTTCGGGTAGAGCTTCTTTTCAACGAAATATGGATCAGACAGAGCGATCTTTTCCAGCTCCAACGCAACCTGCATGATCGGGTCGTCACCATTGCCGGTGGCTTCCAGAACTTCATACATCGTCTTCTGCATGATCTTGGCGCGCGGATCGTAGTTCTTGTAAACGCGGTGACCAAAGCCCATCAGGCGGAACGGATCGTTCTTGTCCTTGGCGCGGGCGATATATTCCGGAATACGATCAACCGTGCCGATTTCGTTGAGCATGTTGAGCGCCGCTTCATTGGCACCGCCATGGGCAGGGCCCCAGAGGCAGGCAATGCCCGCTGCGATACAGGCAAACGGGTTGGCACCCGAAGAGCCGGCGAGACGCACGGTGGATGTGGATGCGTTCTGCTCATGGTCGGCATGCAAAATGAAGATGCGGTCCATGGCGCGGGCCAGAACAGGATCGACCTTGTAGTCTTCGCAGGGAACGGCGAAGCACATGTTGAGGAAGTTGGATGCGTAATCCAGATCGTTCTTCGGATAAACGAAAGGCTGGCCAATATGATATTTATAGGCCATCGCCGCAATCGTCGGCATCTTGGCGATCATGCGCAGCGAAGCGACCATGCGCTGGTGCGGATCTGTGATGTCGGTCGAGTCGTGATAGAAGGCCGAGAGCGCACCGACCGTGCCGCACATGACGGCCATGGGGTGGGCGTCGCGGCGATAGCCGGTAAAGAAGCGGCTCATCTGTTCATGCACCATGGTGTGGCGCGTGACGCGGGTGTCGAAGTCCTTCTTCTGCGCCGTCGTCGGCAATTCGCCGTAGAGCAGCAGATAGCAGGTCTCGAGGAAGTCGCCCTGTTCGGCCAATTGCTCGATCGGGTAACCGCTGTGCAGAAGAACGCCTTCGTCACCATCGATATAGGTGATCTTGGATTCGCAAGACGCAGTCGATGTGAAGCCGGGGTCGTAGGTGAAGGTGCCGGTGTTCTTGTAAAGCGTGCCGATATCGACAACCTTAGGTCCGATCGTGCCTTCTCGGACAGGAAGATCGACCTTATTGTCGCCGAGTGTCACTGTCGCGCTAGTTTCCGTCATACCATACCTCCGAAATATGCAGGCGATGCGGGGTGACGCATCAGCCAGTTTAAGCGTCAGCGATTTAGCTATATGATCCGAGCGATAAAGCCAAGCTATGCGAAGGGCGAATTGTGCATTGCGGCACGCCAAAATCCCGAAATGGAGCATTTCTACGGCATCGTGTTTCATTCTAGGTCAACGCTTCCTTAATCGCGCAACCCGTTGCAATCTGCCTTTCCTGGTTGCAAACTAAGCCCTTGCGGCAGGGGGCGCCAGTCGTGTGAACGTGCAGGAAGACAAACAGCAGATCCGAGCTGCAGCAACGGGTTTCGTCTCGCAGACGGACCTCGATGATTTGCTGTTGCCGCTGCATACCTCCAGAGGCGCGCTGGTCGCGACTGAGCATTTTCCGCATCGCTCAAAAAGCAAGGCCTTGCGTTTCAGCGAAGGCCTTCGCCGGTGCCTCGCGGAAGAAAGCGCCTATCGGCAGGGCTTTCTCTTCATTCCCGTTTTCATCGCCGCGGGTGCCGCATTCTGGTTTGCGCTTCCGATCACACCATCACCGTTGATGTTGTTGGGTGTTGCCGTTTGCATGGCCGCGATCGCTGTTGCGACGTTTCATCGCCCGGGCGTGATGCCCGCTATTTTGAAGGCCGCGGTGCTGATCTTTGTCGGCATGCTGCTGTCCGATTGGGAGGCGCGTCGGGCAGGGACCATCATTCTCGACACGTCGGTAACGACGATGATCAGCGGAACCGTGGAACGCCGCGAACTGGATGCGAGGGGGTACTGGCGCTATCTGGTTGCGTTGAAATCCACCACGGAGCCGACAATCACGCGCCCGCCGGAGCGGGTCTCCGTTGTGTCGCGCAGTCGCCATGAGGCAGTGGGTATCGGCCAGACGATCACCGGCAAAGCCCGCCTCTCGCCGCCATCCGGCCCGGCTTTGCCGGGGCTCAATGATTTTGCCTTCGCATCCTATTTCAATGGCGTCGGCGCGACAGGATTTTTCTACGGTGCACCCAAGCCGGTCTCATCCAACCCGGATCAGCAAGAGACAAAACCATGGGCTCAGGCGGCCGATACGTGGCTTTACAAACTTCGAAGTGACATCGCCCAGCGCATCCGTGATCTGATCGGCGGCGATGCGGGTGCTTTCGCGGCATCCATTGTCACCGATGAGAGACGTGCGATTTCCAATGATACGATGGAGGCGCTGCGCGTTTCCGGTCTGGCGCATATTGTTGCGATCTCAGGGCTCAACATGGCGCTGGCGGCCGGCATCTTCTTTGTGGGCATGCGAACGGCATTCAGCCTTTTTCCGGGGTTTTCGCAGCGCTGGCCCGTCAAGAAAATATCCGCCTTCGCCGCCCTTTTGATGACGCTGGCCTATTACCTGATCTCAGGCTTTGCCGTTTCGGCGGAACGTGCGTGGCTGATGATGTCGATCATGCTGTTTGCCGTGCTGGTCGATAGGCCCTCGATCAGCCTGCGCAACGTGGCGCTGTCTGCGATCATCATCATCGTCCTATCACCGCACGAGGTGATGGGGCCGAGCTTCCAGATGTCCTTTGCCGCAACCCTTGCGCTGGTATCGGGATATGCCGCCTGGAGCCGGTGGCGTGGCGACCGCGAAGGTCTGGCGATGGCGCATCCGCCATGGTGGTTGTCGCTGTCGTCCAAGGTGGCGACCGTCATCGGCGGTGTGGTCATCACGTCACTGATCGGTGGCATCTCGACGGCCATCTATTCCATCGAACATTTCCACCGTATCACCGCCTATGGTCTGGCTGCCAATCTTGCGGCGATGCCGATCATGTCGCTGATCGTCATGCCGTTTGGACTGGTGGGAATGCTGCTGATGCCGTTCGGGCTGGATGGACCTTTCCTCAAGGTCATGGGCTATGGCATGGCCATGGTCATCGAAATCGCCAAGGAGGTTTCGAGCTGGGGCGGCGACACCACGATCGGCCGCCAGAACGGCTGGTTTCTGGCGGTGTCGACCAGCGGGTTCATGCTGATTGCGCTGCTGCGGACACGGCTTGCGCTGATCGGACTACCCTTCATTGTCGCCGGATTTGTCATGTTGGTGACCGAGCAATGGCGCAGCAAGCCGGATGTGCTGATCTATGAAGATGGCTCGCTTGTCGCTCTCCTGTCCAACGATGCGGTGGCGACGACCAAACAACGCGGCTCCGGTTTCGTCTATGAGCAGTGGGATAGAGCGCTGCCACTGCCAGCCCAGCACATTGGAGCGAAAATGCTCGATTCCCCGACGCCCGATGAGGACGACACAGGAGAGACCGCAGCCACACCGTCGCGGCGTTTTACCACGCTCAGCGATGCAGACAGACGCAAAGCTGCGCAGGACATGACGGCGGCGATATCGGCTGCGGAGGTGTTTACCTGTCGCAAGGACATGTGGTGCGTGGCGAAATCTGCCAAGGACGTGACCGTCGCCGTCGTCGGCAACACGGCCTTCACCGGTACGGCTTGCGATGTCGCCGACATCGTCGTGACCACGCGCCGATCACCCTTTGCCACCTGTCGATCCGGTGCCATTCTCATCAGCTCCGATACGTTGCGACGCACCGGCTCGCTGGAACTATGGCTTGGGAGCAAGGATCAGCCGGTGGTGCGCGCAAGTGCTGCGATGCAAGGGCAGAACCGTTTCTGGACGATGCATCGCAATTATGATTGGCGCAGCAAGAGCTATGATGCCGCATTGCCTGACCATATCGAGCAGATGTTGTCAGCCAACTAGTAATCCGCTTGGCCGATATTCGTCTCCTTCGGCCTAGTTGCCGCGTAAATCTTCCAACCACTCTCCGACCGCCCGCGCTTCGGCCTCATGCCCAGCGTCTCGCCACACTTCCTGCAACGCAGCTGTTTGCCATTTTGTCATCGCGGGGACGGACAGAAGCAGGTTGTTGTAGCGCGCGCCTGCCTCAGACAGAACCGTTCCATAGGTCTGGAACCGGAACGCGACAGGGCAGAAAAAAGCATCGACCGCCGTGAACGTCTCACCCGCAAGAAAGGGACCGCCAAATGCAGAAAGCCCTTGCTGCCATAAGGCGTCGACGCGGGAGATGTCATTTTGCAGGCTCGCACTGATCTGGCTTGGCCGGATACGAAGGCCGACCGTCATGGGGTGCTGGTTGCGCAGCGTTGAGAACCCCGCGTGCATTTCCGCTGTGGCAGATCTGGACCACGCACGCGCCTTGGCGTCATGGGCCCAGACGCCCTCGTGCCGTTCCGCCAGATACTCGATGATGGAGACGGATTCCCAAATGGTGAGGTCGCCATCAACCAGGCAGGGGACTTTGCCCGTTGGCGAAAATGATGTGAAGTCGTGCGCCGCCTCGCCAAAGGGCACCAGCTTTTCTGCAAACGGAATTGCAAGCTCTTCCATCAACACCCACGGCCGTAACGACCAAGACGAGTAGTTCTTGTTGGTTATATACAGTTCATACATAAGACGCCCCTTGTTGTAATAGGAGGTTACCGCAGGTGCCACAGCCGATACAGACAGATCGAGCGATGGCAGACGTCAAATTAATTGATGGGGAATGTGGATGTTGATTGCGAGGGCATAAGCTCCGCCGAAACACAGTCAGGGCGGGATAAAATACCGATCACACGCTTCTTACTGAAGCGAATCGTAAGTCGGCTAATGAGTTAGATGACATTCCACTTTGTCTGTAAAATGAGGCGCTGCCAGCGGAACCGGAAACTTCAGAATTGACGTCACTATTGATCAATCTCAATTAAATCGAGGCTATGTGGGTCTTGAGCGCAAATGAGTGTGCGTCCTCCACCGCCTACCACCACATCGACGGTTATCGATCATCGACCATAAGCAATTTTTTGGTGAGACATTCAGCGTCCGTTAAGAGGCGAAGCGCCCTCAATCAGAGCGCTTCAACGAATCCACCTTGCATCATCTGCCTTTAGTGATAGCGGCGAATGAGGCCAACCAGCTTGCCTTGGATTTTGACGCGATCCGGCCCGAAAATACGGGTTTCATAGGCAGGATTGGCGGCTTCCAGCGCAATCGACGCGCCCTTGCGGCGGAAACGTTTCAGGGTTGCCTCTTCATCATCTACCAAGGCAACGACGATATCGCCAGGGTTTGCGGTGTTCACGTCGCGAATGATGACGGTGTCGCCATCGAAAATACCCGCTTCGATCATCGAATCGCCTTTGACTTCCAGCGCGTAATGCTCGCCCGAACCCAGCATATCCATGGGAACGACCACGTCATGCGTGTTGTTCTGGATGGCGGAGATGGGAACGCCCGCTGCGATGCGGCCCATGACAGGCACGCTGACGGCGTTGGACATCGCATCGTTTGCGGGTGGCGGTGGCTCGACAGCCTTTGGTTTGCCAAGACTGCCTTCGATAACGCTCGGCGAAAAGCCGCGCGGCGGCTTGGCCGTGGGTGTATAGGACTCAGGAAGCTTGATGACTTCGAGGGCACGGGCACGATTCGGTAGCCGGCGAATGAAGCCGCGTTCTTCCAGAGCCGTGATCAATCGGTGGATGCCGGATTTGGAAGCGAGATCGAGTGCGTCCTTCATTTCATCGAAGGATGGGGGCACGCCTGATTCTTTCATTCGTTCATGAATGAAGAGAAGCAATTCCTGCTGTTTGCGCGTGAGCATGGACAAATACCCTTGGAATTCGAGGCGAAGATTCGCGAAACAAATACAGAACGAACACTATATGTTCCATATGTGTTCTGCAATCCCCTAAAATTTTGTGAAGGCCCCATGATTTTGCTTCGTCTCGCGTGACATAGTCACAGTCCAAGAGTTGTGAACAGTTCAGAGCGTATGTGTGGCATATAAAACAGGCAAGGATTTCCAAATGAGCTGTGACGTCGATCATCTCGTCCTGCCGGTTTCGAGCCTCGATTTGGCACGGAAAAGGCTTTCGTTGTTAGGCTTTACTATCGCTGCGAACGCCAGACACCCCTTCGGAACAGATAATGCCTGCGTCTTTCTGAAAGACGGGACATATCTCGAACCTTTGGCAATCTCTGATGCTCAAACCTATTCGGCCAATGCGGCGGCTGGAAACGCCTTCGTTGCGAAGGACAAACAGTTTCGCGATAAACGCGGCCAGGATGGTTTTTCGGCGCTTGTTGCCAAGAGCGATGACGCCGATTCGGATCACCAGCGCTTCGTGGCCGCACAAATGTCTGGCGGAGACGCCTTTTCCTTCAGTCGGCCGGTCACACTGCCAGATGGCGGTGTGTCTGAAGCCAGCTTTCGTCTGGCCTTTGCGAGCTATGACGAGAGTGACTTTTTCTTCTTCGCGTGTCAGCGCATTGCAGCACTTCCGGCTGACCGCTCCAGCCTCGAGCGCCACGAAAACGGTGTCACCGGCATCCATGAGGTGGTGTTGAGCGCTAACAGCCCCGATGACTTCGCTGCTTTGGTCGAGACAGTCTTTGGTGTGTCGGCGGTTAAAGACAGTGATGGCGAACTTTATATCCAGACGTCGAATGTCGGTATCCGGGTTCTCACACCAGCGAGTGCACACCATCTTTTTGACACGGCGACGCAGAATACCGCTTCTGGTTTAACCGGCGAGGGAATCGTCTTTTCGGTGTCCGATCTCGCCGTGACAGCAGCCGTGCTTGCTGCTAATGGCGTTGCATACACGCGCAAGGGCACCCGTTTGCTGGTCCAGCCAGCATCCGGTCAAGGTGCGATATTTGCTTTTGAGGAGCTAGAATGAGCGTTCAGAACAATCTTGAGGTGGTCGTCGGCGAAGGTGCCGGACAGGTCACCTTTTCCAACACGAAACGATTCTCGCTGATCGCTGGCCCCTGCCAGATGGAAAGCCGCGACCATGCCTTCATGATTGCCGAAAACCTAGCTGAGCTTTGCGGCAAGCTGGGGCTGGGGCTGGTCTACAAGTCGTCTTACGACAAGGCCAACCGCACCTCTCTGTCCGGTCAGCGCGGCATTGGCATCGATAAGGCGCTTGAAGTCTTTGCGGAGTTGAAGCAGCAGTTCGGCTTTCCGGTTCTCTCCGATATCCACACGGAAGAACAGTGCGCGACCGTCGCGCCTGTCATCGACATTCTGCAAATCCCTGCCTTCCTCAGCCGTCAGACAGACCTTCTCGTTGCAGCCGCCAAGACCGGTCGCGTGATCAACGTCAAGAAAGGCCAGTTCCTGGCGCCTTGGGATATGAAGAATGTGCTGGCCAAGCTGAATGACAGCGGCAATCCGAATGTGCTTTTGTGCGAACGCGGTGCGTCCTTCGGTTACAACACGCTTGTCTCCGACATGCGCTCTTTGCCCATCATGGCGTCGCTCGGCGCGCCAGTCGTGTTCGATGCGACCCATTCGGTTCAGCAGCCAGGCGGGCAGGGCGGTTCCACGGGTGGTCAGCGTGAATTTGTTGAAACACTGTCGCGGGCGGCTGTCGCGGTCGGTATTGCCGGTCTGTTCGTGGAAACGCATGAAGACCCTGACAATGCGCCGTCTGATGGCCCGAACATGGTTCACCTGAAAGACATGCCGAAGCTTCTGGAAAAGCTGCTGGCCTTTGACGATATCGCCAAATCGGTGTGACGGGTTTTGGCCTCAATCGACTTTTATGCACAAACGGCGCCTGATCGGGCGCCGTCATTGTAATTTCTTGATGGTCGTCTAAAGCGACTGAGGAAATTCCATCGAGTCGTCATTCCGACGCTCTGTTTATCGCGCAACTCTTCGGAAAAGCGCTTCACAGGCTTCGGTATGCGCTCTAAGACAGGCAACTGAAAATCCTGTTCCAGTCCCAAAGGGAGAGATCATGACAGCCATTACCGACATCATCGCACGCGAAATCCTCGACAGCCGTGGCAACCCGACTGTTGAAGTCGACGTCTATCTCGAAGACGGTTCCTTTGGTCGCGCAGCGGTTCCATCGGGTGCCTCGACGGGTGCGCATGAAGCTGTCGAATTGCGCGACGGTGGCAAGCGTTACCTCGGTAAGGGTGTCGAGAAGGCCGTTGAAGCCGTCAACACGGAAATCTTCGATGCTCTCGGTGGTTTCGATGCCGAAAGCCAGATCCATGTCGATAACACGCTGATCGAACTCGACGGCACGCCGAACAAGTCCCGCCTCGGTGCAAACGCCATCCTCGGTGTTTCCCTGGCTGTCGCCAAGGCTGCGGCCGAAACCACAGGTCTGCCGCTCTATCGTTACGTTGGTGGCCCGAACGCGCATCTGCTGCCGGTTCCGATGATGAACATCATCAATGGCGGTGCGCATGCCGACAACCCAATCGACTTCCAGGAATTCATGATCATGCCGGTTGGCGCGGAAAGCATCCGTGACGCCGTGCGCATCGGCGCGGAAATCTTCCACGTTCTGAAAAAGGAACTGTCGGCACAGGGCTTCAATACAAACGTTGGTGATGAAGGCGGTTTTGCGCCGGGTCTGAAAAGCGCGCCTGAAGCTCTCGACTTCATCATGAAGTCGGTCGAAAAGGCTGGTTACAAGCCAGGCGACGACGTTGCGCTCGCTCTCGATTGCGCCTCGACAGAATTCTTCAAGAACGGCAAGTACGAGATGGAAGGCGAGGGCCGCACGCTCGAGCCTGAAGCCATGGCGGATTACCTCGCGGAACTCGCAGCCAAGTACCCGATCATCTCCATCGAAGACGGTATGGCCGAAGACGATTGGGACGGCTGGAAGTACCTGACCGACAAGATCGGCTCCAAGGTTCAGCTAGTCGGCGACGATCTTTTCGTCACCAATTCCGCACGCCTGCGTGACGGTATCAAGATGGGCGTTGCCAACTCTATCCTGGTCAAAGTTAACCAGATCGGCTCGCTGACGGAAACGCTCGACGCCGTCGAAACCGCACACAAGGCTGGCTACACCGCCGTCATGTCTCACCGCTCCGGCGAGACGGAAGATTCCACGATTGCCGATCTTTCGGTTGCGACCAACTGCGGACAGATCAAGACCGGCTCGCTCTCGCGCTCCGACCGTCTTGCCAAATACAACCAGCTGATCCGCATCGAAGAAATGCTGGGTCCACAGGCCGCCTACGCCGGTCGTTCGATCCTGCGCGGCTAAGCTATTCACACGATATTCGAACAAGAGGCCCGGATCGCTCCGGGCCTTTTCTATGCGCCGAATTTGGGGGTGCGACTGGACCAGACGGGCTGGCTCAAGGTTTGCAAGCCCGCCACCGGCTTTCCGTCAATGCGCGCCAGCAGGGCTTTGGCCAGTTCACGGCCCGCCAGCTTGATGTCTTCATTCACCGTGTGAATTTCCGGACGAAGCCAGTTCAAAAAGTCTGCAGATTGTTTGGATACGACGTCGATATCCTTGCCAACCTTTTTCCCCGCTTCCTCAACACCTGCGATGAAGGCGATGGTGGATGTGCCGCTGATCGAGACGAGCCCGTCGGGACAATCCGGTGCGCTCATCAGCGTTTGGCTGACCTCCTTGATCTGGTCCAATGGCGTGTCGTTGCTGATGATGCCGTTCAGCGCAAACTCGCCAACACTGAAATCGCGCAAGCCGCGCTCAAAGCCACGCCGGGCGAAGTCGTGATAGGAAAACTGCTTAGGTGGTAAAAGAACGGCGATGCGCTTTCGCCCGCATTGCGACAGCCGTTTGACCGCCTCATAGACGTAAGCCTCGTTGTCGAAATCATGATAGGGATGCTCGATGCCCATCTCGGTGCGCCCATGGGCAGCAAAGGGCATATTGCGCTCCGTCATGAAGCGCACACGCGGATCGTCCGGCTGCATTTTTGAGATGATGACGCCATCGGCCGAGCCCGTATCCAGAATATAACGGATCGGGATCATCGGGTCTTTGGCGTGGGTGTGCGGCGTGACGACCAGATGATACTGGGTGCTGGCTAGCACCTCGGTAATGCCGAACACCATCTGGGTTGTGAAGCCCATCAGCTCTTCATCGACGCTGAGAACCAGAGCTATGACATTGGTCTTGCCGGTGCGAAGACGTACGCCGGCACGGTTCGGCTGATAACCGATCTGTTGCGCGACCTGGCGCACACGCTCCTTGGTTTCGGCGCCGATATCCGGTGCATCCTTTAAGGCGCGGGATACGGTGGTGATGCCGAGGCCTGTCATATAGGCGATCGTCTTGAGGGTGGGGCGCTCGTAACCCGCAAATGGCTGGCCGCTCTGTCCGGGTTTTATGCTGTCATTCATGTCGCCACTCACCATACGTTCTCGTGATATGGTAGAGCGCTTTTCGACCGTTGCAAAGCGCAGAGCCGCTTTGGGTGCGGATTGCGTGGTAGCGAGCAGTAACGATACAGCGGTGAATGCGTGATTTTGGCAGAATCAGGGGAGGACCGTTACCGCCGTTGGTAAGAAAAATGACTCGTTATGAAGGCTATAATTGATCCCGTTTTCACATTAAGAAAATTATCTATATACATGATATTATTTATTTTATTTTAGATAAACGATTGCCGGTCGCGATAGGTTCGGTGCGACTTCCCAATGCGTCGTCTATCACTTTCAATACCTTGGTGACCTCTAGAAAATTTTCCGGTAACGTTGCCGCTGGGAGGATGATCTGGTGTTTCGTGGAGATTGATGCGCGTCCATCGCGCGTCGCAGGGGCAATCATACGACGTTGCCGTAGCGCCATGATTCATCCGTCTTCCGATGCGGCATGGCGAAATGACAGGGCAGGACATGACATCATCTTATGCACACGACGTGACGATCGACCTTTCCGGGGAATGGGAACTTTCATGCGCTGAGGGTGAACATCATGCTCGCATCACCATTCCAGGCGATGTGCACACGGCTCTGCGTGAGGCGAAGATCATTCCCGACCCCTATTTCGGGCGAAACGAAAATGACGTGCAGTGGGTAGCTGAGCGGGACTGGATGATCGAACGCCGCTTTCACATCGCTGATGCCGATGCCAGTTGGTATCTGGATGTCGATTATCTCGATACGGTCGCCGTGGTCTTCCTGAATGACGTTCCGGTGCTCTCAGCCGATAATTGCTTTCGCCGTTACAGACCGGATGTCTCCAGCGCTGTGGTGCCGGGCGAAAACACCATCCGCATCCATTTCCATTCCAGCATCAAGGCGGGTGCGGAACGGCAGGCGGCGCAGCCGTTTTATGTGCCCTACCACCCCGGCAACTCACCCATTCCGCACGGCAACATGCTGCGCAAGCCGCAATGCCATTTCGGTTGGGACTGGAATATCGCACTCGCACCGCTCGGCATCTATGGCGACATAGCGTTGCGGCGGCTGGATACGGCGCGGATCGAGAGTGTCAGCACCTTGCAGCACCATGGGAATGACGGTGTAGAATTGCATGTGGAGGTCACGCTTCATGCCGCACAGGCGGCGAGCGTGCCCATTTACCTTATGCTTGGAGATGAAAGGCTGCGTCTGGATTGCGGCGTCAATGCCGGAGACACCGTGCTGCGGCATGTCTTCTTTGTCGAGAAGCCAAAACTCTGGTGGCCAGCAGGCAGCGGCGAGCAGGCGCTCTACACGCTGACAGTGGAACTGCCGGACGAAGTCGTGAAGCGGCAGATCGGTTTTCGCACCATCGAGGTGCTGACGGACAAGGACGAGGCGGGCAGCCGTTTTGCCTTTCGCGTCAACGGCCGGGAGATTTTCTGCCGGGGTGCGAACTGGATTCCGGCCGATGCGCTGCATTCGCTGAGCAGCCGCGAAAAGACCGAGGATCTGCTGTCTTCGGCTGTCGAAGCGAATATGAACATGATCCGCGTCTGGGGCGGTGGCTTTTACGAGCAGGACTGGTTCTACGATCTGTGCGACCAGATGGGGCTGATGGTGTGGCAGGACTTTATGTTCGCCTGTAATCTCTATCCCTGTACCGAAGATTTTCTGGACAACGTCGAGCACGAAGTCACCTATCAGGTGAAGCGCCTGTCCTCGCATCCGTCTATAGCGCTGTGGTGCGGTGATAATGAGCTTGTCGGTGCTCTCACCTGGTTCGATCAATCCCGCGACAATCGCGATCGCTATTTGGTGGCCTATGATCGGCTGAACCGGACGATCGAGAAGGCGTTGAAGAAAGCCGCGCCGTCGGCGCTGTGGTGGCCATCCAGCCCCGCGTCCGGCTACATGGATTATGGCGATGCCTGGCATGCTGATGGCTCGGGCGATATGCACTACTGGTCTGTCTGGCACGAAAACAAATCCTTCGACAATTACCGTGCCGTAAAGCCGCGCTTCTGCTCGGAGTTCGGTTTCCAATCCTACACATCGATGCCGGTTATCCGCACCTATGCAGATGAAAAGGACATGAATATCTCCTCACCGGTGATCGAGCTTCACCAAAAGAATGCCGGTGGCAACGAGCGCATTGCCGGGACCATGTTCCGCTATTTCCGCTTCCCCAAGGACTTCGAGAATTTCGTCTATATTAGCCAGGTGCAGCAGGCACTCGCCATAAAAACGGCGGTGGAATATTGGCGTTCTCTGAAACCCCATTGCATGGGTACGCTGTATTGGCAGCTGAACGACACGTGGCCGGTGGCATCATGGTCGAGCCTCGACTATGGCGGCAGCTGGAAAGCCCTGCATTACGCCGCGCGGCGTTTCTTCCAGCCAGTCACCGTTGCTGCCATTCCATCCGATGACGGCAGCACGGTGCGGTTTTCCACCGTCAACGATACGGCGGATGAAGTGGAGATCGATATGAACATCTTCGCGCTCTCGACCGATGGAACGCGAACGCCGCTAAAATCCGCGAGCGGCACCTGCGGCCCGGATGCAGCCGTGACCATGACGGACATCGACATGCACCAACTTGCCGATGGCGCTTTGCTGTCCTGGAACTTCATCGCTTCCAACGGCATGACCGGCGAGGGGCACCACGTCCCGCAGACCTATAAGGCGCTGGACCTGCAATCCTCCGGCCTGGAGCACAGTGTCAAACCGCTGGATGACGGTCAGTTCGAGGTGGAGGTTACAGCGGCCGGGCTTGCGCTTTTCGTGATGATCGAAGCCGATGTGGCCGGGCGTTATTCCGACAATCTGTTCGATCTGGCAGCAGGCGAGACACGGCGCATCGTATTTTCACCCAAGGACAGGAATGAGATGTCCCGTCCATCCTTCAAGATCTTCGACCTGTATTCGTCGCAATCTCAAGATTGAGGCGAACGCAGTCTCTAGGTTTCACCAACCACATCAAGGCCTGCGCACTCTGCGCAAGGCACCAGCAGTTTAGGGAGGACTATCCATGGCTTGGCAACCGGCTGAAAACCGTTACGCGTCCATGAAATACAATCATTGCGGCACATCCGGCCTAAAACTTCCAGCGATCTCGCTGGGCCTGTGGCACAATTTCGGCAATGATTTTGCGCATAAAACAAAGCAGGATATTTGCCGCAAGGCGTTTGATCTCGGCATCACCCATTTCGATCTTGCCAACAATTACGGCCCACCGCCCGGCAGCGCCGAGACAGCCTTCGGTGAAATCTTGCGGACCGACTTCTCCGGTTATCGCGACGAGTTGGTGATCTCCTCGAAGGCCGGTTACAATATGTGGCCCGGTCCATATGGCGAATGGGGCAGCCGCAAATATCTGATTTCGTCCTGCGACCAGAGCCTGAAGCGTATGGGGCTGGACTATGTGGATATCTTCTATTCGCACCGCTTCGACCCAGATACCCCGCTGGAAGAAACCTGCGGCGCGCTGGATCATATCGTGCGGTCGGGCAGGGCGCTTTATGTCGGCATTTCCTCCTACAACTCGCAGCGCACCCGTGAGGCCGCAGCCATCCTGAAGGATCTCGGAACGCCCTGCATCATCCACCAGCCCAGCTACTCTATGATCAATCGCTGGATCGAAGAGGATGGTCTGGTCGATACGCTGGAGGAACTGGGCATCGGCTCCATCGTCTTCTCACCCTTGGCGCAGGGCATGCTGACCACGAAATATCTCGGCGGCGTGCCGGACACGAGCCGCGCCAGCCAGGGTAAGTCGCTCAACCCCGCTTTCCTCAACGAACGCAACATCGAAAACATTCGCGGTCTCAACGCAATTGCCGAACGCCGTGGACAAACCTTGGCGCAGATGGCCATTGCCTGGGTTCTGCGTGGCGGTCACATCACCACCGCGCTCATCGGCGCCAGCCGTCCCGAGCAGGTAGAGGATTGCGTGAAGGCGCTCGACAAGCCCGATTTTACTGCGGACGAGCTGGCGGAAATCGACCGTTTTGCCAAGGATGCAGATATCAATCTGTGGGCCAAGTCTGCCGAACGGGCGAAATAGAAAAATGAGCCGCCCCTGAACACATCCGGGGGCGGCTTTTTTATTGAGGAACTTTAATTGACGACGCTAAGCATTAACAACCATTACAGAATTGTAATTCCCCGGTTCAGTTTCCGTTCATTGTTGTGACGATATGGTCTGCTCATCACTTTACGAAAGGAAATACCGATGAAAAAGTTTCTATCCATCCTTCTCGCTGCAACGGTTCTTACAGCTCCCTTGGCAGCTCAGGCCCAGAGCCGTCATGATGACCGCCCCGGCCACAGAATGGAACGCTCTGTGACCACCAAGAAGGTGATCATCAAGAAGCACCGTTGGGATCGTGGCCAGCGTCTGTCAGCGGCGGAACGTCGTCATATGGTAGATCGTCGTGACTATCGTCGTCACAATCTGAGAGAGCCAGGTCGTGGTCAGCGCTGGGTGCGCGTCGACAACCAGTATCTTCTGATCAACGCTGTCAACGGCATCATTATCGGCCTTTCCAGCAGCCGTTGATCCATCTCTTCATAACACCTGCTGCCGTGGATCATGTCCACGGCCGCAGTCGTTTCAAGGGCAATATTTTCTGTCACGGCTCCATCGTTCCGTGACTGGATTTTTATGACAGGCAGTCTTTCAGCGAGGTCGCGATACCGCGCATCAGCTTGAAGTAGAGATCAGGGCCAGCCTCGAGCGTTGCCGCTTCAGGATCGAGCGTACCGGACTTTGCCTGGGTACCTTCGATCACGACGTTGACCAGTTTTGGCTCGAACTGCGGTTCGGCAAAGACGCATGTTGCGTTCAGTTCTTTCACCTTCGCATGGATTTGCTTGATGCGCTCGGCGCCGGGAATGCTTTCCGGGCTGACGGTGATCGAGCCTGCGGTCTTCACGCCGTAATGGTGTTCGAAATACTGATAGGCATCGTGGAAGACGACAAAAGGCTTGTCCTTGATCGGCGCCACGGTTTCTGCAATTTCCTTGTCCAGCACGTCGAGATTATCCACCAACGTTTTGGTATTTTCCTGATAGGTCTTCGCATTGGCCGGATCGACCGTCATCAGCGTCTTCTCGATCTCGACAGCCATCGCCTTTGCATTGGCGGGGTCTAGCCAGAGGTGCATGTCGTATTCGCCCTCTTCATGATCATGCCCGTCCTCATGACTGTGAGCGTCGCCAGCTTCTGCTGAATGGTCGTGGCCTTCGTGTTCGCCGTGGTCATGACCTTCGAACGGGCCGCCTTCGCGGAAGCGCAGTTTTTCAAGGCCTTTCGCATCGTCCAGTTCGACAACCGTCGCCTTGCCTGCCAGCGAGTGAAGAGGCTTTTCCAGGAACTTTTCCAGCCCATCACCAACCCAGAACACCACATCCGCACCCTCGATGGCGCGAGCATTAGAAGGCTTAAGCGCGTAGGTGTGCGGAGACGCACCGCCATCGACAATCAACTCCGGCTCTGCCACGCCCTGCATGATGGCAGCAACCAGCGAATGGATCGGCTTGATCGACACCACCACATTGGGCGCTGCCATGGCGTTCGAAGACGCAATCATGGCTGCGGAGGCGAGAAGAAGCGTGACGATTGTTTTCATGTGGTATGCTCCACTTGTATGGATTTGTTATGTTATTACATATGTTGCGTAACGCTATAACGTATGCGATAGCCCTAGGCAACACCGACAATCGGAAAAACACATGCTTCATTCGCCAGTCAAAAGTGACGGACATCTCGTCTCCCTTTCCAATGCGGGCGTGAAGCGCAGCGGGCGTTGGCTGGTGCGTGGCGTGGAGTTTTCCGTCAGCCGCGGCGAGATCGTGACGCTCATCGGCCCGAACGGTTCCGGAAAATCCACCAGCGCCAAAATGGCGACGGGCGTGCTGAGACCGGACGAGGGCAACGTGTCGCGCGTTACCGGGCTGAAGGTCGGTTATGTGCCGCAAAAACTGTCCGTCGATTGGACCATGCCACTGACGGTGCGCAGGCTGATGACGCTGACCGGACAGCTTCCCGCACGCGAAATCGATGCGGCTCTCAACGCCACCGGCATCGCGCATCTGGCCAAGGCCGAAGTGCAGCATCTGTCCGGCGGCGAGTTTCAGCGTGCGCTGCTGGCCCGCGCCATTGCCCGCGAACCGGATTTGCTGGTTCTGGACGAGCCGGTGCAGGGCGTGGATTTTTCCGGCGAGATCGCGCTTTACGATCTCATCAAGAATATCCGCAACTCCACCGGCTGCGGCATTCTGCTGATTTCGCATGACCTGCATGTGGTGATGGCCGAGACCGATACGGTGATCTGCCTCAACGGCCATGTCTGCTGCCGCGGCACCCCACAGGTCGTCAGCCAGAGCCCAGAATATATGCGGCTGTTCGGCGGGGCTGCGGGGCGTGGGCTTGCGGTGTATAGCCATGACCACGATCACACGCATCTGCCGGATGGTCGCGTGCAACATGCCGATGGTTCGGTGACAGACCATTGCCACCCCGATGACGGTCATCATCATGATGTGCATGAGCACGGGAGCGAGGAGGATGCATGCGGTTGCGGGCATGATCACAGTCACGATCACGCTCGCCACGACCATCACGCCAAGGGAGCCAAGCATGTTTGACGATTTCTTCGTGCGAGCCATGGTTGCCGGTGTTGGCGTCGCCCTGATGGCGGGTCCGTTGGGCTGTTTCGTCGTCTGGCGGCGCATGGCCTATTTTGGGGATACCATGGCACACTCGGCGCTTCTCGGCGTCGCGCTGTCTTTGCTGTTACAGCTGAACCTGATCGTCAGCGTCTTCATCGTCGCGTCTGTCGTGTCGCTCATTCTGCTGTTCCTGCAACGCCGTCAGGCTTTATCGTCAGATGCGCTGCTCGGCATTCTCTCGCATTCGGCGCTTGCCTTCGGTCTCGTCATCGTTGCCTTCATGACATGGGTCCGCATCGATCTCGTCGCCTTCCTGTTTGGTGATATTCTCGCTGTCTCCGTGTCGGATATCTATCTCATCTGGGGTGGCGGAGTAGTGGTGCTGTTCGCCATTGCCTATCTGTGGAAGCCGCTGCTGGCCTCGACCGTGAACGCAGAGCTGGCGGAAGCCGAAGGCATGCGGCCGGAGCGATCCAAGCTGTTGTTCATGTTGCTGATGGCGCTTGTCATTGCCATTGCCATGAAAATCGTCGGCATCATGCTGATCACCTCTCTGCTCATCATACCGGCAGCCACCGCACGTCGTTTTTCATCCACGCCTGAAATCATGGCCGTTCTGGCTTCTCTGATCGGCGCGGTAGCGGTGGTGGGCGGCCTCTTCGGCTCGCTGAATTATGACACCCCATCCGGCCCATCCATCGTCGTTGCCGCCGTTATGCTTTTCATCTTGAGTCTTCTGCCCACGCCAAAACTGGCGCGCAAGGCAGAGCAAGGAGGCCGTTCATGACCACACAGAACCTCACCCGCAACCAGTCTCTGGTGTACGATGCGCTGACCCGTTCGCAAGCGCCGCTCAGCGCTTATGTCATTCTCGACAAACTACGCGATGCAGGCTTTCGCGCCCCTCTTCAGGTCTATCGCGCGCTGGAAAAGCTGATTGAATTTGGCTTGGTGCATCGGCTGGAAAGCCTCAATGCTTTCGTGGCCTGTTCGCACACCAAGTCGGATTGCTGCACGCATCACCATGGCACCGTGGCCTTCGCCATCTGCAATGCCTGTGGCCAGGTGACGGAGTTTCATGACCACGACGTGGATCACCGTTTGGGCGAGTGGGCGAAGAAGCGTCACTTCAAGGCGGAAAAGACCACAATTGAAATTCGCGGCCTGTGCGAAGCCTGCGCCGCCTGAGCGCGGGTCAGAGCGGCTGTAAATCCTCGGCGAAACGCTGCCAGTTGCGAACATAATTTTCCGCCGACATCCGCAATGCTTCGACCGCCGCGTCATCCAATGTGCGAATTGCGCGTGCAGGCGAGCCGACGATCAGCGAGTTGTCGGAAAATTCCTTGCCTTCCGTAATCAAGGCATTGGCTCCAACAAGGCAGTTCTTGCCGATCTTTGCGCCGTTCAGCACGGTCGCGCCCATGCCGACCAGCGAGTTGTCGCCAATCGTGCAGCCGTGGATGATGGCATGGTGGCCGATGGTGCAACCTTCACCAATCGTTGCCGGAAAACCGGGATCGGCGTGCACCATCACCCCTTCCTGAATATTGCTGCCGCGCCCAATCGTGATGGGCTCATTATCGCCGCGCAGCGTTGCGCCGAACCAGATGCCAACGTCCTCACCAAGAATGACGGACCCGATGACATTGGCATCGGGCGCCACCCAGTAGCTTTCACGGGCAGGGGTTTGCGGTACGCGTTCTCCGAGCCTGTAAAGCGGCATGTCTTCTCCTCGCTTAAGCGACCTTCACGGACAGCGTTCCAACGCTATCCACGCCGCAATCGATACGATCACCCACGACGATCGGCCCGACACCCGCCGGTGTGCCGGTCATGATGACATCGCCAGCTGCCAGCGTGAACAGCTTGGGAAGCTCGGCAATGATTTCCGCCGTCTTCCAGATCATCTGATCGAGATCGCCGGTCTGCTTGCGCTCGCCGTTTACTTCAAGCCAGACGGCACCTTTTGCCGGGTGGCCGATTTTGGAGGCTGGCACGAGCGGCGATACGGGTGCGGAAAATTCGAATGCCTTGGCGCTTTCCCAGGAGCGGCCCATTTTCTTCAGCGCATCCTGCAGGTCGCGGCGCGTCATATCGATCCCGACGCCATAACCCCAGACATGCTCCAGCGCGTCATCCACCGAAATATCCGAGCCGCCGCTTTTCAGAGCGACCACGCACTCCACCTCGTAATGCACATTCGAAGACAGTGCAGGGTAGGGGAAAACCTTGCCCGCTGGCAGCAGATTGTCCGGGTTCTTCTGAAAGAAGAAGGGCGGCTCGCGAGACGGATCATGCCCCATCTCAATCGCGTGGTCGGCATAATTGCGGCCGACGCAATAGACCCGGCGCACCGGAAATGTCTCATCCGTGCCCTCCACGGGCAACAGAGTGGTTGGTGGGACGGGAATGACGGTCGCGGACATGGGTCTGGCTCCTGATTTCAGATGACGTTTGTCCCGCGATTCTGCCGGGATTTCCAGTTTAAAATCGGGCTTGGCAGAAAACTGGCTTTCCTGAGCACATTGCGGTAGAAGCCCCCGCAGAAAAAGGTTTCGTTACTCATGTACAAACAAGCGCTCGTAACCGGCGGCAAGATTTTCGCCGTAGCACCGATGATCGACTGGACGGATACCAGGTGTCGTTTCCTCCACCGGCAGCTCTCCAGCCATGCGCTGCTCTATACTGAAATGATCGTGGCCGATGCGATTATTCATGGGCAGCGCGACAAGCTTCTTGGCTACCACCTCCAGGAACATCCGGTGGCGCTTCAACTCGGTGGCTCTGACCCGGCAAAGCTGTCTAAAGCGGTGAAGATCGCCAGCGATTATGGCTATGACGAAATCAACCTCAATGTCGGCTGCCCCTCAGACCGGGTCCAGTCCGGCACATTCGGTGCCTGCCTGATGCGAGAGCCGGAAACGGTCGCCCGCTGCGTAGCGGCCATAAAGGCGGTTGCAACGGTGCCTGTCACCGTCAAATGCAGAATCGGGGTGGACGATCAGGAACCCGAAACGGTGCTTCCGGACTTTATTGCGCGCGTTGTCGCGGCAGGGGCAGATGCGGTGTGGATCCATGCCCGCAAGGCCTGGCTGCAAGGCCTGTCGCCGAAGGAAAACCGCGATGTGCCGCCGCTGGATTACGCACTCGTTTATAATATGAAACAGGAGAACCCCGGCGTTTTCATCGGCATAAACGGCGGCATTACCGATCTTGAACAAGCCGAAGAGCATCTGAAGCATATGGATGGCGTCATGCTGGGCCGGACGGCCTATCACAACACCTCCATTCTCGCCGAAGTCGATCACCGCATCTACGGCGAGGCACAGACTACGCCGGATTGGTCGAATCTGCGCGACAGGATGATGGCGTATGCCAGCGACTACATCGCCAAGGGAGGTCGGCTGAACCATGTTACTCGCCACATGGTTGGTCTTTTTCAGGGGCTACCGGGTGCACGCCGCTTTCGCCAGATCCTCTCTAGCGATGCCACAAAACCAGGTGCAGGCCCCGAGGTTATTGCGGCCGCTTTTGCGGCCATCAATTTCGATGCTGCTCCCGACAGAATCGCCGTGTAAAGGCGGCTCTAAACGAGCGTCTGCAACAGCTGCGCACCGTTGGGCGCATTGACCTTGCCGCCGGTGATGAAGAAAGCAAACACGTCGCGCGCCTTCTTGTCCGCCTTGCGATCCGGCGCGATCAGCCGCAGATCATCTGGCGCACCACCCTCCGCGTAGGTTTCGAGACGTTTACCCCAGGCCTTCATGTCCTTTTCCGGATAGCAGGTCTCGATATCATCCTCACCCTTTTGCAGGCGGCAATAGACGAAATCAGCCGTCACATCCGGCAACATCGGATATTCGTGGTGGTCGGCGCAGACCACGGCAACCTTGTGCTTAGCAAGCAAGTCGATGAACTCTGGCACCTGAAAGCTCGGATTGCGGACTTCGACGACGTGCTGAAGCGTCAGGCCATCCTGTTTTTCCGGCAACAGCTCCAAAAAGGCTGCGAAATCATCCGGATCGAACGTTTTGGTCGGCGCGAATTGCCAGAGTATGGGCCCAAGATGGTCGCCAAGCTCCGTCAAGCCTTGTGTCAGAAACTTCGTCATCGAGTCACCGGCTTCGGCGAGTACCTTTCGATTGGTCACATAACGGCTCGCTTTCAGCGAAAAGATGAAACCATCCGGTACCTCGGATGCCCATTTGGCAAAGGTCTCCGGTTTCTGGCTGCCGTAATACGTGCCATTGACTTCGATGGCGGTCAGCTGACGGCTGGCATGTTCCAACTGGCGTCTTTTCACCAGCTTGTCGGGATAAAACGTACCTTCCCATGGCTCGAAGGTCCAGCCGCCAATGCCGGTGCGGATCGTGCCTTTTTTGCTCATCGTTCTATCCCTCCCTACGTGCTTATTCGGCCGCTTGTATTTTCTTCTCGGGGCGGCGCTCCAGTAGTTCCTTCAGGAAGTGGCCGGTGTAAGAGCGCTTTTCCTTGACGATCTGCTCCGGCGTGCCGGTCGCGACGATTTCGCCGCCGCCCGTGCCGCCTTCGGGACCGATATCGATCACCCAGTCTGCCGTCTTGATGACCTCGAGATTGTGCTCGATCACGACGACGGAATTGCCCTGATTGACCAGCTCATGCAGCATTTCCAGCAACTTGTTGACGTCGTGGAAGTGCAGGCCGGTCGTCGGTTCGTCGAGAATATAGAGCGTGCGACCTGTCGAGCGTTTTGACAGCTCCTTAGCAAGCTTTACGCGCTGCGCTTCACCACCGGAAAGGGTGTTCGCCTGCTGACCCACCTTGATGTAGCCGAGGCCGACATCGAATAGGGACTGCAGCTTGTCCCGCACAGCCGGAACTGCCGAGAAGAACTCAACCCCTTCTTCGACAGTCATATCCAGCACATCGGCAATCGACTTGCTCTTGAAGGTCACATCCAGTGTTTCGCGATTGTAGCGTTTGCCGTGGCAGACATCGCAGGTGACGTAGACGTCCGGCAGGAAGTGCATCTCGATCTTGATGACGCCATCGCCCTGGCAGGCTTCGCAGCGACCACCCTTGACGTTGAAGGAAAAGCGACCGGGCGCATATCCACGCGCCTTGGCTTCTGGCAGGCCGGAGAACCAGTCACGGATCGGCGTGAACGCACCGGTATAGGTGGCTGGGTTGGACCGTGGGGTGCGGCCAATCGGCGACTGGTCGATATCGATGACCTTGTCGATGAATTCGAAGCCATCAATGCGATCATGATCCGCCGGGATTTCACGCGCGCCCATGACGCGGCGCGCCGCAGACTTGTACAGCGTTTCGATGAGGAAGGTGGACTTGCCACCGCCGGAAACGCCTGTGACTGCGGTGAAAACGCCGAGCGGAACCGATGCGGTGACGTTTTTGAGATTGTTGCCGCGCGCGCCGATGACCTTGATCTCTTTGCCTTTTTTCGGCTTGCGGCGTTCTGCCGGAACGGCCACACCCAATTCGCCGGACAGGTATTTACCCGTCAGCGACTTCGGGTTTGCCATGACCTCCTGCGGTGTGCCCTCTGCAATCACTTCACCGCCGTGAATACCGGCGGCAGGGCCAATATCGACAACATAATCGGCAGTCATGATGGCATCTTCATCATGTTCAACCACGATCACGGTATTGCCGATATCGCGCAGATGCTTCAGCGTGTCCAGAAGACGGGCATTGTCGCGCTGGTGCAAGCCGATGGAGGGTTCGTCCAGAACATAGAGAACGCCGGTCAAGCCTGAACCGATCTGCGATGCCAGGCGAATACGCTGGCTCTCGCCACCCGACAAGGTACCGGAATTGCGCGACAGGCTTAGATAATCCAGCCCGACATCGTTCAAAAACCGAAGGCGCTCGCGGATTTCCTTGAGAATACGAACGGCAATTTCGTTCTGCTTGGCGTTGAGCGATTCAGGCAGCACTTCGAACCAGTCGCGCGCGACCTTGATCGACATCTCCGTCACTTGACCGATGTGCTTCTTGTTGATCTTGACCGCCAGCGCTTCCGGCTTCAGGCGATATCCGGCGCAGGCCGGGCAGGGCGCTGCCGACATATAGCGTTCGATTTCCTCACGCGCCCAGGCACTGTCGGTTTCTTTCCAGCGGCGCTCAAGATTGGGGACGATACCTTCGAAATTTTTGACCGTCTTGTAGGAACGCGCGCCATCCTGATACTGGAATTCGATCTTATCGTCGGTGCCTTGCAGAATGGCTTTCTTCGCAGCGTCTGACAGCTCGTTCCAGCGGCTGGACAGCTTGAAGCCGAACGCTTTGCCGAGCGCTTCCAGCGTCTGGTTATAGTATGGCGATGACGACTTGGCCCATGGCGCCACGGCGCCGTCCTTCAGCGTGCGGGCAGGCTCCGGCACGATGAGCGCGATATCAACCTTCTGCTGCGAGCCGAGGCCATCGCAGGTGGGGCAGGCACCGAAGGGATTGTTGAAGGAAAACAAGCGCGGTTCGATCTCGGAGATCGTGAAGCCCGATACGGGGCAGGCAAACTTTTCCGAGAAAAGTACCCGTTCATGGGTCTCGTTGAGTGACTTGTTCGCTGAACCACCCGCCGACGTTTCTTCCGGCGGCAGAGGCTTGTCAGCAAATTCGGCAACAGCCAGGCCGTCCGCAAGTTTCAAACAGGTCTCGAGACTGTCTGCCAGACGCGCCGCCATATCAGGCCGAACCACGGCGCGGTCCACGACGACATCGATATCGTGCTTGTACTTCTTGTCGAGCGCAGGAACATCGGCAATTTCGTAGAACTGGCCGTCCACCTTCACGCGCTGGAAGCCCTTCTTCATCAGCTCGGCCAGCTCTTTTTTATATTCGCCCTTACGACCTCTGATCATCGGCGCGAGAATATAGAGACGCGTTCCTTCCTCGAAGGCGAGGATGCGGTCCACCATCTGGCTGATCGTCTGGCTTTCGATCGGTAGGCCGGTCGCTGGCGAGTAGGGAACGCCGACGCGCGCAAACAGCAGGCGCATATAGTCATAGATTTCGGTGACAGTTCCGACCGTCGAGCGCGGGTTGCGCGACGTCGTCTTTTGCTCGATGGAAATCGCAGGCGACAGGCCTTCGATCTGATCCACATCCGGCTTCTGCATCATTTCCAAGAACTGGCGCGCATAGGCCGAGAGGCTCTCGACGTAACGCCGCTGTCCTTCCGCATAGATCGTATCGAAAGCGAGCGAGGATTTGCCGGAGCCCGACAGCCCGGTCATGACGATCAGCTTGTTGCGTGGCAAATCCAGATCGATGCCCTTGAGATTATGCTCGCGGGCACCACGGATCGAAATCGTCTTTAATTCACTCATGAGAAGGCTCGGGATTACTCGTTGGGAGGCGTCGGTACTTATGTAATGACGGGAAACGGCGTGTCGAGGTATATTAAACTTTTCATATACGCTTTTCGGTCCACTTGACTCAGTTGAGCCGCCTTAATAGAACAAAATAAGAACGCTTGGCAAGCGTGTGGCAGGCGAGATAACATTCCTTGTGGATTGTCGTTCCATCCGGTGCCCATGGTGCCAAACGATGGTCTATGGTGCGTCTGAGATTTTGAACAGGATAGATGCTGGCCATGACGGTTGGCAGACAGGATGAAAAGATGGCTGGCAGCGTAAACAAGGTAATTTTGCTCGGAAACGTCGGCGCTGATCCGGAAATTCGCCGCACGCAGGACGGTCGCCCCATTGCAAATCTTCGCATCGCGACATCCGAGAGCTGGCGTGACCGCACCTCTGGTGAGAGAAAAGAAAAGACCGAATGGCACTCTGTGGTGGTCTTCAACGAAGGTCTTTGCAAGGTCATCGAGCAGTACGTGAAAAAGGGTGCCAAGCTCTATATCGAAGGCGCGCTTCAGACCCGCAAGTGGCAGGACCAGACCGGCAACGACCGTTATTCTACGGAAATCGTGCTGCAAGGCTTCAACTCGACGCTGACCATGTTGGACGGCCGTGGTGAAGGCGGCGGCGGTGGAAGCCGTGGCGGAGACGATTTCGGTGGCGGCGGTGGAAACTACGGCGGCGGCAACGACCAGCCATCGTCCTCGTCTCGCGGTGGCGCATCCCGCGGCGGCCAGCCAGCTGGCAACTTCAACAACGATATGGATGACGACATTCCGTTCTGATTTTTAAAGGATCATTTGGAGGTATCATGAGTGAGACGACGACACCGACGAGCCAGCCATCGACCTGGCGCATCGTTCTTGCAGCCGTACTGGATTTTTTCACAGCTTTCTGGGTTTTCGGATATCTCATAGCACTTGTGTCAGGTGGTCGAACTGAAGGCGGATTTAACCTACAGGGCATGCCAGCACTTGTCCTTTTCGCCCTGATCGTCGCTTACTTTTTAGTATTTAACCGCTACTTGGGCGGAACGATCTGGAAGCGGATTTTGAAGGCGAAACGATAAACTTCGATATGTCTAGGAGTGCTTACCGTATGGCAGATGGGTTCCGATATTGCGCTTATCCTCTCTAGAAAAGAGCGTACTATCGTACCATAAACACACATGAGATTCGGTGATCACAGCAGAAATCGGGGTCCATCCGGCAATTTCCAGCTAAGTTCTCTTTGTACGGCTCGATGTTTTGCGAAGTCGTAGTTCTGTCGCTCCTGAAATGATTGGGTTTCGCTGTTCATGAAGTCGGAATACGTCTGCATCAACGTGAGCGCACGAACGATATCACCTCGTTTTTCGTAAGTATCAATCGCTTCGCGCAGTACCGCATATGCCGGGCTGTCTTTCGTGCCACCAGTTGGAATGGACGCAAGGTGGGCGCGGCCTTTCCAGATCGGGTCATTGGTCAGGTCCTGAGGGCAGGTGTCCAGGCGCGAAAACCATCTCGCAATATTGGTGACAGTTCCACTATAACCGAAGCTTGGCGGCGAGATAATCATCTGAACTGCGACGCGGCAAGCATCCTCGTTACGTCCTAACCTTTGATACTGTCCGGCCAGTGTGGCCAACGCATATGTGTATTCCGGCAGTGTGCGTACAGCTTTTTCGAGTTGTTCGAGCGCATGATCAAAGGCCTTTTGCCCAATCGATTCCCGCGCTTTAAGAAAACAATTTAGAGGTGAATCCGGATCATCCTCGAATGTCGGCTGCTCTATCCATTCTTCGCGGTCAATTCCGTCGGTTTTGCGTAAAAACGAGGTCAAGTTGCTGAAGCGTGGCTCGATCAGTCCATCGTCATGGCTGGTTTCGGCAATGAGAGGATCGCAGTTTTCACGGCCGACCGGCCAGTAAAATCCGAAATAATCGCCATTGCCCAGTTGGTGTGCTGCGAACGGCACAAAGCCCAAGGGTATATAACCGGTTAACCTGTCGTCGCTATCAATCCTCAACTGGTCAGTACCAGCAGGGAGGTGAAGACCCCCAGCTTGCTTCGCAAGTGAAGCGTCAGCTTTTGTCTTGGATGAGAGGAGGCTTTTTAGACGGGCAAGTAATCTATGTCTCATCGTTATCATCCATCTGGCTATAGCGCCTCACATTTGGTGCATTCGATCACGACAAAATCACCGACTTCACGCCATCCACCACGAACTGAACCGAAAGCGCAGCCAGAAGCACGCCCAGCAGGCGGGTGAGGATGGCGCGGCCGGTGTTGCCGAGGAAGCGGTCCAGTCGGTCGGCTGCGAGCAGGATGGCGAAGACCAGGAGTAGGCTGAAGGCCAGGATCAGAATGAAGATGATCTTGTCGACGGTGGTCGTCATGGAGCCGGAAATCAGCACCGTCGCCGAAATCGCGCCCGGCCCGGCGATCAGCGGAAGCGCCAAGGGAAAGACGGCGATGTTCTGGATGTGATCCAGCGTAATGGCCACTTCCGAAGTCTTCTCCTTGCGCTCCTGCCGCTTCTCGAAAATCATCTCGAAGGAAATCCAGAACAACAGCAGGCCGCCAGAAATGCGGAAGGCTCCCAGCGAGATGCCAAGCAACTCCAGAACAGACGATCCGAATAGCGCAAACATCGCCAGAATGCCGAAGGCGATGATCGAGCCGCGAAGAGCGACTTGATGGCGCTGCATGCGTGTCATACCTGCCGTCAGCGCCAGAAACACCGGCGCCAGGCCGGGGGGATCGAGCGTGACGAGCATCGTCGTTAGCGCGTTGATGAGAAGTTCCGTGGTTGCCATTCTGTCCCCGTCTGGCGCCCTGTCGATTGAAGGCGTGCCGCCCGTTTCAGGATCGATTATTGCGCAATGGTAGGTAAGTCTGCATGTGTTTGAAACCCTGACGCCCGCCTTTTCCTCTATAGCGGGGAGAAAACTGTGCAACGTCTTGCAAATGACGCAAAAGACTGTTCATAACGGCGCTAGAAATTGGCGCCTTAGCGCTGTTTCCGCTATAAAAATCCATCCGATTCTTAACATAGAATGTGATCCGATTTGACTGACCAGAGCCCCCCAGGCGGCGGAAAGCTTCCGCCAGGCATTGAGCCGATTTCCATCATGGAGGAAATGCAGCGGTCGTATCTCGATTACGCCATGAGCGTTATCGTGAGCCGCGCACTTCCGGACGTTCGTGACGGGTTGAAGCCGGTCCATCGTCGTATTCTTTATGGCATGAACGAGCTCGGCCTCGACTGGAACAAGAAATACGTCAAGTCCGCCCGCGTGACCGGTGACGTGATGGGTAAATACCATCCGCACGGCGACTCGGCGATTTACGACGCGTTGGCCCGTATGGCCCAGGACTGGTCGCTGCGCATGCCGCTGATCGATGGTCAGGGCAATTTTGGCTCCATCGATGGCGACCCGCCGGCTGCCCAGCGTTATACCGAGTGCCGCCTCGAGAAGGTCGCACACGCTCTGCTCGACGATCTCGACAAGGAAACGGTCGACTTCAGAGACAACTACGATGGCACCATGACGGAGCCGGTCGTGGTTCCTGCCAAATTCCCCAACCTTCTCGTCAATGGCGCAGGCGGCATCGCCGTCGGCATGGCGACTAACATTCCGCCGCACAATCTGACCGAAGTCATCAATGGCTCCATCGCGCTGATCGACAATCCGGAAATCGAATTGCCCGAAATGATGGAAATCATTCCCGGTCCCGACTTCCCGACGGGCGCCTTCATTCTCGGTCGTTCCGGCATCCGTTCGGCCTATGAGACAGGCCGCGGCTCCGTGATCATGCGCGGTCGTGCCACGATCGAGCCAATGCGCGGCGACCGCGAGCAGATCATCATCACCGAAGTTCCCTTCCAGGTGAACAAGTCGACGATGATTGAAAAGATGGCCGAACTGGTCAAGGACAAGCGCGTAGAGGGCATTTCCGACCTTCGCGACGAGTCCGACCGTCAGGGCTACCGCGTGGTGATCGAGCTGAAGCGCGATGCCAATGCCGAAGTCATTCTGAACCAGCTTTACCGTTATACACCTTTGCAGACGTCCTTCGGCTGCAACATGGTGGCACTGAACGGCGGCAAGCCGGAGCAGATGACGCTGCTGGATATGCTGCGCGCCTTCGTGTCCTTCCGCGAAGAGGTCGTCAGCCGCCGCACGAAATACCTGCTGCGCAAGGCGCGTGACCGCGCGCATGTGTTGGTAGGTCTGGCGATTGCGGTCGCCAATATCGATGAAGTCATCCGTGTCATTCGCCAGGCGCCAGATCCGGCAACGGCACGCGAGCAGTTGATGACGCGCCGCTGGCCGGCATCGGATGTGGAAAGCCTGATCCTTCTGATCGACGATCCACGCCACCGCATCAACGAAGACCTGACCTACAATCTCTCGGAAGAGCAGGCCCGCGCGATCCTCGAACTGCGTCTGGCCCGTCTGACGGCTCTTGGTCGCGACGAAATCAGCGACGAATTGAACAAGATCGGCGCTGAAATCAGCGAATATCTCGACATTCTGTCATCGCGCATTCGTATCCAGCAGATCGTCAAAGACGAGCTTGCAGCCGTTCGCGACGAATTCGGTACACCACGCCGCAGCCAGATCATGGAAGGCGGCCCGGATATGGACGATGAGGATCTCATCGCCCGCGAAGACATGGTCGTGACCGTGTCGCATCTGGGTTACATCAAGCGCGTACCGCTGACGACCTACAAGGCGCAGCGTCGTGGCGGCAAGGGCCGCTCCGGCATGGCCACACGCGATGCGGATTTCGTGAACCGCCTGTTCGTGGCCAACACGCACACGCCGGTTCTGTTCTTCTCCTCGCGCGGCATCGTCTACAAGGAAAAGGTCTGGCGCCTGCCGATCGGCACCCCACAGTCCAAGGGCAAGGCCCTGATCAACATGCTGCCGCTGGAAGCTGGCGAGCGCATCACCACCATCATGCCTTTGCCGGAAGACGAGACGACGTGGGACACACTGGACGTGATGTTCTCGACAACGCGTGGAACGGTTCGCCGTAACAAGCTGTCGGACTTCGTTCAGGTCAACCGCAACGGCAAGATCGCAATGAAGCTGGACGAAGAAGGCGATGAAATCCTCTCCGTCGAGACCTGCACAGGCCCGGATGCTCTTGGTGAAGTGGCAGGCGACGACGTTCTGCTGACGACGGCACTCGGCCAATGCATTCGCTTCCCCGTTGACGATGTCCGCGTTTTCGCAGGCCGCAATTCGGTCGGCGTTCGTGGCATCAACATGGGCGAGGGCGACCGCATCATCTCGATGACCATTGTCAGCCATGTGAATGCCGAGCCCTGGGAGCGTGCCGCTTACCTCAAGCGTGCCGCTGCTGAACGTCGCGCGTTGACGGGTGAGACCGAGATTGAAGACGTAGCACTCGTTGGCGAAGAGGTGACGGAAGAAGGTCATCTGACCGACGAGCGTTATCAGTTCCTCAAATCACAGGAACAGTTCGTGCTCACCGTTTCTGAAAAGGGCTTTGGCAAGCGTTCGTCGTCCTATGACTTCCGCACTTCGGGTCGCGGCGGCAAGGGTATTCGCGCAACCGATACCTCGAAAACTGCTGAAATCGGCGAACTCGTCGCTGCCTTCCCGGTGGAAGATACCGACCAGATCATGCTCGTCTCCGATGGTGGCCAGCTGATCCGCGTTCCCGTCAACGGCATTCGCTTCGCAAGCCGGGCCACCAAGGGCGTGACGATCTTCTCCACTGCGAAGGACGAAAAGGTCGTGTCCGTCGAGCGCATCAACGAGCCGGAAGGCGACGAAGACATCGAAGCGCTTGAGGGTGACGCTGACATCACGGGCACCGAGCCTGATGTTGGTGCCACGCCTGAGGCCGAAGCCTAAAAACCCCTAGACGAAAAGCGGCGAGTGATCTTCACCCGCCGCTTTTATCGTGTCTATGTTGAAAACAAAAAGCCCTGCGAAACCGATGTTTCGCAGGGCTTTTCGCTGTCTGTTCGTCCAGCTGTCAGCGCAGACGCATATGGATTGCGCCACGGCCCGAGCGGGAAGAAATGTGAAGATGGATCTTTGCTTCCGGCTGGTTGCTGCGCCAGGCGCGAGCACCGTGGCACAGAAGAAGATTGACCAGATCGCGGGTTTTGTGTCGCGATTTGTTCAAGCCGAGATCGGCAATTCTCATTGCCGCTTCGTGGATTGGGTGCAGCACGGAAAGACTTTGCTGTCTGCCTTTACCTGCTGCAATGTCCGAATAGTTTTCGTTGATCGCCATCTGGAAAGCCTCGTTACACAATACAATTCGAGGAGTGGAACCGGTTATCTGTATTTTCATGCCCATGACCGGCCCCTGAAACGTCATTTGCTTACTGGAGAGAAGCCCAGCAGCTGATGCCTTTCTTTTTCAAAGCGTTGCATGCATTGACCGCATCGTTCTGGCCGCCGAAACCACCAAAACGCGCACGGTACATCTGGGCGCCATCCTTGCTGAAGGCGACCGTGAAGGGCTTTGCCGAGCGAAGCAAGACGCCACCCTTATCCTGTGCAGCCTGAAGCAAGTTGCGTGCGGAACCTTCGTCCGGAGACGCGCCAATCTGGATGACCCAACCACCATCGCCATTAAGGGAAGGCGCAGGTGTTGTTGACGCCGTCACGATGTTATCGACCTTGGTGGAGTTGGTCACCAGCGAGCGATCCGGCTTCATGTTGACGGGCGGAACGGCGCGCGCCTGAACCTTCGGACGTGTGACCACATCCATCGCTTTGACGGCTGCATTGGCCTGCGTCGGCGCAAAGGCAGACATCGGTGCTTCGTCAGCATAACGGGCCTGGGGAACAGGACCATCGCTTGGCAAGCCGCCAGCAGACGATGTTGCAGCAACAACGGCTTGCGGCTCTTCAATCGGTGCGGAAGCCGATGCAGCAATGAGATTGCTGTTGGCGCCACGCGATGCCTTCGGGAGATATTCAGCTACGAGTTTGCGCATGGTCGCATCACGAGCAGCGCTGGAGCGTCCGCCGAGAACGACGGCAACAATAGAGCGGCCATCAAGCTGTGCGGACGTTGCCAGATTGCTGCCGGCGGCGCGGGTGTAACCGGTTTTGATGCCGTCTACGCCACGAACCGTACCAACGAGGCGGTTATGATTGCCGATGACCTGCTTGCCGAAAGTGAAGCTGCGGGTGTTGAAGTAACCGTAATATTGCGGAAAATGCTGACGCAGCGCGATGCTGAGACGGGCCTGGTCGCGAGCCGTCGTCATCTGCGCCGTGTTCGGCAAACCGTGAGCATTGCGATATGTCGTGCGTGTCATGCCCAGCGCACGGGCTTTCGCCGTCATGATGCGACCGAAACGCTCCTCATTGCCGCCGATATATTCGCCCAGAGCGGTCGCGATATCGTTAGCTGAACGGGTGACCAGCGCCATGATGGCCTGCTCGACCGTTACAGTACCGCCAGCACGCACGCCGAGCTTGGAAGGAGGCTCTTTTGCCGCGTTAGCGGAGACCGGGACCTTCGAATCCAATGTGATTCGTCCCGAATTCAACGCTTCGAATGTCAGGTACAGGGTCATCATCTTGGTGAGCGACGCTGGATAGCGCAAGCCATCCGGGTCTTCACTGTAGAGAACCTTGCCCGTCTTGGCGTCAATGACGATACCAGCAAATTTCGGGTCAGCTTTCGCGACCTGGATGGTGGCAGTCGTTGCCGTCGCCATAGCCATCGCAAACATGAAAACTTTCACGAAAGACGTAGCGCCTGCCGCGCGCTTTAGTGCCTCAGATAGTTTTTTCAACACGGTTAAACTCTTTAATCGCATGCCACATTTTTCCGTCCGACACGCCCCGCCAGACTTTTCAACTCCCAACCTTAGAGTGATGGCGTTACCAAGTGGTTTATGAATGGTATCTGAAGCCGATAAAATGCCGTGATTGACCGAAATCGACACACGCGGTTCTGCCATTCGGCACACACGCGGTGTCATTGCGTGGTGTAAAGCGCAGGATTGGCTGGCGATATGTATTGAACTGGCGGGTGTCGATTGCTACCTGTCGCCAAACGAAGGATGGACCATGGCTTCTCGCGATCGATATTCCCGCAAACTCGAATGCTCCAAATGCGGACATAGCGGCTTTGCCGAAGCATCCGAGCAAGACGAGAAGCGGAACGCCAATGTCGATTTTCGCATCGACGAGATGCCGGCTGGCTTTCGCACCGAGCGTCCTTCGGTCAATCCGGCCGAATACATGATACGCTGCGCCCAATGCGGCAATATTTTCCGCTTCCAGCAAAAAGTCGCCTATGCCCCAGGTGGAGAGCCGCGGCAGAGCCGCCGATAACGCTTCTACGCAGAGGGCCGCCCAATGACACCTGATCCCAATGTCGAAAACAGACCGCCCCGCAAAAAGCCGCTCTGGCCTTGGCTGTTTCTTCTCATCCTGACGCTTGTGGCAATTTATTCCTGGAACCGCGCGACCGAGCTCTTTAACGAGTTTTCGCACACCACACCAGCAGAGATTATCGAGCTGTTCAAAGATTTGCTCAACGAGCATCCGCGCGATGAACGGGTAGGACCGAGGCTCGACATCGCCGTGCCGACATTGACACCGTTGCGATAACGCTGCCAGCGCAAACAAAAAAGCCCCGCAACGTTGGCGGGGCAGGTTGGTCGCTCGGGGAAAAATCGGGCAAAGCCCTTGAGCGATGTCGTCTTCATAGAGGATATTCTTCAGTCTGAGATAGTGCAGTTGCGACCTGTTTAGTACGCTTGATCGATAATAACGTCATTATCGACGAGAGCGCCTGTCGCTGCGAGCGCAAGCGCGAACAGGAGATTGCCTGAATGCCGAAGCCCAAGAAGAAAACACTTCCAAAGGATTTCGAGGATTTGCTGCAAAAATGCAGTCCAGACGAAATCAGAGACGTTTTAAAGACGCGGGACGTGAACGCGTACCATGGGTACGCGAAGCGGACTGCTCTCACATTCAATGCGTTGCCGGATGATGTCGCGCGATGGCTTGTTGAAAACGGCGCAGATATTTCGGCGCGTGACCAATATGGCGAAACGCCATTGCATGCCCGCGCCGGGCATTGGCAAGGGAGGGTGAATATTCTTCTCGAGCTGGGTGCAGATGTGAACAGTCGCGACAAGCAGGACAACACACCACTGCACAAGGCTGCCGCCGTCGGAAATGTCGACACCACGCGTGCTCTCATTGAGCATGGGGCCATCATCGACGCGACAAACAAACGTGGGCTCACCCCTTTGGCCTATGCATTACAACTGTGCACCAATGCGACGATTTCTCGGACGACACGCATTGCTGAACTCTTGATCGCGGCCCAGCCTCGCAAGCCGACTGGGATTGTAGCTTCGTTGGCGCGTCTTTTGGGACGAAAACAGAGCCATGAAGAGAAAATGTCTCAGCAGATGCGCGACTTCGTGCGGCGTATCGGAGAGAACTTCGAGTTCCATCGTCAGGGTTTTGACACCGAAAGTCGTAGTGAGACAAGTGACGCGCTCAACCGTCTGTACGAATTATTCGATGTACCACCCGTTCCACACCGTCAGATGCATGATGGCGTATCCCGAATTGTCGCAAACGCAGCGACATGGCAAGAGAGGCACCAGCAATATTGGGAAATACTGGTACCGTCGAGTGGTGCCGCCAGTACCGTGCAGGGAGAGGTCGTTCGCATTTCGGGCCGAATTTCCAGGGAAATTGATGGCAATGGCGGGATAAACTGGGATAGCGAGTTCAAGGCCATGGCAGATTGCCTGCTGGTTCATCTAGGCTCAGGCAATGCCTTGCCAGACCCTCTCTATAAAGAGGCGAAGAACATCATCAGTCAGGTAAAGCGCAAATACGGCGATACCTTCCGCTTGAACGAACTGGCGGTCACTTGGATCGATATGAACCCTAACCCAATATCGCTGCCTGCGCCCTCTTACAGCCGTTAAGGCTGCTGAATTAGGGCAATGCCCCTATTATCTCAACCGTCAGACGTCCCGTTAAAAAAAAGGCCCCACCAAAAGGCGGGGCTAAAGTTTGCCTGATTGGCTTTCAGGACTTGGGAGCTCCTCCCGTGGAGGAAGCAAATCAGCGATAGCGATATATACTGCTGCGGGAAAGGTCACTGTGCTGGCTTACGGTACGCCGTTACGTAAATGCGTTGGAAATGTTTATGAACGGTTTGCATGTCGCGCATTCAGGACTTGTTCATCAATCTCATGCCAATTTAGCCGCGTTCTGAGATGCGAGCCTGCCTAGGTTCATCTCAATTGGAGACACCATCATGAAGAAATTTCTTCTCACCACACTAGCAGCAGTGATTGCCAGCGGCGCGGTTCTGACCAGCGTCCAGCCTGCGTCGGCGCAATATTATGACGGCCCTTACCGCTATGACCGCCGCGGACCGCCGCCACCGCCTTACCGTGATCCACCCCGCAGACACCGCGATCATGATAATGGCCGGGTCATTGCCGGTGGTATTGCCGCCGGTGTTCTCGGTGGTCTGATTGGCGGCGCTCTCGCCCGCGACAGCGGCCCCCGTTATGTCGAGCCGCCACCACCACCGCCGCCACGTTGCTGGTTTGAAGATCGTCAGGTTCGCAACGCCTATGACGGCGGCTGGCACATGGAAAGCATGCGCGTCTGCCAGTAACTCCCGACGTGTCGATTGACCTCGGAGCCGGCCATTTGGCCGGCTTTGTTGTTTCTGCGCCTTAGAAGTGGTTTGGCCACACTCCATAGCAATGCCGCATTGTTTCGAAACCCTATGACCACATGTCATAGCATTACGAGGACGACACCATGCGCAGCGCAACACACGATATTTTTGGCGAACCACAAGATGTGCTTCAGCTGAAGGATGCGCCTGTTCCTGAACCGGGAAAAGGACAGCTGCGCATTCGCATGCTGTTATCGCCCATCCACAATCACGACCTTTGGACCGTGCGTGGCAGCTACGGCTACAAGCCGCCATTGCCAGGCGCAATTGGCGGCAGCGAGGCCGTCGGGATCGTCGACGCATTGGGGGAGGGCGCAGATCCCTCTCTTTTGGGAAACCGCGTGACGGCAGCCGGTGTCCACGGCGCATGGGCCGAATATTTCCTGTCGCCCGCCGCGGGTGTCGTTCCCGTACCCGATGCGATCTCCGATGAAGCCGCCGCTCAACTGATCGCCATGCCCTTCAGCGCCATGACATTGCTCGAATTTCTCGGCGTCAAGCCGGGTGAATGGATTGTTCAAAACACCGCAAACGGTGCAGTTGGCAAGGCGGTCGCAATGCTGGCACAGGCACGAGGCATCCATGTGATCAATCTCGTTCGTCGTCAAGCCGGTGTCGAAGAGCTTGCCGAACTCGGCATCGTCAACGGCATCTCGACAGCCGAGGACGGCTGGAAAGACGAGGTTCGCAAGCTGACGCAGGACGCGCCAATCCGGGCGGGTGTCGATTCGATTGGCGGCAAGGCCAGCAACGACATCGCCGAACTTCTGGGCAATGAAGGCCTTCTGGTCTCCTTCGGATCGATGACGGGGGAGCCGATGCAAATCTCCTCCGGCCCAGTCATTTTCAAACAGCTGACGATCAAGGGCTTCTGGGGCAGCACCGTCATCGGCACCATGCCCGCTGATGATCGCCGTCGTTTGATTGGCGAGTTGATCGAGCATGTCGCCAAGGGAACTATCCGCCTACCGGTGGAAGGCATCTATGATCTCGGCGATATATCAGACGCTGTCAAAGCCTCGCTCGCACCTGGCAAGGCTGGAAAAGTCCTGCTGAAGCCATAAGCAATATTGCTTTCAGCCATTTTTCGTCCTTCACTCAGCATCCGTATGGGTGCTTTGGGAGGACGGAATTGATTGCCAATATATTCATCGGGCTGATTGCTCTTTTGCATTGCTACATCATGATTTTGCAAATGGCGCTCTGGACGAAACCGGCAGGACGCAAAGCTTTCAGACTTTCACCCGAATTCGCGCAATCTACCAAAACGCTCGCCGCAAATCAGGGCCTCTATAACGGGTTTCTGGCGGCAGGTTTGGCGTTCGGGTTGATGCACGGGCAAGCTAACAGAACGATCTCGACGTTCTTCCTCGTCTGCATTCTAATCGCTGGCATTTTCGGCGCCGTCACTGCCCACAGGAAAATCCTGTTCATCCAGGCGCTACCGGCCGCCGTTGCCCTAGCGGCCGTTTTCGCGGGTATCTGACTATTTCGCAGCGGCCGCGTGGAGACGCGCGACGATATAGTCGTAGCTCTCCATGACATGCACGCGTTCGTTTCCACCCCGAAGGATCAGCGTGCCTTGCGCGAGCGGCGATATCTGCATGACATGATCAAAGTTGATGGCAAATTTCTGGTTGTTGTTCACCGCTGTCACTTCAATCCACATCCCAAAACCCTTAAAGAATCGCCATTTCTCAGACCTTATAAAGGGATGACAACGAGTCTCAAACGTTTTTGCATTTCAGCAAAATCCGAATACTGCGAAATGACAAGGATTTGATGATTTCGAGATGTTTGCTGGATACGGACGGTCGCCTGTGCACGACAGATCATATGGCAGATGGGGTGGGATTCGAACCCACGGTACGCTCTCACGCACGCCGGTTTTCAAGACCGGTTCCTTAAACCACTCGGACACCCATCCGTGATATGCGAGGCTTTATATCGGTTTGCGTCATGCCGTCAATCCGTCGCAGCAGGCATTTTAGCGTCCGATGAGCCTGCGGTGTGTTAACCCTTGGCTAACCACGTTCGTTACAATTTTACCTAAAACGTATTCGACGTTCGCAATTTCGCCATGTTGCGGGCAAGATTAGGCGCCTGTTAGGTGCTTCGATGTCAGAGGGCGTGATGATCGAGGTATAGAGGGGTTGCTGCGGAGGCGGCCCATAGTCATACGGGGCATGGATTTGAAATCTGCTGTTATGAAAGTCGGTGTGAGCGCGAAGTGGCTCGGCATTGCCGTTCTGTGCGCGGCGACCGCATCCTGTTCAACCACGTCTGAAACCAAACCGAAGCCGAAACGCAGCAAGGAATATTTTTCCGAATCCGAATATGGCGTCAAAGCCAGTCCCCGTGTCGCCGAGGGGGCTAATGTCCCCAAGGGTGGTGGGCGTTTTCTGGTCGGCAATGCCTATACCGTCAAAGGGCGCCGTTACTTCCCCAAGGAAGAGCAGAACTATGACAAGTCAGGTCTCGCATCCTGGTATGGCTCCGCATTTCATGGCCGCCTGACGGCCAATGGCGAAGCCTATGACAAGGAACACCTGTCTGCTGCGCACCCGACCTTTCCGCTGCCCAGCTATGCTCGCGTCACCAATTTGAACAATGGCTCCTCCGTCGTCGTTCGCGTCAACGACCGTGGCCCGTTCCACGAGGGTCGTCTGATCGACGTTTCCAGCAAGACCGCAGATCTCCTGGATATGAAGGCGACGGGCACGGCCAATGTTCGTGTTCAATATGTTGGACGCGCGCCGCTCGATGGCCACGACATGCCGTATCTGATGGCGTCCTATGTGCCGAAGGGCGCGCGTGGTCCTGGTATCAATCCTGAAGGACAAATCGCCAGTGGCGTGATGGTGGCCTCGGCGTCTTCGTCAAATCTTCCGATCCCAAACAGCCCTGCCTATGGCGGCTCCGCACAGACGGCGTTGGTCGGCTCGAAGAAGAGCCCCGCACTTCAAGCGATGCCACTCGTCAACGGTCCTGCGCCCGTCATGGGGCAGGGCGGCGACCAATTTGTCGTGCTGCCTGAATTCGGCCCGGTTCTGCATGAGCGGCCTGAAGGCAACTTCCTGCGTGCGCCAACACCATCCGGCCGGTTCGCATCAGCCTACTCGGAAGAGTCAGCACCGGTCTCCAAAGCGGCCAGCGCCTTCGACAAGGTTCTCGTCGCCAAAGGCGGCCTGAACGAGCAATCCATTCTCGATTTCGTGAAAAACAGACAGGGCAGGGGTCGCTGATCTTTGCCCTTTGGGTCCGTCTCGCGCATACTCCCCAAACCTGCACATGATTCCGCAAGTGCCTCCCACGAGCGGCTGTCACATGGTCGATCATGACGCGACGCAGGCATTGTCAATAAAACAGACGGCGGGCTGGCGTTTTGATGCGCGACATATTCAACCGATATATCCGGACGCTTTTTGTCTCAGCGGCACTGTTTGGGGCAAGCGCCTGTACAGTGCAGGCGCAATCCGGCTCGTTGGCAGTGAAGGCACAGCAAGCCTATATGATCGATGCCGAGACAGGCACCGTTCTGCTTGCCATCAACGAAAACACGCAGTTTGCACCGGCATCACTCGCCAAATTGATGACGGTCGACGTGGTGATGGACGCGCTCGTGAAAGGGCAGGTGAGTGCTGATACCGCCTATCCGGTCTCGGAATATGCCTGGCGCACAGGTGGCGCGCCGTCTCGTGCCTCCACCATGTTTGCAGCACTCAAATCCTCCGTCAGCATCAACGATCTTCTGACCGGCATCATCGTGCAGAACGCCAATGACGGCTGCCTTGTAATTGCCGAAGGCATGGCTGGATCGGATGAGGCCTTTGCCAAACGAATGACGGAGCGTGCAGGCGCGCTGGGCCTGACGGGCAGCTCCTTTGCCAATTCCACCGGCTTGCCAGATAAGATCAGTAAGACGACCGCACGGGACATGGTTGTGCTGGCAAAGCATATTCATGACAGCTATTCGGATCGCTACGCCCTGTTCGGCAAACCGGACTTCGAATGGAACCGCATTTTTCAGCGCAACAAGAATTCCCTTCTCGGAAACGGTATCGATGGGCTGGGGCTCGGTTTTGCCGAGGGGCACGGCTTTTCAGCTGTCGTTTCTGCAGAACGTGACGGCCGCCGCATCTATCTGACGCTTGCAGGCATGCCAGATGACAAGACCCGCCAGGAAGAGGCCCGCCGCGTGGTGGAGTGGGGGCTCACGGCGTTCCAGAAACGCAATTTGTTTCAAAAGGACGAGACCGTTGGCAATATCGGCGTTTACGGTGGCGCGACAAGCGCCATAGACCTTACCGTGCATGAGCCGGTGAGCGTGCTGGTACCACTCGACAATCCCGATCGCCTGTCGGGACGCATCGTCTATAACTGGCCGTTGAATGCGCCTCTTGAGGCAGGCCACAATGCCGCGACGCTGAAGATTTATTCCGGCGAAAAGCTGCTACGCGAAGTGCCGCTTTACACCACGGCTGCGGTGGCCGAGGGTTCACTCACTCAGAATGCAGCCGGCGCGCTGAAAGAGTTGCTGTTTTTCTGGCTGTAAATATAGGGCGACGGTCAAAGGGAGGCAATCTTGTCCGTGAGCGCTACCCAGCCACCGGGCTCCATGATCAAGGCACCGACATCATATGAACCGAGTACGGCCAAGACGGATCTCCTCTTGAATATCTCACTGAACAGCTCGGTCGCGGGACCGGCACTCCGGTTAAAGTAGAAACTGTTCCGCGCCTCTTTGACCAGGGCCCTCAATTCAGACGAGGGCAAGCGGGCCGCTGGAGGACAATGTTCTTCGAGAGCCTGCCTTGCTTGCGACAATCCCATGCCGGTCAGCCGTGGCGGCTTTTCGGCTGTCCGCAGCGCCTCGTTTGCTTGTCGCAGATTCATGCCTTTCAAGCGCGGTGGCCGGGAGCGGGCGAGATAATCGTCGCGAACGAGGAAGTCATCCGGGTTCAACCGTCGTGCCCTGCAATAGGCGGAAAATTGCTCCTGATAGGCGAGCCAATGAATTTCAAGGGCAAGCCGAGCGCATGACTTGGCATGAAAAGCCTTGTCGAAGGTTTTGACAGCCGAAGCGGCACCATTGATGCCCGCATTCACAGAGGCGGTGACGATCTCGCCCAGAACAGGCACGGCAGCCGTCGCCATTTTTGCGCCCTGTATCCCGGATTTGTGAGCCTTCATCTTGATGACTTCGGCGATGAGATTCGACAGCGTCACGCCTTCTGCCGAGCCATGGTGTGCAGCGTCCACTCTGTTTGCCAGTAATTTCAGCTGCGTCAGATGACTGACGGTCGATACGGTGGAGTTAACCTGCTTGGTGAGAGAGATGACATTAATCGGCAAGGCGCCCATTGCTGCCGCTATCGAAACGGAACCGGAAATCGAAACCGCTTGGCCGCCGATCTCCTTATAACGACGGCGCTGCATATATTTAAGTGTGACAGGGCTTTCGCTGGTCACGTCTCCACTGCTGTGGCCATGAGCGACGACATAGGGGTTGGGCGGAACAGAAATTCCGGCATTGCCGCGTGCTTGGTAACCCTTGCGACCAGCTTCGGAAACACTTTGCCCCAATGCTGCGTAACCGGTGTTGCTGCCGCCATTGGCCGTGCCGAACGCGACGTCCAGACAGGTCGCCACAATATCTGTCACCGAAAGCGGTGCATCCTTTTTATCATATTTGCCTTTGGCACTGGCAGTTGCCGATACCTTGCCATTGTCCTTGAAATTCAAAGGTTTTGCTGAGAATGCACTTTTAAGACTTCCAAGCATCGAAAATCCTCCAAATAGCCTCACGCGAATAAAATCGCATACAGATGGCGATAATGCGACAAAAAACACGTAAAGGTTTATATTAGTTCGTATCGGAGACGGACGGTTGGGGGCATGTTGTCGCGCTGCGGTAGCAGAACGGGCAGCGAATCGGTTGGTTTCCGTCCACTGTGCCAGCCATCGCATCCGCGACATCGTCCCTTCGTGTCGACCAGGCGTAGGCGGCGAGCGCTTCGACGGTGCGGCATGGGTATTCAATGCGTTAGAGCAGTTTCCCATACCGAGGATATGGTCTAAGAAGAAAAAATAGGCTTCAGGATCAGGAAGAGACATTGCCCGAAAAGACAGGATTGTTCATCAGCTTTGAAGGCGGCGAGGGCGCTGGAAAATCCACGCAGATCAGAATTCTGGCTGAAACCCTGCGCGAGCGTGGGTTTGAGGTGGTGGTGACGCGTGAGCCGGGCGGTTCGCCGGGTGCTGAAGCCGTACGGCATGTGCTGCTATCGGGTGCGGCAGAACCTTTTGGTGTGCGCATGGAAGCCATGCTGTTTGCCGCCGCGCGCAACGACCATGTCGAGGAAGTCATACGTCCAGCATTGGAAAAGGGTGCCGTCGTGCTATGCGACCGTTTTCTGGATTCGTCGCGCGTCTATCAGGGAGCGACGGGCAATCTGGAACCCGAATTCATTGAAACGCTACAGCGCATCGCCATCGATGGCACCATGCCGGATTTGACATTGATCTTCGATATTCCAGCTGCCGCAGGCTTGGCCCGTGCGCGCAAGAGGGCAGACGAAGGCGCAACGCCGGACCGTTTCGAGAAAGAAGAGCTCGAGACCCATGAGAAGCGCCGCGAGGCCTATCTCGATATCGCGCTCAACGAGCCGCGGCGCTGCCGCACTGTCAATGCCGATCAACCGCAGGCAAAGGTCACGGAAGACGTGCTCTCGCTGGTCGAGCAACTTCTTGAAAAGATCAAGACCAAAACGGACGTTGCGCAATGAGCGACGTTCAGGGCGTTCTGGACGGCGCAATTCCGCCGCAGGAAAACACGAAACTATTTGGCCATGGCGAGGCGGAGCAGTTCCTGGCGCAATCCTACCGGTCAGGCAAAGGCCACCACGCCATTCTCATCGAGGGGCCTGAGGGTATCGGCAAGGCAACTTTGGCCTTCCGTTTCGCCAACCACGTCCTGTCTCATCCAGACCCGTTGCTCGCGCCGGACGCCATTGCAGATCCTGACCCAGCCTCTATTGTCAGCCGCCAGATATCGTCCGGCGCATCGCACAATCTGCTGCATCTAACGCGCCCGGTTGACGAGAAGACTGGCAAGGTCAAATCGGCGATCACCGTGGATGAGGTGCGCAGGGCCGGGCACTTCTTCTCGCAGACGTCTGGCACCGGCAATTGGCGCATCGTCATCATCGATCCTGCTGACGATCTCAACCGCAATGCCGCCAACGCAATTTTGAAGATACTGGAGGAGCCGCCGAAACGGGCGATGTTCCTCGTGCTTTCGCATGCGCCGGGCAAGCTATTGCCGACCATTCGATCACGCTGCATGCCGCTTCACCTGCTGCCTTTGCAGACCCAGGACATGGAACAGGCGCTGCAAAATCTGGGCCTATCGATCTCTGCGGACAAGCGGGATATGCTTCTGGAGGCCTCCAAGGGCAGCGTGTCGCAGGCGCTCAAGCTACTCAATTATGGCGGCTCAGATATTGTTGATGTCTTCAGCGAAGTCATGGCTGCGACCGGGCCTTCGGCGCGCAAGCAGATGCACAAGCTGGCCGACGTGCTGGCGCAAAAGGACGGCGACATCGTTCTTGGTTTCTTTATGGAGCATGCAACCGAAGCCTTGATGGAGCGGGCGAGGGCGACGGCCATGGCGGGCGACATCAATGCGGCCGAGCGTCATGCACGCCTGTCGTCTTCGCTTTCGGAACGCATCACTATTGCCCAGGCCTATAATCTGGACAAGAAACAAATGGTGCTGTCCATTCTGGAAGACATGCGCGCGGTTTGACAGTCCGTACATTTTGTACGGCTTTTGCTTTCGCTTGTGCGAACAATAGGCTAAGAGCGGTCTATCTCAAAAACAGACCGTAAAGCCGATCGAGCGTCATGACAGACAAGACACCTTTCTACATCACAACAGCGATTTCCTATCCTAACGGCAAGCCGCATATCGGCCACGCCTATGAGCTGATCGCAACGGATGCCATGGCGCGTTTTCAGCGTCTGGATGGTAAGGACGTCTTCTTTTTGACCGGCACGGACGAACACGGCCAGAAAATGCAGCAGACCGCGCGCGCCGAAGGCATTACGCCGGAAGAACTGGCGCAGCGCAATTCCGACCAGTTCCGCGCCATGGGCAAGCTGCTCAACGCCTCCAATGACGATTTCATCCGCACCACGGAAGACCGTCACCACGAGACGTCGCGCAACATCTGGAACCTGATGGAGGCCAATGGCGACATCTATAAGGACAGCTATGCCGGCTGGTATTCCGTGCGTGACGAGGCGTATTTCGCCGAAGACGAAACGGAAGTGCGTGCTGATGGTGTTCGCTATGGTCCACAAGGTGCACCTGTCGAGTGGGTCGAGGAAGAAAGCTATTTCTTCAAGCTGTCTGAATATCAAGACAAGCTGCTGAAGCTCTACGAAGACAACCCCGACTTCATCGGTCCTGCCGAACGCCGCAATGAAATCATGTCCTTCGTAAAATCCGGCCTGAACGACCTGTCGGTTTCGCGCACCACATTCGACTGGGGTGTGAAAGTTCCCAATGATCCCAAGCACGTCATGTATGTGTGGGTCGATGCGCTGACCAACTATATCACCGCAACCGGCTACATCGAAGACAAGGACGGCCCACGTGCCAAATACTGGCCTGCGGACGTGCATATTATCGGCAAGGACATCATTCGTTTCCACGCGGTCTACTGGCCTGCGTTCCTGATGAGTGCTGGCCTGCCGCTGCCCAAGCGTGTCTATGCGCACGGCTTCCTGCTCAACAAGGGTGAGAAGATGTCGAAGTCGGTCGGCAACGTGGTCGATCCCGTCGATCTGGTGAACCATTTCGGGCTGGATCAGGTGCGTTACTTCTTCCTGCGCGAAGTCTCCTTCGGACAGGATGGTAGCTATAGCGAAGACGGCATCGCGACACGCATCAATGCCGATCTGGCGAATGGAATTGGCAACCTTGCCAGCCGCTCGCTATCCATGATCGTCAAGAATTGCGATGGTCAGATTCCGACACCTGGTGCCTTTACTGAAGAAGACAAGGCCATGCTTGCTGCCGCTGATGCGCTACACGCGACATGCCGCGACGAAATGGGCAAGCAGATGATCCACAAGGCGCTTGCCGCGATCATCGCTGTCGTTTCTGAAACTGACCGCTATTTTGCGGGACAGGAGCCTTGGGCGTTGAAAAAGACCGATCCCGAGCGCATGGGCACTGTTCTTTATGTAACGGCAGAAGTGGTTCGCCAGATTGGCATTCTGCTTCAACCGTTCATGCCGGGTTCCTGCGAAAAGCTGCTCGATCTCGTTGCCGCACCTGCGGACAAACGTGATTTCGCAGCCTTGGGTGAGGGCGGTCGTCTCGTTCCCGGCACACCGCTCGAAGCGCCGAAGCCGGTCTTCCCGCGTTATGTGGCGCCAGAGGCTTGAAGCCGATGCTAATCGATACCCATTGCCATCTGGATTTTGCCGATTTCGATGCGGAGCGCGACGATATCATCGCGCGCGCTCATGCATTCGGCGTCAGCCAGATGGTGACGATCTCCACCCGCGTCGCGCGCCTGCCGGAACTGCTGAAGATCGCGGAGAAATATCCCTCAGTCTTCTGCTCGGTCGGCACGCATCCCAACAATGCCGACGAAGAACTCGACATTATGACAGACGATCTAGTGCGGCTGGCCAACAGCCACAAGAAGATCGTGGCCATAGGCGAGGCGGGTCTGGACTATTTTTACGATACGCAAAAGCCGGAAGATCAGAAAACCGGCCTGCGACGCCACATAGAAGCTGCGCGTATCACGAAGCTGCCTCTGGTCATCCATAGCCGCAGCGCCGATGACGACATGATCGCGATATTGCGTGAAGAAAGCGGGAAGGGTGCTTTTCCTTTCATTCTGCACTGCTTCTCAGCCGGTCAGGAACTGGCGAATGCCGGTGTGGAGCTTGGCGGCTACGTCTCCTTCTCCGGCATTCTGACCTTCCCGAAATCGCAGGATATCAGGGATATCGCAGCGACCGTTCCACTGGACCGGCTGCTGGTGGAAACCGACGCACCTTATCTGGCGCCAAAGCGCTGGCGCGGCAAGCGCAACGAGCCGTCCTACGTGGTCAACACGGCGGAAGTTTTGGCCGAGGTTCATGGTATTTCCTATGAGCGGATGGCTGAGGTAACCACCGAAAACGCGTTTCGCTGCTTTTCGAAAATGACGAAGGTGTAGGCTGTGGCAGGCTTTCGGCGTCGGTTCACGATACTCGGTTGCGGCTCATCGCCTGGCGTGCCGCGCATAAACGGTGATTGGGGTGCCTGCAATCCTGATAACCCCAGGAATCAACGCACCCGCGCTGCCTTCATGGTGCAGCAATACGCGCCTGACGGCGGCGTGACGACCGTCGTCATCGACACCGGCCCGGATTTGCGCGCGCAACTGATTGCCGCCAAAGTGGAGCACATCGACGCCGTGCTCTACACACACGCGCATGCCGACCACCTGCACGGGATCGATGATCTGCGCGGCTTTTTCATTTCGAGCCGCCAGCGCATTCCCATCTATGCCGACGCTATTACAATGCAGCGCATTCGAGACGGCTTTCCCTACTGCCTTGAGACGCCACCGGGCAGCAGCTATCCGCCCATTGTCGAGGCCCATCTCATCAGGGATATGAATGCGGAAATGGCTATCAGCGGGGCAGGCGGAACCATCCCTTTCCAGCCGCATATGCAGCAACATGGCGACACCCATTCCCTCGGCTTTCGTATCGGCGATGTGGCCTATTGTACTGATGTCAGTGACTTCCCTGTCGAGACAGTGACCAAGCTTGGCGGTCTCGACGTGCTGATCATCGATACGCTGCAATACAAATATCATCCCAGCCATCTGTCCCTGGAACAATCGCTGGCTTGGATTAAGACGCTTGAGCCAAAACGTGCGGTGCTGACGCATATGCACACACCGCTCGATTATAACATCGTCATGCGAGAGACGCCTGACCATATCGAGCCGGGCTACGACCAGATGCAATTTGAAATCGAGTTCGCGACACAGGCCTAGTCAGCGAAACGAGGATGCCAAGGGGAATATCATGTCGACCAAGCCCTTCAGCGCACCCAGTCTAGCAAGCTTTTTCGACAACCTGCGTTCGACGCGGTTGCGCGCCGTGTTTCGTCGTGGCGAACTTGCCCTTGTCGTGCTGGCGATCTTTGTCGGCGCAGCCGCTGGTCTTTTTGTGGTTCTGATCGGTGCCGTCGCGACACAGATGCATGTTCTCATCTTCGGCGTCGAACGGCTCAGCAGCAGTGATCTTTCCAGCTGGATCGTGTTGGCCGGTCCGTTGATGGGTGGCATTTTGCTGGGTGCCGTCATACTGGTTATTTCAAAAACCCGCAAAAAGCCGATGATCGACCCCATCGAGGCCAATGCCTTGCATGGCGGACGCCTGTCTCTCACCGACAGTCTGATCGTTTGTGTTCAGAACATCATTTCCAATGGCTTCGGCGCGTCCGTCGGCCTGGAAGCCGGCTATACCCAGGTCGCCAGCGGCATTGCGTCCAAGCTCGGTATCAATCTGAAAATGCGGCGAGGGGATATGCGTATCCTCGTGGGCTGTGGTGCCGCAGGCGCCATTGCCGCGGCCTTCAATGCACCCTTGACCGGCGCCTTCTACGCCATCGAACTCATCATTGGCAGCTACACCATTGTGACGCTCGCACCTCTCATCGTCTCGGCGCTTGTCGCGACGATCATCGCCGGGCTTTTATCCCAACACGGCCTTAGCATCGATATTTTCGGCTTCAGCGAAGTCACACCGCCGGACTACGTACCAGCGATTTTTCTGGGGGCAGTTTGCGCGGGCATCGGCATCGTGCTGATGCAAACCGTGTCCTTCATCGAGGAAACCGCTCGGAAAAGCAAAGTTCCACTGTGGCTGCGACCGGCAATCGGTGGCATAGCAGTTGGTGCTTTGGCGCTAATCTCGCCACAGGTACTGTCCAGCGGACACGGTGCGCTGCATCTCAACCTCGATGCCAATATGACGCTCGCCGGACTGATCGGAATTTTCCTCCTCAAAGCCGCAGCCAGCGCGATTTCCATCGGTTCCAGCTTCCGTGGTGGCCTATTTTTCGCCTCGCTGTTCATGGGCTCGCTGATCGGCAAGATCTTCGCCATTTGCGCGCCTTATATCGGTTACGGAGACACACAACCCATCGTCTACGCCGTCATCGGCATGAGTGCCTTTGCCGCCGCCATCATCGGCGGACCTTTGACGATGACATTTCTGGCTCTGGAACTGACCGGCGACTTCCAGATCACGGTGCTGGTGTTGGCTGCCGTTATCACCACGTCGCTGGTGGTGCGAACGACCTTCGGCTATTCCTTCGCCACATGGCGCTTCCACCTTAGAGGCGAAAGCATTCGCAGCGCCCACGACATCGGCTGGATCCGCGACCTAACGGTAGGCAAGATCATGCGTGCCGATGTGCGCACCGCAAAGGTCAGCATGGGCCTGCCAGCCTTCAAGGAAACATTCCCGCTGGGCTCGACGCAACGGGTCATCATGATCCACGACGACGGCCGCTACGCCGGCATCGTTCTGGTCGCCGAAATCTACGCCGACCCGATGGAACGCGACGCCGAAAAGATCAGCCTCGAAACTTATCTGCGCTACAAGACCGACGTGCTTCTCCCAACCATGAACGCCCGTCAGGCCGCAGCCTTGTTCGACACAACACAAAGCGAAGCACTGGCCGTCGTCAACGACAAGATCGAAAACAGACCCATCGGACTTCTCACCGAAAGCCACACATTGCGGCGTTACAGCGAAGAACTGGACATCAGACGCAGAGAGGCATCGGGAGAGATATGATAGTGGTGGAAGCCATGTCGTTATCATGATGAAATCAAATGGTTTCTGGTGTTCCAAATAGAAGAATAAGCTTAGCCATCTGCCACTCCACCGATATCAAAAAGTTCCATAATATATCTTATGCGATCTTTGTGTGTAGCCGCAAAGTTAAAGTGTCCTGTTTCTGCAAAGTTGGAATGTCACACTCCCCGGGTCTGATTGACACCTGGGAGATTGCAGATGGGACTGATTACGATGAGCGAGCGCGATTTGCGGCGGATCGAGGTTTTGTCGAAAATCATAGCCGGTCGAATGACGATGGTATCAGCGGCACATGTACTTGCCCTGAGTGAGCGTCAGGTTCGCCGGCTGCTGGATCGGATCCGAACTGGTGGTGCGGCGTCGATCCGCCACAAGGCCATTGGTCGACCGTCGAACAACCGGATCAATGATGGTATTCGCGACTACGCTGTGGCGCTCGTTCGGGAGAGTTATGCGGATTTCGGACCGACCCTGGCGACCGAGAAGCTTGCCGAGCGTGATGGCCTGCAGGTTTCGCGTGAGACGGTTCGCAACTGGATGGTCGATGCTGGACTTTGGTTGTCGCGCAAGCAGCGGCGGACGTTTCACCAGCCGCGACTTCGACGTGAGGCCTATGGCGAGCTGGTGCAGATTGATGGTTCTGAGCACCGTTGGTTTGAGGATCGCGGGCCAGCGTGTTCTTTGCTGGTGTTCGTCGACGACGCGACCGGCCGGTTGATGCAGCTGCGTTTTGTGCGTTCCGAGAGCGCCTTCACCTACTTCGAGGCGCTGGCGCTTTATCTCAAGCGTCACGGCGCGCCGATTGCCTTCTATTCCGACAAGCATTCGGTGTTCCGGGTGGCAAAGAAGGACGCCAAAGGTGGCCAGGGAATGACCCAGTTCGGGCGGGCGCTGTGTGAGTTAAATATCGAGATTCTCTGTGCAAATTCAAGCCAGGCGAAGGGCCGTGTGGAACGGATGAACCGAACATTGCAGGATCGGCTGGTCAAGGAGTTGCGATTGGCTGGCATCGACACGATGGACGCCGGTAATGCATTTTTGCCTGACTTCATGGACGATTATAACGCACGATTTGCGGTCGTCCCTGCCCGATCTGATGACCTGCACCGACCGGTGAATCTCGCACCGGATCGGTTATCCGATATCCTTTGCAAGCGTGAACAGCGTTATGTTGGATCACAGCTGACATTCTCCTATGAGCGCAAACGCATCATGCTAGAGGAGACGGACGTCACGCGCGGCCTTGTTGGTAAATATGTTGAGACCTATGCCTATGCGGATGATCGACTGGACTTGCGCTGGAGAGGGTACTCCCTGCCCTATACGGTATTCGACAAGGATCAGCGGGTCACGCATGCGGCGATCACCGAGAATAAAAGGCTCGGTGATGTCCTGGCGTATATCAAAGAGCGTCAGGACGAGCGCCCCGCGCCTGAGGTGAAAAGCAGCAGCGATAAAAATGGCTACATCAAACGCGCTCGTGGACCCGGTCGTCGGAAAGACTTCACGAACGATCCGGCCGTGATTGCGCGGCGACGGAAAGCGTTGTCGCAGCAGCAAGCGGCGGAGTGAAGAGTTTCAGAGCTCAGCCGAAAGAGTGTTTCATCACCCGCACCCGCCCTCTCCCTGCAACCGGAGAGCCGGTTCGGTCGGGGGCTGATCCGCGGTGTCAGTGTGGCATGCCTGAATAGCCGAGACGCCTTATTTGGACATTTCTACTTTGCACAGCGGCGGACATTTCAATTCCTCTGCCACATGCTTGTGACGCCCATTTAGTAATGCGACACTTGGGCCGGATAGAAATGCGACACTCTCCTCGCATGACGACGCTGGTCAATGTCAACGTTGGGAGCAAGGATGCGACGATGTTCAGCCTGACTTCGGTCAGGAGCGTCAGGAATGGTATGCGATCCACTCAGATCGGGAACAAGCGTCGGCATTTCCGCGATGATCTTTACTTCGCAGCATTTCTCAACCATCAACTCGGTATGGATGCAATTTTCTCGGCGTTAGGTCGTCGCAGGTTGAACAGATTACCAAACAGGATCAAACCCGCGCCGACTGCTGTGAAGCCGTCTATCGCCTCGGCATACAAGAAATACCCGAGTACAGCGGATAATGGCACTCGCAGATAGTCCATAGGCATCACAACTGTGGCGTCTGCATGGGCCAAGGCCTTCGCCATGCAAAAGTGGGCAAATGAACCAGCAAATGCGAACAGGAATATCCAGGGCCATGTTGAAGCCGAAGGCCAAAGCCACACGTTCAGTGCCGGAACGAGGCCGATGATCGATTGGATTATGAGCATCCAGAAAATGATCTTCGTGGATCCATACTGCCGCTTTGGCGGTCGATCGACTGTTATCCATGTAGCGGACTTTCAAGTTTCAAGTGATGGCTGGGGATCGATTACCAGCGATAGATCACCAGGAACGTTTCTCGGAGGCACAGCTTTCCCCTAACCTATTGCAGTCGAAAAGTCATGCAGCGGCGCTGCTGGTACTCATCGATCGCAATTTCCTCAATTGGCGCATTGCCGCCAAGGCTGCATTTGGGCCCAAGCGGTCATCCGCCGTCGGACAAATGGTCTTGAATATCCTGACTTCGTGGCGCTGCAAATGTCGGAAAAATTTACGACAATAGCCTAGCTTTGAGCCAGGGCGTAGCCACTCTTTTGCCGCCGCCTTGATTTCGTCAGAACTTCGAACATCACCGATCCCATGACCAGGCTGCCGCCGACCCATGTGGCCCATGCGGGAATTTCCCCGAAAGCTATCCAGACCCAAAACGGCGCAAGCGGGTTTTCCAAGCTGCCTACCAAGGCAGAGCGAGTGGCCGAAATCAGCCGGGTTCCGACCGTCACCAACAGCAGACGCAGACCGAACTGAACGGTTCCAAACAGCACGAGGCCTAACATGACAGCGGCCGTTACCCGCATGGGTTGAGCGAATGGCAGCACCACGAATGCACAAAGAAAGGCGGACAGGGAGGCTGCCGGGAGCATGGAAACATGTCGACTCTTGCGGATGATGACCATCATTGCGGCATAGGATAGCGCCATCGTGGTCGCGAAGGCGTAACCTGCCAGATGGCCGCCTGACGCTTGCGGGTTGACGATGATCATAACGCCGATCAGCGCCATGAAACTTGCCGACCATGTCGTCCAGTCTTCCCGCTCGCCTAAGAACACAAGGGCGAGTACGGCGGTCATGAAGGGAATTGCGGCATGTATTGTCATCACGTCTGCCACCGGAGCCAGGCGCAAGGCATTGATGAAGCAAACCGTGGCAACCGTAGATAGGACCATGACCCAGAAGCCGGGCATCCCAATGGCTAGGACCGTTCGCGATAAGTCTTGCCGATACCGCCAGACCACATAAGCGCCGATGAACAGCCCCCCAAAAATTCCTCGCCAGAACAGAACCGTCCACACGTCGAGCGTGATGAGCCGAGTGAAATATCCGGACAGGCTGTAGGCGATCGCAGAGCCTACAATCAGCAGCGTACCAAGCCATTTATTGTGATCGTCTTGCATTGTCGCCTCCTTGCATCGGGAGCCTTGTAATCCCATACTACTGACACCGTTTTGTCAGTAGTGTTTGGAAGGCTGCTCATGCGCCGTGCCGATCGTCTTTTCGATATTATTCAGGCGCTGCGCGGAACAACACAGCCCACTACAGCCGCCGCGCTCGCGCAAAAACTCGAAGTGACGCCTCGGACCATCTATCGCGACATCGCGACCTTGCAAGCACGTCGGATTCCTATCGAGGGTGAGCCTGGACTCGGTTATTTCCTGCGCAAAGGGTTCGATTTACCAACTATGATGTTCACAATGGAAGAAATCGAGGCAATCACTGTCGGTGCCAATCTCGTGCAACGCATTCGTGATCCGAAACTGCAGGAAGCGGCCGAGAGCGTCCTGAATAAGCTACAGCATACCGTTCCCAAGGAACTGCGCTCCTACCTGGCGTCTCCCCGGTTCTATGTTTCGGAAGGGGATGCAGTCCGACCGGAGGGGATCGAGCTGCTCGACGTGCGCAATGCAATCCGCACATGCCGCAAGATCAGCATCAGCTACATCGACGAGCAACAGCGCCGATCACAACGCACAATCTGGCCTGTCGCCACGGTCTATTATGTCGATGTTACGTTAATCGCCGCATGGTGCGAGCTTCGGGGGGATTATCGTCATTTCCGTGCAGATCGTATCGTGCAATCCAAAGTGCTTGAAGATCGATTTGCCGCAGATAGCAGCGCTATGATGGCCGAATGGATGGCGACGCGTTCGCAGAAATCCTAATCTCGGCAAGACTTGTTGCCCCGATTTTCGATACGTCGCAGGATATGGAATTTTGTAGCCGCCGCAATGTCCACTGTTGGCGCAATGCAGTCGTGAGGACTGAGGAAGCTAAAGCCGAAGGTGTGTTCCGTCACCCGCCCCCTCCCTACCCTTGCAACCCGGGCCAGCCGGTCCGGTCGGGGGCTGATTGTCGAAACAAGAAGGCCGCAAGTGTCGCATTTCTAACGGGCCGGCGGCGTCGCATCTCTAATCAGCTTTGACATTGCTGATTGCATTCACACACTCCTGGCACTCACTCAACGGCACCAGATCTGTCTCGAATGACGTCCATTATTCTGGCGACGCTCTCCTCAACCGACAACACAGCGGTATCGATACGCAGGTCGGCATTCCACGGTTCGAATGTGCGCGCTTGGATGTCTTTCCACGTTGGTGATATGTGTCCCTCAATGGTCGATTGCCGGGTTTCGGCTCGGTGCTGATGCAGTTCGGGGTCGGAGCAGCTGATCTCTATTTCGAGGAACGCTCGCTGGGCGTCGGTCGCCGTTTTCCTGAATGCAGCACGGGTGATTTCGATGCGATTGACTGTATCAGCAATGACGGTCTGGCCAAGTTCGAGGTTGTCTGCCGCTATCCGATAAAGTGCGACATATCCCGCCGACCCGACATCAGCGCCAGCCGTCATTGAATTGGATGATCGTATGGCTTGTTCGATCGTGTCCACTCGCATATAGGTCGCTTGCAGGCGCGCAGCCAAGGCTTGGGCTATGGTGCTTTTTCCAGAGCCGGGCAATCCGCCAAAAATGATCAACATGGATGCCTCGCTGATATCGTACCCTTCCGGACACTGTCATATTCAGCATGGGCATGACGATGCGATGACTCTCCCTCACCGTCACCACATCTTTTTGACGCTGCCGCGCAATACCAGCGAAAAACTTCTTGGGAATCCCCTGACGCACTTTTAAAAGACATCGATAGTCCTGACCCAGAAGAGAACCATGCCGCAGATTTATGTTGATGCCGATGCCTGCCCTGTGAAGGCGGAGATTTTGAAGGTTGCGGAGCGGCATAGGCTGGAAGTGACGTTTGTTGCCAATTCCGGCTTGCGGCCGTCTCGGGATCCCATGGTCAAGAATGTGATCGTCTCGAGTTCCTTCGATGCGGCCGATGACTGGATTGCTGAGCGTGCGGCCGAAGACGATATCGTTATCACGGCTGATGTGCCCCTGGCAGGACGCTGCGTTGCCAATGGTGCGCAGGTCACCGGACCGACGGGCCGCGTCTTCGACAAGACCAATATCGGCATGGCCACCGCGATGCGCGATCTTGGTGCGCATTTGCGCGAGACCGGGGAAAGCAAGGGCTACAATGCGGCATTCTCTCCACGTGACCGGTCCAACTTTCTGGAAACGCTTGACCGCCTTTGCCGTCGCGTCAAAAGATAGGCGATGCATCGGAGTGCCATCATGAAACCCACCCAGCCTCGGGTCAGTAATTTCTACCGCCATCGTCCCTTCCTGATTGCGATCGTGTTGGCCGCATTGGTGCTGATCGGGTCTCTCCTCGTCTCGCCGTCTCTGGCGGTCGAGGGTGCGGCTATCGTCTTCTTCCTGACATATCTGGTGATTGTCCTTTTCCGGCTCCCTCGCCTCACCGCCGCGCATTTGAAAGCACATGCCGATAGCGACGACCTGCCCGCCATCGTTATCATCGCCATCACATTCCTGGCTGTAGGTGTAGCAGTCGTGTCTCTGTTCAGCGCACTCAATCACACGAGTGGTGAAACGGTCTGGTCGCTCTCTTTGGCTTTTCTATCCGTTGTTTTCGGCTGGTTGACGATCCACACGATGACCGCGATGCATTATGCCCATGTGTTCTGGCGCCCGACAAAAGCCACGGCCAAACAGCAGACGCATGGCGGCATGGATTTTCCACAGACCAAAGAGCCCAGTATCTACGAATTTCTCTATTTCTCCATCGTCATCGGCATGACGGCACAGACATCGGATGTCGCGGTCACGACGACATCGATGCGAAAGGTCGTGCTTTTGCACTCCATCGTGTCGTTCTTCTTCAACACGGTGCTGGTGGCCGCCGCCGTCAATGCAGCCGTATCGCTCGCGGGCTGATCCTTTATCAAAGACAGGACATATCCATGAAAATCATCTCTCAAAACACCGCATTCGGCGGCATGCAAGGCGTTTTCGCTCATGATTCCGATGTCACCAACTGCGAGATGACATTTGCCGTCTACGTGCCGCCAAAAGCGATCCAGGAGCCCTGCCCGGTTGTCTGGTACCTGTCCGGCCTCACTTGCACCCATGCCAATGTGATGGATAAGGGTGAGTATAGGCGCATGGCGTCGGAGCTCGGCTTGATCGTCGTTTGCCCCGATACCAGCCCACGCGGCAACGAGGTCGCAGATGAATTTACCAACTGGCAGATGGGCAAGGGCGCCGGCTTTTATCTCGATGCGACCGAAAAGCCGTGGGCTGATCACTACCAGATGTATAGCTACATCACTCAGGAGCTCCCTGCCCTCGTCTCGCAGCAGTTCCGCGTGGATATGAGCCGCCAAGGCATCTTTGGACACTCCATGGGTGGGCATGGCGCCATGACCATAGCTTTGAAGAACCCCGACCGCTTCAAGAGCTGCTCGGCCTTCGCGCCCATCGTCGCACCCTCGTCAGCCGATTGGTCGGCACCTGCGCTCGAGAAATATCTCGGCGAAGACAAGGCGACGTGGCGTCAGTACGATGCCTGTGCGCTGGTGGAAGACGGTGCGCGTTTTCCGGAATTCCTGATCGATCAGGGCAAGGCGGACAATTTTCTCGAAACAGGCCTCCGCCCATGGCTGTTCGAGGAGGCAACCAAAGGCACGGAGATCGACCTAACGCTGCGCATGCACGAGCGCTACGACCACTCCTATTACTTCATCTCCACCTTCATGGATGATCACCTGAAGTGGCACGCCGAACGCCTCGGCTGATCACCTAAATGGGTTGAGGTATCAATCGGGTTTGCGATGTTCCAGTCGCAAACCTTTGGCAGTGCGATTGGCAAAACCAGTCCAATAGGTGTGTTCGGGTTTCAGACTGCCATCCTTATTGGCGGCCCACACGCCCTCGTCGGATTGCTCGACGAGATCGAGATAACGCGATTTGGTCTCATCTTTCTTGAGCTTGAGGTCGAACCAGGCGGTGGCGAAGTGCTGGGCGATGTTGTTCATGCGCACCGTGTCCCATACGGGGTCGGCATAGTGCTCAAAGGGTGCAAAGCCGAGGGTCTCGTTCATCGCCCAGCTTTCGGCCGGGGCTGGCATCGTGGCTGCGGCATTGTGATTGGCGTCAGCGAAGGTCAGAAGGTAGCGGTCGACCGGCATCTTGCCTTCGAAAATCTTGCGGATGCCTTTTTGATAATCCGAGACGTCATCGGCGCTACCAGCCATGAAGAAGATCGGGACTTTGATTTCAGACAATCCCTTGTCATCCCACATGCCACGCTGCATGCCCCAGGGCGCGATGGCGATGATGGCTTTGAAGCGAGGATCGAAGAGCTCCTGATGCTCTTTCGACCCCGCCTGATGGACCGCAAGGGCGCGCTCTTTGGCGCTCCAGTCTGCACTGACGGCTTTTTCCGAAACACCGGCACCTGCGGTCACCACGGCACCATATCCGCCCATGGAATAGCCGATCAATCCAGTATTTGTCACATCGACCAGACCCGACAGAAAGCTGCTTTTGTCGGTAGACAGTCTTGCGATTTCCTCCAAAACGAAACGCTGGTCGAGCGGACGGTTGACCAGCGTGCTGCCGAACGCGCCCATGTCGTCATAGGTGCTGTCGGTGTGATCAATGGAGGCGACGACATATCCCTTGCTGGCAAGGTTTTCCGCCAGGGGGCTCATCAAAAAGCGGTTACCGGGATAACCATGTGAGATGATGATGAGCGGGAAAGTTTCGCCATTGGCCTTGCGGGGCTCTGCGTCGCGTTTCGCGCGTCCACCGATCGAGACCTCCGTCTTGCCGTCGCGCAGTAGCACGTTATAGGCACCGCCGCCATCGGCATTGTCGGTTGGATACCACACCTCCAGCTGTAGCGGACGGTCGTAACGAGGCGGCTCCTTGCCGGGCTCGATCTTGACGACATCGACCTGACCCGGATTGGCGACCTTGAGGCTGCGCACGCCGACGGGATAGGTGCCATAGGGCGCAAGAAGCGGCGCGTCCGGTCTTATTCTGTCGATGCGGTTTTCATCTGCGCGAAGAGTGAAGGGCATGAGGACCGTAAGAGCCAAACCGATTGTGCCAATGAACTTCACCATATCCTCCGTCAGTCACGCAACAACTGCCTACCTAAAGAATGTGACGGTGAATTAAAAACGGCTCGGAAACAAGGCTGTCGTGACAGCAGACGGGTGGTTCAGGCGAAACTCGGTGATGACGCGTTCGGCAATGCCGTGGGCAAGCTCCCGTTCGATGGACGACTTGTCGATGCCGATAATGGTCGCGGTGAACTTCGATTCGGCAACCACCTCCCCCGTCTGCACGGCCGCAGCGCGCACGACGACACGGGCCGATGCCCGTTCTCCGAACATGAGCGAGGCTTTGTTGACGTTGAGAAGACGAATGGTCAGCACCACACGGGGACGCGTTTTGTCCCGGTTGGTGGATGAGATGGCGTTGGAGATCTCGTAATGGATCGATTGCATCAACTCGGCGGAAATGTCGGGTCTAGCCGCGAGGAAGGCACCACGGACATCATAGAGCAGCCGGTCGACATCGAGCGCTTCGGGCTCGAGCCTGAAGGACATGAGCGCAAGCGATATCGGTAAAAGGATGCAAAGACGCTTCAACGAGTGATGCATGACAGATGCCTCCCCCTACGTCAGGCTCTGCATCCATCATCACCATTTACGGTTAGAAAACCGTTAAAACGTCAGGCTTTACCCGATCTTGCCGCACGCAGGACATCGAATGCCGCGCGCATGTCGATAAAGCGTTTCGCGGTTCGGATTTGCGCGTCCTCGTCTTCGCCCCACTGCTCAGCCGTCCAGTTTTCATCCAGATGCGCGAGCGCCCAGACCTCTTCCACAGTGCGTTCGCCTTCAGCCAGTGCAAGCGCCAGAATGGCAGAGCCGGTCAGTGTCGTCATGGTGTGAAGCGCCGCCAGCTCGATTGGCGTATCGTATTTCCTCAAAGTAACAGCAAAGGCAGCGGTCGCCTCACGCGGCTGTTCCTGGTGCATCACGCCTTCGACCAGAATGAACCGCGCTCCCAGCGTATTGGCCGCCCAGTCGATGATGGGGTCCCAATGCTCCGATTGACGCGCGACCAGTGCCTGCGGCTCCCCTGCCCGATAGCAAAGAAGATCGCTGGACGAAAAGCGCAGGATGTCCTCGAAGACCGCTTGCGGATCGCTGGCAATGCCATCGATGGCGGTATTCACGTGACGGGACACCGGCATGATCGTGGGGTCGATGACCTCCATCTGCGCATCCCATTCATCGCGCAACAACTGCGCAAGCGCGCGGGTGGGCACCATCAGCGGGCTTTTGGCGGGTGTGCGCATGGTCTTGCCGTCGAGAAGAATGCTGAACGCACCCTCCTCCGTCTCACCCACCGTCACATCCTTGTAGAACCGCTTCGGCAAAGGTTTCTGCATCTGGATTTGCGAACGGCGAATGGGATCGGGGTGGCTGAGACCTTCGGTCAGATCGTTCAAGAGATCACGCATGATACGTCCTCATCAGCCCGGAATATGGCCGGGAATTTCACTGGGATGGTTGACGATGGCGTCCGCTCCGGCTTTCCAGAGATCATCAACGGAAGCGTAGCCCCAAGCGACGCCAATGGCTTTTGCGCCCGCCGCTTTTGCCATCTGCATATCATAGATGGCATCGCCGATCACGATCGTGTCGGCAGGCACCATGCCGGTCTCGCTACAGCATTCCGTCACCATGGCCGGATGCGGCTTGGAAGGGCAATCATCCGCCGTGCGCGATACGATGAAATGCTGGAGGAACCCGTGCGTCTCTAAAATATGCATCAAGCCGCGCCGCCCCTTGCCGGTTACCGCTCCTATCAGCAAATCCTCTCGTAGCACCAGATTACTGATCAATGAGTTGATGCCTTCGAACAACGGAACGATCATGTCGGGCCGCTCGCGCAGAGGGTGGTAGATTTTCCGATAATGCCCTGTCATCGCGCGCGCTTCTTCATCCACATGCTCCTTTCCGAGCATGCGGGCAATCGCGATGTCCAGTGTCAGACCTATGATCGATTTAGTGGCCGAAATATCAGGTCTTGGCTTTCCGAAATCTGCAAAAGTATCAGACATCACCGCGTGGATGAGGCCAGCGCTATCGACGAGCGTACCATCGCAATCAAAGAGAACCAGTTTCATTCGTCATCCCTGTCGCCGTCTGCGACATCAAGACCAAGCAGGTTCCAGGTCTGCACCATGTGGGGTGGCAAAGGTGCCGTCACACGAAGGCGTCCGCCGGATGGATGCGGAATATCGATCTTGCGTGCATGCAGGTGCAGGCGCTTCTGGACGCCGCCAGGGAAATCCCAGTTGGTGTCTTCGATGAAATATTTGGGATCACCGATGATCGGGTGGCCCATATGCAGCGCGTGAACGCGAAGCTGGTGCGTGCGGCCCGTATAGGGTTCCATTTCCAGCCATGCGAGGTTTTGCGCTGCGGTATCGATCACGCGGTAATAGGAAACGGCGTGATCCGCACCCTCCTCACCATGCTTGGCAATCCGCATGCGGTCGCCATCGGGGGTCTGCTCCTTGACGAGCCAAGTGGAAAGTTTGTCCTGATGCTTGCGCGGAACGCCCTTGACTAGAGACCAGTAGGTCTTCTTGGTGTCGCGCTCACGAAACGCTGCGGTCAACTTCTGTGCAGCACCTCTGGTACGGGCAACGACCAGCACGCCTGATGTATCGCGGTCGATGCGGTGGACCAGACGCGGCTTTTCGCCCTTGGAACTCGTCCATGCTTCCAGCAGACCATCGATGTGACGGTTGATGCCGGAGCCACCCTGCACGGCAATGCCAGCGGGCTTGTTGAACACAAAGACTTTTTCGTCTTCATGCAGCAGCATGCGCTTCAACAGATCGACATCGTCGGAATTCTTCAGGTCGGTCGAGCTGATCGGCCCGCCCTTCACCTTGCTGTCGACATCGAGCGGCGGCACGCGAACAGTCTGTCCGGCTTCCACGCGGGCATCGGTCTTCACCCGGCCGCCATCGACGCGAACCTGGCCGGAACGCAGCAGCTTTTGCAGCGGACCAAATCCGAGACCGGGATAATGGATCTTGAACCAGCGATCGAGCCGCATGCCGGACTCTTCGGCTTCAACCGTGATGTGCTCGATACCTGCCATGGCAATTATAGACTTTCTTTTATTGGGCGCCGCATCGTTGATGTGCGGCATTTGGGTTGCCTTTAGAACAAACTGCGTCCCAAGGCCAGCCCGGCAAAGATAGCAGCGAAAGAAAGGATGAGACTTCCACCAAGATAAAGGGCGGCCAGCCCCATCTCCCCGCGCTCGAAAAGCACGACGGCATCTAGCGTGAAGGATGACCACGTGGTGAAACCACCGATGACACCCGTCACGATGAAGACCCGCATTTCAGCCGAGGCATCGAAGCGCCGCGCCACGACCTCAACCATAAGGCCGATCAGAAACGCGCCAACGATGTTGACGGTGATCGTACCCCAAGGAAAATTCGGGCCAGCGAGGCGCGTGCCCAAAACGCCGACAAGATAACGGGCAACCGAACCGATGGCACCACCGATGGCAACGAGCGCGATGTTGAGCATGGATATTCTCCGAGGGAACCGACTGCGACGAACAGGCAGAAGCGTATTTAGAGCAAACAAAAAGAAAGAGAAATTCCCAACCGTCCCTGCAGCGTAAAAAATCCACTTCGGAACTCGTTCAAATTCCCCTAAAATGCAACCATTGGATTTAATTGAGAATAAATGCGCCAGTGATAGCGTGGTAGAATTATAGATCAGGAGGGTGATCGCATGGTGCAAGTTTTGACAGTTTCAGCGACCACCGCCGGATATGTGGCCGATAGCATCAAGGCCGTTCAGCGTCCCTCGAGGAAGGCGGAGGTCGAGCAGGCCGTCCGCGAGCTGGCGCGCAAGACCGGGAAGAGCGACGATGACGATGCCAACATCATGGCGAATGTAGTGCAGCCACCGGCACTGTCGTCGTATTTCCTGACAGCTGGCCAGCATCAAAATCCCCAGGCCACGCTGGAAGAGGTCATCGAGGCTTACGAGGATAACAAAGGTCGCGCCGAAATCTGAGCGAATGCCGATCAGATAAGCTGCCGGGTCGAGATACCTCCCCGGCAGCTTTTTTCATTCAGTTATGCTGGTGCGCGTCCTGACCACCCTTGGCAGAGCCGACATCCATCGTCACCTGAACCTTGCCTGCCTTTTCGAAGGTCAGCGTCACCGGCACCTTGTCGCCTTCAGTGAAAGGCTTGCTGACATTGAAGAACATGAAGTGCAGGCCACCCGGCGTCAGTTCGATTGTCTGGCCGGCGGGAATAACGATACCGGCATCCAGCTTGCGCATCTTCATCACGTCGTTGACCATCGCCATTTCGTGAATTTCGGCGCGGCCAGCCAGGGGTGATTCCACAGATACCAGGCGATCATCGGATGCGCCGTCATTCTTGATCGTGACGAAGCCGCCGCCAACAGGCTGACCCGGCAGCATGGCTTTGCTCTTTGCGCCCGAGATTTCCAGGTCTCCGGCTTTGACGACATCGGCCATATGGCCCATGGCACCGTGATCTTGGCTCTCGCCCGCCATCTGTTGTGCGACGATATGAATGGTCGGCGCCGGGTTTTTCAGCGCATGCGCGTCCTGGCCCTTGGCGGCAATCTCATCCCAATTTGCCGTCCCCTTCTTTCCGCACACCTGCGTGACCTTGAACGGCAAGTTCGTACCCGCATCGACGCCGGAAATCTTACCCTGCACATTGAAGGTGTCGTAATAGGCGTCCGGCAGGTCGCCGCCCTTCCAGCGAATTTCCAACGGCCCGTTTTTCACCTCCGAGCCATGGTTCATGTAGCTCTTCTGATAATCGCCCTCCATGATTTCGATCTCCCAACCGGCCTTCGGCTGCGGCTTTGCGGAGATGAAACCTTCCGGCAGTTTGATGCGCACTTCCGTGGTGGCAAGACCACCCTCGCAGCCATGCGGCACCTGAAGCGCGGCGACGATGGTGCTTTCCTGCTCAGCCTTCGCGTTGACGAAACTGGTATGGGCAAAGGCCGGGAGAGCAGAGACAGATGCCAGCAAAGCGGCACAGACAGTCACGTTACGAATCTTCATCTTTGGATCCTCTCGACTGCGGCCCGTTCGGAGCATCGCCAGTCGTGTTTTTTTAGAGTGATAGCTTGGGATCAAAGAAAGATCGGCGGCGCCCGCGCCTTGGGGCGCTGATCATCGACATGACGCACGACGGCCACGTCGAGTGTGGGACGATTATCCAGCCACGCGAAATGCGCCCTGACCCAAGCATGGGTATCCGGCTTGGGCACGAGAATCGATGAACTCAGAAGACAGGCTTCGCAAAACAGCGAAGGCATGCTGGAGTGATCTTTCTTGCCGGGTGTGTGTGCAGTCTCAACGCCTGCATGGCCCTCGCAAATCTCCGCAAAACGTCCGTCTGGAAGGCGGTAGGCCTCGTCGAAAGCAAGCGGAGGGGCGGCCATCATTGCCACCGGCTTGTGAGCAAACCCGAGCGACAGCATCAGCGTGGCGCAGAAGATGCGCAACAGCCGTGTCGCAAATGTTGGTCGCTTGCGCATAGAAGCTCTCATCACACGAAGCGATATCTCGGTTCTTGCTGTAAATCAAAGTGCAATTGCATGCGGGCGGAACCGCCCTGTTGAAAGCCACGTTCTTGCCCCAGTCAAAGACCGCGAGGAGATCAGTCCCATGCCCGCAAAATCCAAAGCACAACAGAAAGCCGCCGGTGCAGCGCTTGCCGCAAAACGCGGCGATATGCCGAAGTCACGTTTACAAGGCGCTTCAAAAACCATGGCTAAGTCCATGACAGAAAAAGAACTTGAAGACCTGGCATCCACTAAGCACAAGAAGCTGCCAGAGAAGAAGGACGATTGACGACGCCCGACCCTTAGTGGATCAAATGCTTCAGTGCCACGATGATCAATGACGCAAGCGGAACAAAAAACTGTTTGGCTGCGTCATTTGGTCCTTGCCAAGAAACGCGCATACCAGATAATGACGATCTATCCCGCTGGGAGACACCGCCTCACGGCGGGGCCGAAGGAGCAACCGCCCCGGAAACTCTCAGGCAAAAGGACCAGCGGCGAGGACGGAACTCTGGAGAGAAGCCACCTGCACAAGGACGGCTCGCCGAAGGGATAACAATCTCAGGCGACAAGGACAGAGGGGGCTCTTGAACCCGGCACGTTGCGTGCCATGACATGAGCCCGCGCGACATCGCGCAACCTCGGAGGCTTTCTTGGCCGATACTGCTGCTCTACAAGTCACCCCGCTTCATTCTCTGCACGTGTCCCTCGGTGCCCGCATGGTGCCCTTTGCAGGATACGACATGCCGGTTCAATACCCGGCAGGCGTCCTCAAGGAGCATTTGCACACGCGCGCGTCGGCTGGCCTGTTCGACGTTTCCCATATGGGTCAGGTGATCGTGAAGGCGAAGTCCGGCAAGGTCGAAGATGCCGCGCTGGCTCTCGAAAAGCTTGTGCCGGTCGATCTTCTTGGCCTCAAGGAAGGCCGCCAGCGCTACGGGTTCTTTACCGATGCAGACGGCAACATTCTTGATGACCTGATGATCACCAATATGGGCGATCACCTCTTTGTCGTCGTCAACGCCGCCTGCAAAGATGCCGATCTAGCGCATATGCAGGCGCATCTTTCCGACACCTGCGACGTCACGCTTCTGGAAGACCGTGCACTGATCGCGCTTCAGGGACCACGTGCCGAAGCCGTTTTGGCCGAATTGTGGGCTGGCGTGTCTGGCATGAAGTTCATGGATGTCCGCGAAATTCCGCTTCTCGACGTACCTTGCATCGTCTCCCGTTCCGGCTATTCCGGCGAAGACGGTTTTGAAATTTCCATTCCATCGGATAAGGCAGAGTTCATCGCCAAGGCGTTGCTCGAACATCCTGATTGCGAAGCCATCGGTCTCGGCGCACGCGACAGTCTTCGCCTCGAAGCTGGCCTCTGCCTCTACGGCAATGACATCGACACCACGACCTCCCCCATCGAAGCCTCTTTAGAATGGGCCATCCAGAAAGCACGCCGCACTGGCGGTGATCGCGAAGGCGGCTTTCCGGGTGCTGAGCGTATTCTCGGTGAGCTTGCCAATGGCACGACCCGCCGCCGCGTCGGCCTGAAGCCGGAGGGCAAGGCCCCGGTCCGCGGCCACGTCAAGCTGTTTGCCGATGCGGATGGCAAAAACGAGATTGGCGAAGTGACCTCGGGCGGTTTCGGACCATCCGTCGAAAGCCCTGTCGCCATGGGCTACGTACCGAAAGATTTCGCAACACCCGGCACGGCCATATTCGCGGAAGTGCGTGGCAAGTACCTGCCCGTAAGCGTGTCTGCCGTGCCCTTCATCACACCCACTTACAAACGCTAATTTCCGGAGAGACCAATGCTGAAATTTACTCAAGAACACGAGTGGCTGAAGATCGAAGGCGATGTCGCCACCGTCGGCATCACGACGCATGCTGCCGAGCAGCTAGGCGATCTCGTTTTCGTGGAACTGCCGGAAGTCGGCGCGACCTTCTCCAAGGATGGCGATGCCGCAACCGTCGAGAGCGTGAAGGCTGCTTCTGACGTCTATTGTCCACTGGATGGCGAGATCACCGAAATCAACCAGGCCATCGTTGACGACCCATCGCTGGTCAACTCTGATCCGCAGGGCGCTGGCTGGTTCTTCAAGCTCAAGCTTTCCAACGCTTCCGACGCCGATGCGCTGCTGGATGAAGCGGCCTATAAGGAGCTTATTGCGTAATGACGACTCCCACAGAGTTCCATTTCACCGACTATCAGCCCTATGACTTTGCCAACCGGCGTCATATCGGGCCGTCGCCGTCGGAAATGACGGATATGCTGAAGGTGATAGGTTACAACAGCCTTGACGCCCTCATCGACGCGACGGTGCCGTCCTCCATCCGCCAGAAGGCCCCGCTTGCATGGGGTGCGGCGCTGACGGAGCGCGAAGCGCTGGACCGTCTTCGCGAAACCGCCAACAAGAACAAGGTTCTGACCTCGCTCATCGGTCAGGGCTATTACGGCACCATCACGCCACCGGTCATCCAGCGCAACATTCTGGAGAACCCGGCATGGTACACCGCCTACACACCGTACCAGCCAGAGATATCGCAGGGTCGTCTCGAAGCGCTGCTGAACTTCCAGACCATGATTTCCGACCTGACCGGTCTCGATGTCGCCAACGCCTCGCTGCTGGACGAAGCAACCGCTGCTGCCGAAGCTATGGCAATGTGCCAGCGCGTGGCAAAGTCCAAGGCGACCGCCTTCTTCGTGGATGCCAACTGCCATCCGCAGACCATCGCGCTGATCGAAACCCGTGCAGCACCGCTCGGCTGGAATGTCATCGTTGGCAATCCCTTTACCGATCTTGATCCCGTCGATGTCTTTGGCGCTCTGTTCCAGTATCCCGGCACGCACGGCCATGTGAATGATTTCACCGGCCTGATTTCCCGTCTGCACCAGACGGGCGCAATCGCCGCTGTTGCAACCGACCTGCTGGCGCTGACGCTTCTGAAATCGCCCGGTGAAATGAGTGCTGACATCGCCATCGGCTCGTCGCAGCGTTTCGGCGTTCCCGTTGGTTACGGCGGCCCGCATGCGGCCTTCATGGCCGTCAAGGACGCGATCAAGCGCTCCATGCCCGGTCGTCTCGTCGGCGTTTCGGTCGATGCGCGCGGTAACCGCGCCTACCGCCTGTCGCTGCAGACACGCGAGCAGCATATCCGCCGTGAAAAAGCCACGTCCAACATCTGCACCGCACAGGTGCTGCTGGCCGTCATGGCCTCTATGTATGGCGTCTTCCACGGCCCGCAGGGCATCAAGGCGATCGCCCAGCAGACCCACCAGAAGGCTGTGCTGATGGCCAAGGGTCTAGAGAAGCTCGGCTTCGTCATCGAGCCGGAAACCTTCTTCGACACGATCACCGTCGATGTCGGCCACATGCAGGCGTTGATCCTGCGCGCCGCTGTTGCCGAAGGTGTGAACTTGCGCAAGGTCGGCTCAACGAAAATCGGCATGAGCCTTGACGAGCGCACGCGCCCGGCAACGCTGGAATCGGTCTGGCGTGCCTTCGGTGGCAACTTCTCGATTTCGGACTTCGAACCGGATTATCGATTGCCCAAAAACCTATTGCGCACAACGCAATACATGACGCACCCGATATTCCACATGAACCGCGCCGAAAGCGAAATGACCCGCTACATCCGCCGTCTTTCGGACCGTGATCTGGCGCTCGACCGCTCCATGATCCCGCTCGGTTCCTGCACTATGAAGCTGAACGCGACAGCCGAAATGCTGCCGATCACATGGCCGGAATTCTCCGATATCCACCCCTTCGTGCCAGCCGATCAGGCACTGGGCTACAAGGAGATGATCGACGATCTCTCCACCAAGCTGTGCCAGGTCACCGGCTACGACGCCTTCTCCATGCAGCCAAATTCCGGTGCGCAGGGCGAATATGCGGGCCTGTTGACCATCCGCAACTATCACCTCGCGCGCGGCGATGCACATCGCGACGTTTGCCTCATCCCAACCTCTGCGCACGGCACAAACCCTGCCTCGGCTCAGATGGTCGGCATGCGCGTGGTGCCTGTGAAGGTGAGAGAAAACGGTGACATCGATATCGAAGATTTCCGTGCAAAAGCAATGCAATATGCGGAAAACCTCTCTTGCTGCATGATCACTTATCCGTCGACCCACGGTGTGTTCGAAGAGACCGTTCGCGAGATTTGCGACATCACCCACGAGCATGGCGGCCAAGTCTATCTTGACGGTGCCAACATGAACGCCATGGTTGGTCTGTCCCGCCCAGGCGATATCGGCTCCGATGTGTCGCACCTCAACCTGCACAAGACGTTCTGCATTCCGCATGGCGGTGGTGGTCCCGGCATGGGCCCGATTGGCGTCAAGGCGCATCTGGCTCCCTACCTGCCCGGCCATCCGGCCAGCGACGGACGCACGGGTGCGGTCTCGGCGGCACCTTTCGGCTCTCCATCGATCCTGCCGATCTCCTGGAGCTACTGCCTGATGATGGGTGGCGAAGGTCTGACGCAGGCAACCAAGGTCGCGATCCTCAACGCCAACTATATCGCAGCACGGCTGAAGGGCGCTTATGACGTGCTCTACAAGTCCGAAGCCGGACGCGTGGCGCATGAGTGCATCATCGACACCCGCCCGCTCAACGAAAGCTGCGGCGTGACGGTGGATGATGTTGCCAAGCGTTTGATCGACTGCGGCTTCCACGCCCCGACCATGAGCTGGCCGGTTGCGGGAACGCTGATGATCGAGCCGACGGAATCCGAGCCGAAGGCCGAACTTGACCGCTTCTGCGATGCCATGCTGGCCATCCGTCAGGAAGCTCGCGACATCGAGGAAGGTCGTTCCGACAAGGCCAACAACCCGCTGAAGAACGCACCCCACACTGTGGAAGACCTCGTCGGGAACTGGGACCGCCCCTATTCCCGCGAACAGGCCTGCTATCCACCCGGTGCATTCCGCGTGGACAAATACTGGTCTCCGGTCAACCGGGTCGATAACGTCTATGGCGACCGCAACCTCATCTGCACCTGCCCGCCAATGAGCGAATATGCGGAAGCTGCAGAATAAAAGTAATAAGGCCCGGAGCGATCCGGGCCTTTTCATTTGAAACGAGGAATTGGTGTCGTTAGCGCGTCAGCTGAATATCGGCGGTCGTTACCGTTGGTCCACCGGCACCATCCTTGTCGGTCGTGCGCAGACGCAAGCCGTTGTTGCCGACCTTGGTGATAGTCATGGCGGCGACCTTGTCTCCATTGATAACGCGTTTCCACGTAATCGACAGATTGATGGAATTGCCGTTGCGGCTACCGGCGAGTGCCGAGGGTATGCCGGATGGCCCGACATAGTTTCCGCGGTAGCGCGTGCCGGAGGCGCTCAGATCAGCGGAGATCGCTCGGCGGATGACGAGCAGGCCGCGGCATGTGCCGTTCATGCGCAGTGATGGACCAGATGAGGTCGAGTCGAACGTGCAATTCACCTTGATGGGCTTGGAACCGATCTTGGTGGTGACGGTGCCTGAACCCTTCCAGCTTCCTTTCAGAGTGGAAAGAAACTGGCTTTCATCGGCCATTGCCGGTGGCGCCATCAGGGCAGTCGCGAGTGCTATCATGGAAATCAGTTTGCCGGTCATCCGCGTGTTCCTTGTGTGTGCAGACCGAACGCCCGGCTATCCTGATTGTTCCTTCGCACAGATTGTTATGCGCTAAAGCAACCTAAACCTATCATGCGCGTTTCTCGCCAGCTTCACCTCGCCCCTCCCGGAGAGCCTTTCATGACAACGCTAACAACGCCCATTGATGCCAGCGCTCGCTCTCTCGGGAAATCCCCAGGGACAGGCCTGTCCGATCGCTCGATTTTTGCCCTCGCAGTCCTCAATTTCTTTCTGGCTGACGCGCGTGATGGGCTTGGTCCGTTTCTGGATGCGTTTCTGGCCACCAACGGCTGGTCGGCCATGCAGCTCGGCGTTATCGCCACCGTTGGCGGGCTGGTCGGACTTGCCGCGACACCACTTTGCGGTGCCTTGGTTGATGGCACCACATGGAAGCGCACCTTGATTGCAATACCCGTCGTTCTCGTCACGATCGGCGCGCTGATTACGCTGCTCTTCACCAACGAGGCCGTGGTCTGGACGGGCCAGATCATGACCGCCGTCGTCGGGGCCGTCGTTGGCCCTGCCCTTGCCGGTTTGACGCTGGGTCTCGTCGGCGAGAAGCTGTTCTCGCAACAGATCTCCCGCAACGAGTTCTGGAACCACGGCGGCAATTTCGTTTCGCTATTTGCCACCTATTTCGCCGTAACCGCCTTTGGCATATCAGGCGTTATCGGTCTCATGGTCGCAACCGCGATTGGCGCTATTGCTGCGGTCGTTGCTATCGATCCCAAACGGATCGACCACAAGGTCGCGCGCGGGTTGGGTCACGACGAAGGCGAGCCGGGACCATCCGGCTTCAAGGTTCTGTTCAAAGAACGGGGCCTGATTTTTCTCTCCATCATTCTGCTGATTTTCCACTTCGGCAATGCGCCCATGGGCAGATTGATCGCGCAGAATTTCGCAATCGAATTGAACACGCCCTTCCGTACCACCGCTATCATTACCGGTGTCGCGCAGTTTGCCATGATCTTCGTTGCTGCCCTCGCACCATGGCTCATCCGCCGCTTCGGTCTGTCAGCGGTGTTCCTGATCGCACTTGCAGCCCTCCCTATTCGCGGCGTGCTGGCGGCATCGTTCCATGAGTTCTGGGTGATCTACCCCGTACAGTTGCTGGATGGCATCGGCGCTGGCCTACTCGGCATCGCAACGCCGGTTGCTGTCGAAAGAATTCTGAAAGGCACCGGACGTTTCAACGTCGGCCTTGCCAGCGTGATGACCGTTCAGGGCATCGGCGCGTCTCTCAGCAATGGCGTGGCGGGCTGGCTGACCACCGAAGGCGGTTATGCGCTTTCACACCTCGTCGGAGGCGGCATTGCAGCCATCGCAATCGTGTTGTTCCTGATGTTCCGACACGATATTGCGCCGGCGCAGGAAACGGACGGCTGAAACGAAAAAGGAGGCCAAATGGCCTCCTTTTTTAATACGTAAAATTAGGATCAGCCCACAAAGGCCCGTTCGATCACGAACTCGGCTGGTTTGTTGTTTGCACCCTCGTTCAAGCCAGCCTGCTCGAGAAGTGCCTTGGTATCCTTCAGCATTGCGGTAGAGCCGCAAATCATGCCGCGATCCACAGCAGGATCGAACGCTGGCACGCCGAGATCTGCAAACATCTTGCCATTTTCGATAAGATCCGTGATGCGACCTGTGAAGGCGTAATCCTGGCGCGTGACGGTCGCGTAGTGCTTCAGCTTGTCACCGACCAACTCGCTCAGGAACTCATGGTTCTTGATCTCTTCAACCAGATCGAAGCCGTATTTCAACTCAGCAACGTCGCGGCAGGTATGGGTGAGGATGACTTCCTCGAACTTCTCATAGGTTTCCGGGTCACGAATGAGACTTGCGAATGGCGCGATGCCGGTTCCGGTCGAGAACATATAAAGACGCTTGCCGGGCGTCAGCGCATCCAGAACCAGCGTGCCTGTCGGCTTCTTGCGCATCAGCACCGTGTCGCCGGGCTTGATCTGCTGGAGGTGCGATGTCAGCGGACCATCCGGCACCTTGATCGAGAAGAATTCCAGCTCTTCATCCCAAGAAGGGCTGGCGATGGAATAGGCACGGTAGATAGGCTTTTCACCCACCATCAGGCCGATCATGGCGAACTCACCCGAACGGAAACGGAAGCCAGCGGGACGCGTCATGCGGAAGCGGAACAGGTGATCCGTATAATGCTCGACCGAAAGCACCGTCTCAGCATAAACGCCGTCAGGGATTTTCACCGCAAATTCTTCCGTCTTGGCTGGAGCGTTCATTCTCTATCCGTCCATCTTCATGGTGTGCGACATTTTCAGATGGGGCAATATACCATCCGGCCCTGCTTTTGAAGGTACAGGAATGTCATTGGTGCTATGCGAGTAGAAATATGTATCTAAAACTCATATTTCCAGGCAAGAGTTCATATCGCCGCACGGCGTCGCCAGCTGTAGGACTGTTCCCCCGGCGCAGGCTTGGCCGTCGGCTGGTAATAGACATCGATGCCCGGCAATCGGTTTTCCGACAGGCGACGGATCGCCGTTTCGTTCGTGACGGCAAAGCTGGTGAAACCGGTGCGGAGCATCAGCGGCACCTGGTCGATCAGCACATCACCCACCGCCCGCAACTCGCCCTGATAGTTCAGGCGCGTGCGCAACAGCGATGCGTGGCTGAAACCACGACCATCGCTGAAGGCAGGGAAACTGACCGCGACCAGCCCGATGCGATCGATGAACGGACGAAGCTTTTCGACATCATCCGCCGGTGTCACAAGAACACCAAGGCCGATATCGTTGCTTTCCTCAGCGCGCGCAATGAAAGCATCAAGCCCAAGAACGGCCTGCTGGCCATCTTGCGCCTTGACCTCTTCGGTCTCGATGACCCACGGATCGTTCTCCACGAAACCGCTCTCATTCCAGATTTTTGTCATGATGCGGCTCCTTACGCGGCTGCGGCGGTTGCCGGATAGAGCGCGTCCTTGAAAGGCTGCGCGCCGACACGGCGATAGGCGTCGAGGAAGGTCTCTTCTTTCGACAGACGCAGGCCGAGATAGGTATCGACGATGGTCTCCACCGCGTCGGTTACCTTCTCCGGCTCGAAGCCGCGACCGATGATCTCACCGATGGACGAGTTCTCGTCACCCGATCCGCCTAGCGTGATCTGGTAGAGTTCGGCACCCTTCTTTTCCACACCCAGCAGACCGATATGGCCGACATGGTGATGACCGCAGGCGTTGATGCAGCCGGAAATCTTGATCTTCAACTCACCGATTTCGGCCTGACGTTCCGGCGAACCGAAGCGGGTGGAAATTTCCTGCGACACTGGAATAGAGCGTGCATTGGCGAGCGCGCAATAGTCCAGCCCGGGACAGGCAATGATATCGGTAATCAAACCGGCATTTGCTGTCGCGAGACCAGCACCCATAAGCGCGCGATAAACCGGCTCCAGATCGGCAAGAGCTACATGCGGCAGAATGATATTCTGTTCGTGGCTGATGCGAATCTCATCCAGCGCGTATTCTTCAGCGATATCGGCAACGAGATCCATCTGCTCGTCGGATGCGTCACCCGGAATGCCACCAATGGGCTTGAGGGATACCGTCACCATCCCGTAATCCGGGTTGGTGTGGGGCTGCACGTTTTGGTCCACCCAGCGTGCGAAATCGGCGTCGGCCTTCTTCCAGCGCGCAAGGCTTTCCCATCCTTCAGGGCGGGCCTTCAGGTCCGGCAGCGCGAAGTAGGAGGTGATGGCAGCGATATCGGCATCGGGCAGTTTCAACTCGCCGTTTTTCAACTCGGCGAATTCCGCTTCCACCTGACGCGCTAGTTCTTCAGCACCCGTCTCGTGGACGAGGATTTTGATGCGGGCCTTGTACTTGTTGTCGCGGCGGCCATGCAGATTGTAAACGCGCATGATGGCGGTGGTGTAGGACAGCAAGTCCTCTTCGGGCAGGAAGTCGTTGATCTTCTTGGCGATCATCGGCGTTCTGCCTTGCCCGCCACCGACGTAGACAGCAAAGCCGATTTCTCCCTTGTCGTTCTTCTTCAAGTGCAGGCCGATATCATGCACCTGAATGGCCGCGCGATCTTTTTCCGCACCCGTAACGGCAATCTTGAACTTACGCGGCAGGAAGGAGAATTCTGGGTGAACGGACGACCATTGGCGCAGAATTTCAGCGTAAGGGCGCGGGTCCGCGACTTCGTCTGCGGCGGCACCAGCGAAATGATCAGCGGTGACGTTACGAATGCAGTTGCCCGATGTTTGCAACGCGTGCATTTCCACGCTCGCGAGTTCCGCCAGAATATCCGGCGTGTCGGCAAGGCGCGGCCAGTTGTACTGAATGTTCTGACGGGTGGTGAAGTGGCCGTAGCCTCGGTCATATTTGCGGGCGATGTGGGCCAGCATCCGCATCTGCTTGGCATTCAACGTGCCATAGGGAATGGCCACGCGCAGCATATAGGCATGAAGCTGGAGATAAACGCCGTTCATCAGACGCAGCGGCTTGAATGCATCCTCGGCCAGTTCGCCTGAAAGGCGTCTTTCCACCTGATCGCGGAATTGCTCCACGCGACCTTGAACAAATGCGTGGTCGAACTCATCGTAGCGATACATGGTATTCCTCAGACTGCGATAAAGGCTGCGTCCGCCGGCTCAAAGCCGTTGGCGTAATGCATGGTTGGTCCTGCCGCACGAATTCTCTCGCGCAGGCGTGTCGGCCATAGGCGGCCATCCTGTTCGGTGACATCGACGATGTTGACGTCCACGACCTTATTGGCGGAAAAATCGCGCTTGCCGATCTCTTCCAGCGAGGCTTCCGCCTCTGCATGGCGGGCAACCAGCGCCGACTGAAGGTCTTCGTTCCACTCTCCATTGGCGTCGAGCCACACGGCGATGCCATCACCCAGACGGTTGGCTGTCAGAACCTTGTCAACCATTTGCATACTCCTGCTTCAGATCGGAATGCGCGTCGGCAGAGGACAGCGCTTCGGACCTTTCGAAATTCGCGCCCGCAACGGCGTCACCAATGATGACCATGACCGGGCCGGTCAACTCGTCGCAATGCTCCAGATCAGGTAGATCCTTCAATGTGCCATGCATAAGGCGGCGATAGGAACGGCTGGCATTTTCGATGACGGCAACCGTCGTATCGGCATTGAGACCGGCACTCATCAACCGTGTCGCAACCGATGCGGCGACGGAACGGCCCATATAGACTGCAATCGTCGCGCCCGAGACGGCAAGACGCGCCCAATCCGGCAACACATCACCCGCCAGATCGTGACCGGTGGTGAAAATCAGCGAGGACGCAACGCCGCGCAAAGTCAGTGGCAGTTCGAAATCAGCGGCTGCCGCAAAAGCAGATGTGATACCGGGCACGATTTCATAACCGATACCGGCTTCTCTCAACGCCGCCATTTCCTCGGCTGCACGACCATAGACGAGTGGATCGCCAGATTTGAGGCGCACGACGCGCTTGCCCTCTTCTCCCAACGACACCAACAGCTTGTTGATGTCAGACTGGGATTTGGAGTGACAGCCCTTGCGCTTGCCGACGGAAAGCCGCTCGGCATCGCGCCGACCCATATCGACGATTTCCTGCGGCACCAGCGCATCGTAAACGATGACATCTGCCTGCATCAGCACACGCTGCGCCCGCAAGGTCAGCAAATCCTCGGCACCAGGACCGGCACCCACCAGCCAAACATAGCCTTCAGGACGCTCAGGTGAAGCCAAAAGCTGCGCTGCTGCCGTGTGAGCGGCACCGATGTCGTTCAGGGCAACGGAATCGGCAACGCTGCCAGAGAAGAAGCGACGCCAGAAATTACGACGTAGCGCACCCTTTTGAATATTCTGTTCCGCCGCATCGCGATACTCGATCGCGAGGCGCGCAAGCCGACCGAGCGAAGGTGCGAGCATCTGGTCGATCCGCGCCCTGACCATCTGACCAAGAACCGGCCCTGCCCCCTCCGTGCAAATGGCAACAGCCAACGGAGCACGGGAAACGAGGCCCGGCGTGTAGAAATCACAATAGCCAGGCTGGTCAACCGCGTTGGCAGGGATGCGCTTTGCGCGCGCGACGTCGACAATCTGACGGTCCAGCGCTTCTTCACCGGTTGCGGCGAAAACGAGAACCATGCCGTCCACCAGTTCAGGCGAGAAAGGCAAGGCATGATGGTTCACTTTCCCTTGCGACAGCAGGGCTGCATAGTCATCCTGCGGCGCGTCTGCAAAAGCCTGGATATCAGCGCTGGTATTCAGCAGAAGACGGACCTTGGCAAAGGCCTCATCGCCGTTTCCGAAAACCGCAACAGGACGCTTGTCCACCTTGAAAAAAGCAGGAAAAGTCGTAAGCCGATGGTCAGCTTTATCTGAAGCGTGTGTAAGCATGCCCATACTTATGTCCGATCGAGCGTCAGGATTGAAGGTACAGAAATTCGCTTGCTATATTGCAGTAGATTTTTATTTCTCGGCAAGCGCTGATTTGAAGGAAAAGCAACCGATGACACAAATTCGTCACGCCGTTGTAATTTCACACATTTTCTACCAATTATGTGCATTTTTTCGGCAAATCAGACGCCAGAATGTTCAATGATTAGGCATCGATAGAACAGGAAAATACCTTGACTGAGCACACCATAGCGTCTCGCCTGCTCGATGTCATCGAGAACGACATCCTCCCCCTCACCGCCAAAGGCGTTGCCCTTGGCAACAAGGTGTTTGGTGCTGCCATTTTGCGCAAGTCGGATCTGTCCCTTGTGGTGGCAGAAACCAACAACGAATTGGAAAATCCTCTGTGGCACGGTGAGGTTCACACGCTAAAGCGCTTCCACGAACTGGGTGAAAAGCCCGACACGAAAGATCTGATCTTTCTGTCCACGCATGAACCCTGCACGATGTGCATGTCGGCGATCACCTGGGCCGGTTTCGACAATTTCTACTCCTTCTTCAGCCATGAAGACTCACGCGATGCCTTTGCCATTCCGCATGATCTGAAGATTCTCAAGGAAGTCTTCGGGTTGGAGCCGGGCGGGTACAGACGCAACAACGCCTTCTGGAACTCCTATTTCATCGCCGACCTCGTGGAGACGGAAGACGGACCTCTCAAGACGAGACTGAAAGAACAAACCGCCCGCATCAAGAGTGCGTATCACGATCTCTCCTTGAACTACCAGTTGTCGAAAAGTGACAACGACATTCCACTCAACTGAAACGCAGCAGAAAGCATCAGCATATGGAAGCCTCGAAGGATATTTCCCGTCTCATCGAGATCATGGAAGCACTGCGCCAGCCAAAAACCGGATGCCCGTGGGACATCGTACAGACCTTCGAGACGATCAAACCCTATACGGTCGAAGAAGCTTATGAAGTCGCCGACGCCATTGAGCGCAACGATATGGACGATCTCTGCGACGAGCTGGGCGATCTCTTGCTGCAGGTTGTTTTCCATTCCCGTATCGCCGAGGAAATGGGGGCATTCTCATTCGGCGATGTCGTGCAGGCCGTGACATCCAAGATGATCCGACGCCATCCACATGTGTTTGCGGTGTCAGACGCCGATACGCCTGAAACGGTGAAGATACAGTGGGATGTCATCAAGGCGCAGGAAAAGCGTGAACGCGCCGAGCGTCGCGCAGCCCGCGGTGTGACCGAGGATTTCAAGACCGGTTTCCTCGGATCTGTCCAGCGCACGCAGCCCGCCCTAACGGAAGCATTGAAACTTCAGGAGCAAGCCGCACGCGTCGGCTTTGACTGGTCGGCACCAGAGCCCATTCTCGATAAGATCGAGGAAGAAGTTCAAGAGCTTCGCGAGGCTCTGGCAGATGGCAAGCCGGAAAAGGTGGCTGATGAGCTGGGAGATCTGATGTTTGCCCTCGTCAACATCGGCCGCCACGTCAAGACTGATCCAGAAAACGCATTGCGGGGAACCAACACAAAATTCCGCCGCCGCTTCCGCCAAATCGAGACATCGCTTGCCGAAAATGGTGAAACGTTAGAGGCAGCGACGCTGCAACGTATGGAGGACCTTTGGCAGTCGGCGAAGGCTATCGAGCGTCAGATTGCCGAGTAACGTATGATTAGCTCGCGTGGCGCGCACCGTTTGGCGTGGCCGACTCGCTAGCAAAACGCTCTTTGCTGTAGACGGTCAAGCGATCACGACCCGACGCTTTCGATGCATAGAGCGCCGTGTCGGCCTGCTTCATGAGGGCCAGCGGCGAACAGGTTTTTTCTTCGCAAACTGCAAGTCCCATGCTCAATGTCGCAACGACTTTCTGGTCTTCTATCGAATGCTTGATGGCGCTGACGATCTGTCGAATGTTTTCAGCAAAGGTCACCGCGTCAGCGTCTTCCGTTGCCGGCAGATAGAGGATGAACTCTTCGCCGCCGAAACGGGCGAAACTCTCATTCGGGCGAATGCGCGACAAAAGCTCCTGTGCAACGCGGATCAAAACCTCGTCGCCTGCCAGGTGTCCAAAACCATCATTGATCCGCTTGAAATGATCGATATCGATCATCACGATCGTATCGCCCTGACGCAACTGGTCCGGCAGACGGGATGAAAAGGACCGCCTGTTCGGCACACCCGTCAATACATCAAGGCCGACGAGCCGCTTCAAGCCCTCCTCCGCCCGCTCCTTCACCAATGCCAGAACGAAGACGGCAATGGCAAAATGGCAGAGAATGGAAACGAAAAACGCGTTTCTCGGTGAGAAATAGGCAAGGCTGGGGAACAGGAGGCCGATGGCGATCAACATGCTGAGAAACGACGCAAACAAGATCGTTCCCGTCAGCGCTTTTCGCACCGGAAGCGGCTCGACGATACGATCCGCAAATACTGTGCAGGCGGCGGCCATCAGCAGCAACGATGCTGTTGCCTGAAAGGCAATCGTCCTGGTTTCAGTGGAGTTATAAAAACCTGTCGCAAGTAGAGAGATGCAAACAAGAACCGGTATGCACAACACGAACCACTCGCGGCGCCTCAGTCGCTGCCTGCTGATTCTGCACATGCCGATCCAGAAGATCGAGTACCCAACCAGCCCGGCAAAATTGCCAGCCAGCGCGAAAACATTGGAATAATCGTTGAAAATCTTGCCGATACCGACGAGCGTCGTTGCCATCGCAACAAGAAAGAAGCCCGCCGCAAGAAACCCCAAACCGACGCTTTCACGTGATTGAGACCGCACATAAAGAAAGCAGAGCGCTGCCACAAAGAACGAGAGTTTGTGGAGGATCAAAACGGTATTGAGGTCTAAAGGTTGCATATCATCAGCTCGTGCGAATGAGACGATGATATCGCATGGATTTCATTACGAAAGTCTAACTAAATAGTGGTGATTGATAACCAGATGTTCTTATCAGCTTCTGATGATAAACTCTGAAATAGAACGTATTTTCGGCTGCGCACAGATAATTAGAACGGATATATCGTAATCCTCACTAGACTTGGCATATTCGTTCCAAAACGCTGATTGGTCTACGAACCTCTAAGCGCCCCGCTCTTCGGGAACAGACTTGTTTGGGTGACCCAACCGGCGGTCGAGTTCGAGCGCCTGCGCGTCAGACAGACGGACATCCAGAGTGACGGAGCCATCCTCATTATCCTGACGTCCATCGACGATGGCGTTGCTGTAGACCCACGACAAAAGCTGGAGCTGATCGACGTCGAGGACAACGGAGCTTTCCACCAGAACGCCTGACAGACGCTGCGATATCTCGTCCATCAACGCATCGACGCCCTCGCCGGTAATCGCGGACACAGCGCGCACATTGGCACGTCCTTCTGCCTTGTGCATCATCGCGTCGTGGGTTTCGGTATCAAGCCTGTCGACCTTGTTCCAGACTTCGATGATCCGCTCATCGGCAACTTTTTCGTCGATTCCAAGATCACTCAGAATGCGCAGAACGTCAGCAGATTGCGCGCCGTTGTCGGGATCGGACATATCCCGCACATGCAGGATAAGGTCCGCTTCCAGAACCTCTTCCAGCGTCGCACGGAACGCGGCAACTAGATGGGTGGGCAGATCGGAGATGAAGCCCACCGTGTCGGACATGATGACAGTGCGACCATGCGGCAGTTTCATCCGGCGCAAAGTCGGGTCCAGAGTGGCGAAGAGCATGTCTTCAGCTAGGACACCGGCACCCGTCACGCGATTGAACAGTGTCGATTTACCGGCATTGGTATAACCAACTAGCGCCACGATGGGATGCGGCACCTTGCGGCGTTTGGCACGGTGCAGTTGGCGCGTGCGAACGACCTGCTCCAGCTCGCGCTCCAGCTTGACGATACGGTCCTGCAGCAAACGACGGTCGGCTTCGATCTGTGTTTCACCGGGACCACCCATGAAACCTGCACCGCCGCGCTGCCGCTCCAAGTGGGTCCAACTTCTAACGAGTCGGCCCTTCTGATAATTCAGGTGGGCGAGATCGACCTGAAGCGTACCTTCCTTGGTCGAAGCGCGACGGCCGAAGATTTCCAAGATAAGACCTGTCCGGTCGATGACCTTCGCGTTCCACTCTTTTTCGAGATTGCGCTGCTGAACCGGCGTCAACGGATGATCGATGATCACGAGGCCGGAGTCGGTTTCGTCCAGAAGCTGGCCGATTTCCTCTATCTTGCCGCTGCCAAACAGCGTGGCTGGACGTGGTTGATTGACGGGAACGATCAGACCTTGGGAAACGTGGAGGTCGATGGCGAGTGCCAGACCCTTGGCTTCCTCAAGCTTGGCTTCCATTGAACGCGGAGGCGTCGTGGCAGAGGCTTCCTTAGGAGTTCGACCCTGTTTCAAAACCGGGATAATGACCACAGCGCGCATGTCATCCCGACGCTTTTCCAGTTCCGGGATAATGGATTCGTTCGATGTATCGCGTGTAGAAATGTGCCCGTACCTTTCGGATCGTTTTGAAATCGCTCATCACAGATATAAGAGCGCATGCACTGCAAAACAACGGCTCCTCGTTCAAGGTTCCGTTGTTTGTAAAATCAGGAATGTCGTGGTGCCGTCGTGGCCGCCGCTTTACGCAGCGCCTTCTTCGGACTCGAACATCTGCATCGGCTGGCCCGGCATGATGGTCGAGATCGCGTGCTTGTAGACGAGCTGCGAGTGCCCATCACGACGAAGCAGAACGCAGAAATTATCGAAGGATGTGACAACACCCGTCAGTTTAACACCGTTGATGAGAAATATTGTCAGCGAGATCTTTTGCTTGCGAACTGTGTTCAGGAAAAGATCTTGCAGGTTTTGAGAACGTTCCGCCATGGCGCCGATTCTTTCTTTTTTGCCCGGATGGGAGACCGGGAATAAACAATCAATAATAGGATCGATCCAACCTCGTCCCCGTGTCAGCCGATCAGCAACTCTGGTATCAAATCACGATCTGTTCCGCAACGTCGAAAAACTTACCCGGATTTATCAAGGACACGCTTTTTCGTTTCATACACAATGTTTTAGAAATATTGAATGGATACACGAAAGAGCTGCTCCACCTCACGCACCGCATCCGACGACGCAAACAGGATGACGCGGTCTTTCGCCTTGATTGTCGTGCTGCCATCCGGTCGGATCACGGTCTTGTCGCGGTAAATGACACCGATGCGAACGCCCTCTGGCAACTCCATGTCACGTAACGCCTGCCCCACCAGCGGCGACGTATCCAAGGCCTCGGCCTCGATGATTTCGCCATTGCCGCGCTGCACCGCATAGACCGATCGGATGCGGCCTTTTCGAACATGTTGCAGCACCCGCGAAATGGTGACGGCACGCGGATTGATGAAGGCATCCAACCCCAGCGATTTCGCGACATCATGAAAGGATGGGCCATTCAGCAGCGCAAGGTTGGATTTGCAGCCCAGTTGCTTGGCCATCACGGCGCCCAGGATATTGGTCTGATCGTTGTTGGTCAGCGTCACAATCAGATCCGCGTCCTGAATATCGGCCTGGTTCAGGATTTTCTGGTCCAGCACCGAGCCGTTTAGGACAATCGTCGAATTCAGTTTTTCGGATGCAGCAATAGCCCGATCCCGATCGGCCTCGATGATCTTGACGCGCGTTTTCGGCTGAACATCCTCGATGCAGCGCGCTACATATTGGCCGATGTTGCCACCGCCGGCGATGACGATCCGGGCCGCCTCTTTTTCTTCATGGCCGAAAAGACCGAGCGTACGGCGTGCGTGCTGGCGCTGGCAGATGACATAGGCCAAATCGCCGGTGCGAAGCTGCTCTGAGGAATCGATAGCCTTCAGATGACCGTTGCGATAGACGCCGACTACAGTCGCGATCAGGTCCGGAAAGAGATGACTGAGCTGCTGCAACGGCGTGTTGATGACAGGACAGTCCTCCATGCACTCGATGGCCAGCATGAAGACATTGTCGTCGGCAAAGCGCACCACATCCGTCGCACCCGGAAAGGCAATGCGCCGCAGCACCATCTTGCCGACCTCGATCTCAGGCGAGATGGTGACATCGATGGACATATTCTCGCGGCTGAACAGGTCGCCATACTCAGGCTGAAGGTAGCTCTGATCGCGGATGCGGGCGACCTTAGTGGGCACGCTGAACAGTGCGTGTGCCACTTCACAGGCGACAATGTTGATCTCATCGTAAAGTGTGACCGCGATGATCATGTCGGCTTGATCGGCACCCGCTTTCGCCAGCATATCCGGATGCGCGCCGTGGCCCACATAGCCGCGCACATCGAGCGTTTCAGTGATCGCCGCGATCAGGGCCGCCGAGGTATCGATAACGGAGACCTCATTGTCCTCACGCGACAATTGCTCCGCAATGCCGTAACCCACCTGGCCTGCGCCGCAAATGATGACTTTCATACGCTCTCTCTACGGACCAGACGGCAGCTTTGGATCGTTATACGCCGAGCGACTTCAATTTGCGATGCAGCGCCGAGCGTTCCATGCCGACAAATTCCGCCGTGCGGGAAATATTGCCGCCGAACCGGTTGATCTGGGCCACGAGATAATCCCGCTCGAACATCTCACGCGCCTCTCGCAAGGGCAGCGTCATGATGTGTTGATCGCCCTGGGCTGCAATCTTCGGAAGCATATCACCGATATCGGCAGGCAACATGTCGGCTGAAATCGGCGTGTCGACACCATCGGGACGCGCAAGAATCATCAGCCGTTCGATGTTGTTGCGCAGCTGACGGATATTGCCGGGCCAGTCATGGGTCTGCAGAACGGCCATGGCATCATCGCCGATCTTGCGCGGACGGATGCCGGCCTGCTCGGAAATCTGGCGCATGAACATGTCCACGAGAAAAGGAATATCCTCACGACGCTCGGACAGGGCCGGAACCTTTACCGGAACCACAGCGAGACGATGGTACAGGTCTTCGCGGAACATGCCGTCTGCGATCAGCCCTTCGAGGTTGTGGGCCGTGGACGAGATGATGCGGACATCCACCTTCACCCGCTTACCGCCCCCGACGCGCTCGAACTGTTGATCGACCAGAACCCGCAAAATCTTGTTTTGCGTTTCGCGCGGCATCTCACCGACTTCATCAAGGTAGAGAACGCCGCGATGCGCCTCTTCTAGCGCACCGACCTTGCGGGGCTGGCCGGGCAGACCTTCGGTGCCGAACAGTGCGATTTCCATGCGGTCAGGCGTGATCGTAGCGGCATTCAAGGCCACGAATGGTCCGGTCGCCCGCGACGACTTCTTGTGAATCATCCGCGCCACCAGTTCCTTGCCGGAACCGGAAGGACCAAGAATCATGATGCGGCTATTGGTGGGCGATACGCGGTCGATGGTCTGGCGTAGCTGTGATACGGCGAGCGAAGCGCCGATCAGTTCAACCGCATCGCCCGTACGCTTTTTTAGCTCGGATACCTCGCGCTTCAGCTTGGAGTTTTCCAGCGCCCGCTCGGCAATCAGAATCAGGCGGTCGGCCTTGAAGGGTTTTTCGATGAAGTCGAAAGCACCGCGCTTGATGGCATTGACGGCGGTTTCGATATTGCCGTGACCGGAAATCATCACCACAGGAAGTTCAGGGTGACGGTTCTTGATCTCGTCCAGCAGCGCCAAGCCATCCAGCTTGCTGCCCTGCATCCAGATATCCAGGAAGATCAGCCGTGGAACGCGCTCGGAAATGGCAGCAAGGGCACTGTCGCTGTCAAACGCCATGCGTGTTTCGTGGCCCTCATCGGACAGAATGCCGGCTACAATTTCGCGGATATCCGCTTCGTCATCTACGACCAGAATGTCAGACGCCATATGCAACTTCCTTGTCTCTTTCGCTGGCCGCCACTTCGACATGCGGCAACAGCACTCTGATCATGGCACCATGGCCATGATCGAAATCGGCGGGCGCATCATGCAACTCCAGATGACCGCCGTGTTCTTCAATGATTTTCTTGACGATGGCGAGACCGAGGCCCGTGCCCTTCTCTCGCATCGTCATATAGGGCTCCAGAATGCGGTGACGGTTTTCGACCGGAAGGCCGCGACCATTGTCGATGACGTCAGCAATGAAGCGATTGTTGTGCTCGTCAAAGGATGCGCGAACGACGATCTTACCCTTGCGCGGTGTGTCGCTCGTCTCGACCGACTCGATAGCCTCTGTCGCATTCTTGATGAGGTTGCCGAAGGCCTGCCCCAGCATGCGCGAGTCGAACATGCCTTCCAGCGGCTCATCACCCAGCTCTGTTGCGAATTCGATATGCGCAGCGCCCATTTCCCGCAGGAATGTGGCATCCTTGAGAACCGTGCGCAGATCCGACATTTCCTTGGTCGGCTTCGGCATACGGGCAAAAGCCGAGAATTCATCGACCATGCGGCCAATGTCGCCCACCTGGCGCACGATGGTGTCCGTACACTGGTCGAACACAGCGCGGTCCGCCTCATCATGGATTTGCTTGCCAAACCGGCGCTTGATGCGTTCGGCAGAAAGCTGGATGGGCGTCAGCGGGTTCTTGATTTCATGGGCGATGCGCCGCGCTACTTCCGACCACGCGGTAGAGCGCTGCGCGATCAGGAGATCGGTAATGTCATCCAGCGTGATGACGTAGGATTCGTGTCCGTCGCGCGCGTCTTCACGGGTGACCTGAACGTTGAGCGTGCGTTCTTTACCGCGCCTGACGATGTTGATCTGGTGGCGAAAATCCATGCGCGCGGAGGCAGCAGCTTCGGTCACGACATGTTCGATCTCAGGTGCCACCTCCACCAGCGGTGACCCCACCAGCTGTTCGGAAGATACGGCCAGAAACTCTTCCGCAGACGGGTTTGCAATCGTGATATTGCGATGCTCATCCACTCCGATCACAGCCGCCGTTACCCCTGACAGCACCGCTTCGATAAAGCGACGACGGTTATCGATGTCATCCTTGGCCTCGATGATTTCGTCCTGCTGGCTGCGGATCTCGGAAATCATCTTGTTGAAGGTCCGCGCCAGGCGACCAACGTCACCATCAACGGCACGTACCGGCACCAGCACATGCATGTTGCCCATGGCGACGCTATCTGCCGCGCTGATCAGAAGGCGAATGGGCCGCACGATCCGGTCCGCAACCGCGATAGCGGTCCAGATGGCAGCCAGAAGCACGATCAGCGCAAAACCGAGATAGAGAATGGCAAAGGCGATTTGCAGCGGCGCACGACCTGCCTCCATCGCGTTATATTCGGCGCGGTTTTCCTCCATCAGCCGCATGGCCGACATGACCTTGGGGTCAACCGCTCGCACGGTGTAAAGGAAGGTGCCGCCAATGCCTTCAAGCTTGATTATCGCACCGACGAGGTTGGTAACGCCGGGCGGAATGAGGGTTGGCTGGCCAGCACCGGCCTTTTCGAGCGCATCCTGCGGAATGGCGGGCAGTGGCTTTTCGGTCTTGATATCGGCCTGCACAACGGCATCGCCGTCCTGTTGCACCAGAAATGCCCCAAGAAGGCCGCGGCCCTTGGCCTGCCGCGTCATCAGTTCCACAAAGCCGGTGCGGTCGAGATAGAAAAGCGCGCGGTTGCGATCGAGGTCTGTCGCCATGGAGAGCGTCTGGCCCTGCAAATAACCGGCATTTTCCAGCATATAGGCCTGGGCGATGTTGCTGGAGGAATCAACGATGGCTTGTGTGCGCAGGGCAAACCAACGGTCGAGACCGACATTCAGCGTGATACTGGCAAAGATCGCCACCAGCACGGCAGGCGTGATCGCGACGATGGAAAAAAGAGCGACGATGCGCACATGGAGCCGGGCTGCCGCCCTGCCCCGACGCCGCGCCTTCATCAGGCGGTTGATCTCCCGGCCAATGAGATACATTAGACCGATCACGAACAGGGAATTGATGATGACCGAGGCGATGACGACGTTGGTTGTGGGCGCGATCGGGGTTAGTCCCAGCAGCACGAAGAGTGTCAGCATCGCGCATATCAACGCAACGCCCGCGAGCACGAGCCCTGGGAAAGCAAAAGACATCCGCCTGTCGGCAATAACTATATCGGCCGACGCACGGTCGGAAACCTTATCGGCGACAGGTTTGCGCATCGATCATTTCCCAAGCCGCTTTATGCGGCATCACAGTCTTGCAAGAGAGAACGCCGCTTATCAGCGAATCTAAACGTCCCCGTGATTTTCAAGCAACACTTTGTGGCGAAAATGCAACGACACACAGGTCTTGTCAACACGCTCAGGCGGTTCTCGAGCTTCGGTAGACCGATACACCCAACTCGCGAATCTTCTTGCGCAGGGTATTTCGGTTCAACCCTAGCAAATCCGCAGCCTTGATCTGGTTGCCGCGGGTGGCCGTCAGGGCAGCGAGGATGAGCGGATACTCCATTTCGCGTAAGACGCGATCATAAAGGCCCGGTGGAGGTAGGCTTTCACCGAATCCGGAGAAGTAATCCCGCATGTTTTCTTCCACGGCCTGCGAAATGGTCAGCGAGCCATTGCGGGTTGCTGTGCGGTCAATCGGGCTGTCGGGAACATCGGATTGAAGCTCCTGCTCAATGATCTCCCGAGTAATAACTTCCTGTGGATAAAGCGCCATCAAACGGCGAATAAGGTTTTCCAGCTCCCGCACATTGCCCGGCCACGCATAGGCTTTCATGAGTTCCAAGGCTTCGGTTTCGAAACGCTTGCCCTCGAGCCCTTCCTTTTCACCCGTCTGGATGAAGTGGCGAACGAGGTCGGGAATGTCTTCCGCGCGGTCCCGCAAAGGCGGCAGGCGCAATGGCACGACGTTAAGGCGGTAATAGAGGTCTTCGCGGAACAGACCTTGATTGATCGAGGTCTTCAAATCCTTGTTGGTGGCAGCAACGATTCGAACATCGGTGCGGATCGGCGTGCGCCCGCCGACGGTGGTATATTCTCCCTGCTGCAACACACGAAGCAGCCGGGTCTGCGCATCCATCGGCATATCGCCGATTTCGTCGAGAAACAGTGTCCCGCCCTCGGCCTGTTCGAACCGACCGGTAGACCGGTTCTGTGCGCCGGTGAAGGCACCTTTTTCATGGCCGAAGAGTTCGGATTCGATCAGGTCACGCGGAATGGCGGCCATGTTGATGGCGACAAACGGTCCGTTGCGGCGCTTTCCATAATCGTGAAGCGCGCGTGCAACCAGTTCTTTACCCGTGCCGGATTCACCTGTGATCATCAGCGTCAGATCGGTCTGCATCAGACGTGCCAGCACGCGGTAGATTTCCTGCATGGCGGCAGAACGACCGACCAGCGGCATACCATCCTGCATATCGTCATCAAGCTTGGCAGGCTTACGCTTCGGCTCGGACAGCGCCCGCCCGATGATGGCAATCAGCTCCGTCAGGTCGAAGGGCTTGGGCAGATAGTCATAGGCACCTTTTTCAGAGGCCTTGATGGCCGTCATGAACGTGTTCTGGGCGCTCATCACCAGCACCGGCAGGTCGGGTCGTGCCTTCTTAATGCGCGGCAAAAGGTCGAATGCATTTTCATCCGGCATCACCACGTCGGTGACGACAAGATCGCCCTCCCCCGCAGACACCCAGCGCCACAGCGTGGCAGCGTTGGAGGTGATCCGCACGTCATACCCGGCACGGCTGAGAGCCTGATTGAGGACGGTACGGATGGCCGCGTCATCATCGGCCACGAGAATCGTTGCTGTCATCGATTAAGTCCTGTCGGGTTCGGCAAAATGCTGTCGTCTACCGCCACTTCGGGGGAAACGGGCATCAAAACGCGGAAAGTCGTGCGATGGTTCTGGCTGTCGCATTCCACGATACCGCCATGGGCACCGATGAGTTTTGCGACAAGGGCAAGGCCGAGGCCGGAACCGTTGGTTTTGGTCGTAATGAACGGGTCGAAAAGATGCGGCACGAGATCGGTGGGAACGCCGGGACCGTTATCGACCACGCAAAATTCCAGCGGCAACGAGATACGCTCGCGCGTGCCTGCAACAGACAAGCGAATGCCGGGACGGTAAGCCGTCGTCAGAATGATTTCGCCGTCGGGCTGGTTGCTGACTGCTTCTGCCGCATTCTTCACCAGATTGAGGAAGACCTGCACCAGCTGGTCGCGATTGGCATAGACCGGAGGTAAAGAAGGATCGTAGTTTTCGCTGATCTTGACGTTGCGGGCAAAGCCAGCCTTCGCCACTGCCTTCACATGGTCCAGAACCGAGTGGATGTTGATCGGCATACGATCAACGGGGCGTTCGTCGGAGAAAATCTCCATACGATCCACCAATGATACGATGCGATCGGTCTCATCGCAGATCAAACGTGTCAGCGCCCTGTCTTCGTCGGGAACCGAGGTTTCCAGCAGCTGAGCCGCACCACGAATACCCGAAAGCGGGTTCTTGATTTCATGCGCCAACATGGAAGCAAGGCCGGTGACGGAACGGGCAGCGGCACGATGTGTCAACTGACGATCGATCTTGTCGGCCATCGAGCGTTCCTGAAAGACCACAACGACCGAGCCCGGCTCGCTGACCACAGGTGCAACGTAGAGGTCAACGAGCTTGTCCTGCCCCAAACGCGGCGACGACAGATCGACACGGTATTCGTTGACCGGCGCACGGCGCTCACGCACCTGATCGATCAGGGCGAGCAACGGGCTTCCGAACGGAATGAAAGTGGAAATGCGATAACGCGCCAAGTGCGTGGCGCTCGCGCCGAAAAAGGCCTCCGCCTCCCAATTGGCAAAAGCGACGAAACCCTCGCCATCCACGAGGATAACCGGGTTTTGCACCGCATTGAGAACGGCCATGGCCAGCACGTTGTTGCCGCCGGGTGGTGCGGTTTCCTTGCTCATGCGGCCTGCCTCGCGGCAGAGGTTTCCGCGCCCTGTTGCAGGGAGCAACGCAGCAGTGCCGTCACCTGCGCCGTGTTTTTCGATGTCATGATGTCAACCTTGTCATCTGTCTTCATGTCAGGCGCAAACCGATCCAGATACCATCCAAGATGTTTGCGCGCGTGACGAAGCCCGGCTTCAATGCCGTAAAATTCCAGCATCATCTCGTAATGTTCGACTGCGATATCGGCAATCTGCTCCGGCGGCGGTGGCGCATGGCCTGCAAGAACGGCTGGCAACCACGGCTGACCCTGTGCCCCTCGCCCCACCATGACGGCGTCCGCACCCGAGCGGCGCAGGATTTCCGAAGCGTCAGTGGATGTTTCCACATCGCCATTGGCAATCAACGGCACAGAAATCACATCGCGCACCGTCTTGATCGCATCCCAATCGGCACGGCCTTCGTAAAACTGCATGCGCGTGCGTCCGTGGATGGTGATGAGCTTGACGCCAGCGGCTTCAGCGCGCGCCGCAATCTCCGGCGCGTTGATGGAATCATGATCCCAGCCCAACCGCATTTTCAGCGTCACCGGCACATCGACAGCTTTGACGGTGGCTTCGATCAGGCTGAGGGCATGGTCGGGCTCGCGCATCAGCGCGGAACCCGAATAACCGCCCGTCACCTTCTTGGCGGGACACCCCATGTTGATATCGATGATGCCAGCACCGTTATCCGCCGAGATTTTGGCCGCCTCGGCCATCCAGTGCGCCTCACGCCCGGCAAGCTGCACCATATGAGGAACCATGCCCGCATTCTTCAGCCGCGCCCACGATTCTCCCCGGTTGGCCACAAGCTCACGGCTGGCGACCATTTCCGTCACGACAAGGCCAGCCCCAAACCGCCAGGCAAGCTTGCGAAACGGCAGATCAGTCACGCCAGACATGGGCGCGAGCACCGCCCGATTGCGAACGGTGACAGTGTCGATCTGAAATGGGTCTGACAGCGTCGGATTGGGCAAATGGTGAACTTTCATGCATTTTTGAAATTTGCATTATTTTTAGACAGTGTTTGTGCCCTTGCCAAGCACTTTCGCTGACATATTCGTTTGTTTTTTTGATTTGCCATTTTGCGGGAAAGGGAAAGCAAAATGGAAGACGTCGGGAGCTTGGTCGCGACCGGAACTCCGCGCATTCCCACTGGCCATTCGTTTTCTAAAACGCTAGACCACCCGTGTAAACCTTTGAAGAAATGCATAAACGACATAGGTTCAATGCAGGAACGTTCTATGAAAATCGGTATCGTAATCGTGGCGGCAGGACGTGGCGAACGCGCAGGCGCACCGGAAGAAGGTCCCAAACAGTACCGTCCCATCGGCGGCCGGGCCGTCATCGAGCACACGCTTGCCCGTTTTCTGGACTGGCCACAGGCTACGCATATCGTGGTCGTTACCCATGCCGATGACGGTGCTTTGTTCGAGCCTATCGCCAGACGGCTGAATGCTGGCGAGCGGATCAGCACCGTGACGGGTGGCCAGACGCGTCAGCAATCGGTTCTGGCAGGACTGGAAGCGCTCGATAACCAAAACATCACGCATGTCATGATCCATGACGCTGTGCGCCCTTTCATCGACGCCGACCTCCTGCAACGCGTCGCTGACGCCCTCTCGGCTGGCGCAAACGCCGTTCTGCCTGCGGTACCGGTTGCCGATACGTTGAAGCGTGGCAATGACGGCTTCGTTGGTGAGACCGTGTCACGGGCCAATCTTTACGCGGCACAGACACCGCAATCCTTCGATTACGCGTCCATTCTAACAGCACATAGAAATGCCGCCTCGTCCGGTCGCAGCCACTTCACAGACGACGCCGCGATCGCCGAATGGGCAGGCATCCCTGTGAAGCTGGTGGATGGGCTTGTCGATAATGTAAAACTGACGTTGAAACGGGATATCGCCATGGCCGATGAAAAGCTTGTCCACGGGTTGCCGGACGTGCGCACGGGCAATGGGTACGACGTGCACCAACTGGGCGACGGCGACGGCGTGACGCTCTGCGGCATTTTCATTCCGCATGATCAGAAACTGATGGGCCATTCGGATGCCGATGTCGCGCTTCATGCGCTGACTGACGCGCTGCTCGCGACGTGCGGGGCTGGCGATATCGGCGATCACTTCCCGCCATCCGACATGCAATGGAAAGGCGCCGCATCGCGCATCTTTCTGGAACACGCCGCAAAGGTCGTTCGCGGCAATGGCGGCACAATCATGAATGCGGATGTCTCGCTGATTGCAGAAGCACCGCGCGTCGGCCCACACCGACAGGCCATGCGAGAAAACCTGGCCGATATTCTCGACATCTCGCTCGACCGCTGCTCGGTCAAAGCCACCACCAACGAAACAATCGGCTTTGTCGGGCGCCGCGAAGGCATTGCGGCCATCGCAACGGCAACAGTCGTCTATCGCCAGAGGCCCGCATGAGCCTGTTTCCGGCTGATATCGAGGCGCTGGCCCAGCGCATCATCACGGATTTCACCAGCCGCGGACATATGCTCTCGACGGGGGAAAGCTGCACGGGCGGGCTGATTGCCGGTGCTTTGACGGAAATCGCAGGATCTTCGTCCGTAGTCGACCGTGGCTTCGTGACCTATACCAACGACGCGAAGATGGACATGCTGGGCGTGGCTGCCGTTACATTGGAAAGTTTTGGCGCTGTGTCCAAGGAGACAGCGCTTCAGATGGCGCATGGTGCGCTGTATCGATCACGCGCGCAGTTTTCCATTGCCGTCACGGGCATCGCAGGTCCAGGTGGCGGTTCGCCGCTCAAGCCGGTTGGCCTCGTTCATCTCGCGGCCAAGACGCGTAATGGCCCTGCCCTTCACCGCGAAATGCGCTATGGCGATATCGGGCGCGACCAGGTGCGGCTTTCGACGGTCAAGACAGCGCTCGAGATGCTGATCGAACTGTCTCAGTCCGTGTAAATCTTGTCCGCGCGCGCTTCGAAGGCTTCGGCAAACATGCGGAACGCGCGGTCAAACATCGAGCCCATCACGGCACCCAGAAAACGGCTTTTGAACTCGTAGTCGATGAAAAAGTAAACCGAGCAGCCGCCATTTTCGCCCGGTTCGAAACGCCAGCGATTGTCGAGATATTTGAATGGGCCATCCAGATATTTTACATCGATGGCAGAGTCGTCCGGCTTCAGCAGGACCTGCGTCGTGAAGGTTTCACGGATAGCCTTGTAGCCCACCGTCATATCGGCAACCAGCAATGTCTTGGTGTCTCGCTCTTTTCTAGAACGAACGGTCAAGCCATCGCAAAGTGGCAGAAATTGCGGATACTTCTCCACATCGGCAACGAGATTATACATCTGTTCGGGAGAGTGTTTGACAGGGCGGCGGGTTTCGAATTGCGGCATGAAGGGCAGTTAATGCGCCGCGCGAACAAGATCAAGAAGCTGACGCGCCTGTGCTCTGGATTTCACCTGAAATATTGGCACCTGTGGACCGTAAAGTTCGAAATTGCGCAGGAATTTGGGCGCATGGTGTTTCTCGAAGTTCCAGATGTAGCTGAGGAACTTCCTGTCGGGTAAAGGTTCGCGGCACCCTTCTGCCATATGAGGCCGTACCGTTCCGTAATATCTGGCCACCCGCTTTGCGATATCCATCAGGCAGGTGACGCGCGGCAATCGCATCCATATCACGATGTCCGTTCTTGGTAGCCGCAACTCGAATGTGGAAGGACCGGAGCCATCCAGCAACCAGCGTTCACGACGGACGATATCTTCGAGGATACGGCGCTGCTCACCGGCCTCGCGTTGCGTCCATCCGGAAATCCATCTTACATCACGGTCGATCGAGAAATATTCCAGTCCCCGATGAGAGGCCAGCCCCTGAGAGAGCGTAGTTTTTCCAGCACCGGAAGAGCCGACGACCATGATACGGGATGCCTTGGAAACCAGCGCGGCAGCTTCCTCGATGCTGTTGACGGCAACCATCCTGTTCACCCTTGCATAGCAGTTTGCAGAAATTGACTATTGCAACCCGACCGGGCTCGGCGTTATTTAACAACAGCAGCGATTGCAGCCTTGGGATGCAACTAAACAACCGAGTGATACGATGGACGATTTTGCCAACATCATCAACCTTCTGGAATCCGCAAAACAGCTGGCATCCATGAACAGCATGCCCATGCTCGCCTATCTCATCGATGTCGCCAAATGCGAGGCACGTGAGAACAAGCCGGTGCTGCGCAAGCGCAAGCGTGGCGAATCGACGGTGAAGCAGGAAGCGGAAGCCTGAGATATCGGCTTTCGGTTTCCCGTCCCGCATGCGATAATCGAAACAATCAGTGGCCGCGTCGCGGCCATATTTCGTCTCAGGGCAAATGGAAGGTGCACACATGGAGACCGTGTCTGTCGATCTCCGGTCCTACGCGCAAGAGCGCCCCAGGGAACGCCACGGTTTCGTGCAACTCGTCTTTCCCGTCTCAGGTCAGCTTGAAATCGATGTCTGTGGTTTGCAGGAGAGGTTGTCGCCTTCGCGCGGTGTTCTGATTCATAGCGGGGCGCTTCATACCCAACAGGGTGAAGGCCCGAACCGCTCTCTGATCGTTGATATGGAAGAGGCCAAAGTGTCTCCCAAAATCCTTGACACCTTCTCGTCCAGCCCTTTTATCGACCTGAACCGCACAACGCTGCGCCTCATCCACCATATGCGCCAAATCATGCAGACGCATGCCCGTCAGCTAGCACGCGATTCGCTTTTGGCCCGCATACTCGTTGAAAATCTGGTCGAGGACAGCCCGGATATCATATCCCGCCTGTCTGTTCTCAAAGCTCTGGTAGAACTCGAGCCATTCATGCCGTGGAGCCTCGAGCGCATGGCGCATCAGGCCGATATCAGCGTCAGCCGGTTGCACGCCATTTTCCGGGAACAGTTCGACCAGACGCCACATCTGTGGCTCTCCGATATCCGCATGAAGAAGATATGTGCGCTTTTGGCGAGCTCGACTCTACCCATTGCCGAGATTGCCGATAAAGCCGGTTTTTCCGATCAAACGGCCCTCACCCGCGCTATGAAGAAAGCGATGGGCACCACGCCCGCCGTCTATCGCCGCGAATTTTCGCCGCTGCCGCAGTAGTTTATGTCAAGACACCCCCTTCGCCGCCGTGGCAGATAACGCCCGGCAACGAATGGACATGGCATGAACAAGACTGGTCTCGGCGTATTTTATGGCATGCTGGCGGGTGCGCTCTGGGGCGGCATTTTTCTGGCTCCAAAGCTCATTCCTGACGGCTTCACGCCCTTGCAGCTTTCGACGGCGCGATACCTGACCTACGGCGTCATAGCCTTGATCCTGATCGCCCCGAAAATCCGCCGTGTCGCGTCGCGTTTCGGCAAGACGGAATGGATCGCGTTGGGGTGGCTGAGCCTCATCGGCAACATCGTCTATTACGTCTTCATCTCGACCGCGGTGCAGTTCAGCGGCGTGGCATTCACCTCGATCATCATCGGCTTTCTGCCCGTGGCCGTCACTATCATCGGAAGTCGCGATCACGGAGCCGTATCCCTGAAACGCCTCTGGCCATCGCTTCTCTTCGGAGCAATCGGCATCTTCGGGATATCCTGGCAGTCCCTGTCAGAGGGTCAAGGTGGTTTCGATCTTACCAAGATCATCGGTCTCGCCTGCGCTCTCGGTGCGCTCGCTTCGTGGACGTCCTTCGCGATCGGCAATGCCCGGTGGCTGACGCGCCTGCATGATGTCAGCGCCGACGAATGGAACCTGATGACCGGCGTGGTTACCGGCGGACTGGCCCTGACCCTCGCCATCCCCGCCTTCGGTTTCAGCGCAGATGTCCATAGCGGTTCGGACTGGCTGCAATTCACCGCCGTCGCCATTGGCCTCGGCATCTCCGCGTCCATCTTCGGCAACGCACTGTGGAACCGTATGAGCCGCCTGCTTCCGCTGACGATGGTGGGGCAGATGATTCTGTTCGAGACGCTGTTTGCGTTGCTCTATGGCTTCATATGGGAACAGCGCGGGCCGACGCTGATCGAGAGCGCGGCGATTGTGTCCGTTGTGGTGAGTGTGTTGTTGTGCATGCAGGCGCATCGACCGGCGAAGGTGCATGGGTGATGTGGCGAGAGTACCAGCTAGTTGTCAGCAATTACTTCTGCTGAGCGCGTGGCATATTCCTTCTTCATGCTGAGGTGCTTTGGCCGCAGGCCTAAGCCTCGAAGCATCCCGACCAAGAACTCAACCATGCGGCCCGCAACCCACGTCCTTCGAGGCCCCTTTGGGGCACCTCAGGATGAGGGTTGCTGCGTTGCGCCGAGGACCCATAATTTGAAAGGCTGGTAGCATTGCACGTTCGAGCGACGATTGCTCACTCAGCAGCAGCCAACAATTTCCGCTCCCGGTTCGCACGCAGCCGCTCGAAGTCATCGCCGGCATGGTGCGAAGAGCGGGTCAGCGGGCTGGATGCGACCATCAGGAAGCCCTTGGTATAGGCAATCGTCTCGTAGGACTTGAACTCTTCCGGCGTGACATAAGCCTCCACCTTGTGGTGCTTGCGCGTCGGCTGCAGGTATTGGCCGATCGTGAGGAAATCCACGTCTGCGCTGCGCAGGTCATCCATCAGTTGCAACACTTCGTTGCGCTCTTCACCCAGACCGACCATGATGCCGGACTTGGTGAACATTGTGGGGTCCAGTTCCTTCACGCGTTGCAACAGCCGCACGGAGTGGAAGTAACGCGCGCCGGGACGAACCGTGAGATAGTTGCCAGGCACGGTTTCCATGTTGTGGTTGAACACATCGGGCTTGGCGGCTACGACACGTTCCAACGCGCCCGGCTTCTTCAGGAAGTCCGGTGTCAGAATTTCGATGGTCGTGTTCGGTGAGGATGCGCGGATCGCCCAGATCACCTTTTCGAAATGCTCAGCGCCACCGTCGGCCAGATCGTCACGGTCCACCGATGTAATGACGACGTGGCTCAGGCCCATCTGCTTCACGGCCTTGGCGACATTTTCAGGCTCCAGCATATCCAGCGCATTCGGCTTGCCGGTCGAGACGTTGCAGAAAGCGCAGGCGCGGGTGCAGATTTCACCCATGATCATGAAGGTCGCGTGCTTCTTTTCCCAGCACTCGCCGATATTCGGACAGCCAGCTTCCTCACAAACCGTCACCAGCTTGTGGGAGCGCACCAGTTCACGCGTCTCGTGATAGCCCTTGGATGTCGGCGCTTTCACGCGAATCCATTCCGGCTTGCGCATGACTTCGGTGTCGGGACGATGCGCCTTTTCCGGGTGGCGGATGCGCTTTTCGTCCTGCGATGTCCTGTCGAGAATAGTGACCATGAGTAACCTGCTTCTACCGTTTTGAACGGTTTAACGCCTGACCAGCTTGGCGAGGAATAACAGAAGGCTTGCGCCCAAGAAAGATGTGACGAAATATCCGAGCCTGCTGTCCTGCACGAAAACGTCGAATGTGCGCAGCACCGCAACTGCTACGACCGAACCGACAATGCCCAGCACGATGTTCATGAAAATGCCGAAGCGCATATCCATGAGCTTGCCCGCCAACCAACCGGCCAAACCACCGATGATAATGGCCGCTATCCAGCCTACACTTTCCATTTCGAACTCCCGTCAACCATCCTTCAACGACATATGGTATACCCGGTTTGCCAAGGCAATCCCGGGTATCGCCGGGTAGTTATGCGTTCAGCACGCGCCCATAGGCGTCCAGCACGCTTTCCTTCATCATTTCCGACAGCGTCGGATGCGGGAAGATCGTGTGCATCAGTTCTTCTTCCGTCGTCTCCAGGTTCATGGCGACAACGAAGCCCTGGATGAGTTCGGTCACTTCCGCACCCACCATATGCGCACCGATCAGTTCGCCGGTCTTCTTGTCAAAGATGGTCTTGACCATGCCCTGATCTTCACCCAGAGCAATCGCCTTGCCGTTGGCCGCAAAGGAGTAACGACCGACACGAATTTCGCGTCCCTGCTCCTTCGCCTTGGCTTCTGTCAGACCAACCGAGGCGACCTGCGGGTTGCAATAGGTGCAGCCGGGGATTTTCAGCTTGTCCATGGGGTGAACATTCGGCAGACCGGCGATTTTCTCGATGCAGATCACACCCTCATGCTCTGCCTTGTGCGCCAGCATTGGTGGGCCTGCGACGTCGCCGATAGCGTAGAGACCGGGAACATTGGTCTTGCCGTAGCCGTCGATGACCACGCAGCCACGATCCGTCTTGACGCCGAGCGCCTCCAGACCGAGATTCTCGATATTGCCCTGGACGCCAACAGCCGAAATCAGGCGATCAGCCGTGATCTTCTGCACCTTGCCGTCCTTGGTTTCGACATGGGCGGTGATCGAGTCGGAACCCTTTTCAACCTTGGAAACTTTGGCTTCGGTGATGATCTTGAGGCCGCGCTTCTCGAGCTGCTTGCGGGCGAAGGCCGAAATCTCGGCATCTTCCACCGGCATGACATTGGCCATCAGTTCCACCACCGTCACATCCACGCCCATGGAGCGATAGAAGGACGCGAACTCGATGCCGATGGCACCGGAGCCCATGACGACGATGGACTTCGGCATGAAATCCGGCTTCATGGCTTCGAAATAGGTCCAGATCAGCTTGCCATCCGGCTCGATGCCCGGCAGCGCGCGCGGACGCGCACCGGTAGCCACGATGATGTGCTTGGCGGTATAAGTGCCCTCGCCCAAAACGCCCTTCGGAACCGGGTTCTGTGGCTGGACGATAGGCTTGGAAATCTTGCCAACGACGATCTCATTCGCCTTGGTCAGCTTTGCCTCGCCCCAGATGACGTCGATCTTGTTCTTCTTCATCAGGTAGGCAACGCCACCATTGAGGCGCGCAGAAACGCCACGCGAACGGGCGACGACTTCCTTGACGTCAGCGGTAATCGTGCCTTCCAGCTTCAGGCCGTAATTCTTGGCGTGGTTGGAATTATCCAGCACTTCGGCAGAGCGAAGCAGCGCCTTGGTGGGAATGCAGCCCCAATTCAGGCAGATGCCGCCCAGATGCTCGCGCTCGACAATCGCCGTCTTGAGGCCCAATTGCGCAGCACGGATAGCCGTGACGTAGCCGCCCGGACCCGAACCGATAATGATGACGTCATAAGACTGAGCCATGTCTGTTTCCTGCCTTTGTCTTCCCGAGGGCGAAACCATGCCGCAGCCTCAGTCGATTTCTTTTAAAGTCCAAGCATCATGCGAACGACGGGCTCTAGGCCTCTTCCAATCGCACGTGTGTTTTCTGCATCCAGATGAACGCCATCGACAGGCGTCGTCACCGCAACGGAGGCTGCATCGAAAAAGCCGCAGCCCTTCTCATCCGCCATATCTCGATAGAGCGAGCCCATCATCTGCGATTCCTCAACCGCATCGATGAACATGGCAGCGAACATCTCATTGCCTGTTTCGCAAATATGCGGTGCAGACACGATCAGGATTTCCGGCTGCTCGTCATCGAACGACCAAACGTGGCTGCGCACCAAATTGATGAGCCGCTCCACACCCTTCACCGCACCAACAGCGTTGCCGCTACCGATACCGCGTTTCAGATCATTCGTGCCCAGCATGATGATGACGAGATCGAGCGGGGCGTGACTGTGCAGCAGCGTGGGCAGAATACGCGCACCGTTGCGGTCGCAATCAGCCAAATGATCGTCATAAGCCGTGGTCCGACCGTTCAGCCCTTCGGCAATGACATTGACATCCGTTCCCAGCGCTTTTTGCAAAACGCTCGGCCAACGGTCTTCAAAGGCATGACGACCAAGATTTTCGGCGTCGAAACCCCAGGTCAGACTGTCGCCATAGCAAAGAACGGTTTTCGTCATGTCAGCCTCGCGAATGGAGCGAGCCGAAAACCGTTACCCGGCTTCCGGCTCAGCGTTTTTTTACACCAACATGCCCATCGGGTTTTCGATGTAGCGCTTGAAGGCAGATGCGAGTTCTGCACCCAGCGCACCGTCGATGACGCGGTGGTCGAAGGCGAAGGTGGCGGTCATGACCGTACCCACTTCGATCTTGCCACCACGCACAACCGGCTTTTCGACGCCAGCACCAATAGACACGATGGATGCCTGCGGCAGATTGACGATCGAGGTGAAGGATGAGACGCCGAACATGCCGAGGTTGGACACGGATGTGGTGCCGCCCTGGTATTCTTCCGGCTTCAGCTTCTTGTCGCGCGCACGCTTGGCAAGATCCTTGACCTCGTTGGAGATCGCAGACAGCGTCTTCGTCTCGGCACTGCGCACGATTGGCGTGATCAGGCCGTCCGGGATCGACACGGCAACACCGACATCGGCATGCTTATGCAGAACGCGGGCCGTTGATGTCCACGATGCATTCGCCATCGGAACGTCACGCAGCGCAAGCGCCATCGCCTTGATGATGAAGTCGTTGACGGAAAGCTTGAAGGTCGGAACCTCGCCCTTCTCCGTCTTCTTCACCGGAGCGGACGCATTGATCTCGGCACGAAGCTTCAGCATCGCATCGAGTTCGCATTCCATCGAAACCGTGTAGGACGGAACGGTCTGCGTCGACTCCGTCAGGCGCGAGGCGATTGTCTTGCGCATGCCATCATGCGGCAGAAGCTCGTAGGAGCCTTCCGCAAACAGTTTCAGCACGTTTTCGTCCGAAGGACCCTTGGCAGGCGCTGGAGCCGCAGTGCCAGCGGATGGTGCAGCAGCCGGAGCCGCCTTGGCACCGCCGGAAGCGGCGGCCTTCTCGACGTCAGTCTTGACGATACGACCATGCGGGCCGGAACCGGACACACCAGACAGATCAAGACCGGCATCCTTTGCCAGACGACGGGCCAGTGGAGACGCAAAGATGCGCTCGCCGGATTTCGACATAGGTGCTGGCGTGGAAGGTGCCGGACCCTGATCCGCAACCGGATTTTCAGCCTTAGCAGGAGCAGCTTCCGTCTTTTCTTCCTTCGGTGCTTCAGCCTTTGCAGCGTCCTGCCTCGGTGCTTCGGCTTTCGCCTCGGCCTTTGCAGGTGCAGCGTCACCGCCCTTGGCAGCGTCAGCCACATCTTCGCCTTCTGCAGCTAGGATTGCGATCACGGCATTGACCTTGACGGCCTCGGAACCAGCTGGAACGACCAGCTTGGCAACGACGCCTTCGTCAACGGCTTCCACTTCCATGGTAGCCTTGTCCGTTTCGATCTCGGCAATCACGTCGCCGGGACCAACCTTATCGCCTTCCTTGACCAGCCATTTGGTGAGATTTCCCTCTTCCATGGTTGGCGAAAGGGCAGGCATTGTGATGTTGATAGGCATGACTAGCCCTCCCCCCAAACGAGATTGTACTGTTCCAATTCTTCAGGTTTTTCTGCCAGTGAACTTAGCTGCGACGGCGAGACTTCGATGTATCCCGCAACATCACTCAGCCAGTCGCTCACGGCGCCGATGACGCCGATATCCTCACGCGGGACACCGGCGACGACATCGCCCTCACCGTCATTGATCACAGCCCAAAAGACGATACGCTCGAACTGAGGTGCGTCCTTAGACCCTACAACACGATACCAGTTTTCACCGGCCGGGAGGATGTGTTTGATTTTACCCAAATTCTCCTCCTTCATTTGTAGCAGACGGTTTTGACGGCCTGAATGACTTCATCGACATTCGGCAGAGCCAGCTTTTCGAGGTTCGCCGCGTAAGGCATCGGAACGTCCTTGCCAGCAATCGTCAGGATCGGCGCATCGAGATAATCGAATGCGGCGCGCTGAACGCTGTTGGAAATGAAGTCACCGACCGATGACTGCGGGAAGCCTTCTTCCACGGTCACCAAACGACCCGTCTTCTTGACGGATTCGATCACCGTCGGCAGGTCCATCGGACGGATGGTGCGCAGGTCGATCAGTTCGACATCGATGCCGAGCTTTTCGAGTTCCGCAACAGCCTTGATGGCATAGGTCATACCGATACCGAAGGAAACGATAGTCGCATCCTTGCCCTTGCGGTGAATGCGCGCCTTGCCGATTGGCAGAACGAAATCATCCATCTTCGGAACTTCGAAGCTCTGGCCGTAGAGAATTTCGTTTTCGAGGAAGATGATCGGGTTCGGATCGCGGATCGCAGCCTTGAGCAGACCCTTCGCGTCAGCAGCCGTGTACGGCATGATGACCTTTAGGCCCGGAATATGGCTGTACCATGCGGCGTAGCACTGCGAGTGCTGAGCGGCCACGCGGGCAGCGGCACCCGACGGACCACGGAACACCATAGGTGCGCCCATCTGACCACCAGACATATAAAGCGTCTTGGCAGCAGAGTTGACGATCTGGTCGATGGCCTGCATGGCAAAGTTGAACGTCATGAATTCGACGATCGGGCGCAGACCCGTCATCGCTGCACCGACGCCGATACCGGCAAAGCCGTGTTCGGTGATCGGCGTATCGATCACGCGCTTGGCGCCGAATTCCTGCAGAAGACCCTGAGTGATCTTGTAAGCGCCCTGGTATTCGGCGACTTCTTCACCCATGACGAAAACGTTCTCGTCGGAGCGCATTTCTTCGGCCATCGCATCACGAAGCGCTTCGCGCACCGTCTGTGTTACGAACTCGGTGCCCTCGGGGATATCCGGGTCGGCAGCAACTTCGATCTTTGGCGCGGCCGGAACCTTTGCGGCTTCCTTGTCGGCAGAAGGCTCTTCGCTGGCTTCGCGGGTCTTGCCGCCAGCAGCGTCAGAACCGGAATTGGCAGCGTCTGCCTTCGGCTCTTCCTTCTTAGGGGCGGAAGACGCGGACAGATCGTCCGCGCTTTCGCCGTCCTGAAGCAGAACGGCAATGGCCGTGTTGACCTTCACGCCTTCTGTACCGGCTTCAATCAGTAGCTTGCCGATGACACCTTCGTCCACCGCTTCGACTTCCATCGTTGCCTTGTCAGTTTCGATTTCAGCAATCGCGTCGCCGGAGGAAACTTTGTCACCCTCTTTCTTCAGCCATTTGGAAAGCGTGCCTTCCTCCATGGTTGGGGAAAGGGCGGGCATGAGAATTTCTATAGGCATGTTATCTCCCTTCCCAAATCAGAGCAGAATGTCGGTGTAGAGCTCGGATACATCCGGCTCTGGATCGGTCTGGGCGAACTCGGCGCTGTCGGCAACGACGTCACGGACATCCTTGTCGATTGCCTTCAGTTCATCCTCAGTGGCCCAGCCCTGTTGAAGGAGCCGCGCCTTGACCTGCTCGATTGGGTCATGTTCCGCGCGCATTTTCTGCACTTCGTCCTTGGAACGGTATTTCGCCGGGTCGGACATGGAGTGACCACGGTAGCGGTAGGTCAGCATTTCCAGAATGATCGGACCCTTGCCGGAACGGCAGTGCTCAAGCGCTTCGTCCGCAGCCGCCTTCACGGCACGGACATCCATGCCATCGACCTGTACGCCGGGAATGCCGAAGCCAGAACCACGCAGCGAGTAGTTGGACTGCGCCGTGGCGCGCGCCGTGGACGTACCCATCGCATAGTGGTTGTTTTCGACGATATAGATGATCGGCAGTTTCCAGAGAGCAGCCATGTTGAAGCTCTCGTAGACCTGACCCTGGTTGGCAGCGCCATCACCGAAGTAAGCAACGGAAACGCTGTCATTGCCGCGATACTTGTTGGCGAAGGCAAGACCGGTTCCCAGAGAAACCTGAGCACCCACGATGCCGTGGCCGCCGTAGAAATGCTTTTCCTTGGAGAACATGTGCATGGAGCCGCCCTTGCCCTTGGACAAACCGCCCTGGCGTCCGGTCAACTCGGCCATGACGCCACGTGCGCTCATGCCAGCAGCCAGCATATGGCCGTGGTCACGGTAAGCGGTGATGACCTGATCGCCTTCCTTCTGCGACATGTTCATGCCGACAACGACAGCTTCCTGCCCGATGTAGAGGTGACAGAAACCACCGATGAAGCCCATGCCGTAAAGCTGGCCGGCCTTTTCTTCGAATCGGCGGATCAGAAGCATTTCACGATAGGCGTGCAACTCTTCGTCTTTACCAAAGTCCGGCGTATTCTTGCCGGTGAATTCCTTGGTGGCGGTCTTTGCCGTGGTCTTGCGGCCGGATACGGTCGCGGTTTTTCGCGGCGCCATTCATCCCTCCCTGAGTTGCCATTAGAATGGTTGGATTGGGGCGCACCATATGCAAGAAAAGGAAAAGCAGCAATGCCATAAACGCATGGCTCATATTCTGCCTAAGTCGCTGTGAATAAATTAAAAAAGTCGATTAACCGATATCAGGTTAATCAGAAATAGGCGTTCATGATGACGATTTCGTCGGCGCGCGACATATTAAGCTGATAGCGCGAGATTTCATCGATCATGTCACGCTCCAGCGATCCATCGCTCATCAACTCGACCTGCCGCTCCAGCGAAACACGCGTCTTCGTCAACTTTGCAAGCTCGGCTGTGCGCGCCACGCGCTGATGCTCCAGCCGCTCCGCAGCCTCCAGCCCGAAATCGCCGTGAATGGAATGATATCCGAAATAGGACAGAAAGGCGACCGTGATGGCCGGAACGACCAGACGCCCGAAACGTCTTTTCTTGTGATGCTTGGTCCACATACTCTGAAACAGCCTTCAAACGCGTTACTGGAATCACTTTAACCGCATTTGTTTAACCATCCGTTGACCTTAACGCGTCAGCTGCTGCACCGCATAAAAAAAGGCCCGCTTGGAACGGGCCTTTTTGAGTTTACTTCGAGAAAATATCGAGACCGCTGCCCCATGGGCCATGCGGCTTGTCCACGCCATCGGTGCGCTCGAAGCCATGCGCACCGAAGAAATCGCGCTGCGCCTGAATGAGGTTAGCGCTTCCGCGGGCACGGCGGTAGGCATCGAAGTAGCCGAGAGCCGAGGCAAGTGCGGGAACCGGCAGGCCGGAGAGAACGGCATACGACACGACGTGACGCAGTGGAGCGTCGGTGTCCTTCACCATCTGCGAGAAGGCTGGCGTGACGATCAGGTTCGCAACATGCGGGTCTTTGGTGAAGGCCGATGTGATTTCATCCAGGAACTGCGAGCGGATGATGCAGCCAGCGCGCCAGATGCGGGCGATTGTCGGCATCGGCAGATCCCAGCCGAATTCCTTGGATGCAGCAGCCATCACGGCAAAGCCCTGCGCATAGGCGCCGATCTTTGCGGCTAGAAGCGCGTTTTCCAGATCGTCGATGAAAGCCTTTTTATCCGCAGGCGCAGGCAGCGCCTTTGGCAGGCCGAGAATGGTTTCGGCAGATTCGCGCTCGGTCTTCTGCGAAGACAGGATGCGGGCGGCAACGGCAGCTTCGATGGCAGTGGCGGCAACGCCCATGTTCTGCGCTTCAATGACCGACCACTTGCCGGTGCCCTTCTGACCAGCCTTGTCGAGAATGAGATCGACCATAGGCTTGCCGGTGATCGGGTCTGCGGCGCGCAGAACCTTTTCGGTAATTTCGATGAGGTAGGAGTTGAGCCGACCCTTGTTCCACTCTGCGAACACATCGGCAATCTCGGTCGCGCTGAGGTTCAAGCCATCGCGCAGAATGCCGTAGATTTCGGCAATCATCTGCATGTCGGCATATTCGATGCCGTTGTGGATGGTCTTGACGAAGTGGCCTGCGCCATCATTGCCGAGCCACGCCACGCATGGGTCGTTGTCGTATTTCGCGGAGATGGAGGTCAGCACCTTCTCGACGCGCTTCCAGCTCTCTTCCGTGCCGCCAACCATGATGGATGGGCCGTGACGTGCACCTTCTTCACCACCGGATACTCCCATGCCGATAAAGGTCAGGTCAGTATCCTTGAGCGTGTCGAAACGGCGGATCGTATCGCGGAAATTCGCATTACCGGCGTCGATCATGATGTCGCCGTTTTCGAGATGGGGCTTCAGAATTTCCATCTGCTGATCGACGGGATCGCCAGCCTTGATCATGATGATAATCGGACGCGGTGGGCGGATGGCGGCAATGAAGTCTTCAATGGTTTCGCAAGGAATGATCTGGCCCTGCAACTCGCCTGCATCGGCGTAGAATTTCTTCGTGACTTCCGGGGTTCGGTTGAAAACAGCAATCTTGTTGCCTTTTTCTGCGATGTTGAGCGCGAGGTTCGACCCCATTACGCCAAGACCGATCAAACCGATTTCTGCCTGTTCCACGGATATGCCTCCATTTTGCATTTATGGCGTTTGTTTTGGCACTACCGCTGTCAAACGGCAAGGCGACAGACAGGGAAAAAACGGGAAATTTACCACCGCATGTCTGCCGTGCACAAACTCACCAAGTATGCCAAAACGGCGTGTCGAAAGCGTTCGTCTCCATTGATGGACAAAAAGCGGCGGACGCCGTTTCGCCCGTAAACGAGGGAGCTGGTAAGATTATTGCGTTCATCATTCCGGGTTATATGTTCTGTACCTTCAGTTTCAGGTTTGGGCATTTTTCTGCAGGGAACAGCGATGACACTCCAACGTACCAGTCTCTCCGTCACCGATGATGACCTTCTGGACACGGTCCATCTCAAAGCCTACCCCATCGACACCCATCTCGATACGCTCTACCTCACCCGCGTCGGTGGCTATGATTTCTGGAAAGGCGACTGGAAGACCAAGCATGAGCCGTTGTCCATAAAGATTATCAAAAAGATCACGCCGAAAGGAAAGAACAGTCCGCATTGCGAGCATGTCAGTGGCCTCGATTTCATCAGAGGCGGCTACGGCGGCGCCTGTTTCAGCGCTCATGCTCTTTGGGAAAATCTCATTTCCCTTCCCTTTGCCGATCCCTGGAAACACTGGCGGGATCATCGCGACTATGTCGGACGTATCGCTGCAGAAAGTGGGGGCGCCATGCGCTTGACGGCCTCGCCGGACGAGGTCAGACGAGCCCGCGACGAAGGCGTCGCAAGTGCAATCTTGTCTGTCGAGGGCGCACATATTCTCGGCGCATCGGGGTGCCGCACAGAAGCCTTGCGGCTGTCAAGACTTGAGCAAATCGCCGCCCAGGGTGGTGCCTACATCACTCTCAACCATTTCAGCCATACGGACATATGCGAGGCGGGCTTCCAGCCAATGAACTCCTGGCGACGCGTGCGTGGCGGCGGCCTCTCCGCCTTCGGACGACGTTTCGTCCATCGATGTATCAACCTGGGGCTGATGGTTGACGTTTCCCATAGTCGCAGCGAGGCGGTCATTGAGATCGCAGGCATATGCAAGGCGCGCGGTGCTCCACTGCTTGCGTCCCATGGAGCCGCGCGCAGCATAAGCACCGCAGGACAGGTTTCCCGATCAAAACACCTGGCGCGGACATTTTCCAACGATGCGGTTCGGGCCATTGTCGAGACCGGCGGCACGATCAGCATCATTCTCTCACCCTATTATCTCAAGGATGCGCGCCTGCCCGACGGCAGCCCGGACCGTGATGCAGACATTGCTTTCGTGGTGAACTACTACGAGAGGCTGGCGCAGCTCATCACCAGCATGGACGTGACCGACGACGCCTGGAACCACCTGTCCTTCGGTAGTGATTTTGATGGCGGCATCAGCAGCATTCCGACAGGCATGAAAACCGGTGCGGATCTGCGCAACTTTACCCGCGCCATGCTTGACGCCGGCTGGCCGCAGGAGCGGATATACAAGGTCTACAGCGGCAATTTCCTGCGCGTATGGGACGCAACGACGCTAGCTGCGGGCGCAGCATAAAAACGGTAAGAACATCTGAGTGGGAGGTGACATGCGTTTCACGCTCTGGATCAATTGCGTCGCTGCGCAGCATTCGTCATGACGCAGGCACGCCAGATCGCACGGCGTGTGTGGCGAATTTGCGAGGAACGATCGGCGCTGGTTTTCACCCCTTCATTTTAAGGGGTAATCCCGCTGCAACAAAATAGACTTCGGCGGCCACCGCGGCAATTTTCTGATGCAGCCGCCCAGCATGATCGCGAAATTCCCGTGCCATGCGGTTCTCCGGCACAATGCCTAGTCCAACCTCATTGGAGACGAAAACAATTTTCGCCCGCGCAACCGCGGCATGCTGAACCAGAGGCGCGAAGGCCACCTCGACATCGCGCGCCTCCTCCATCATCAGGTTTGTGACCCAGAGCGTCAGGCAATCAACGAGGATGGTGTGTTCTGGCCGGTCCAGTTGCTGCAGCACCTCGGTCAAGGCGAGCGGTTCTTCATGCGTCGTCCACACATCACTACGTCTGTCTCGGTGGTCGGAGATGCGGTCCTTCATCTCATCGTCCCAGGCACGACCAGTGGCGATGTAAAGCGCTGCCCCCTCGCCTGACAAAACCAGATTTTCGGCGAAGGCAGACTTGCCGGAGCGCGCACCGCCCAGCACCAGCACAGCGCGTGACGCGTCAGTCATAAGAATCGCCGTTAAACGTTAGGAGAGACGATCCGGCAGCCAATGCGATGTGTTTCGCAAGCCTTGAAGCCGTCTGCATGAAAAGAGAACGATTCGTAGATATGGAGGCGTTCTCCCGGTCTATCATGCGATGCTGTCGCGGTGATCTATCGATATTGCCCACCCGCTGGCACCATGCCAGCATGTCGATAAACACGATCGATCGAAAAGCGCCGGATCGTCGTCATCAAGGTAAGGAGGGCGGTGTCAGTTGTCAATTTCCGACATGCAAAAACCGCGTTGCGCCGAGGCGCAAACGCGGTCTTGAATGCCGATACGACAAGAGCAGCACCGGTACGCAAAACAAATCCGGCGTGCACGCAAAGTCATAGCGGTATATTGTTACCGGATGGTTAGCGCGGGACCAAAATATGCTCTGTGATCAATTTTCTTGCGCGATTGCGTTGCCTCTCAATCGCATCAATATTGCACCGGGAGATTCGCTACACGTTGGCGCAAAGGAAAAACTGCCGTCATGACGTCTATGGATTATGTCGCCCTTATCGTTTTCGTGGTTCTGTGGGCATCTTATACCTACGTCACGACCTCGAAGACGCCGTTCCTGCGCCTCAGTCTCAATCAGGCCATGGCAGAGCGACGGCGCAAGTGGATTTACAATTCCCTGACGCGCGATCTGAAGATGATCGATACGCAGATCATGGCCGGTCTGCAAAACGGAACCGCCTTTTTCGCCTCCACCTCCATTTTTGCCATCGGTGGGTGCTTTGCGCTTCTGGGCGCGACAGACCGGGTGGAATCGGTCTTTCGAGATATGCCCTTCGTGCAATATGGGGGGCGCACCGCGTTTGAAATAAAGGTCATAGGGCTGACCAGCCTGTTCGGCTATGCCTTTTTCAAGTTCGGCTGGTCCTATCGCCTGTTCAACTATTGCACCATTCTGTTCGGCGCCATGCCGATGCTGCATGAGGCGAATGCAAACAGGCAGGCGGCAGAACACGCGGCTGAAAACGTCATCCGCATGAACATCATCGCCGCCAAGAATTTCAACGACGGTCTCAGAACCATCTTTTTGTCCATCGGTTATCTCGGCTGGTTTATCAGCCCCTACGTGTTTATCGCATCCACCGTCATCATCACCGTGGCCCTTCTGCGCCGGCAATATTTCTCAGAGGCGCGCCGCGCCATCATGGATGATTTCCAAACGCCATGAAATCGCCGCACTTCACAGGCGAAGCGCGGCCTACAGACCATAACCGTTGCCAAAGGACGGATGAATGAGTGACGTTCCGGTAGTTGCAGCGGAAACAAGGCAGAAAGGCCGCATCGGCGCATTAGACACGCTGCGCGGAATCGCGCTCATCGCCATGGCCAGTTACCACTTCACCTGGGATCTGGAGATGTTCGCCTATCTCGATCCCGGCACGGCGACGCAAGGCTGGTGGCGGCTTTACGCACGCGGTATCGCAAGCTCGTTCCTGTTTCTTGCAGGTTTCAGCCTCTATCTCGCCCATCAAAGCCGCATCAACTGGCCATCTTTCGGCAAGCGTTTCGCGATGGTCGCAGGCGCGGCACTTCTGATTTCCGTCGCAACCTTCTTTGCGGTGCCGGATGGTTGGATATTCTTTGGCATTCTCCACAACATCGCAGCCGCGAGCCTCATCGGGCTCCTGTTCCTGCGGCTTCCCGTAATCGTCACAGCGCTTGTCGCAGTCGCAGCATTTCTGGCGCCAAGTTATCTGAGCTCGGACGCGTTCAACCCCATCTGGCTATCCTGGATCGGGCTGTCGACCATGCCTCAACGCTCCAACGACTACGTGCCGCTGTTACCGTTTCTGGCGCCACTCTTGTTGGGACTGGCAGTATCCAAAATCGTGACACCACGCGGCTGGCTGGATCTCTTCAGACGAGACAGTGGCAAACGCAACGTGCTGGCGTTTCTGGGTCGCCACAGCTTGGTTGTCTACCTCGTGCACCAACCAGTCCTGATCGGCATCGTCTACCTCGCATCGCTCATCGTGCCGCCCGCGCCTATTGATCAAGTCGAGGCCTACAAGAAGAGCTGCGAGAACAGCTGTGTGCAGCAGCAAAATGGATTGGAACTATGCCAGAGCTTCTGTGGTTGCACGCTGGTGAAACTTCACGCGGAAAACTTGTTCGACCCGATGATGGCCAACAGTCTCGTGCCGGAACAGCAATCGAAGATCGGCGAGATTGCCGCGCAATGTTCCCGCGAAACGCAATAGTCGAAGATCAGGTACCAACGCCGATTTCGGCAAGCCGCGTGAGGCAGGCTTCCTCGACATTATCGAGTTCCAGAAGCGTTTCCTCGATGTCCTTGCGCTTCTGGCGCAAGTCGGCACGCTTTTCGTCCACCTTCTTCATCAGAAGCTCGAGCTGCCCGGATTCACCAGGCGGCTCCTTATAGACCTGAATGATTTCGCGAATCTCAGCGATGGTGAAGCCGATACGGCGACCGCGTAGGATTTCTTGAATGAGCCTGCGGTCTGCCATGCGAAACAATCGTGTGCGGCCACGGCGTTCAGGGTGAATGAGGCCTTCGTCTTCGTAAAAACGAAGGGTACGGGTGGAGACCCCGAATTCGCGTGTCAATTCCGTGATGCTATAATACTTGTTCAAGGCTTCATCCGATTCTGGAGCACAGGACCGAAAATGACAGACGGCTTTCGGAATATCCGTTGCTCAAACAACAAGATAGAATGACGAAGCGCAACAGGCCTCACCACTCTCCTTCTTTGAAATCACTATGATTGACCTTCACGTAAAAGTCAATTTTCAGCATTCAGCCTGAGACACCGAACCACCAGGTCGCAAGTCCCAGAAACGAGAAGAAACCGACGATGTCGGTAACGGCGGTGACGAAGACTGCGGAGGACACGGCGGGGTCGGCTCCGAACTTGTCCAGCAGCAATGGAATGATGATGCCCGCAATGGCTGCGGCGAACATGTTGATGAGCATGGCAGTGGCGATAATGCCGCCCAGATTGACGTCATCGAACCATAGACCGGCAATGATACCGATGGCGCAGCCGAACAGTGCGCCGTTCAAGAGACCGACACCTGCCTCACGCCGAATGATGCGGGATGCATTGTGAATATCGAGGTTTTTGGTCGCCAATGCCCGCACGGAGACGGTCATGGTCTGCGAGCCAGCATTGCCGCCCATGCCCGCTACGATCGGCATCAAAACAGCAAGGGCTACGATCTGCTCGATCGTCGCATCGAAGAGACCGATGACGGAAGCGGCCATGAAGGCGGTGATCAGGTTTACGGCCAGCCATGGCACGCGTGAGCGGGATGTGACCGCGATGGAGTCGGAGAGCTCTTCGTCACCCACACCGCCAAGGCGCAGCAAGTCTTCCTCCGCCTCTTCCTGCATGACATCAACCACGTCATCGATGGTGAGAACACCGACCAGACGACCATTGTCATCCACGACAGCTGCTGACAGCAAGTCGTACTGCTCGAAAAGCTGAGCCGCCTCTTCCTGGTCCATCTCGGCGGCAATCGGATGGTTGGTCTCGTGCATGATCGATTCGACCTTCACCAGCCGCTTTGAGCGCAGCAACCGGTCGAGATCGAGAGTGCCGACCAGCTTGAAGGTGGGATCGACGACGAAGATTTGCGAAAAGGATTCCGGTAGTTCTTCCTCTTCACGCATGTAATCGATGGTCTGGCCGACGGTCCAGAACGGCGGCACCGCCACGAATTCCGTCTGCATGCGACGACCAGCCGAGCTTTCGGGGTAATCCAGCGCGCGCAGCAGCCGCACACGCTCGGTAAACGGCATCTGCGCAAGAATGTCTTCGCGGTCTTCGCGGTCCATGTCTTCGAGAATGTAGACAGCGTCGTCCGAATCCATCTCGCCGATACCGGCGGCGATCTGGTCGTTCGGCATCTGCTCGACGATGTCGAGGCGGATCGCTTCATCCACCTCGGTCAGTGCCGTCATGTCGAAGTCGGAACCCAGCAGACGCACCATGGCGTGGCGCTGGTCCGACTGGATGGATTCGAGCAGGTCACCCAGCTCGGATTCGTGCAGACGGGCCACGTTTTGCCGCAGGAACAGGACATCCCGGTCGGCAATGGCAGCGCCGACCATCGCGAGGAAATCGGACCGAATCGACCCATCCTCGGAATAGATATCCGCCATGATCTCGGGTCTCTTGGCGTCTTCCGGCAGGGAATGATGGTCGTCCGCTTGCGTCAAATTACGCCCCTTTATCCGGTAAACTGCCTGCTTCGCCAAAGCGCAGGAGAATGGCTTTTAAAAGCACAATGTCAACAACGGGATAGGAGAAAAGGCGTTGCAGTTTCATGTGCAATCCGATGGAGCCTACCCCCTTCGCGTTAACGGTTGCGAAACAGTCTCAGCGAATTGATCGCGTGATTGGGACAGTCCCGCAGTTACGAGTTGACATATGGCCGTTATGCGGGAATCTGGGGCAAAAGGCTGCATCAAAAATCGCCCGGGTTGGCACCCGGACCGAGTGGCCAAAAAATTAATCAGAAAGAGACCTTATAATGGGCAAAATGGATTTCATCGGAAAGGCTTCCAGCGCGGCTGGCGGCTGGGGCGCACTCAAGAGCGTGGGCAAGCGCCTGCTGGAATCGGGTGCTCCGATTTCCGGTGCCAGAACCCTGCTAAAGGCCAATCAGCCGGATGGTTTCGATTGTCCCGGCTGCGCATGGGGCGACCCGGAGCATGGCTCCTCCTTCGAGTTCTGCGAAAACGGCGTGAAGGCCGTGGCATGGGAAGCGACCGAAGCGCGCGTTCCACCGGACTTTTTTGCCAGTCACACGGTTTCCGAGCTCCGCACATGGTCGGATTACAGCCTCGAAAAGCAGGGCCGCCTGACGGACCCGTTGCGCTACGACCGCGCCACCGACAAATACCTGCCCGTTTCCTGGGACGATGCCTTTGCTGAAATCGGCGGCGTTCTGAAGAGCCTCGACAGCCCTGATCGCGCCGAGTTCTACACCTCAGGTCGCGCTTCCAACGAGGCAGCCTTCATCTACCAGTTGATGGTTCGTCTCTACGGCACCAACAATTTCCCTGACTGTTCCAACATGTGCCACGAAGCCAGCGGCGTTGGCCTCAAGGCCTCCGTCGGCGTCGGCAAGGGCACGGTTCTGTTGGAAGACTTCGAGAAGGCGGATGCCATTTTCGTCATCGGACAGAACCCCGGCACCAACCATCCGCGCATGCTGGGTGACTTGCGCCGTGCCGCCATTCGTGGCGCGCGCATCGCGGTCTTCAACCCGATCCGCGAAAAGGGTCTGGAGCGCTTCACCGATCCGCAGGACAAGATCGAAATGATCACTGGCGGCAACACCAAGATTGCCACCAACTATTACCAGCCACGTCAGGGCGGCGACATGGCCGCGGTGCGCGGCATGAGCAAGGCCGTGTTTGCGGCAGACGACGCAGCCCGCGCCGCTGGCAAGCCTGCGATCATCGACTATGATTTCCTTGCCGAACATGCGGTGGAGTTTGACGCTTACAAAGCTGCCGTAGAGGCCACGAGTTGGGAAGAAATCCTCGACCAGTCCGGCCTGACCCGCGAGCAGATCGAAGAAGCCGCTGGCATCTACATGGCGTCGAATGCCGTGATTGCGACCTGGGCGATGGGCATTACCCAGCACAAGCACTCGGTGATCACGATCCGAGAAATCACCAACTTCATGCTGCTGCGCGGCAATATCGGTCGTCCCGGTGCGGGTCTCTGCCCCGTGCGTGGTCACTCCAACGTGCAGGGCGACCGCACAGTTGGTATCGACGAGAAGGCCCCGCCTGCCCTGCTCGATGCGCTGGAAAAGGAACTCGGTGTGCCGATGCCGCGCAACCGTGGCCACAACACTGTCGAAGCCATCAGCGCCATGCTGGACGGCAAGGCGCAGGCCTTCATCGCGCTTGGCGGTAACTTCCTGCGCGCCACACCGGACAGCCCGCTGATCATCAAGGCGTTCGAAAAGCAGAAATTGACTGTCAACATCGCCACCAAGCTCAACCACTCGCATCTGGTGCCGGGCGAAACGTCCTTCATCCTGCCCTGCCTTGGCCGTACCGAAATCGACCGCAACTCGCAGGGCAAGTCGCAGATCGTGACCGTGGAAGATTCCATGAGCATGGTGCACGGCTCCGGCGGCATCAACGAACCTGCGTCGCCGGAACTGCGCTCGGAAGTCGCCATCATCGCCGGTATCGCAGCAGCGACGCTCGGCAACGAGCGCGTTCAGTGGGCGAAGCTGGCCGACGATTACGACCTGATACGCGACATGATCTCGCGCGTTCTGCCGGGCTTCCATGAGTTTAACGAGCGTGTGCGCGTGCCGCGCGGCTTCCATCTGCGCAACGCGGCGGCAGAACGCGAATGGAATACGCCTGCCAAGAAGGCCACCTTCTTTACCGGCGCCCTGCCTGAAAAGACCGACCATCAGGAAGCACTTTCCAAAACTGGCATCTTTGTTCTGCAGACCTTCCGCAGCCACGATCAATACAACACCACGATCTACGGCATGGACGACCGCTATCGCGGCGTCTATGGCGAGCGTCAGGTGATTTTCATGAACCCGAAGGACATGGAAAAGCTGGGTGCGCATGCCAAGCAGCGCGTTGATGTCATCGGCGAATATGGCGATGGCGTCGAGCGCATGGCCGAAAACTTCCGCCTCGTTCCCTACAATATTCCAGAAGGCAGCGTCGGTGGCTATTACCCGGAGCTGAACGTTCTCGTGCCGCTGCACAGCTATGGCGAAGGCAGCTTCACGCCGACATCGAAATCCGTTCTTGTCTCGGTTCGCCTGCGGACAGAGGTAGAGGCCGCCTGATGAATGACGATCAATCCGCTGCGCGCTTTCTGGCCGTTGCGGAACAGATCAGCCAAACGGCCCCGGTTGCGCTCGACGCCACCGGGGCCGCGCTCATTGCAGCGGTCCACCTCGGCATCGGCAATGACAGCCGCAGTCTTTCCAACAAGCTCGGCATTGCGCACGCGCTGGTGCTGCGGGAAATCAACGCGCTGTCTGGTCGGATGCTGACCATCGTCAAGCGCGATGCGCGCACGCAGCGAACATGGGTGGAACTGACGGATGAGGCATCGTCCCTTGCTTCATCTGCCTCCCAAATCCTGCTCAAGAGCTCGCTTGCAGCCGAATAGAATAAATGGAACGTCCCATGCCAACTCGTTCTATCGTGTTCTACCCGCATCCGGCGCTTGGCTCCTATTGCGAGCCCGTGACTGAGTTCGGGGCTGAACTGGCGCAGCTTGCACAGGATTTGCTGGAAACGATGCGCGCCGCCCCCGGCGTCGGTATTACCGCCGCGCATATTGGCGTGCTGCAACGCCTCTTCGTGCTGGAGCTGAAACCTGGTGATGTCAGGACCTATGTCAATCCAGAGATTCTGGAGACGTCTGATGAAACCATGCGCCACATGGAAGGCAGCGTATCCATGCCGGGCTTCACCGAAGAGGTGGATCGCCCCTCCAAGGTGGCGCTGCGTTTTCAGGATGTCTCCGGCCAGTGGCGCGAAGAGCAGGCGGAGGGTTTTCACGCCATCTGCATCCAGCACGAGATCGACCAGTTGAACGGTATATTCTGGCTCAAGCGCCTGTCGAAACTCAAGCGCGATCGCTTGATCCGCAAATGGGAAAAGGCACAGCGCTGATTATTCGACGGAGAGATTGAACGCGGCGTCACTACGCAGCGTGTTGCTGACGGTGCAAATCTCTTCGGCCTGATGGGCGATAGCCTGTTTCATCTGCGCATCGAAATTGCCAGTAATGTTAAGACGCATCTCGAAATGCGTGATCCGCGCGGGCTCGCCCTCGGACTTCTCGCCAGTCACCCGCGCCTCAACGCTTTCGAAACGGTCTAGCACCCCCATGCGGCTGGCCGCGATGCGAGCGCTCAGCACCAGACAGGCGGCGAGCGAGGAGTAGAGCAGGTCGAGCGGATTGAAACCGGGCTCGGACGCAGCCGTGACGACGGCGAGTGCACCGCCGGTCGGCGTCGCGATCTGCGGGTGACCGTTGCGCCCCAATGTTGCGGTAGCACCGGTCTCGCGCTTCTTTACCCTGACTTCGCTCACGCCCATTTCCTTAATTTCGAATTTTCAGAAATTACATTTTGCACAATGGAACCAAAATACCCGTTTGTGCTTTTACTCACGGAACGGTGATCGACCGTTACAGATTTATAACTAGGAGCTGGGACATATGGCTACAGGCGCACTCGTAAGTATTCTGATCACATTTCTGGTCATCGTACTCATTCTTTGGCTGATCAACCGCCTGCCCGTTGGCGGCAGCGCGAAGCAGATCGCACAGGTCATCGTAATCATCATCGGTATTATTTCCCTGCTGAAGTATCTCGCAGTGTTCTAAGAACCATGGATTGACCGATATCGGGCCCGACGGGAGATTTCTCCAGTCGGGCTTTTTTTGTGCTTTTAGAACTCTATTCGGGAAAGTATCTGACATAGGCGAACTCATCACCACCTGGTGACCAATTGGGAGAATTCATCGTTCCCTGCCCGCCGAAGAGTTCGAAAAGCGTCTCCACATTGCTTCCATCCACATCCATCAGCCGTACACGGACACTAAGATCGCGGGGATGATCGAACACGTCAGCGTCGTAGGAAACGAAAACCACTTTGTCACCTCTCGGTGACGGATGCGGAAACCAGTCGCCATATTGGCTGTCCGTCACGCGCTCGACCGCTGATCCATCCACACGCACGCGCCAGATCTGCATCAACCCTGTACGGCTGGAGTTGAAATAAATCCACTGCCCATCCGCCGAATAGTCGGGCCCGTCATTGCGCCCCTCGCCGTGGGTCAGCCGTGTCTCCGTCGCTGTCTCCACGTCCATCGAATAGATATCGAAGACCTGATCGCGGATGCCGCAATAGGCAAAGCTTTTGCCATCGGGACACCAGCCATGCCAGTAGGACGGCAGATTATGCGTCATCAACCTCGGCGTACCGCCGCTGGCGGGTAGCAGGTAAATCGTGCTTTTGCCGAACTCCACCTTGTCGGAAATGGCATAAAGCGAACCATCCGGCGAAATGCCGTGGTCGTTGTTGCACTCGCTGGCAAAGCCCGTATTGACCTTTTCGATTGCCGCATCACCAGTCAGTGACAGGCGGTAGAGCAACCCCTCGCTGTTCAGCAAAAGATACGTACCATCCGGCGACCAGTTGGGCGCTTCGAACAGTTCGGACGTCTGCCAGACCACCCGGTTTTTCCGTGTGCGGATGTTGAAGATTTCAACGGAACTGCGAAGCTTTTCGGTCACATCATCGATCCCTGAAGCGGTTAGTAATCGGGTAGCGCCGATCACGACCAAAATTCTTCTTCGTGATCTTCACGCCCGGCGCGGATTGGCGGCGTTTGTATTCTGCTAGATAGAGCAGATGCTCGATGCGATGGACGGTTGCGATGTCGTGGCCACGTGCGACGATATCTTCCACTGACATTTCCTGCTCCACCAGGCACTCCAGAATATCGTCCAGCACCGGATAAGGCGGTAGCGAATCCTGATCGGTCTGGTTGGGGCGCAATTCCGCCGATGGCGCTTTGGAGATGATGTTGGCTGGAATGACCTCGCCGGAAGGGCCAAGCGCCGTTGGTGGCACGTGGCTGTTTCTCCAGGCGGAGATGGCGTAGACCTGCATCTTGTAAAGGTCTTTGATCGGGTTAAAGCCGCCATTCATATCGCCGTACAGCGTGGCATAACCCACCGACATCTCGGACTTGTTGCCCGTCGTCACGACCATGGAGCCGAACTTGTTGGAAACGGCCATGAGAATGGTGCCGCGCGCGCGGCTCTGAAGGTTCTCTTCGGTGATGCCCTCTTCCGTGCCTTCGAACAGTTCCGCCAACGAAGACAGGAAGCCATCGACCGGATCGGCAATCGGCACGATATCATAGCGGCAGCCCAGCGCTTTCGCGCAATCCGCCGCATCCTTGAACGAATCCTCTGATGTGTAGCGATAGGGCAGCATGATGCAGCGCACCCGCTCCTCACCCAGCGCATCCACCGCAATGGCTGCGCAGATGGCCGAATCAATACCGCCGGAAAGACCCAACACCACGCTTTTGAAACCGTTCTTGTTGACGTAATCGCGGAAGCCCAGCATGCAGGCGCGGTAATCAGCCTCCTCGCCCTCGGGTATCTGCGAGAACGGTCCTTCGCTGCAATGCCAACCCTGTTCGGTACGCTTCCAGTCCGTGACAGAAAGCGTCGATTCAAACTGGCTCATCTGGAAGGCTAGCGTCTTGTCCGCGTTGAAGGCGAAGCTCGCGCCATCGAACACAAGCTCATCCTGCCCACCGACCTGGTTGACGAAGACGAGCGGCAAGCCGCTTTCGATGACCTGTCGCAAGGCCACCTGATGGCGCACATCCACCTTGCCGCGATAATAGGGCGAGCCATTAGGCACCAGCAGAATTTCAGCGCCGCTTTCGGCCAGCGTTTCGCAGACGCCAAGGTCGTTCCAGATTTCCTCGCAGATCGGAATGCCGATGCGAACGCCCCGGAAATTGTAGGGACCGGAAATAGAGCCTTCGGAGAAAACACGCTTCTCGTCGAACTCGCCATAGTTTGGCAGATCGACCTTGTCGCGCAAAGCCAGTATTTTGCCGCCATCCAGCAGCGCCACGGAATTATGCCGCCCCGTGTCACCTTGACGCGGGAAGCCGATGATCACGCCCGGCCCGCCATCCGCCGTTTCCGCGGCCAGTTCTTCCACCGCCTTCAGGCAAGACTTCAGAAAGGATGGCTTCAGGACCAAGTCTTCCGGCGGGTAGCCGGAGATGAAAAGTTCTGACAAAAGCAGCAGATCAGCCCCTTGCGAAGCGGCATCGGCGCGTGCTTGGCGGGCCAAGGCAAGGTTGCCCGAGACATCGCCGACGGTGGGGTTGAACTGCCCGACGGCAATTCGCAAGATATTGGGATTGGTGTGTATCTGGCTCATGCTTCTCATTTACCGTGGCTTCCCGCGTCACGCAACGCAGGCCGTTAAACTCTCTGCAAAAACAGCGTACGCCTTCCAAAACCTGTCATTGAATTCATTTGAATTCGGCAGTGCTCGGGTCTATCCCGTCAGGAGTACCGAACCCGTTATTCCCCGCTTTTATGAACCTGACTGGAGACCGAGATGCCTGCTGTTACCGATTACATCGCCTCGCATTTCAAGCGTTCCTCTAGGGAGATCGGCGAGGTAGAGCGGCGCATTCTGGATGTCACCCACCAGAGAAAGCTCATTTCCACAGACACCAATGCGGCATTTTCGAAAGACTCGTCGCTCGGGGAGCGATTGGCGGATGGCATAGCGCGGGTTGGCGGTTCCTGGGGCTTCATCATCAGCTTCATGGTGTTTCTGGTGGTCTGGGCCATCATCAACACCGTGGTGCTGACAAGCCAGGCTTTCGACCCCTACCCCTTCGTTTTTCTCAATCTTATCCTGTCCATGCTGGCCGCCATTCAGGCACCTATCATTATGATGTCGCAGAACCGGCAGGGCATGCGTGACCGGTTCGAAGCGGCCAAGGATTACGAGGTCAATCTCAAGGCCGAACTCGAAGTCTTGTCTTTGCATGAAAAGATCGACGGCAAGGTCCTGGCAGAGCTTGCCCTGCTGCGCGAAGACATCGCAAAGCTCCACCTGCGCCGGGAAAACGGCAACGATCAGCCCTAACTGGCGCACCGGCAACAGTTGGAAATTAAACCGGCCTCATTTTATGCCTTTTGCTGCGTTGGTTACGAATCCGTCAGATTCTTCCGCTACAGATTGACGCGGGCATTTGTTGCATTGCACTCTTGGTGCGGCGACGCGGGAATCAATTCCGTATCAGGATGGCATCAGGCTTTTCCGAGCAGCGACGCCTCCGCGCTGGAAACATTCAGTCCGGCCATCGAATTTCTGTCCCGGGGTTTTCTTGATGATCCAATATGATCTTGTTGTTGTCGGTAGCGGTCCCGCAGGCAGACGCGCTGCCATCCAGGCCGCAAAGCTGGATAAAACAGTCCTGGTCATCGAAAAAGGCAGCCGTGTCGGCGGCGTCTCGGTTCACACCGGCACCATTCCCTCCAAGACGATGCGCGAGACGGCGCTCAATCTTTCCGGCTGGCGCGAACGCGGTTTTTATGGCCGTTCCTATCGGGTCAAGCAGGAAATCAGCGCCGAAGACCTGCGCCGCCGCCTGCTGATCACGCTCGATCATGAAGTCGAAGTGCTGGAGCACCAATTCGCTCGCAACCGCGTCACCCATATTCGCGGCAAGGCAGCCTTCGTCACATCTGACACGATGGAAATCGCCAAGGATGATGGCGAGGTCGTTCTGGTCAAGGGTAAGAGCATCTTGCTGGCGGTGGGCACACGCCCCTTCCGCCCGGATTATATGCCCTTCAATGGCAAGACGGTTATCGACAGCGACGAGATTCTGGAACTGCAAAAGCTGCCACGCTCCATGGTTGTCATTGGCGCCGGTGTCATCGGCATCGAATATGCCACGATCTTCAGCGCGCTGGATACGGCTGTTACGATCATCGATCCGAAGCCGACGATGCTGGATTTCATTGACAAGGAAATCGTCGAGGACTTCACCTATCAGCTGCGCGACCGCAACATGAAGCTGCTGCTGGGCCAGAAGGCCGACAAGGTCGAGCATACGCCGGAAGGCAAGGTCATGCTGACGCTGGATAGCGGCCGCACGCTGACCACGGAAATGGTGTTGTTTGCCGCTGGCCGCATGGGTGCCACGGATACTCTCAACCTCGCCGCAGCGGGCCTGAGTGCGGACAATCGCGGCCGCCTGACGGTCAACCCCGAAACCTTCGAGACGTCGGTGCCCGGCATCTTTGCGGCAGGCGATGTCATCGGCTTTCCAAGCCTCGCTTCTACGTCCATGGAGCAGGGACGGATCGCGGCGCGCGTCGCCGTCGGTGCCATCGGCATGGAGCCGCAGAAATATTTCCCCTACGGCATCTATGCCGTACCGGAAATCTCCACCTGCGGCCTGACCGAAGAAGAAATGAAGGAGCGCGGTATAGCCTACGAATGCGGTATCGCCCGCTTCCGTGAGACTTCACGCGGCCATATCATGGGGCTAGACACCGGCCTGTTGAAGCTGATCTTCTCGCTGAAAACACGAAGGCTGCTGGGCGTTCACATTGTTGGTGAAGGGGCAACCGAACTCGTCCATATCGGACAGGCGGTTCTCAACCTTAAAGGCACGGTCGAGTATTTTGTCGAAAACACCTTCAACTATCCGACCCTTGCGGAGGCCTACAAGATTGCCGGTCTCGATGCCTGGAACCGGATGGGCGACATCAAGCGGAACGAGGACATCTGATCAGCGTTTCGCTTTCGCTCACCAGCGAATGTTGTAGCGGGCGTTAATGGAGGGACGGAAACGATCTTCCTGATAGCCCTGATCGAGATGCCCGCTCACCGTCAGGTTCTCGCCGAGCTTCTGTTCCAGACCGACGCTCGAGGTGAAGTCGTTGAAGCTATCACGGCTGGCACCGGTCAGAACGAAGGCGGTGCCGGTCTCAGAGCGGGTCAGCCGGAGCGACTGCGAAACATCGAGCCCGCTCCATTGCTGCGCTGTGCCATCATAGCGCACCGTCATGTTGCGGTTGGATTCGACATCCAGATCAGCGGTGGCGATGCGTTTTTGCGATGTCGTCATCGTCAAGGCGCTGGAGCCGGTCAATGCGTTCATCAACACACCGATATCACCTGCGACCTTCGCACCCGGCAGAGTGGAAGACAACAGCGTAACGGTGCCCCAGAATTTCACTGGCGTGTCGACCAAGGCCCCGCCATCCGACGCATTCATGCCCATCTCCAGCCCGCCACGAATGGGCGTCTCGGTGGGCAGTTTCGCACCGATCCGCGCCGAATAGGACGTGTCGGAATTCTTTGCCGGAGCCCAGATCAGTCCGCGCTCCTGCGCCAGCGCCAATCCCGACGACAAGCCTACGGTAACAGCGGCGATGAGGACACCGTGTCTCGTTTTCAAAACCATGTCTCTTCCTCAAGCTTTCGTAAAGCGCGCCATCCTTGGGAAAACGGTGCGCCTTGTTGGGCTATCGACGACTGTCCAAATCAAGGTCAGCCGCTTTGAATTGTAGAGAACGCGATCAGGCGCGCATTGCCGCCCGCCTCTGCCAAAGCCCACAGCTTCGACCTACGCGTCATTTATCACCGGGCGTAACAACCGCATGCGGTGACGCCAGATGGAGAGTTGAAACTGGGGCAAGTGCCGGGCCGCGCATCCTGCGCAGCGGATTTGCTCATCTATGATGCATCGCAAATCAATAAGCCAAGACTGCCAGATGAACCGGAGATGAACAAGGGCGCAGGGCTGAAAAAGCGCATTGTGCGCTGCAATGTGATCGAAACGTTACAGAGGTTAACGGGCATCTGAAACGCAAAAGGCCGCTGACAAAGCAGCGGCCCTTCGAGACATTACAAAGAAAAGCTTACTCGGCGTCGCCTTCGGCAGCCTTCTTCTTGGCAGGTGCCTTCTTCTTCGGAGCGGCGTCTTCGCCTTCCGCAGCGTCAGCCTTTGCAGCAGCCTTCTTCTTGGCAGGCTTCTTCTCAGCCTTATCGCCTTCTTCGGCATCTTCAGCCAGAAGCTCTTCCTTCGTTACGGTCTTGTCCGTGACGGAGACTTCTTCGAGCAGTTTGTCGATGACCTTTTCTTCGAAGATCGGAGCGCGCAGCGAAGCAGAAGCGCCTGGCGTGTTGCGGAAGAAATCGAGGATTTCTTTCTGCTGGCCCGGGAACTGCTGAAGCTGTGCAAACAGCGCACGCTGCATTTCTTCTTCGGTGACTTCTACGCCAGCCTTCTCGCCGATTTCGGACAAAACGAGACCGAGACGAACGCGACGTTCCGCCAGCTTGCGGTATTCTTCGCGAGCTTCTTCTTCCGTCGTGTCTTCGTCAGCAAAAGTCTTGCCGGACTGCTCGAGATCGGTGTTGATCTGGCGCCAGATGTTGTCGAACTCTGCATCAACCAGACCGGCTGGTGTTTCGAACTGGTAGACCGCGTCCAGCTGATCGAGAATCTGACGCTTCACCTTCTGGCGAGTGACGTTGCTGTACTGGCTTTCGATCTGGCCGCGAACGATTTCCTTCAGCTTTTCAGCCGATTCGAGACCGAGCTTGGTTGCCAGTTCGTCGTTGATTTCAACGTCGGCAGCAGCGGCTACGTCCTTAACAGTGATGTCGAAGACAGCTTCCTTGCCGGCGAGGTTCGCGGCAGGATATTCCGTTGGGAATGTAACGGTGATGGCCTTCTCATCGCCAGCCTTGACGCCGACCAGCTGGTCTTCGAAGCCAGGAATGAAGCGGTTGGAGCCGATCACGAGCTCTGCGTCTTCAGCAGCGCCACCGTCAAAGGCTTCGCCATCGACCTTGCCGAGATAGTTCATCGTGACGCGGTCGCCTTCGGCAGCCTTGCCCTTTTTGGTTTCGTAGGTGCGGGCGCTCTCGGCAATCTTGAGGATCTGCTCGTTGATTTCCTCTTCGGTCACTTCAACGACTTCGCGCGTAACCTTGATGCCTTCGTTGGACTTCAGCTCGATCGCCGGAATCACTTCGTAAGCGAGCGTGAATTCCAGATCGCTTTCGGCGGCCAGAATCTTTTCGGCTTCGTCCTGATCTTCGGTCATGGAGATGGCAGGCTGTGTCGCAGACTTTTCGCCGCGGCCGGAAATGATTTCGGATGGCTTGTCACGAACCAGTTCGTTGACGAGGTCGGCCATGATGGACTTGCCATACATCTTCTTCAGATGAGAAAGTGGCACCTTGCCTGGGCGGAAACCGTTGATGCGGACCTTGTCCTTGGCATCAACGAGGCGCTCGTCAAGGCGAGACTTCATATCGGCGGCCGGAATAACGACCTTGATTTCGCGCTTCAGCCCTTCAGCGAGCGTTTCGATAACCTGCATTTTCATACCTTCACATCATGGCGGCGGTGCTCAGACAGCCGTTGGTTTACGTTCGAGCACAGCGCCGGAATTAAATTCACCGGCCTTAGCTATATAAACTGCATGCACAAGCATTTTGCGGAGCAAAAACTGCGCTTGAGCCAGAGAAGCGGCGAAGCAGATGCGACGCGCTGTCTTCCCGGCGATTCATTTGGTGCGGGTAGAGGGACTCGAACCCCCACAACTCTCGTCGCCAGAACCTAAATCTGGTGCGTCTACCAATTCCGCCATACCCGCGCTCATGAATCCTGCATAAACAACATCTGGCACATGAGGCCTTCCGGAGCGCGCGTCTCTATATCACCCGTTTTCTGGAGCGCAAAGGGAAAATGACGGTTTTACGTCTCTATTTACGCCAGCGGAGCCACGATACGGGCGCATTCCCCTGCCCGCCGATCAAGGCTTCCCATATAAGACGGCATACCCTTCAATTGAGGTGGTTCAATTCGAACTCAATCCGGCCAAGAGAATTAGAGGATGCGCAGGCAACTTACCATCAAGAGTCAAAACGATGACACCGCGCCATTCCTCATTTTGTCGACTAGCACCTAAAGAAGGTAGCGAGGATGAAAAACGCTCACATAGCGAGAAAAACGATTATTTCCCAGGCAAAAGCGCCCTTAAATTATGCATTTATTAACGTCCAAAGGGTTGATTTTAACTCTGCGATGCACTCAGCGCATAGGTGGCATACTTCATTGTCTATTTTTGTTTCGATTAAACCGATTATATTCGGCGTCAGGAAATGAGTTCGGCACTGATCCCAAGTGGTGCCAGAAGACAAAACGAAGGACACGACCATGAACATCTCTCGCTCGCTGAACAACTGGCGCAAGTATCGTCAGACCGTCACTGAACTTGGCCGCATGAGCGACCGCGAACTGAGCGACCTCGGCATCGGCCGCAGCGACATTCGCCGCGTAGCACGGACTGCAGTCGGCATCTAATCTGACGTAAGGCGGAAATTTCCGCCGGATTACGGATCACACAAAAGGTCTTGAGCTTCGGCTCTGGGCCTTTTTTCGTTTTAAACACGCCATTTTAGCGTTGCTTCTTCTCCGCGCGCATCCCTTTTATCTCCCGCCTAAAAAATGCACATCCATCGGAAAAAGATGTAAAAATAGCCGACACATTGCACATTTGCATGGCAGTCGCCTAAAATCTGCACTGCACATCCTTCTCTTGAATATGTATATACAGATCAACAGCAGAGAGCACAGATGACTGAGCCTCTGAGACCAAGTTTCAAAGATCAAACAAAAGCAAGATTGAGGAAAACACCATGAACCCTATTCGTATCGCCAAGAACTGGATCAGCTACCGTCGCACAATGAACGAGTTGGGCAGCCTTTCCAGCCAGGCTCTGAGCGACATCGGCCTGACACGTTACGACATTCGCAACGTTGCTTCCCGTTCGTTCCGCTAATCAGCGTAAAACGTCACTCTGCCGACCGACCTCCCACGGAAGCAGGCTGACCGAGCGACAGGTAATCAAAAACGGCGCCTCGTGCGCCGTTTTTGATTCTAAGGCTTTGGCGAACCATGCTTGCCTCGACTAAGGCCGTATTAAGCACACACCAAAACCTCGCTCTCCAAATTCAAAATCACTTCATCTGAAACGTCATCGCTAGCGCTGCATATTGCAAGCTTGACAAGGCGCATCAAATAATAGAACATAAAGTGAACAAATGGAGTTGTAGCAATGACAGCAACAGACAAAACCATTGAAAACGCTTTATCGCTGGTGGCTCAGTCACGCAGTCTGCGCGAACGCGCCTTGGAGCGCAGACGCGAATTGCAGCGCCGCACCGAAGTGCTCACCATCAAGCCACTCTATATTCTGAAGAAAAACGGTGGGCGACAACTGTCACTCAGACTTGATAGCTGACAGAAGGATCGCAGATACGGGAATTGGAATGCTTGGCGTGTCTAGCGTCAAAGTCGTTGCCATACCGCTGTCGTCTTATCGCCAACAAAAAATCCCGTTAGCGGATCACCGCACGGGATTTTCTGAAATGAGACTGTTCATGGGGTCAATTACTGCATACGAGCGAGGGCCGATTGTGGAGACGCTGTCGCGGTTTCCGTCAGCCCTGGCAACCTGTTGGTCTTCTTCAAGACGACGACTGGTTTTTGTGCGGCTTCGGTTGGTGGCGTGATGCTAGCAGTCTTGAACTCGCGATCCACAGGGATCGTGGAGTTGATGGTCTGCTGAACGATACCGTCGGCAAATGCTGTTGAAGCAGAAATGCCAATGAGTGCCGTGATGATGAGAGCTGTCTTCATGTCATTCTCCCTTCGTTGATAGATTAAATCTTGATTTTACGAGCCTGTTTAGATTTTTTGTCCAATTCGATACATGTCGAATTAGCTTTTTGTCATTTCAAGTCTATTTTTAAGAGAGCGGCGGAATATCATCGCTACGTAGGTGCCTCTGAGTGGGATAATCAGGGGCTTATATGTAGAGGCCGCTGTACAATTCGCAGCCTCCAAAGTACGGCGAGTATCGGAACTGTTTTGCGACTTCATGTCACGTCTCCTTCGCGTTGATAAACGGAAGGACAGCCATTTGGTTCCTTGCCCGAAGGCCAAAGGTTAAGATTCGCGGCCAAAAGGTGTTAACGCGCCGTCACAAGCCCTTGACTTGGTCAATATGGCTGCTCTCAGCGTTTTGAAAAATATCAGATATCGAAAGTACCGGTTGCGACGCGCACGGCGTGACCGCCGATCCTGGCACGTGAAATCTCTTTTTCCTTCACATCCATATTCAGGTGAATATGCGAAGGGCGGCCCATTTCGACGCCTTGCTCGATCAGGATCGGGTAATGCCCATCCGCGAGATTATCGAAGTGGTGGATTGCACCTGAGAACGCGGCAGCCGCAGCACCCGTTGCGGGATCTTCCGCTATGCCCATGCTGGGTGAAAACATCCGGGTATGAAATTTTGCAGCATGATTGACGCCGCCGCGACAGTAGAGATAGGCCGATGCCAGCCGGCCCTCAACCAAAGGCGCAAGCTTCAGCCACAATGTCGGATCAAAGTCGACCTCTTCCATCGCGGCAAGATTGAGCACCGGTATCACGACGAAGGGCACACCCGCCGTCCAGATCGACGGGGCGTGATTTTCAAAGCCGATCTGTGATTCAGCCAGACCAATGGCATCGGCAATCTGTGCACGATCCAGCGGCAACGTCGCGCGGGATGACTTTCTTGGCAAATCGAACTCTGCAAAGCTTGGCTCACCTGGACGAATGCGGATAGCACAGCGCACCGGCCCGACCTTTTCTTCAAGCACGGCCACCATGTCAGCCTCGCCTTCCGGGTGATTGTGTTCGGCGATGGCGATCGCGGCACCCACCGTCGGGTGACCCGCAAATGGCAATTCCTGAGCGGGCGTAAAAATTCTCAGTGAAGCCGCGTAGGCGGGATTAGCGGATTGTCTGACGAACACCGTTTCCGACAGGTTCATTTCCCGGGCAATGGCCTGCATGGTGGCCTCATCCAGTGCGTCTGCACCAAACATCACCGCCAACGGGTTTCCGGCCAGCTTCTGGCGCGTGAAAACATCGTAGATACTGTAACTTATCGCCACGCCCCACACCTTCCGCAACCATGTTCGTTTCCGCAAACTGCCCGACCTCACCGGCATCTGCAACCCCGATTGATGACACATAGACAAGAAGCTGTGGACGTTTGTAACAGTGAAACACTTGTCCCACGGCCCGTTGGTCACTCTCGTTTTTAAAGAGCTTGTCCTTGTACTGTGTCTTCATGTACCAAAGGCCGGTAACAGGGGTGACGGCATGTCGCGTTCAAGTCAGAAGTTGTGTTTCCTGGCGTCGACCACAGACAATGCGCAATCGGCGCGAGACGAACTTGTCGGACACTACGGCAATACCGCTTTCGATGAAGCAGACGTCATCGTTGCACTAGGTGGTGATGGCTTCATGTTGCAGGTGTTGAACGAGACGATGAACTCGGGCAAGCGTATTTACGGAATGAACCGAGGCTCCGTCGGCTTTCTCATGAATGATTACCGGGTCGCCGATTTGCCGGATCGTATCGCAGTCGCCACCGGCAATGACTTCCATCCTCTTCGGATGACGACGACAGATGCGAATGGTGAGCCGTTCTCTGCACTTGCCATGAACGAGGTCAGCCTGTTTCGCCAATCCCATCAGGCCGCAAAATTGCGGGTGGATGTGGATGGCAAGACACGGCTGGAAGAGCTGATTTGTGATGGCATGATGGTGGCGACGCCAGCAGGGTCCACAGCCTACAACTTCTCGGCCCACGGCCCTATCCTACCATTGGAATCACCGCTGCTCGCCTTGACGCCGGTCAGCGCGTTTCGCCCGCGTCGCTGGCGTGGCGCCCTGCTTCCAAATAAGGTCACGGTCGATATCCACGTGTTGGAAAGCGAAAAACGCCCTGTGAATGCGGTGGCCGATCACATCGAGGTCAAATCGGTACAATCGGTCCGCATTGCCCAATCTCGCGATAGAACCGCAAAGATTTTGTCCGACCCGGATCGCTCCTGGTCCGACAGGGTGCTTGCAGAACAGTTCACGAATTGATGAAAACCAAGATGATCAAAACTTTACTTGCCACGACATTCCTTGCCGCCAGCCTGTCATGCGCCTCTGCACAGACGACAGATATCAGCGCCCTGCCCTCCTCGACGATCTTCGTGACCAGCAGCGGCTTGTGGGAAAAAGCGACCCTGCCAGACGCCAAGGAAGGCGATACCGGTACGGCCTCGGCCACAAAGCCGGCTGGCGAACCGACGCGCGGATATTACAAGGTCGTCGCCATGCGCCAGGATGATGGCACCGCGAAAATCTATCTCCAGCAGATCGCCTATACGGCCAACGGTCCGAGCCTCGTGGAAACCGTAGAACTGGACGAATTCACGCAGATGAAGGTCTATGTCACCGATATCAGACCTGAAAGCTCGACCGGTGCATCAGACGTCCCCGGCCTTTTCGTCACCGTGCATCTTAAAACCGCGCCAACGCAAAAAGATGCCGATGCCTGGACGGTTCTGATCGATGAACTCGGCGACATGAAGATCGAAAAAGCTTCCAACTAAAGTCTCAGGTCTTCAGGACCATTCAGCACCGCGCCGAAATGATGCTTCCATAGCCTCGCACCAAGTTGGCCTGACCGGTCAAGGCTTGAGCCAATCGTCAGCCATGGAACAAGCGTTGGATGTAACCCGGCGTCGAAGAAGGCGAAGCCTGCAGCTAGAACGCAGGTATCTGCCTGAATACCGCAAACCAGCACCCGATCGACAGTCAACGACAAAAGATAATCGACCGCCTCCCTTGGCGGTGCATAGCCGTGCTTGATGAAAATGCGATCTGCCGGAACGAGGGAATCATCCGATGTCCCAGGTTTCCAGCCAAGCTGTCGCTCGAAAGGTGTGATGCTCTCATCGTGGCGCTCGACACTTGCCACGCTGTGCATTTGTCCAGCGAGGGCGGTGATGTCGGCGATGAGTTGGGCGGGCGGGCTAAAACTCGGCTGCACATCAACGATATAAAGAACCTGCTTCATGGCATACCTCCAAAACAAAAGACCTCCCGCAAGAACTATTGCGAGAGGCCAAACCCCTGTCGATTGCGTCGCCGCAATCAGTCGATATCGGCAACCTCAACATCCGCACCGCCGCTAATGCGGTGGGCAAGGGCTGCTTCCATAAACTCGTTCAACTCGCCATCGAGCACGTTGCTCGGTGCCGTGCTTTCGACGCCGGTACGCAAATCCTTGACCAGCTGGTAGGGCTGCAAGACGTAAGAGCGAATCTGGTGTCCCCAACCGATGTCGGACTTGGAAGCAGCCTGCGCATTAGCCGCCGCTTCCCGCTTCATCAACTCGGCCTCGTAGAGACGTGAACGCAGCATTTCCCACGCCTTGGCGCGGTTCTTGTGCTGGGAGCGCTCCTGCTGGCACGCAACCGCAATGCCGCTTGGAATATGCGTGATACGCACGGCAGAGTCGGTCGTGTTGACGTGCTGTCCGCCTGCACCCGACGAGCGGTAGGTATCGATGCGGCAGTCGCTTTCGTTGATGTCGATCTGGATCGAATCATCGACCACCGGATAGACCCAGATGGATGAAAACGATGTGTGACGACGCGCATTGCTGTCATACGGAGAAATACGAACGAGACGATGAACGCCCGATTCCGTCTTCAACCATCCGAACGCATTGTGGCCCTTGACGAGAATCGTCGCGGATTTAATGCCCGCTTCTTCACCATCGTGAATTTCAAGAATTTCGACCTTGTAGCCCTGACGTTCGGCCCAGCGGGTGTACATGCGCAGCAGCATGTTCGCCCAATCCTGGCTTTCGGTGCCGCCAGCGCCGGAATGCACTTCGACATAGGTATCGTTGCTATCCGCTTCGCCCGACAGCATCGCTTCCACCTGACGGCGATTGGCTTCGCTTCTGAGCGCCTTCAGGGCGTCTTCGGCTTCCTTGACGATATCGGCATCGCCTTCGGCCTCACCCATCTCGATCAGTTCGATATTGTCGTTGACCTGCTGCTCCAGCAGTTTCACGCCATTGATGGATTCATCCAGTTGCTGGCGCTCACGCATCAGCTTCTGCGCCTCGGTGGCGTCATTCCAGAGATTGGGATCCTCGGCCTTGTTGTTCAACCAGTCCAGTCGTCTTATCGCCTGGTCCCAGTCAAAGATGCCTCCTCAGCAGGCTTATGGCCTGCCTGATTTCGTCGACGACGTTCACGATCTCATTGCGCATTTCGCAGATACTTCGCTTTCATGGAAATTGGCTTTAAAACTCGATGGCTGAATAAATGCGAGGGGCGCGGATGTAAAGCCCGCGCCCCTCGACTTTCCATCAATTGACTTTAATAGAGACCGCCGCCGCCGCCGGTAATGGCCTGCTGGGCCTGGGGTGATGCGCGCAGAATATCTTCCTGCGACATCGCGCCATCCATGCCAATCACGTTGAAGCTGCTGGCAGGACCCGTGCCGGGCTTGAAGGCTTCCATGATGGTGTCAGGCTCACCCTCGTTGGCAGCCATACCCGTCTTGCGGTTGACGGCCACGAACTGCATGCCGTTCGGTACGATAAATTTGCTCTGCGGCAGATGCTTGGCTGCCTGGGCGATGAACTCACCGAAGATCGGCGCCGCCAGCGAACCACCGGTGCCGCCACGTCCCAGCGGTGCCGGGCTGTCGAAGCCGATATAGAGACCAGCGACCAGATCAGGTGTGTAGCCTACGAACCAGGCATCCTTTTCGTCGTTGGTCGTGCCGGTCTTGCCAGCGACGGGAAGATCGACCTTGATCTTGCCGGCAGCCGTACCGTGCTGAACCACGCCTTCCAGCATCGATGTCGTCTGGTAGGCTGTCATCGGATCGAGAACCTGCTCGCGATTGTCGACGATCGTTGGCTCGTCCTGGTTCTGCCAGTTTGTCGCGTTGCAGCCTTCGCAGCCACGCTCTTCATGGCGGAAAATCGTCTTGCCGTAACGGTCTTGAATGCGGTCGATCAGCGTCGGGTTGATCTGCTTGCCGCCATTGGCAATCACCGAATAAGCCGACACCATGCGCATGACGGTGGTCTCACCGGAACCGAGCGACATGGCCAGCAATGGCGGCATCTTGTCGTAAATGCCGAAGCGCTCAGCATATTCGGCAACGAGGTTCATGCCCATGTCCTGCGCCAGACGCACGGTCATGAGGTTACGGGATTTTTCGATACCGAGACGCAGCGTCGACGGGCCAGCCACTTCGCCGCCGTAGTTCTGCGGACGCCAGACCTGACCACCGGAAACAACCTCCAGCGGCGCATCCATGACCACGGATGCAGGTGTATAGCCATTGTCGAGCGCGGCTGCGTAGATGAACGGCTTGAACGAAGAGCCCGGCTGACGCATGGCCTGCGTTGCGCGGTTGAACTCCGACTGACCGTAGGAAAAACCACCAACCATGGCCAGAACGCGACCCGTATGCGGGTCCATCACCACCATGCCGCCCTGCACCTTGGGCGGCTGGCGGAGGCGGTAATCATCGCCCTTGTCGGCCAGAGGCTCGACATAGACGACATCGCCGGTCTTCAGAACGCCCGCCGGTGATTTGGCGGTTGCGCGCTGGCCCTTGGCATCGCGGTAAGCCCATTTCATGTTTTCAGGCTTGATGCGGCCACGGCTGCGCAGATCGGGGTTTTCCGTGTCACCGTCAGGGCGAAGTCCGATATCGACACCATCTGCCGTGGCAGACAGCACCACCGCCATTTTCCACTCCGGCACATCACGAAGCGGTCTCAGCTTCAAAAGCGCTGCAGCCCAGTCTCCCGACGTATCGACCTGATCGACTGCGCCATGGAAACCACGGCGCTCGTCATAATCCAGCAAACCGTCCTGAAGTGCCTTGCGGGCTTCAAGCTGGATTTCGGGATCAAAGGAGGTGCGAACCGAAAGGCCGCCTTCCAGCAGTGCCTTCTCGCCGTATTTCTCAATGATCTGACGGCGCGCTTCTTCGGAGAAATAATCGGATGCAGCGATACGGGCACCACCGGTGCGAATGTTCACGCCCAGTGGCTGGGTCTTGGCATCGGCGGCATCGGCCTGTGTGATGTAACCGTTTTCAGCCATACGATCGATGACCCAGTTACGGCGCTCCAGCGCTGCCTTTTCACGACGCAAAGGATGGTAATTGGCCGGACCTTTCGGCAACGCGGCCAGATAAGCCGTTTCTGCAATCGTCAGTTCGGTGACGGATTTATTAAAATAGGTCAGTGCGGCACTGGCGATGCCATAGGAATTGAGACCGAAGAAAATCTCGTTGAGATAGAGCTCAAGGATTTTGTCCTTGCTGTAGGCCTGCTCGATGCGGAACGAGAGAACCGCCTCTTTCGCCTTGCGCTCCATCGTCTGTTCGTTGGTCAGAAGGAAGTTTTTGGCCACCTGCTGGGTGATTGTCGAGCCACCCTGCGTGGGGCCACCCGTCACGAAAGCGACGGCTGCGCGGGCAAAACCGGTAACATCGATACCGGGGTGCTGGTAGAAATTCTTGTCTTCAGCGGAAAGGAAGGCAGCTTTCACACGGTCGGGAACAGCCTGAATGGGCAAGAACAGACGCCGCTGCTTGGCATATTCCGCCATCAGGGCACCATTGCCCGCATGAATGCGCGTGGTGACCGGCGGCTCGTAGCTGCTCAGAACCGCGTAATCGGGAAGATCCTTCGTGATTGTCACCAAATAAATGGCGACACCACCAGCTGCCACAAGGAACAGCATGCTGGCCAAGCCGAAGAAATATCCAATAAGTCTGATCATATTAGGCTACCGATACTTCGAATCGTAACTGGCTGCGCTCGTCGATATGAGCACATTCTTGCATATAGCGTGCCGTTTTGCACACCGCTTCATCAATGACAAGCGCCCGTAGCGGCATTTTCAGAGATGTTATCCCGAACCGCTCTTCTTACAAGATGAAAAGAAGAGCACGTCGCCATCGAATCTAGGCTTTGAGTAACGGCTTGAATGTGAGTAAAATAGGGCTCGCGCTCAACAATTCGCTTATCGGGCCAAAGAGTTGAACCGTTTTAACGCGAGGGTTCCTCAGATGTCACAGTCTGATTGCCAGCAATCGATCAGCCACCATTGGCCAATGCCTGTGCCCTGTAGCGCGTGACAGCCGTTGCTAGCGTATCGGCAACCTTTGCACGCCAGTTTTCATCCAGCAGCAACTTTTCGTCATCCGGGTTGGATAGAAAGCCGAGCTCCAAAAGAACCGAAGGCACGTCGTGAGCACGCAACACCTGAAAACCGGCATAACGATGAGGGTTGTTGATAAGACCCACCTGCCCTTCGAAGGACTTCACGATATTCTCGGCCAACGTCACCGAAAACGCCTGCGTTTCGCGACGTGTGAGGTCGAGCAGGATATCGGCCACTTCGGGCTGCTCATGCTGGGCCGCCACGCCCGCAATCTGGTCGGAGAGGTTTTCACGCTCGGCCAAATCCTGCGCCATTCTGTCGGATGCGCGATCTGAGATCGTATAGACGGTCGCCCCGCGAATGCCTTTTTGCTTCAGCGTATCGGCATGGACGGAAATAAAGAGGTTGGCATTCTGCTGACGCGCAAGCGTGACCCGCTCAGACAGCGCCAGAAACGTATCGTCATCCCGCGTCAGAAAGGCCTTGATACCCGGAATTTTATTGAGACGCTCCATCAATTGCTTGGCAAAGGTCAGCGTGATGACCTTTTCGTCCGTTCCACTCAGGCCACCCTTGGCGCCCGCATCGATACCACCATGGCCCGCGTCCACTGCAATGATGAAATCGGAATGCCGGTCAGACTTGGGAACAATATCAGGCGTGATGGACGCAGTCGTCGCCGGTGCCAGCGCCTGCCAGTTCTGATTCTTTAAAAGGTCGGAAAACTTCTGCTTCGTGGCAATTTCCGTATCCAGCACAAAACGGAACACCTTGCCGCCATCCTCAGACTTCACTTCCGCAATTGCGACTTGCACGGGTTTTTTGGCGGTCAGCACGAGACGCGCACTGCCCTCGCCCATGCTGCCGAAGCGGATATCATTGAAAAGACCAGTGGGCGCGAGGTCTTTCGTCGGGAAGGAAAACCCGACGGCTGGAAAATCGACGACGATGCGGGCCGGTGCATCCAGATAATGAACGTCGAAATCCGGCTCTTCGTTGAAATCCATGACAATGCGGGTGCGCGCTTCATCGCCGATGATGCGGGCAGCGCTGACGATGAGAGACGGTGTTTTCGACTGAGCGGCGGCGATGTTCGAAACCGAAAGAAGACCCAGAGTTGCAACAGCAAAAATCTTGCTGATTCGTCCGATCCAGGTCCCAGCCTGCGATGTTCTTGCCCTATCGATGCCCGTTTTGATGGTCGCCAAAGTCATGTCCGTATTTTAGTTATTTCGACAAATCTCGATGCCGCTTAAACCAAATCGCCCCATTTTCCTGTCTTAGAATGGCCTGATTTGCGCTGGCGCGCAACAATCGCAGCCGATGGTGAAGCAATTCTTAACTGGGAAATTCCACCAACGATATGGCATATTTAGCCACCCTATTGCTATTGTGACGGATAAACCATACAACGGGAATGAGGGTTAAAAGTGTTGACGGGATAGACGCCCGCCGGCTGCCAATCGACAAAGACGCTGGCGCTGTAAAATCGGGCAATCATCTGCCGTCGCTGCATTTTTCTCCTGAAACTGGATCAATTCTGGCCGTGGCCAGAACAATACCCGGTGGCATGCCACCGCACGCTCGAGGAGAGCATTTTCATCGGATCCTTCGGGGTCTATTTATTAAAGTCGTTCTCGCTTGGCCAATGATGTCGTTGCAGCAGCTTTCATATGAACCGGATACAACGAGCAGGCTTTATGCTCTGCCATGTGTTCGGATGCTGCCAGTTTACAGACGCCGGGCAAGAAACTTCATTTCCGGCACACCCTCGACCATAGATGAAAGGCCCGTCCCTGCGGCGGGCCTGTTCTCGTATAAGACAGGGCTGCGCCGAGGAGCACAGCTTACATGGCAGACAAAATGCTTATCGACGCCTCCCATGAAGAGGAGACACGCGTAGTCGTCGTTCGGGGAAACCGGATCGAAGAATTCGATTTTGAGTCCGAACACAAAAAACAAATCCGCGGCAATATCTATCTTGCCAAGGTGACACGCGTAGAGCCTTCCCTTCAGGCAGCATTCGTCGATTACGGTGGCAATCGCCACGGATTTCTCGCTTTTGCAGAAATTCACCCGGATTATTACCAGATTCCCCTGGCCGACAGGCAGGCCCTGCTGAGAGCGGAAGCCGAAGATCACCGTCGTAACGACGATTTCGAATCCGCCAACGACGCGCCAAACGAACAATCGTCCGCGGCGTCGCGCTCCGTTGATCTATCCCAGGCCGATCAGCCGGATATCGGTATCGTTTCGGCAACCGACGCCGCCGATGAGGCCGATACACCTGCCGAGATCGCCGCAGAGCCGGTCGAAACCGACGTCGAAGTTGTCGAGGCTGTTGCTGAAGAAGCACCAACCGAAGACGAAAAGCCGAAGAAGCGCGTTCGTCGTCCCCGCACGAAGAAAAAGACCGAAGCAGATGAAGCATCTGCCGATGCAGCCCCTTCGGACGATGGTTCTGAAGACGATGGCAGCAAGGGCGGCGAAATGGCTGCCATGGTCGATACCGACACGATTTCCGAAGAAGTCGAAGGTCTTAGCCGTCGTGGTAATGACGATGACGACGATGATGATGACGAACATCACGAAAAGGAAGTCATTGAATCCGTTGGCGCCGAAGATGCGATGGAAGAAGTTCCGGACCGCGTTTCGCGTAAGCCACGCAAGCAGTACCGCATTCAGGAAGTCATCAAGCGCCGCCAGATCCTTTTGGTTCAGGTTGCCAAGGAAGAACGCGGCAACAAGGGCGCTGCGCTGACAACCTATCTGTCGCTCGCTGGTCGTTATTCGGTTCTCATGCCGAACACGGCGCGTGGCGGCGGTATCTCCCGCAAGATCACCCAGCCGACGGACCGTAAGCGTCTCAAGGAAATCGCTCGCGATCTGGAAGTACCGCAGGGCATGGGCGTTATTCTGCGCACAGCCGGTGCCAACCGCACCCGCGTCGAAATCAAGCGCGACTTCGAATATTTGATGCGTCTGTGGGAAAACGTCCGCACGCTGACGCTCAATTCCACGGCTCCTTGCCTCGTGTATGAAGAAGGATCGCTCATCAAGCGTTCGATCCGCGATCTCTACAACAAGGACATCAGCGAGATCATAGTATCAGGCGAAGAAGGCTATCGTGAAGCGAAAGACTTCATGAAGATGCTGATGCCGAGCCATGCCAAGGTGGTTCAGCCTTACCGCGACATTCATCCGATCTTCTCGCGTTCGGGCATCGAAGCGCAGCTCGACCGTATGTTGCAGCCGCAGGTGACGTTGAAGTCCGGTGGTTACCTCATCATCAACCAGACGGAAGCTCTGGTTGCGATCGACGTGAACTCTGGTCGTTCGACCCGCGAACACTCGATTGAAGAGACAGCCGTTCAGACCAACCTGGAAGCCGCGGAAGAAGTGGCCCGCCAGCTGCGTCTTCGCGACCTTGCCGGTCTCGTCGTCGTCGACTTCATCGACATGGAAGAAAAGCGCAACAATCGCTCCGTCGAAAAGAAGCTCAAGGATTGCCTGAAGAACGACCGCGCCCGCATTCAGGTCGGCCGCATCTCGCATTTCGGCCTTCTGGAAATGTCGCGCCAGCGCATCCGCGCATCGGTTCTGGAATCCACAACCCAGGTCTGCTCGCATTGCGGCGGCACGGGCCATGTTCGCTCCGAATCCTCCATAGCTCTGCATGTTCTGCGCGGCGTCGAGGAATATCTGCTGCGCAACACCACGCACAACATCACGGTTCGCTGCACACCGGACACGGCGCTCTATCTGCTGAACCACAAGCGCGCAACCATTGTCGATTATGAAGCCCGCTTCGGCGTTGCCATCATCATCGCGGCTGATGCCAGCGTCGGTGCGCAGCACTTCGCGATCGATCGCGGTGAAGCCGTCGAAAACCCGGTCAAGATCGAAAGCCTCATCCAGATGCTTCCTGCCTTCGAAGAAGAGGAAGACGACATCATCATCGAGGCCGATGAGGATGAAGACGAGGAAGAAGTCGTCGTCAAGGCCGAGAAGACAGAAGCACGTCCGACTCAGGCCGATACGGCCGAAGATGGCAAGCGCAAGCGCAAGCGTCGTCGTCGTCGTCGCGGCAAGGGCAGCCAGAATGGCACTGAGGCTCAAGGCGATTCCGATGATGACACGTCATCCGACGATCAGGACGATGATGCCGAAGGCGAATCCGACGACGAGGCTTCAACCTCTACGCTGGAAACGACTGATGGTACCTCCAGCGACGATGGCAAGCGCAAACGCCGCCGCCGTGGCAAACGGGGTGGACGTCGCAACCGTGACGAAAATGGCAACATCATCGATGAGGATGGCACTGAGCCTGAAACATCTGAAGCTGTCGAAGACGGTGCTGCCGCCGCTGCGATCGAGGGCGTCGAAGAGCCCGCCGTCGTAGAAGCAGTCGAGGCCGAAGCACCGACGCCAACCGTGGAAGAAACGGAAAAGCCGAAGAAGCCACGCCGCACCCGCAAGGCAAAGGAAACAGCACCTGAAGCATCCGCAGAAGCAGAACCTGCTGTTGCCCCGGCACCAACCCCTGCGCCTGTCGAAACCGTCGAGCCAGTTGTCGTGAACGTAACAGTCTCCGAAGCAGCCATCGAGGAAGTCGGAGAAGCATCTGCTGATTTGGGAACCGAAGTGCCTGCGGAAAACGCAAAGCCCGTTCGCGCCAACCGCGGTGAAAACGTCTCGTCCTCTGAGCCGGTCGTCACCTCAGCCTCGGCATCAACAGACGGTGCCGAAGGCGACCCATCCAAGCCCCGCAAGGGCGGCTGGTGGCAAAGACGCGGCTTCTTTTAAGCCACGCTGATAGAACCCAAGAGATCGAGGCTCCGCATGGCGGGGCCTCTTTCGTTTTTGGGGTATGCGATTGGTTGAGTAAATCCGAACACGCTCAATGGAGTGAAGGACGGGTCCGCTTGGATGGCGCGAAGATAGGAGATAACACCAGCGCGTTTGTCAGCAGCAATCGACAACAATGCGCCCAAAAGAAAAGGCCGCTTCGCTTCCGAAACGGCCGTCCTATTTCTTAAATCTCAGAAACCTCTGTAAGACCACTCACTCGTCGCGGTAGACTTTCTCACGGCGCTCGTGGCGTTCCTGGGCTTCGATGGAGAGTGTGGCGATGGGGCGGGCATCCAGTCTTTTGATGCCGATGGGCTCGCCTGTTTCTTCACAGTAGCCGTAAGTGCCATCGTCAATGCGCTGAAGAGCAGCGTCGATTTTTGAGATGAGTTTTCTCTGACGGTCGCGGGCACGCAGTTCGATGGCCCGGTCTGTTTCAGATGATGCCCTGTCTGCCAAGTCGGGGTGGTTGGCACTTTCTTCTGCGAGATGACCAAGGGTCTCCCGCGCTTCTCTCAAAATGTCGTTCTTCCAGGCAATCAGCTTGGACCTGAAATAGGCCCGCTGATTGGCATTCATGAACTCATCGTTTTCCGAGAGCACATAGCTGCTAAGATCGATCTTCTCACTCACGCGATTCTCCTCGAAGAACATCTCATATTGCGCGGGTATACTCCAATGACGTATGGCCGTTCAAGTGCGCAGAACAGTTTTCGGACATTTTTAAATCTGTCATAAAATTCAGCTAAAGGGTTATTTTTTAAGCTCTATTCGCAAAACACGGATTATTTCTTTCATCACATTATCAGGACTTGCCTATACCGGACGCCACTTGCGAGGTACCCGTCTATTCATGTAAGGCTGCTGGGCGATGTTTAAAGTCGAGTAGGATATCCGGACATGCCAGTGCTTCAACCGCCACCATTCCGGGTCTACTTGTTGCGCCACGCGAATGCTGCCTGGGCAAATCCGGGCGAGCACGACTTCGACCGACAACTCGACAACAAGGGTTACGCCGAAGCCGAACTGATCGGTGAGCGCATGGCGACAAGAGGCTTTGTTCCCGACGTTGTTCTCAGTTCTACTGCAGTTCGATGCCGGGAAACGGCGCAGGCCGTCAGGCGGGCCTTCAATGATGCCTTCGAGATCACCTATGTCGATGAGATGTACAACGCTCAAGTCGAGACCTACCTTGCGCTAATCTCCGGGCATAGCTCGGCACAATCGGTCATGCTGGTCGGCCATAACCCGACCATCGAGGCCGTCGCCGAGGCTTTGCTGGGGACACATGGAATGGAGCACACCCTTCCAAATGGATTTCCGACGGCCGGGCTTGTGGTGCTTGATGCCGCATCCGAAAGCAACGCCGACGCTGCACGATGGCAGATGCGGGAATTCATCGCGCCCTGACCTCTGACAGCCTTGCAAAACTTTCCCGGAGCCGCTTCTTTTTTGGGCAAGCCGCCGACCTATATATTTCCAGAACGTTGAAATATTTTGTGGGAAACATTCATTGCCGCCATCCTTTACCTCCGTCACCGATAGCGCGCTGATTGCGATCGACAATCTGGCAGACCGCGCAAGCGCACTGACCAATCCGACCTTGCGGCTGGGCGTGACGGGGCTTTCGCGTGCGGGCAAGACGGTTTTCATCTCGTCGCTCGTTCACAACCTTCTGAATGGTGGCCGCCTGCCGCTGTTTGAAGCCATTCGCTCCGGGCGCGTCTCGAACGTGCAGCTCGAACCACAGCCGGACGATGCTATTCCGCGCTTTCAGTATGAAGATCATATTCAGGCGCTGGTGCGGGACCGTATCTGGCCGGATTCCACTCGCGCGATCTCCGAGCTGCGCATCACGCTTGACTATCAAAGCGCGAGTGGCTGGGGTCGCTGGTTCTCATCGGGAAAACTCGCCATCGATATCGTCGATTACCCCGGCGAATGGCTGCTGGACCTGCCGTTGCTGAACCAGGACTACAAGACGTTCAGCGACGCCACCGTGGCGCTGGCTGGTGGCGGCGTGCGCGCCGATCTTGCCCGCGACTGGCTGGAGATCGCCCATTCGCTCGACATCAACGCGCCTGCCGATGAAATGACGGCGCGCAGACTGGCGGAAAGCTTTGCTGCCTATCTTCGCGTTTGCAAGTCGGATGAGCGCTCGCTCTCGACGCTACCGCCCGGACGCTTTCTGATGCCGGGTGATCTCGAAGGGTCGCCTGCCCTCACCTTTTCTCCGCTTCCCGGCCTCACAGATGAGAAAGCGCCGAAAGGCTCTTTGCGCGCCATGATGGAACGTCGCTACGAGGCGTACAAATCCATCGTGGTCAAACCCTTCTTCCGCGAGCATTTTGCTCGGCTGGATCGTCAGATCGTGCTGATAGACGCGCTACAGGCCGTCAATCGCGGACCGGAAGCGGTGCAGGACCTTGAGAGAGCTTTGGGTGACGTGCTCGCCTGCTTCCGGCCCGGCAAGAACAGCCTGTTATCATCATTGATTGGCCGACGCATCGACAAGGTTTTGGTCGCCGCAACAAAGGCCGACCATCTTCATCACGAAAGCCACGACCGGCTGGAAAACCTGACACGCCGTCTGGTGGACCGCGCGATCACCACGATCGGCATGAGTGGTGCGGGCATCGAAGTCATGGCCTTGGCGTCGGTTCGCGCCACCAAGGAGGCGAGCGTTCGTCAGGACGGCCAATCGTTGCCCGTGATTGTGGGAACACCCATGTCAGGCGAAAAGATCAACGGCGAGGTTTTCGATGGCAATCGCACCACAGCCATTTTCCCCGGCGATCTGCCCGAAGACCCTGAACCGATGTTCCGCGTGCTTGATGTCGAAGGTGAAGCGGCCAGCTTGCCGGATGTGAATGTCGTGCGCTTCCGCCCACCCAAGCTAGAGGAAAGCACCGGCGGCATCAAACTTTCCGTTCCGCACATCAGGCTCGATCGCGCCATGCAGTTCCTGTTCGGAGATAAACTCGCATGAAAGACGACGCCACCCCGACAAGTCGCAGACCCGCCGCCTTCACGCTCGAAAGCGAACCTGCAGCAGACCGAGCCGCAGAACCGAAACGCGCACCGCGCAGCTTCGATGCTGACATCTCCATGACACCGGATGAGGAAGACCCGTTCATCGGTCCAGAAGAAATTGACGCTGCGGCCCTTCCCATTGCAACGCCCCGCAAGCACCGTTTCTCCTTCGGCAAGCTGGCGATCGGGGCCTTTGGCGTGCTTCTCTCGCTTGCTTTCGGAGTGTGGGCCGACCAGCTGATACGCGATCTGTTTTCGCGGTCCGATTGGCTGGGCTACACCGCAAGTGCAGCACTTGTCATCGCCATCTTCGCCGTCCTTGTTCTGGTTGGGCGCGAGGCGATGGGCATCATGCGGCTCAATGCCGTTCAGTCGCTGAAACTGGATGCGGAAAAAGCGGCACTCGAAAAAAAGCCGTCAGCCGCCCGCGCTGTTATTGTCAGGCTGAACGCCATCCTGTCTCACCGCGCTGAAACCGCCAGAGGCCGCGCGGCGCTGAAGGACACTGAAAACGATGTAATCGATGGTCCTCACCTCATCGACCTTGCCGAACGCGAGCTGTTGAGCCCGCTTGACCGGCAGGCGCGTGCTCTCATATTGAACTCGTCCAAGCGCGTCTCCGTGGTGACGGCGGTCAGCCCGCGCGCTGTGGTCGATCTCGCCTATGTGCTGTTCGAGGTCACAAGGCTGGTGCGCACGATGGCAGAGCTTTATGGCGGCCGTCCTGGCACGCTCGGCATGTTGCGGCTGCTGCGCGATGTCATCGCCCATCTGGCCGTCACAGGCTCGATCGCGGTGGGCGACGGCATTGCGCAACAGGTGCTTGGCCATGGCCTCGCCTCGCGGCTTTCGGCGCGATTGGGCGAAGGCGTGATCAACGGCTTGATGACAGCCCGAATCGGCATCGCCGCCATGGATCTGTGCCGCCCCTTGCCTTTCAAGGCACTGAAACGTCCGGGCATCGGTGACTTCGTATCCGATCTCACACCTGATTTAAGAGGTGCCAAAACCATCGAAAAGCCCTGATCTGCAAGGCTTCGCTGCCCCGAAAGGTTACGATGCCAGCGGCTAATTGCGTGGAATTAAACCAAGCATTAACCATTCGCGACATAAATTGATACTCACACACAGCGGCCAATTCGCCAGGGAAAGTATCATGTATTCGCGCTTCTTTTCGCTACTGGGCGGACTTGCCGCCGTAATGACCGTCAGTGGCGGACTTGCCGTCTCAGACGTCCAGGCCGCTTCACGTGATGACGTGTTCTTCGGCTCCGTTGCCGGCGCCTGGTCTGGCCCCGGCGAAATCGTTGCGGGCAAATACAAAGGCACCAAGTTCACCTGCGACCTGACCGGCGAGCCGATTGGCGACAAAGAAACCGGCATCAAGCTAGGTGGCACATGCCGCGTTGGCGTCTTCAAGCAACCCATGTCCGCTGTCATTGCCAAGAAGGGCAACAGCTACGAAGGCAAGTTCTTGGACGGCTCAGAAGGCAAAGGACTTGATATCGTTTCGGGCCAGGTCAGCGGCGACAAGGTCGTTGTCGGCATCAACCGCGCCAAGCTGAATGGTGCCATGGTTGCCCGCGTGACCAACAACACATCCATGAACATCACGATTTCCGTCAAGGTCGCAGACCAGATGGTCCCGGTGATCGGACTGACACTGGCCCGCAACATCGATCAGATGCCGGTCGGATCGATCAAACCATAATCCGACACATCAACTCAGACTGACGAAAACGGGAGTGCCCACCACTCCCGTTTTTTGTTTGCGCGTTTGATGCCGGTCGTATCCGCATCGTCAAGCCAGTCAGCAATCGTTCGGTCTTTAACCACCAAGTCCGGTGCGATATCGGACAGAGGTATCAAAACGAATGCCCGCTCAGTCATGCGCGGATGCGGAATCTCGACGCGTTCGGTGACGATGTCGGCATCGCCATAGGTCAGCACGTCGATGTCGATGGTGCGCGGTCCCCAACGTTCGTCGCGAACGCGCTTCATTCCCCGCTCGATGTCGAGGCAGAGGTCCAGAAGCGCCTCCGGTTCCAGCGAGGTCTCGACAAGGGCACAACAGTTGAAGAAGTCGGCCTGATCCGTATTGCCCCAAGGCGGCGTGCTGTAAAGCTGCGACACGGCTACCAAGCGGCAATGGTCATGGCGCGAAATGGCGTCGAGCGCCTGCGCCATCGCAGCGGGCGGATCGCCGAGATTACCACCCAGGCCCAGTGCTGCCAAAGTCATGCCATCACCCATGCTGCTCTATGCTGACCTGCGCATAATCGAGAATGCCGGGAACGGGTGCTGATGGCTTGCGTACCGTGATTTTTACGCGCACGATCTGCGGATAACGGCTGCGCAACGCCGTGGCGATGTCGTTCGCCAGGGCTTCGATGAGGTACCGCCTCTGGCCAGCCACGATCTTCTCGATCACGGCAAAAGCAACGCCATAATCGACCGTGTTTTGGATGTCGTCGGTCTCGAGTGCGTTTCCGGCCTCGACCTCCATCTCCGCATCCACGAAGAAGCGCTGACCCAGCGTTTCCTCCTGCTCCAGCAAACCGTGGCGGGCGAAAAACGAACAGTTCTTCAAAAGTATCGTATAAAGGCTCAATATCGCCCCTCCCCGTTTTGTTTTTTATGCGCCAGAATGGCGTCTGCTATTGTGAGGGCGTCACGCGTCATCGCTACATTGTGTACACGGAAAACATGAGCGCCCGCTAGGCGAAGAATGGCAGTGGTTGCCGCCGTGCCGACATCTCTCTCTTCCGCGTCATCACGTTCCGTCAGAGCACCGATAAAGCGCTTGCGCGACGTGCCCGCCAGAATAGGCAGACCGAAAGCGGCAAGCTCATCGAAACGCGACATGAGCGCGACGTTTTCAGTGGTGTCCTTGGCAAAACCAAAACCTGGGTCGAGCATAATCGCGTTGCGGGAAATGCCGGCCTTGGCCGCGATGTCGAGCGAGTGGTTGAGAAACGCGAACTGGTCGGCGATAACGTCGGGCAGTGTCTGCCGCTCTCGCCCCGTATGCATGATGCAGACGCCCGCACCCGTGCTGGCCACCGCGCCCGCCATCTTCTCATCTTTTTGCAGACCGAAGACATCGTTGACGATGTGAGCGCCCGCCTCCACGGCCAGCTTTGCCGTTTCCGCTCGATAGGTATCGATCGAAATCAAAACATCGGTTTCTTTCGCCAAACACTCGATGACCGGAAGAACACGGTCCTGCTCTTGCTGCGCCGTCACGGGCTCCGCACCAGGCCGCGTCGATTCTCCACCGATATCGATGATATGGGCACCATCCCTTACGCAGGCCAGCGCGTGAGACACGGCTCGTTCTTCGCCTAGGTATCGACCACCGTCTGAAAACGAATCCGGTGTCGCATTGACGATAGCCATAATAAGGCCATCCCCATCAAGTTTCAGGGAGCGCCCATGTGCGACTTGCCACACATTGTCACTGGCTGTTATCACGGAACGTAACGCCTTTCGGGAACAACGGAGTGCCCACCATTCATATCGCCTTCACTCCGCCTACAGCATTGCCGTTGAAATCCAAATCGAATTTCGGCAATCGCAATGCATAGGCTCGACGCGTTGGAGCGTGGTCCCTCCACCCCGCATCACGCTGGCCGCTCTATGCCGCAATCATCCGTCAAGTTCAACCGGAAGGCCGGGCAATGAAGCACCACTACCGCGCAGTTTGCGCCCTCCTCTCTCTAACCCTGCTACTGACGCTTCCGCAATCCGCAGATGCGGAAGCGGTGATGACCAAATCCTTCTCCTATTTCAGTATTGGCGGCAAGACGGCAGAGGATTTGGATCATGAGCTTTCTCACCGAGGGCCGATGACAAAGGCGACAGGCGCGCGTCACCCGGGTGCCACGGAAATCAAGTTCGGTGGCGAAATCACCTATGTCGAAAAAGACCGAAAATGCGGCGTCGGCACGGTAGAGGTAAAACTCCACACGAAAATTCTGTTGCCGCGCTGGACAAATCGACGTCGCACGACAGCCGATCTGGCTCTCATCTGGGACACGTTATCAGCTGATATCAAACGACACGAGGAGCGGCATGCGGAAATCGCTCGCAATTATGCCCGCACCCTCGACAAACGGTTACAATCGCTTCGCCCGCAAGATAGTTGTGAGGAGATGCAGGCACTTGTCACGAAAACAACGCAGGAGGTCATGAATGCGCATGACAAAGACCAGATGCGTTTCGACGTGGTCGAGTCGAAAAATTTCGATGCACGGATGAGCCGCCTGCTCACCCACAGGCTCCAGCAGAAGTCATCAAGATAGAACGATATAGGCGAATATTATTTTAAATTCGGCATTTGGTTGCATTTATTAAAGCTTTAACGCAACCAGAAATCCGTGAATCTCAATACGCAGCCGGATAATGATCGTTGAGTTCTTGGCGTAGCTTAAGGCTCGCCCGTGATGTATTCAATTTCCAGTAGAATTTTTTATCATATCAATCCGGACAGACTGGTTCTCCCGGCGCGTCTTGAACCTTGGACATTCCTCCCCGACCAAGGTGACGCTCCCACCTCGCCTCGCTATCCCGCGAAACGGACAGCGAGGTTTTTTGTGGCTGGAAAGATCAGCAAACGCGGTTCGATCAGCCTTGGCGTTCCGGCACATGCACGACGAGCCCATCCAGCGCATCCGTCATTTTGATCTGACAGGACAGCCGCGATGTCGGGCGCACGTCGAACGCAAAATCCAGCATGTCCTCTTCCATAGGCTCCGGCGGGCCGACGCGCTCACTCCAGGCGTCATCGACATAGATATGACAGGTGGCGCAGGCGCAGGCGCCGCCACATTCGGCATCGATGCCGGGTACGGAATTGCGCACGGCGTTTTCCATGACGGTGGAGCCATTGCTCACATCGAACTCTTGCTGCGTGCCGTCGAAGGCAACGATGGTCAGTTTGGTCATGTCGGAAATCCAGAAATGATGGTTTGAGATGTGAAGACGTCGGATCTCTTAATGCCACCCGCTTGGTTTTCTCTGAGCGACGCAGATGACTTTAGCAGATCCGACCACAGACAAATAGAAAGGCCGGGTCCGCTTGGCAACCCGTTATACGGATGCAGGCGAAACCGGCCTTGTGACTATGCCCTGAAAACAGAGATCAGCGGCAGAGCTTGAGAATGAAGTTTTCGGCTTCGATCACCGAAGCGGCAACCTTTGCCAAAGCGGCACTATCGCGGCTGCCATTTTCGACTGCCTCTGCGGTCGCCGATACTTTGAAGGCGCCGACGGCGTCCGCTGAGCCCTTCAGGCGATGCGCGATCATCTTCATCTGGTTATCGTTGGCGGTGGCAAGTTCATGCAGCAAGGTGCGGGCGTTGCGAGTGAACAGCTGCAGGATTTCGATCTCCAGCTCCTTATCGCCCATGGTCTGACGCGCCAGATGGACAAAGTCGATTGGCTTGCTGCCGACCGGGGCCGCACCGAACGAATTGTCGGGTGCTTCGAATGCGATACTCACCGCTGCCATTTTGTAGATTTCCTCATTTGGGTACAGCTTCTTGTTTTGAAGCAGATATGTCCTGCTTTAAATCAGGTTAGGGCTGCGATGAGCTTAAATTGGGGCACAACGAGAGTGGAAATCTTCCGCTATGGTTAATTTATGTTAAACTTATACGAAACAAGGCGTTCCACCTGCTACCGAGGTTTAAAAACTGTTAACAAACCGCCACTTGGCACAGACTGGGGCGTCGCTTTAATTGTTTCAAAGCCACAAATGTGTCAGTACGGTACTGCGTGCCGCATGACTTTCGTTCAAGTTTTGTAAATCCGGCATGTGGATGTAATCTTGCCTGACAGCTGGGCGACCGGCTCTCAGGACTTTAGTAAGAAACGAGGCACTATATACCGGCAGGTATCGTGTCTTGAGGCATGGTGGCGGATATTCGTAAGCGGCGGCGAGCGGATGAACGGCATGAGGCCGGGCGTATATGTAACGAGGCGTAACCGCATGGCGAATAATAAGATCAGCGACTCGATCGACGAGACTGCGTTTCAGGCATTGGAAGATGCCTTGCAGCTCGGCGCGTACGAAACCCAGCCGGAGCCTCGGAAACGAACCACTCCCAAGTCTGCGGAGGCCAAAGTGTCAGAAAAGACCAGAGTGCCAGATCAATCCAGAGCCCGTCCGGCCGAGCCGCAGCAACAACAACGCCCTGCCCCCGAACAAGCCCCACGATCGCCCTCTCTCGAAGCTGCCAATGACGGTTCCAAGCGCAGCCCCGCCATGATCCTGAAATCGCTGGACGCCGGCTCGATTACGGCTGCCCTTCGCAACGCCAGCATCGTCTCGGCTCTATGGGCCATCGCTGGCGTCGGTCTCGCCAATGTCATCTATGGCGACCTGATCTGGAACGTCTCGTCGCTCGCACAGCTTTTCGCCATTCCAGGAGTCATGGCCATCATCATCGGCATCATCGTGCCGATCATGCTGTTCTTTGCCTTCGCCATCATGATGGCGCGCGCCCGCGATCTGCGCAACGCTGCCCGTTCCATGGCGGAAGTGGCGCTGCGCCTTTCCGAGCCGGAAACCATTGCATCCGACCGCATCATGTCGGTCGGCCAGGCCGTGCGTCGTGAAGTTTCGGCGATGAATGACGGCATCGAGCGCACGATTGCCCGCGCGACCGAGCTTGAAACACTCGTGCATTCCGAAGTGAACGCACTCGAGCGCAGCTATGCCGACAACGAGTTGCGTGTCCGCAGCCTCGTTCACGAACTGAGCGCAGAACGCGACGCCATCATCAATCATGCCGAGCGCATCCGCTCGTCCATCATCGGTGCGCAAGATCAGATCAAGGAAGAACTGTCGATCGTCGGTGAAGAACTGTCGATGCGCCTTGCCACCAGCGGCGAGGCTTTTGCGTCGATGATCGATACCCGTTCGGCGACCTTGCTCGAGAAATCGCGAATTTCGACGGAAGCCATGGGCACGCTGATTGCCGCTAAGACAGACAATCTGCTTCAGGCATTGAACACATCTGGCGCCACGATTTCCAACGAGTTCGATCTGCGCCTGCATGATTTGAGCACCACGCTGGATGAACGCGGCCGCCTCTTGCTCGAACAGTTCGCGACCCAGGCCTCCACGGTCAGCAGCGGTACGGAAAACCTGAACAAGGTTCTCGAAGACCGCACGCGCCTGCTCAACGACATCCTGACCAAGCGCACCCAAGAGATTTCCCAGAATATCGACCGCGGCCAGCAGGTCATCGGCGGCTCGCTCGATAACGTTCTCGATCAGTTGACGACAACGCTGGAAGAAAAAGGCCTCTCCTTCCGTCAGAACCTGCAAAGCAGTGCAGATGATGCGATCATGGATTTGGATTTGCGTTCGGGCCTCTTCGAAGAAAAGCTTCAGACCACCGTCGGCCTCGTCAACTCTGCATTCGACGAGCGCGTTGCCGAATTCACCAGCGCCTTCGACCAGCGCGCCGGCAGCCTCGACAGCAAGCTGATGGAAAGCCTCGCACGGATCAACGAGACCGTTTCCGGTGGTACCGATACCATCGACAGCACGTTGAATTCCGGCATTGAGCGTTTGAGCACCGCCCTCACCGACCAGTCCTTTGCCTTGGCGACGACACTGGGTACCGGCCAGGAAATGCTGGAAAGCTCGCTCGAAAGCCACACCCGCGAGCTTAGCGACGCCATTGGCGCCCGCACAACGGAAATCACCAGCGCGTTCAGCACCACACACGAAAAGATCGATGCCGTTCTGGCGGAACGCAGCACAGCTTTGGTCAGCGCCCTCTCCGACAGCCAGAACCGTTTCGACGATGCGCTGGCAAGCCGCACTGAGGCCATAACCGGCTCCGTTTCCGGTACAGCCCAGCACCTCGCAGCCCTTCTCGATGAACGCGCAGCCGCCATCAACAGCATCGTTGCCGATGTCGAGCGTCGCCTGGCCGAAACACTCGACAGCCGCGCAGCCGCAATTACCGGCGCAGTCTCCGGTGTCGAAGACCGTCTGGCTGATACGCTCGACAGCCGCACCGCTGCGATCCATAACGCCGTTGCGGGCGTCGAAGACCGTATCGCCAACACCCTCGATAGCCGTACCTCAGCTCTTAGCAGCGTTGTATCGGGCGTGGAAGAGCGCATCGCTGACGCACTCGACAGCCGTACCATGGCTTTGGACATGGCCTTCTCGACAGCCGAAGAGCGCCTATCTGAAACACTCGATAGCCGCACCAGCGCGCTGACCAGTGCTGTTTCCGGTGCCGAAGAACGCATTGCCGATACGCTCGACAGCCGTACCATGGCCATCGACATGGCCTTTTCAGGCGCGGAAGAGCGCATTGCGGAAACCCTGGATACCCGCACAGCAGCCCTTAACACCGTGGTCTCCGGCGTCGAAAGCCGCATTTCGGACACGCTGCTCAACGGCACGACAGCTCTCACCAATGCCGTCAGCGGTGTTGAAGACCGTATTGCCGAAACGCTTGACAGCCGAACAGCCGCACTCAACAGCGTCGTTTCCGGTGTCGAAGAACGTATCGCCGATACGCTTGACAGCCGCACAATGGCTATCGATATGGCGTTTTCGACTGCCGAAGAGCGTCTTGCGGAAACCCTGGACAACCGCACAAGCGCGCTTTCCAACGTCGTCTCCGGCGTCGAAGAACGCATTGCTGATACGCTCGACAGCCGCACCATGGCCATCGATATGGCATTCTCGGGTGCAGAAGAGCGGATCGCTGAAACGCTTGACACCCGCACGGCAGCACTCAACACGGTGGTGTCTGGCGTCGAAGGCCGGATCTCGGATACGCTTCTCAATGGCACGACCGCGCTGACCAGCGCCGTTGCCGGTGTTGAGACCCGCATTGCCGACACACTCGATAGCCGCACCATGGCCATCGACATGGCATTTTCAGGTGCCGAAGAGCGGATCGCAGAAACACTCGATAGCCGCACGGCTGCGCTCAACACGGTCGTTTCCGGCGTCGAAAACCGCATTGCGGAAACGCTCGACAGCAGAACAGCTGCCCTCAACAATGTCGTCTCCGGCGTTGAAGAACGTATTGCCGATACGCTCGATAGCCGCACCATGGCCATCGATATGGCGTTCTCAGGCGCGCAGGAGCGTCTGGAAGAAACACTCGATACCCGTACAAATGCGCTCACCAGCGCTGTTTCCGGCGTCGAAGGTCGCATCTCCGATACGCTCGATAGCCGTACAGCAGCCCTTGCCAATGTCGTATCGGGTGTCGAAGACCGTATTGCCGATGCCATGGACAGCCGCTCGCTCGCCATCGACATGGCGATCTCTGGAGCAGAAGAGCGCATCACGGAAACGCTCGACAGCCGCACGGCGACCCTTACGCAATCCGTGGCGGGTGCCGAACATCGCTTGGCCTCCACTGCTTCCACCATCGAAGAAGCACTCGCGGTCGGACACCTGCGCCTCGACACTATGCTCGGCGTTCAGGCCGATGCGATCACGCGAACCGTGGAGCGCAACGGCATCCTGATTGAAGAGACCGTCAACACGGCCGCCAATCGCATCGAGACAGCCATCGAAGGTGGTGCTGGCAGGTTCTCCAACACCATGGAAAGCGGCGTCTCGCGCCTCGAAAACAATCTGGTGTCCTCGCACGAACAGCTGCGCTCTACTCTGGATCAGAATCATTCGGCACTCGCCGAAACCCTGGGTTCGGCACAAGAGCGTATGAGCGATCTTCTGTCCGAGCAGGCTATGTCGTTGGGCACCACGATTGCATCCAGCACCAGCATGCTGGAAATGTCGCTGGAAAACCAGCAGGAGGCGCTTCAGCGCACCATTGATACCAGCGGTGCCACGCTCGAAGAGCGCCTCAGAAACAGCGCCGGTGTCGTGGCCGACAAGATTGGCGACGCCGCTCGCGAAATCGGCAGTGCTGCCGACGCTTTGTCGTCGCGCGTCGAACAGTCGGTCAGCACCGTTTCCACGCGTCTCGATGAGACCGGTGCGCGGCTGGAAACCAACATCGACAGCCTGCAAAATCGCATCCAGACGAATCTCGGCAATGTGAACACCTCCATCGAAGAGGCCAGCCGCAAGATTTCCGACACGCTGGACGGTAAAACGGCTGATTTCGTGCGCACCAGCGACGACGCCACGCAGCGCATTGCCGGTGTGCTGGATACTGGCACGGCTCGTATCGATGAGCGTCTCGGCACCATGGACCGCGCCTTGACCATCGGTCTTGATAACGTCAACCGCACAATCGAAGGCAAGGCCTCTGGTCTCGCCGTCAGCCTGCGTGATGCCGTGGTCAATGCAACGCAAAGCATGGACAGCGAAGCGCTGCGCTCCACTGAGCTTCTGGCCAAAACGGGCGCAGAATTTACCGAGCAGGTCAGAGCCCGTAACGACGAATTTACCCGTGCTATCGAACAGCGCTCGGATGAAATCGTCGGTCGCATCTCAGATGCGCAGGGCCGCCTTTCAGGCCAGGCTGCCGCCGTCGCACAGACCTTCTCGGAGGCTGGAAACGCGATCGTCAACAAGGTCGCGGAAGCCGAGGCCGTCGTGCGTTCGCAGGTCGGCGCGATCTCCGAAACGCTGTCCAACGCCGAAAGCGCATTGGACGCCCGCGGCGAATCCATCCGCACCACGCTCGATACCCGCACCCGCGAACTCAACTCCATGCTGGCCAGCCGCTCTGCCGAACTGTCCCGCCTCATCGAAGAAAAAGCCAAGCCTATCGTCAACGATTACGCGACGGTCGGCCAGAACGCGGCAGAAAAAATCGTCACCGCCGCACAGCAGAGCGCAAGCCTGCTGGCCGAAAGCAACAGCGGCATGGCGCAGCTTGTCGAGCAGGCCATCGATGATTACGCCAAGGCGGGTAACGACGCTGCCGAAAAGCTGGTTGCGGCGACCCGCAAGAGCACGACGATGCTGACCGAAACGCACTCCGGCATGGCTGATGTCGTGACCGGCGCGGTCGATGACCTCAACGTTGCCGTCGTTCGCGCATCGCAGGAACTGAAGGCCGCCGATCAGTCTCTCAACACGGCAACGTCGAGCTTCTCGGAATCGGCATCCCGTGCTTCGGACATGCTGTCCAGCTCCAGCCGCCTACTCGAAGGCAAGATCGACCGCCTGACCAACATCTCGGGCCAGACCTTGTCTCAGGTCGCGGGCATTGTCGGTCGCTTTGAAGAACACTCTACCGTTCTGTCGCAAGCGTCCGAATTGCTCAACGCCGCACAGACGAGCCTTGTCGGGACATTGGAAGAGCGCCAGGAAGCCCTGCGCACGCTTTCGGTCGGTCTATTGACCCGCTCGGAAGAAATCGAATCCTCCATGCGGGGCGTGATGGGCATGGTCGAACAGACCTTTGCCGATGTCGAACAGCGCTCATCCAACGTCGCGGGCAAGCTGCGCGACAACCTTGGTTCATCTTTCAACGAGATCGGCCGCTCGCTCGACGAGACAGAGAAGCGCGCTGAAACCGCAGCACAGAACATGCGCGGCGCGCTGCTCTCTGCCGGCGAGGATGCAAGCCGCTCCATCGAAGGAACGATGGCCGAAGCACAGAAATACTCCGACGCGCTGGTCAACCGCCTTCGCGGCGGCGTCGCGACGTCGCTTGCCGATGTGGACAAGCTGCTTGGCAACGCGACCGATAAGTCGAATGCAGCAGCAGCCGTGCTGCGCGAGACCTTGCGTGAAGCGGTCGAAGAGGCCGTGACCCGCTTTGCCGGTGCGACCGACGAAATCCGCCGCTCCAGCGCCGATATTCGCAAGGAACTGGATTCGACGCGAGCAGAACTGAAGCGCGGCGCATTCGACCTGCCGGAAGAAGCCAAGGAAAGTGCCGCTGCCATGCGCCGCGCCGTTTCCGAGCAGATCAAGGCCTTGCAGGACATCTCGCAGCTCGTCGGTCGCTCGACCCAGCAGCTGGAAATTTCAGAGCCTGCAGCCCGCGCCATCGCAGCAACAAAGGCTGCGCCGGTGGCGGCGCCCGCACCTGCCCCCGTTCAACCGCAGCCACCGCGCGTGGAAGCCCGCGAACAGTCAGCTGCGGCCATCGCACCTGCGCCCGTAGCGCCCCGCCCGATCCAGCAGCAGCCAACACAGTCGGCTCCGATCATCCGCAACACCGCACCAGCGGAAACGAGAAACGCTCCACCGCAGGCGGGTCTCGCAGCACCTGTACAGCGCCGCGAAGAAGGCGGCGGCTGGATCAGCGATCTCCTTCGCGGTGCCTCGCGTGACGGCCAGGAAACGACGACACAGTCTGCTCCTGCGCCACGCCAACAGCAGGAACCGCAGACACGCGCCAGCGACACCCGCAACCCGCGTCACGTCGTGGAATCGCTGAACTCGCTCTCCGTCGATATCGCCCGCGCCATCGATCACGATGCGTCGGTCGAATTGTGGGGCCGCTACCAGCGTGGCGAACGCGACGTGTTTACACGCCGCCTCTATACGCTGAAGGGTCAGCAGACATTTGACGAGATCAAGCGCAAGTACGAACGCGAAACGGAATTCCGTACCGCCGTCGATCGCTACATCTCCGATTTTGAAAAACTGCTGGCAGATGTCGCAAGAACGGACCGCGACCGCACGGTTACGCAATCGTACCTCACCTCTGACACTGGCAAGGTCTACACGATGCTTGCCCATGCGGCCGGACGCTTCAGCTAAGCACTGACGTGTCGGCACCAGATCAAGCCCTTCCGGTCCAACCGGGAGGGCTTTTTTTAGGGTGGAGCAACAGACTTGAAGAAAACCGGCACAGGATTTATATGGAGCGAGCGAGGACGACCTCGGCCATTGGGGCAACAGCATACGGGACGGCCCGGACTTTCTGGAGAATCCCCATGCGAACGATCGGTGATCGTATCCGTCACGCCCTCAGCTTTGAAATCATCGGCCTTGCTCTGATCATACCGCTTGGATCTGTCGTCTTCGGCATGCCGGCTGAGGATATCGGTGTCGTCGGCGTGGTCAGCGCAACCATCGCCACGGCGTGGAATTACCTCTACAATCTAGGCTTCGATCACGTCATGCAGCGCAAGCTGGGCACGACGCAAAAGACAGTGGCCATCCGCGTCGCGCATGCCGTGCTGTTCGAACTCGGCCTGCTGCTGGTCCTGATGCCCTTCATCGCGTGGTATCTCGACATCAGCATCATGCACGCGCTCGTCATGGACGTGTCCTTCGCGCTCTTCTACGTGGTCTACGCCTTCGTCTTCAACTGGTGCTACGACAGGCTGTTTCCCTTGCCAGAATGGCAGACCGAGAACGCGGCGAAATAACCCGGAAACAAAAACGCCGCGCATCGTCAGATACGCGGCGTTTGGGTTTTCAATAGGCCGTTACTTAGAGCGAGCGCAGCGTCCAGCTGACAATTTCGCGCGACGACAACGCGAATGCGCTGTCGAGAGCTTTCACGAGATTTGCGCTGCCTGAACCATTGACGCGTGCACTGGAGCGAAACACCTCCTGCGCTCTGACGGTGCCGTTCTTGTCGTTCAGCAACTTCACGGAAATCTCGATGGTAGCGAGGTTCTTCGTCGTATCGACTTCAAAGGCACGGATATCGGTCACGACCTGGTAGTCGATCGCGAGACCCTGCCCCGGACGGCCAACGCCACCAAGCTTGCCAGTATCTTCGAAAGCTTCCACCAGCTTGGACTGCACCATGCGCGGCAGGCGGTCGCTCCACTGCGAATTGGCCAGATACTGAACTTCCGAGCCCGACAGGCGCACAACGATGTTTTCGCTGTCCAGCGCCTTCAGGGCCGTCGGTTCGGCAATCAGCAACTGGCGAGAGCGCAGCGATGCGCCCTGCGTCACCGGTGTCGAGGAGACCGAAAGATCGAACGTGTCGTTCTTGGCACTGCCGCAACCGGCCAGCAACCCGGCAAGCAACGGCATCACGACGACAACTTTGGTCCGGCCGGGAATATTACCCTGCCAATGCATCAACGAAACTTTCAAATTCCTACCCCCGTCAACGCCTTGTTCGGCCATCATATTGTTTCACGTTCTCGCCACCAAAGATCAGGCGCTGCGGATCGCGATCGAAATTCGTGATCGTGTTGTTCAGATTGTCCACCGTCTGGCGTGTGCTGCCAATCAGTGCCTGGAAGTCCTTCAAGCCAGAGCTGGAGAACCGTGCCAGATTGTCTGCGATAGGACCAACGCGCATGTTGATATTGTCAGCGACAGCCTTGAACGATGCCAATGTCTCACGTGCCTTGGAGAAGAGCGAATTGGCGTCGTCGGTTCCCAGCAAACCATCGACTTTCGCCAAAATTCCATCCACGCGGCTGGACGCGGCATTCAGCTTGCGAGACATATCGGTGAAGTCGGCAATCGCCTGATCAATGTCAGGACGACGCGTGCCGACATCGTCAGCAATCTGGCGGAAGGTGGAGATGGCCTGACGGACATCGGCCGTCGCCGCTGAAACGTCTTCCACGGCGTTGCCGACCTTTGCTGCATCAACCGATGCCAACAGTGTATCGGCACGCTTCACGACAACCTGAACCTCGGAACTCGCCTGTTCGAAGTTGCGCGAGGTCCGCTGAACCGTTTCCATCACGTCCTGAATGCCACCTGAGGCAGACGCAACATCGGACGTGACCTTGTCGACATTGCTCAGGATCGAATCGATCTTCTGCGAATCCACGGACTTCACCAGATCCTCGACTGCCGTCAGCGTGCTGTCGAGACGAACCGAAACCGACTGAACCGTCGTGGAGAGCGAGCTCAGGCTTTCGAGGAAGTTCTCGATGCCATCGGAATTTGCCGCAAGAGCAGTGGAGAATTTCTCGGCGTTGCGCACCGTCTGTGTCAAAGGTCCGCGCGCATCCTGCACGAAGCCCTGCAGCTCACCGATGGCGCCATCAGCGCGTTTCAAAATCTTATCGGCCGTTGCCAGAAGGTTGGTCACGCTCGAAAGGTCGGCGGTCAATTCTGCCGGCACACCGGTGTCGAAGGACTTTTGCAAAATCCTTTCTTCATTGTTACGGCCACCGGAAAGCTCGATATAGGCAGCACCCGTCAGGCCCTGAATTTCAAGAACAGCGCGGGTGGACGGAAACACCGGCGCATCGGCCTGCACCTCCGTGAACGCAATCGAATAGGCCGGATCATCACGGTCGATAGACAGACCGCGCACGGTGCCCACGGGAATACCGTTGAACCGTACCGGCGAACCGACGGACAGGCCGTTGGCAGAGCCTGGAATACGGATCGTCAATTGGGCGGTTGGTCCGCCGCGTCCGAATTCCGCCATCCAATACACGAAGCCAAAGGCGGCTGCGATGATGATCAGCGTGAAAATTCCGACGATGGTGTAATTTGCCTTTGTTTCCATGGCTATCCGTCACTCCCCGGAATGTGTTGCGTGCCATCGGGAAGAACGACGGCGCGTGCCCGCTTTCCGCGGAAATAGGATTGAACCCAAGGATCGTCGCTCGCGAACATTTCCTCGAGTGTGCCTTCGACGGCGACTTTCTTGTCGCCGAGAACGGCTATGCGGTCACAGACCGAAAACAGGCTGTCGAGGTCGTGCGTCACCATATAGACGGTTAAGCCCAACGAATCGCGCAGCCGCGCAATCAGCATATCGAATTCAGCAGCACCGATCGGGTCAAGCCCGGATGTTGGCTCATCCAGAAAAACGAGATCGGGATCGAGCGACAAGGCGCGGGCCAGTGCTGCGCGCTTGATCATGCCACCTGAGAGTTCGGACGGATACTTGTCCGCGGCGTCGGCTGCCAAGCCCACCATCTCGATTTTCAACGCAGCGAGTTCATCCATCAACTGCTGCGGCAAATCCAGATATTCGCGCATCGGAAGCTGGATGTTTTCCTTGACGGTCAGGCCGGAAAACAGCGCGCCCTGCTGGAACAGCACGCCTAGACGTGTATCCAGCCCCATGCGCTCTTCTTCCGTCGCCTTGTCGTAATCCGTCCCGAGAATCTTGATGGTTCCACCCTGGCGGGGCAGCAAACGCAGAACCGCGCGCATCAGCACGGACTTACCGGCACCCGAAGGGCCGATGAAGCCGAGGATTTCGCCTCTGTAAACGTCGAGATCGAGATTATCGAGAACGACCTTATCCCCGAACGCAACTGTCACACCTTCCACCGAGAGAATGACTTCCCGGTCTTTCTTCTTGTTTTCGTCTGTCTTCACTGCGTGGTCCTGCACAGCCTCTCCTTAAAAATCGATGGCTGCATAGAAGATAGCGAAGACGCCATCGACCAGGATCACGACGAAAATGGACTTTACCACGGACGATGTCACGTGCTGACCCAGCGATTCTGCACTGCCGCCAACCTTCATGCCTTCGACGGCAGCAACAATGCCGATGATGAGCGCCATGAACGGTGCCTTTATCATGCCCGATGCGATGGTGGACGCTTCCACCGCCGAATGCAGACGCGATACGAAGACCTCGAATGTGATGCCAGAATACAGAAGCGAGACCACGGCCGCACCGAACAGCGCCGCAAAGTTGGCAATGATGGTCAAAAGCGGCAGCGCAATCGTCAGCGCCACGAGGCGCGGAAACACCAGCACGCCCACCGGGTTCAACCCGATGACCTTCAATGCATCGATTTCCTCGCGCATTTTCATGGAGCCGATTTCGGCGGTGATCGCGCTTCCCGAACGACCGGCAATCATGATTGCGGTCAAAAGCACGCCGATTTCACGCAATTGCAGGATGCCGACGAGGTCGACCACGAAAACTTCGGCGCCGAAATACCGCAGCTGGAACGCGCCCTGCTGGGCAATGATCGCGCCGATCAGGAATGACATCAGCAGAATGATGGGAACGGCGCGAACGCCCATATGGTCGATCTGGTTGACGATGGCCGCCGGCGAAACGCCGCGCCCTCGCCCCAGCTTCATCTGCGCGCCGCGAACGGCAGAGCCCAGAATATACATGCCCGCCAGAAAATCGGCGCCCGCCTGCAAGACGTTTTTGCCGATCGGGTCGAATATGCGCTCGACGATGCCTTTTTTATTCGTGTCCTTTGGCGGCAGCGGCGCCTCATCCGGCAAAGCGGTGATGATGCCTTCGACCCGCTCATTGCCTTCAAATGCGACCTGCGTACCAGCCTGCTCCAGCCGATAGCTCATGCGGCGCAAAATCCATGCGCCTGTCGTATCGATGTCATCAACATCTGAAAGGTCAACCGTAACAGGGCTGCCTTTTCCGGACTTCTCGATTTTTTCGATATCGGCCAGCACGGGATGAATGTTGGCGTTACGCCAGGAGCCACTCAGAACATAGCGCGCATTGCCACCCTCAGCGTTGTCATCGGCTGAGATTGATGCAGGTTGCGCCTGTTGTTTTGTCTGAAGTTCTTGCATCTTGCTCCAAGCGAATGCAGCTTCTTAAAGATTCTGTAACGATTCATATCGACTGCCGGATCAGCAAGCCACTGCCCTGCGGATGAAAACAGGTGATTTTTCGTCTGTTTACAGGTTTATTCGTCACCTCTAAGGCAATTTTCATGCGTCGTTACATTGAAGCCACAGCCGAAACATTCCCTGTTGCTGGCAGTTTCACCATATCACGCGGCAGCCGCACCGAAATTCACGTGGTTCGCTGCACGATTGGTGACGGCGAGGTCAAAGGCATTGGCGAATGCGTTCCTTACGCTCGCTATGGCGAGACCATCGAGGGCGTCATGGCGGATATTCGTGCACTGGCAGACGCCGTGGCGGACGGTCTGGACCGAGTGACACTTCAGGACATCATGAAACCAGGCGCGGCACGCAATGCAGTGGACTGTGCCTTGTGGGATATTGAGGCCAAGCTTTCGGGCAAAAGCGTCGCCGCATCGATCCTGACGAAGCCACCACAGCCAATCGTAACCGCCTATACGATTTCACTCGGCGACGCGGACAGCATGGCGGCAAAAGCCGCTGAAAACGCCCACCGCCCTCTGTTGAAAATCAAAACCGGCACGGTCGATGATGAAGCCCGCCTTCGTGCAGTGCGCGCCGCAGCACCTGGCGCACAGATCATCATCGATGCCAACGAGGGATGGACCGAAGAGAATGTCGAGCATCATTTCGCTCTCGCCGCCGAACTGAAGATCGCACTGATCGAGCAACCACTTCCTGCCGGCAAAGACCACATCCTCTCGCGCATTGCCCGGCCCGTTCCGATCTGTGCGGATGAAAGCGTGCATCTGACGACGGATTTGGCCTCTCTGCGCGACCGTTACGACGCCATCAACATCAAGCTCGACAAGACGGGCGGGCTGACAGAAGCCCTACTCATGAAGCGCGAGGCGGATCGGCTTGGTTATACGGTCATGGTCGGCTGCATGCTCGGCACATCGCTTGGCATGGCACCGGCCGTCCTGCTGGCGCAGGATACGGCCTTTGCCGATCTGGACGGCCCGCTACTGCTGGCGCGGGATCATGTTCCAGGGCTGATCTATGATGGATCGCTCGTTCACCCCCCAGAGCCGCAACTCTGGGGCTGAACAAAACGCCTGCTTTCAAGCCGCGTATTTGCCGATGAGCTTGGGGAATGCGATAGGCTCCAACTCGCCAACGCTATGTTCTTCGGTTTGATCATCGGACTTCATCCAGGTGATCAGTTCGAATGTTCCATCCATCGTCTCGGCAACCGCCGTGCAGCTTTCCACCCAGTCACCGGTATTGATGTAACGGATACCGTCAATATCTTCCATCACCGCGTGGTGAATGTGCCCGCAGATAACGCCGTCGACATTATTGCGGCGCGCTTCATCCGCCACCACGCGCTGGAACTCGCCAATGAAGTTGACGGCATGCTTCACCTGAAGCTTCGCCCAGGCCGAGAACGACCAGTAAGGAAGCCCGATCCGGCGACGAACGGCGGCCAGAAGCACATTGATGGCAATGGCCGCATCATATGCCCAGTCACCCAGATAGGCGAGCAGGCGGGCGTTGCGGACGACCACGTCGAATTCGTCACCGTGAATGACCAGATATTTCTTGCCGTCGGCAGCTTCGTGGATCATCCGCTCGGCCACTTCGATACCGCCAAAGTGCGTGCCGGGAAATTCGCGAAGGAATTCGTCGTGGTTACCGGGAATGTAGACGATGCGCGTTCCCTTTCGGGCCTTTCGCAGCAGCTTCTGGACCACGTCGTTGCAGCCCTGCGGCCAGTACCAGTTGCGGCGAAGACGCCAGCCGTCGATGATATCACCGACGAGAATGATCGTCTCGGCTTCATGGTATCGCAGGAAATCCAACAGGAAATCCGTCTTGGCGGCTTTGGAGCCAAGATGCACATCGGAAATGAATAATGTTCTGAACTGTCTGGTTTCGCTTTGCCCGGCCATGGAACTCTTCCCCCTGTACTCGGCAATCTTCATCACTGGAAAAACAGACTCGTGTTTCAGCAAGATGACAAAGGGGCAATTCAGCACGCGAAACTCTCTTTTGAGCACAAGCGAAAGTACCGACTTTGCTTTTATCAGGTAAAATAAACGGCTGTACGCACAAGCTGATTGTTGTATGCAAAGGCCTCGAAGAAACTTGAAATAAGCGGTGACAGAATGAGTTCTCAGGAAACGGGCAACACGAAAACCACCAACGCCAATGCGGATCTGGAAGAACAGGCGCTTTTCTATCACCGCTACCCGCGCCCCGGAAAACTGGAAATCCAAGCCTCCAAACCGCTGGGTAACCAGCGCGATCTGGCGCTTGCCTATTCGCCCGGCGTTGCCGCTCCCTGCCTTGCCATTCATGAAAACCCAGAAATGGCTGCCGAATATACCGCGCGCGCCAATCTGGTCGCCGTCATTTCCAATGGCACGGCTGTTCTCGGCCTAGGCAATATCGGCCCTCTCGCTTCCAAGCCCGTGATGGAAGGCAAAGCGGTTCTCTTCAAGAAATTTGCTGGCATCGACGTGTTCGACATCGAAATCGACGCTCCCGGCATCAACGACATGGTCTCGACCATTTCGGCATTGGAGCCCACCTTCGGCGGCATCAACCTCGAAGACATCAAGGCCCCGGAATGTTTCGAAGTGGAGCGCCAGCTTCGCGAGAAAATGAACATCCCCGTGTTCCACGATGACCAGCACGGCACTGCCATCATTGTCGCCGCAGCCGTCACCAACGCGCTGGAGTTGGCCGGCAAGACGATTGGCGAGGTCAAGATCGTGGCATCGGGTGCGGGTGCTGCGGCCCTTGCCTGCCTCAACCTGCTGGTCGTACTCGGTGCAAAGCGTGAAAACATCTGGGTTCACGACATCGAAGGCCTCGTCTACGAAGGTCGCAACACGCTGATGGACGAGTGGAAAGAAGTCTATGCACAAAAGACCGATAAGCGGGTTCTGAGCGAGAGCATCGATGGTGCCGACGTGTTCCTCGGCCTGTCCGCCGCCGGTGTCTTGAAGCCGGAGCTTCTGGCTCGCATGGCACCAAAGCCGCTCATTCTGGCACTGGCCAACCCTAACCCGGAAATCATGCCTGAACTGGCGCGCACAGCCCGCCCGGATGCGATGATCTGCACCGGTCGCTCGGACTTTCCGAACCAGGTCAACAACGTTCTGTGCTTCCCCTACATCTTCCGCGGCGCGCTTGATTGCGGTGCGACCACCATCAACGAAGAAATGAAGATGGCCGCCGTCCACGCGATTGCGGAACTGGCACGCGAAGAAGTCTCGGAAGTCGCGGCGAAAGCCTATAGCGACGAGACTCCCATTTTCGGCCCGAACTACCTCATCCCCTCGCCGTTCGATCCACGTCTCATCCTGCGCATCGCACCTGCCGTTGCGCGTGCGGCCGCCGCAAGCGGCGTAGCTGCGCGCCCCATTACCGATTTCGACGCCTATCTCGATCAGCTGAACCGATTCGTCTGGCGTTCGGGCTTCATCATGAAGCCGATCTTCAATCTGGCGAAAACGGCAGAAAAGAAACGCATCATCTTTGCCGAAGGCGAAGACGAACGCGTGCTACGCGCAGCCCAGGTTCTGCTGGAAGAAGGCACCGGCGTTCCCATCCTCATCGGTCGCCCGCAGATCATCGAGACCCGTCTGAAGCGTTTCGGCCTTCGCATTCGCCCCAATACCGACTTTGCCGTCGTGAACCCCGAAGACGATCCGCGCTACCGCGAATATGTCGACGACTACTTTGCAGTCGTCGGTCGCGCCGGCATCAACCCGGAAGCAGCACGCACAATCGTGCGCACCAACAGCACCGTCATCGGCGCGCTCTCGGTCAAGCGCGGCGAGGCCGATGCGCTGATCTGCGGTCTGGAAGGACGCTTCGACCGCCATCTGCGCGACGTCAATCAAATCATAGGCAAGAGCCAGGGCGCCCACACTTTTGGCGGTCTCAGCCTGCTGATTACCCAGCAGGGCGCGATTTTCCTGACGGATACTTTCGTCAATTACGAGCCCACCTCAGAAGATATCGCGGAACTGGCAATCCTCGCCTCCAAGGAAATCAAGCGCTTTGGCATCACGCCGAAGATAGCCCTGGTCAGCCATTCCAACTTCGGCTCGCGCGATTCGGAAAGTGCCCGCAAGATGCGTCGTGCGCTTCAGTTGGTGCGCAGTACAGCGCCGGAACTTGAAATCGACGGCGAAATGCAGGGCGGATCGGCGCTATCGGAAATCCTGCGCAAGAGAGCCATGCCCAACAGCGCGCTGTCGGGCGAAGCAAACCTGCTGGTCTTCCCGAACCTCGATTCGGCCAACATCACGCTCGGCGTCGTGCGCACCATGACGGAAGGCCTGCATGTCGGCCCGATCCTTCTAGGTTCCGCCCTGCCCGTTCACATCCTGTCACCGACGGTGACATCGCGTGGTGTGGTCAACATGGCAGCCCTTGCGACTGTTCAGGCCTCACACCCTTCGGTGTAAGTCCGGGTTAACGCAATTTTGAACTGGCTGTTGCCGCTTTGCGGCACGGCCCTATGTTATCCTGAATGCATATTCGTCGTCCGCATTCCGCTGACGACGATCAACAGGGTATGGCACGCAGGATTGCGGGCCGGAAACGGACAGACAATTGATCCCGCGCCGAGGCCGATTGATCGGCACACTTGTAACGGTTCTGTTCGCGGCACCCCTGTCGGTGCAAGCAAATGACATATGCGATGACTTGCGGGCCGAGTTGACCCAGCCGACGCGCATCATGGGCAACACCGCCGAGATTCGTCGCTTCGCCAGTGCGCTGGCACAGCAGAATATTCTCATCCGCCGCATCAAGAACGACATGCGCGGCTATGGCTGCTCGTCGGGCAGCATCATCGTTTACGGCAATCCGAACGCGCAGATGTGCGGCGAAATCGGCGATGCGCTGGTACAGGCTGAGGCTGAGCGCGCGATGATTGCGGAAGATCGCGACCGAATGCTGGCCGCGCAGCGTGCCGATAATGCGCAAAACAGCCGCGAGAACATCATGGCTGCGCTGGATCAGAATGGCTGTCTCGATGAACAGTCGCCGTCCATGGCATCCACTGATCCATCGCAGGATCAGGATATTCGTGGCCCCGGCGATCCATTCAATGAACCCGATCACTCAGACTACGCCCCATCGCCCAATATGCCGATGCAGGGCGGCTTGAGAACGCTGTGCGTGCGCACCTGCGACGGCGCGTTCTTCCCGATTTCGTCCGATGCCACACCGCTGGATTTCCGCGACCAAGCCGCGCAGTGCCAGCGCATGTGCCCCGGCACGCAGACGGAACTGTTCTACCACGCAATGGAAGGCCAGGAGAGTTCGGATATGGTGTCTGCGAAAACCGGCCAGCCCTATGCGTCCATGCCAACCGCCTTTGCTTACCGCAACAATCCCGCCTCTAGCCGCGGGCCTTCTTGCAGTTGCAACATGGCCGCCTATCAGGACCAGATGAAAAAGCAGGAAAACCAGGCGAAAGCGCCGCAGTCCACCGCTTTGCAAAACGGCTCCAGCATCACCACCATCACGTCACCGAAGGGTGATATCGCCACCAAGCCGACAGATATCAAGCCGGAGGCTAAGGCGGAACCCGTGCCAGAGCGGGATTACGATCCGGCAAACAACAAGGTGCGCATGGTCGGTCCGCAATTCCTGCCGGAAGAGCAAAGCCGCATCGACCTGAAAAACCCGGCTCTGAAGGGTGCACAGCCTCAGCAGCAATAGGGTTACTCTATTATTTCGCGCCCCATCTGTCGCGAAACACCAATTCCTCCAGTGGCAGACGCTGCCGCCAGCCTTTCACCGCCAGTTCCGGCTCTCCATAGAGCGTGTCGACATGCCCGACGCACAGCCATGCGACAATTTCGATGTGTGGCGGAATGCTTAGAATATCGCGTATGTCGTCGTCGTGGAAGATACTGACCCAACCCACACCGACGCCCTCTGCCCGCGCAGCGAGCCACAAGTTCTGGATGGCGCAAACGGTCGAGTACACATCCATGCGCGGGTTGTGGGTGCGGCCTAACACGACATCGCCTCCACGGGTCGGATCACAAGTCACACAGATCGACAGCGGAGCCTTGCGGATGCCTTCGAGCTTCAGGCTGCGATACAGTGTCTGCTGTTCCTGCCCGAACATTTCAGAAGCTTCCGTATTGGCACGAGAGAAAGCTTCCCACGCGCGCTGCTTCACCTCTTCGTCGGTCACCAGCGTAAAATTCCACGGCTGCATGAAGCCGACGGAGGGGGCAGCGTGGGCGGCTTTCAGCAACCTGTCGATCAAGTCGTCGGAAAGTGGCTCTGGCAGAAACTGGTCACGCACGTCCCGTCGCGTTTCGATGGCGCGGTAAACGGCTTGCTTGTCGACGTCGGAAAATTCCTGCGCTGGCACCAGCGCGTGATCGAAGTCGTCCTGTGGCATCGTTAATCCCCAACAATGCAAGGCGCGCGCCGCAAAACGACCCGCCTCCTCAAAACCTGCCGCCGTCCATGCGGTTCGGTCTATCATATCAGGCCGGTCTTCTGACTTGGCTTCAACCCCGTCTTGCCGCCTTCCCGATTATCTCAGTGGCCTATGGCAACACGCGTCCACCTTACAGCGTTGGGCACGTCGCGGATTTTCACCGCGTTCCCGATTCTCCCGCCCAGAGGCAAGCACCTGATCTGTCGCTTATGGCTGGCGTGGCCTGCCAATGCAATATCCTCATTTCAAACGCGACAGGAACCCAGACACCGCCCGCGCATTCTACCTCCACATGATGGAGGAACGACGATGGATGACTACACCCAACTGCGCGAGCAAATCGGCCAGGATCTCGATACCCTCAATCGCACGGAAAGCCCCAAATCCATTTTCGAAATCGCCGATGATTACCTGCTCGGAAATCCCGGACTAAAACGCGAGATCGTTGAAGACATCATCAAGGAAGAAGCCGACAAGCGCGGCATTGAAATCCATTGATTTCAACCGATATAAAAGCGTACAACTGATGCAGGTGACCCTATCGCTGTGAATGTAACGATCGCCATCTGTGTTCTGCTTGTTGTGATGATCGTGGCCGCAATGGCACTCGCATCGCGCCACCGCGACAAAATCATCATCAAAATCGCTTCCACGGCATTGCCGACAGTGGACGATGCGACCCCGCTTGACCTCCATTGGAAACATGTCAGCAATGGACGCCAAGAGCCGAACGCGCTCTCCCTCGTCCAGTCCAACCTCGGCGCTTTTGCGGCCCGCGTCGGCTCTGCGAGGGCAGCCGCCCGCAGCCTCGACCTCATGTACTACATGTGGAACGCCGATCTGACTGGTCAGCTGATGATGCGTGAGGTCATCGCCGCTGCGGACCGTGGGGTTCGCGTGCGTCTGCTTCTCGATGATCTGGGCGTCTCGATTCCCGATCGCGCCTTTCACGCCATCGATAGCCATCGCAATATCGAACTGCGACTGTTCAATCCCACGAAAGCAAGGGAAAACGTGTTCCGTCGCGGGCTGGAGATGGTCCTGCGGTTTCGCAGCGTCAACCGGCGCATGCACAACAAGGCTTGGATTGCCGATGGCAGGGTTTTGATCGTTGGCGGGCGTAATATTGGCGACGCCTATTTCGACGCCGCAGAGCTGGCGAATTTCAGAGATTTCGATGTCATCGCGCATGGAGACTGTGTCGGTCAGGCAGAGGAGATTTTCGACGACTACTGGAACAGTGCGGTTGCGGTGCCGGTCAGATCGTTGCTCGCAAGGCGCCCCAACAAGCTCGCGAAATTGAGACGCCGGATGGATGCCTTGGCGGCCGGCAGCGCAGCACAGCCCTATCTGGCACAGGTCGAAAGCCAGCACCATTCCGGCGACTTCCTCAACTCCGACAAGCTGCATTGGGTGGAAACCGTGCAGGTCGTTGCCGACCCGCCAGAGAAGGCCGCCGGCAAGCGACGCCATGGTCATAACTACGTCATGGAAACCCTGCTGCCCATCATGGATGAGACGACGACTAAGCTTCGGATAACGTCTCCCTACTTCATTCCCGGTCTGAAAGGCGTCGAAACCCTGTCGCGCCTTTCGGCAGACGGCGTTTCGGTCTGCGTTTTGACGAACTCACTGGCCGCCACGGATGTCGCTGCCGTCCACGCCGGATATTCGCGCTACAGACGCCCCCTGTTGATCAACGGCATCAAAATCCATGAACTGCGCGCTTTGGCGGATCAAAACTCCTCTTTTTCGCTGCGTGGCTCCGGTCAGGCCAGCCTCCACACCAAGGCTTTCACGCGCGATGGTGAGATCGGCTTTATCGGCTCCCTCAACTTCGATCCCCGCTCGATGTCGCTGAACACCGAAATGGGCGTACTGTTCACATCGCCTGAATTGGTCGAGGAAATGGACGCTATCTTCAGCGAAGAAATCCGCCAGGAAATGAGCTTTGAACTCACGCTGAACCAGCGCCGTAACGTCGTCTGGAACGGTGTCGTCAAGGGCAAGCCGCAGCACTATGCCAGCGAGCCCTACGCCAGCCTCAGCCGCCGTATCATGACGATAGTTATGGGGATATTGCCGCTCGAATCTCAGCTGTGACAAAAAACATCGGCTGAAAATGATCCAATCTCGCACTCACGCATTTTAGAAGCAGTTGAAATGCAGGAGAACCCGATGTTCATCGCGCCGCCAGAGCCGAAAACCAGCCGCAAGATTGCGGAGATGTACGATAGTGCCGAGCATGTTCATGGCTATCTGCCGAATATGTACCGCGCGTTCGGCCATCGCCCGGAGGTCATGGAAAGCTGGAGTGCGCTGTTGGTCAGCCTTCGTGGCAATATCGAGCCGAGGCGCTATGAGTTGGTCACGCTGGCCGCAGCCCGCGAACTGCGCTCTTCCTATTGCATGCTGGCGCATGGCGCCGTTCTGGCACGCGACGGCGTCTCCAAAGACGAGCTGGAAGCCATCGTCAACATCGAAGACGATGCGCCCCTCAACGAGCAGGAGCGCGCCATCATGATTTTCGCGACAAATGTGGTTCGCGATGCGACGTCGGTGACGCAAGCCGATATCGATGCTCTCAAAACCCATGCCCTGACCGATGCCGAAATCTTCGACATCGTGGCGGCGGCTGCGGCGCGCTGCTTCTTCTCCAAGACGCTGGATGCTCTGGGAACGTCACCGGACCAAGCCTATGTGGATAAGCTTGGCCCGGAACTATCCGAAAAACTTGCCATGGGCAGGCCGATAGAGCAGGAAACCTGACGGCCCTGCTCTTTCAGACTTATGCAGCAGCCTTAGCGTTCTGCGTTCTCGCCGACTTGATCTGGACAAGCGTGTCGAGGTTCTGATTGACGCGGCAATAAAATTCTTCGTCGATGAACGGACGCAGCATGAAGTCGTTACCGCCGGCCTTCAAGAAGCGTGCAGACAGAAGGCGGTTCGTGGACGAGGAAACACCGATAATGCGCAACTCATGCGAACCGCGCATGGTGCGAATGCGCCGCGTCAGCTCAAAGCCGTCGATATCAGGCATGTTGTAATCCGTCACCACAAGACCGATGTCTGGATTGTTCTTGAGAATTTCCAGCGCCTTCGCACCGCTCTCAGCAAGGCTGACGCGGAAATTGTAACGCTTAAGGCGGCTGGAGAGCAGAGCTCGCGCCGTTGGACTATCATCGACGATGAGCACGTGGTGACGGTGGTTGGTGAGGAAGCGGCAAACCGATTCCGTCAGCATATCGACCGCAAAGACATTGTCTTTCAGGATATAGTCGACCACTTCCTTGGTGATGAGCTTCTCACGCGTGTCTTCATGGAAGGTGCTGGTGAAAACGATCGTCGGTATCGAAAGATCGACAAGATATTCCAAAGCCTCGCCATTTTCAGCGCCTGGAAGATTGATATTGGAAATGGCGAGAGTAACTTCTTCGGAAGAACGCTCGTAGCATTCCTGCAGCTCTTCGAAGTTCCGGCACACCTCAACGCTCAAACCCAGCAGCTCCTTGAGCCTCGCGCCGATCATCTGAGTAAAGACGTTGGAATCTTCAGCAAGCAATATTCGTGTGTCGTGAAATGGCACGCCAGAATACTGCATGCCTGTGATTCCCAGAAAGTTCATAGTACCCCCAAAAACTCTTATAGCCTTGAGGGACACTATAAACAGAGGTCTTTTAAGAACACTTAATCGCTAAACAGACGTTTGAGCTATGGTTACCTATTAGCAAACACGAAACTTCCGCCTCACGCACTCATAAGTCTCAGCGTCTTCATGACCTTTTCGAAATCATAGGGTTTGGCGAAGAAAATACTCCGGTCTGGTAAATCCTCATCTTCTGGCCTGTAGTGACCCGAGGTCAGAACGATACCCAGTGGCACGACGCTTCGGCGTGCCCAATTGGCGAGTGCAACACCATCCATCTTGCCGGGCATATCGACGTCGGTGAAAAGAACTTTCACATCTGGGCGCGTTTGCAATATTTCGACAGCTTCGTCCGAATCACACGCCTCGATCGCGTCGAAACCTGCGTCTTCCACGAGATCAACCGCCATCATGCGAAGCAGCGGATCGTCTTCGACAACCAAGACCACTTGTCTGGCAATTGGATTTCTCTGTCCCATGGATCAGACCACCTGTTTTCTTACACGAGTGTCGTGTTCAAATTGAAACGCTTACCCTTGGGTTGAATAACGCGGCGATAACGACGTGGTTCCTTCAAAATGACCGGATTCCCTGGAATGACAGGCCTTCGCTGGAGTAAGAGCGAACGCAAAATGCGCTTATTAGCACTAATGTCGTTTACACAGAACGGGTTAGTCCTCCGTCCACGCGAAGGTTTTGACCGGTGATATAACCGGCACCATCGGAGGCAAGAAAGGCGACGGTGGCGGCTATTTCTTCACTTTTTCCGTAACGCTGCATTGGCACCATCTCCCGGCGCTGTTCGGTCGCTGGTAGGCTGTCGATCCAGCCCGGCAGGACGTTGTTCATCCGCACATTGTCAGGCGCGTAGGTATCCGAAAAGATTTTCGTGAAGGCGGAAAGACCTGACCGGAACACAGCAGATGTGGGAAACATATCGCTGGGCTCAAATGCCCAGGCCGTCGATATATTGATGATCGTGCCGGATTTTTGAGACACCATGGTGGGCGTCACCAAGCGAGTCGGGCGAATGACATTCAGCAAATAAACATCAAGGCCCGTATGCCACTGCTCATCGGTAATATCGAGGATCGGCGCGCGAGGGCCATGCCCCGCACTGTTGACCAGCACGTCGATGCGTCCGAATGTTTCCAGTGTCAGGTCGATCAACCGCTGTAGGTCGTCATTGGATTGGTTGGAGCCTGTGACCCCGATACCGCCAAGTTCGGTTGCGAGAGCCTCACCCTTGCCGGAGGATGAGAGGATGGCAACCTTATAACCATCAGCGGCCAGACGCTTGGCAACAGCCGCCCCCATGCCACTGCCACCCGCCGTTACCACTGCTACCTTATCTGTCGTCATCGTGTTCTCCCATCATTTTGGGAAAGAGAATATCGCGAATGACCGATCAGGACGAACCAAAATCATTGATGGGAAAGCACAGCAAAGCTGCAAGCTGTTGAGTAGCTTTACTTGAGCCAGCCTGCAATACGCCCGACGGCCTCGGCTATCTCGGATTCCGAACCCGCATAGGAAAATCGCAGCGCACGATGGCCGTCGACCGGATCAAAATCGAGACCAGGTGTGGCGGCAACGTCGATTTCCGCCAGCATCAGCTTTGCGAACTCCATACTGTCGTTCGAGTATCGGCTGATGTCGACATAGGCATAGAAAGCACCATCCATCGGCGAAACCAGCGGCAGCCCGAGCTCCGGCAGGCGGCTCAAAAGGAAGTCGCGATTGGTGCGGTAACTTTCCTTGTAGACATCCAACTCGTCCTCGACGGAAAAGGCAGCAATTGCGGCAAGCTGCGACAGCTCCGGCGCCGAAATATACATGCTCTGGGCCAGACATTCGATCGGGCGGATGAGCACTTCCGGCAATACCATCCAGCCAATACGCCAGCCGGTCATGCAGTAATATTTGGAAAAGGAGTTGATGACGACGGCATTGTCGCTGATTTCGGTGGCACTCGTCTCTTCGCCGACAAATGTCAGACCGTGGTAGATTTCATCCGAAATGAACGCGATATTGCGGCTGTCGCAATAGGTCACCAGGCGCTTCAGTGCCTCACGCCCCGTCACAGTCCCGGTGGGGTTTGCAGGACTTGCCAGAAGCACGCCCTTCAACTTTCGCCCGGCCCTGGTTTCGGCGCGCTCGAGGCTCGCAGGCGTCAGCGTATAGCCGGTTTCGGCCGTTACCGGCACTTCAACGACCGTCAGACCCAGCGCCTTGAGAATGTTGCGGTAGGCTGGATATCCAGGCCGCGCGATGGCGACGGCGTCGCCCACATCGAACAGGCTGAGAAATGCCAGATTGAACGCTGCCGATGACCCCGTGGTCACCGCAATGCGCGCGGGATCGATGATCGTGCTATGGCGCAGCCTGTAGCTTGTCGCGATTGCCTCGCGCAGTTCACGCAATCCCAGCGCATCGGTGTAGCCGATCCGACCATGCTTGAGTGCCTCTTCGGCGGCCGCAAGCGATGCCTTGGGTGCTGCATGGGATGGTTGGCCGACAGCCATGGAGATAACAGGACGTCCCGCCTGCCTGCGTCGATTCGCCTCCGCCAGAATATCCATGGCATGGAATGGCTCAACCGCACTTCGCTTGGACAAGGTAATCAAAAATATACTCTTTCTCGAAATTCTATGGGAAGATGTGCCGCATTATGACGGCCTTCACAATGACAAGATCGCAACGGAGAGATTTAATTTGCGATATGGCAATTGAATGAAATTAAGGTAATGCGTGAGGTGAGACATCGCACCTGCCCATGACACCACGAGGACCCCATGGCACTTTCCATCAAATCCACAGCCTTTGCCTGCCTGACGGCCCTTTCGACCCTTTTCGTCTCCCTGCCCGCGCACGCGCTGGATGATCAGCAGAAAAAAGAGTTCGGCGCTTTCATCAAGGAATATCTGATCGAGAACCCAGAAATCATGCTGGAAGTGCAGGATGCTCTTGAGCGCAAACAGTATGAAACGCGCAATGCAAAGGCGGCCGATGCCGTGGCCGATAACCAGAAGGCCATCTTCGAATCGAAATACGATCTGTCGCTCGGCAACCCCAAGGGCGATGTCACGCTGGTCGAATTCTTCGATTACAATTGCGGCTATTGCAAGCGCGCCATGAGCGATGTGGACACGATCCTCAAAACCGACAAGAACGTCCGTTTCGTTCTGAAAGAATTTCCTATTCTTGGACCCGAATCGGTGGAAGCCCACAAGGTTTCGAACGCCGTAAAGCTGATCGCGCCGGAGAAATACCCCGAATTCCAGCGGACATTGCTCGGCAGCACCGGTCGCGCCAATGAAGAAAGCGCCATCGAAGTCGCTGAAACGCTCGGCATCAAGGAAGCGGATATCCGCAAATCCATGGCGGAAAACTCCAATGATGCGCAGGTCAAGGAAACCTACCAGCTTGCCACCAATCTCGGCATCACGGGTACGCCGTCCTACATTATCGGCAATGAGGCCGTGTTTGGCGCTGTCGGCGCTGTGCCGTTGAAAGAAAAGATTGCCAATATGCGCAGCTGCGGCAAGGCGACTTGCTCATAAAATACGCTCGAAAACACGCAGAAAGCCCAGAAGATTAAGGACAAGAGGTTGTTTGCGCGCTTCGGGGCTTTTCCTTGGAGGTTACGCGGTCTATAGGTGGCCCTGATTTTTTGACGGAACTGCAAATGAGCAACACAATCTTCGTCCTGAATGGCCCCAATCTCAACATGTTGGGAAAACGAGAGCCCGGCATCTATGGCGGCAAGACGCTGAAGGACATCGAGGCCGATTGCGTGAAGGCTGGTGAAGAGCTTGGCTTTACGGTCGAGTGTCATCAGTCCAACCATGAGGGCGCCCTGGTTGACCTTTTGCATGAGGCTGGCGAGCGCGCCGCCGGTGTCGTCATCAATCCCGGCGCCTATGGCCACACGTCAATTGCGATGCATGATGCCATACGCGCCATTTCTGTTCCTGTGCTGGAAGTGCACATTTCCAACATCCACGCACGCGAGGAATTCCGCCATAAATCGATGATAGCGCCCGCCGCAAAGGGAATGATCTGCGGTTTCGGGCCGTATGGCTACATCATGGCGCTCAACGCCTTGAAGAATATCACGGCATAAAAAGAAACAATCAGAAATAGGGTTTGTCATGTCTGAAAAGAAAAACGGTATCGACAAGGAACTGATCCGCGACCTCGCGAACATTCTCAACGACACCGATCTTTCCGAGATCGAAGTCGAGCAGGACGATTTGCGCATTCGTGTGTCTCGTGCAGCGCCTGCCGCGCCGATTTATGCAACGGCACCCACACATTACGCACCGGCGCCCGCTGCCGCCCCTGCAGCCGCAGCACCGGCGGTTGGACCTGGCACCGCCGCTCCTGCTGCCCCTGCCCGCAACCCGGCAAACACCGTCACGTCGCCAATGGTTGGCACCGTTTATCTTTCTTCTGCTCCGGGTGCACGTCCGTTCGTCGAAGTCGGCGCAACCGTCAAGGAAGGCCAGACGCTTCTGATCGTTGAAGCCATGAAAACCATGAACCAGATCCCGGCTCCGAAGTCCGGCAAGGTTACGGAAATCATCGTCAACGACTCGCAGCCCGTAGAGTATGGTGAAGCCCTCGTGGTCATCGAATAAGGGCTGATTTCATGGTATCCAAGATCCTCATCGCCAATCGCGGCGAAATCGCCCTTCGCGTGTTGCGTGCCGCCAAGGAACTCGGCATTCCAACTGTCGCAGTGCATTCCACGGCAGACGCAGATGCCATGCATGTGCGCCTTGCCGACGAAAGCGTTTGCATCGGCCCACCGCCTTCGCGTGACAGCTACCTCAACATCCACCAGATCGTTGCGGCCTGCGAAATCACCGGCGCGGATGCCGTTCACCCCGGCTACGGGTTCCTGTCGGAAAACGCCAAGTTCGCCGATATTCTCGATGCCCACGGCATCACCTTCATCGGACCGACCGCCGACCACATCCGCATCATGGGTGACAAGATCACCGCCAAGCAGACCGCGCTGGAACTGGGCATTCCCGTTGTTCCCGGCTCTGACGGCGAAGTGAAGCCTGAGAACGCGCTGGAAATCGCTCGCAAGATCGGCTTCCCGGTTCTCATCAAGGCAACGGCCGGTGGTGGCGGACGCGGCATGAAAGTCGCAAAGGACGAATCGGAAGTCGAGGAAGCCGTCTCGACGGCCCGTTCCGAAGCGCTTGCCGCTTTTGGTAATGACGCCGTCTATATGGAAAAATACCTCGGCAAGCCACGCCACATCGAAGTTCAGGTGTTCGGCGATGGTGAAGGCAAGGCCATCCATTTGGGTGAACGCGATTGCTCGTTGCAGCGCCGTCACCAGAAGGTTCTGGAAGAAGCCAACTCACCAGCACTCACCGTTGAGCAGCGTATGAAGATCGGCGAGATTTGCGCCGATGCCATGCGTAAGCTGAAATATCGAGGTGCTGGCACCATCGAGTTCCTCTATGAGAATGGCGAGTTCTATTTCATCGAAATGAACACCCGTCTTCAGGTGGAGCATCCGGTCACGGAAGCCATCACCGGCATGGACCTCGTGCAGGAGCAGATTCGCGTCGCCTCCGGCCAAGGCCTTTCGGTCACGCAGGACGAAGTGAAGTTCAATGGCCACGCCATCGAATGCCGCATCAACGCCGAGGACCCGCGCACCTTCGTGCCGTCGCCTGGTACATTGACCTACTTCCACACACCCGGTGGCCTCGGCGTTCGCGTCGATTCTGGCGCCTATCAGGGCTACAAAATCCCGCCATACTACGACAGCATGATCGGCAAGCTGATCGTCCACGGACGCAATCGCGATGAATGCATTCGTCGTCTGATCCGGGCGCTCGACGAGTTCGTGGTGGACGGCATCAAGACAACTCTGCCGCTGTTTCAGGACCTTCTGCAAAACGAAGACATCCTGAAGGGCGACTACGACATCCACTGGCTGGAAAAATATCTGGCCGGCGACGCGAAGTAAGAGATGGGACGGCGCGGCAGAAACAGCGACATCGATGTCGACATTCTGCTGCGCGCCTACTCCATCGGCCTGTTTCCCATGGCCGATTCGGCAGATGACCCGGAACTCTTCTGGGTCGAGCCGGAGATGCGCGGCATCATCCCGCTCGATGACTTCCACGTTTCCAAAAGTCTTGCCAAAGTCATTCGCAAACGTCCGTTCGACATTCGCTTCGACACGGATTTCAAAGGTGTGATGGCCAGTTGCGCAGAGCAAGCCGACGACCGCCCCAGCACCTGGATCAACGCCACAATCCGCCGCCTCTATACCGAACTGCACGAAATCGGCCACGCGCATAGCGTCGAGGCGTGGGAGGGCGACGAGCTTGTCGGTGGCCTCTATGGCGTATCGCTCGGCTCAGCTTTCTTCGGGGAGAGCATGTTTTCGCGCCGCACCAATGCGTCTAAGATTTGCCTCGTGCATCTGGTCGAGCACTTGCGCGAAAAAGGCTTCACTCTCCTCGACACACAGTTCACGACTGAGCATCTCAAGACCTTCGGCGCGATCGATGTTCCGAAAGCCGAGTATGCGAAAATGCTTGAGCCCGCCGTCAATCGACCAAGCCTGACATTCTGACTGTTGGGATTATTTGCTGGCCGACGTCGGAGCAGGCACGTCCGAATCCTGCTTGCAGCCCGTCAGCCACACGTCGTAGATCGGGTGCTCAACGGCATTCAGGCCGGGGCTGTCGGCAAACATCCAGCCGGTGAAGATGCGCTTGATCTTGCGGTCGAGGGTGATTTCATCGACCTCAATGAAGGCATCAATCTTCTGCGCTTCGGTATCGTCACGCGAATAGCAGACCTTTGGCGTGACCTGGAGCGCACCGAACTGCACGGTTTCGTTCAGATAGACATCGAAAGATGTAATGCGGCCAGTGATCTTGTCGATGCCGGAAAAGACGGCGACGCGGTTTTCGATGCGGGCTGCGGAAGCGGAAGACACGGTAACAGCCGTGGCCGAAAGCGCGACAAGCGACACAGCCAGCGCACGCAAAGAACCATCTCGCGTGAATTTTCCCATATCGAACCGTCTCCAGAAAGATTTCCCGCACCATCAGTGCGGGCTCAACGCCTACAGGCGGAATGTGGCAAAAACGGGTGACTGCCTACGTCGTTCGCATCAGCAAATCGCGCTGAAACGCAAAAGGCAAACCACCCTCGCCGGCCTACTCAGTTGCCGGGCGTCCAGGCGTCGTAGTCGCCGGTTACGCGTGGACGTTCACCGGCAACAGCCAGCGAGCCCTGCGGGCGGTAGGCTTTCGATGTGCCGGTCATGTTCGGCAGATGCGGCTTCTCCCACTCGCGAGCAGCGTAGTTTTCCTCGCTCGGCGGAACGTCGGTGCGATAATGCATCCAGCCATGCCAGCCGGGCGTAATGGCGGAGGCTTCGGCGTAACCATTATAGATGACCCAGCGACGTGGCATGCCCCAGGATGTGGTGCCGCCTTCGTAATAGGTATTGCCCAACTCATCCGTGCCGACCTTCTTGCCGAAACGCCATGTGTGAAAGCGCGTTCCAATCGTCTGGCCGTTCCACCAGGTGAAGATTTGCGTCAGGAGAGTCTTCATTATCAGTTCCTCGGGCTTGAGTGCACCGCAGCGATTTGATGTGCGCAGCACAGCACAAGCTTATGCCGCTCCATGCAACAATTGTCCAGTATTTCCCGTTCCAGCCGCCGCTATTTCAGCTTCATGCTGAAGCCGAAATGTCGCTTGTCGAACCCCAGCCGTTCGTAAAACCTGTGGGCATCGAGCCGCGCCATATTCGATCCCAGCTCGATCGTTTTCACACCGCGCTGCCCAGCATCCTCGATACAATGACGGATCATAATGGCACCGATGCCGCGACCACGCATATCAGCCCGCGTCTGGACCGCTTCGATCTTCATCGTCACAGCACCGCGACCGACGAGCTTCGTGAGAATCACGGTCTGAAACGTACCGACGACCTCTCCATCCAGTTCCGCCACATAAAGCGTCTCGTTGGGAGACGCCTCGATGGCGTGAAAGGCCGCCAGATAATCCGGCATTGCCGCTTCTTCCACCGTGTCACCGTGGCCGCCCACATCATCAGCGGCAAACATCGCGACGAGATGAGGAAGGTCAGTTTCTCGCGCAAAACGAATGATGAGATGGTCTCGCGCTTCGGTCATCGGGCCAGCGTCTTTTCCATGGCGATGCCCGGCAGTCCCTCAACCCCGGCCATGCGCTCCACTCGATCGACCTCGACAAAACCCAGCCCTTCATAAAAGGCAATGGCGGCGGTGTTTTTTGGCTCCACCTCGAGGCGCATGATTTCGGCGTCGGGAAAACACGTCTCAAGCTCCGCGAAGATATCGCGCCCAACGCCTTGGCGCTGAAAATGTGGATCGACATAGAGCTGGTGTAGCAAAGCCGTTTTCGACATCTTGGCTGACATCGCTGCATAGCCCATGCCACCGATGCGCTTGCCATCATCCGCCACCAGAAACTCGCCACCCTTTTTCTGGACGCGTTCTTTCATCGCAGCCGGAGAATGCCACTGCGTGATCAGTTCACTGACCCGTGGCGCTCCATAGATCGCGTCGAAGGTGGCGTGCCACGTGCGCGCCAAAAGCGCCCTCACCGGCTCAATATCGCGCTCACTGGCGGTGCGAATGAAAAACACGTCTTGCTCCATCTAAGAATGGAAAAGCCAGGAGAAATCCCGGCATTGTCGCACTCGATCTCTAACTCCACTCGACGTCATCCTCGGGCTTGTCCCGAGGATCTGACCACGTTTGATGTTGTGGTTCGTTAGATCCTCGGGACAAGCCCGAGGATGACGGAAGCGATGTTTTCAGTCTAACACTGTAAGCCGAGATAATCCCAGCCAGCAGTGATTACTCCTCGATACCCAACTTCGCCTTGACCAGTTCCTGCACAGCCTGTGGGTTGGCTTTGCCGCCGGTGGCCTTCATGACCTGACCGACGAACCAGCCGGCAAGCGTTGGCTTGGCCTTGACCTTTTCGACCTGATCCGGGTTGGCAGCGATGATCTCGTCCACGGCCTTTTCGATGGCGCCGGTGTCGGTGACCTGCTTCATGCCACGGCTTTCCACGATCTCCGCCGGATTGCCACCCTCGTTCCAGACGATCTCGAACAAATCTTTGGCGATCTTGCCGGAGATGGTGTTGGCCTTGATGAGATCGATGATGCCGCCCAGCTGATCGGCGGAAACAGGTGTCTCTTCGATACCCTTGCTCGCCTTGTTCAGCGCACCCAAGAGATCGTTGATCACCCAGTTCGCAGCAATTTTGCCATCCCGTCCTTCGGCAACGAGCTCGTAATAATCAGCGATCGCCTTTTCAGACACGAGGATCGATGCATCATAGACCGACAGGCCGAGTTCGCTGACAAACCGCGCCTTCTTGTCATCCGGCAGTTCCGGCAAATCCTTGCTCATCTTCTCGATGAACGCATCGTCGAATTCCAGCGGCAGCAGGTCTGGGTCGGGGAAGTAGCGATAATCATGCGCGTCTTCCTTGGAGCGCATGGAGCGCGTCTCGCCCTTGCCGGGATCGAACAGGCGGGTTTCCTGGTCGATGCTGCCGCCATCTTCCAGAATGGCGATCTGGCGACGTGCCTCGTATTCGATGGCCTGACCGATGAAGCGGATGGAATTGACGTTCTTGATTTCGCAACGGGTGCCGAAGCCCTCACCGGGTCTGCGCACGGAAACGTTGACGTCCGCACGCATGGAGCCTTCGTCCATGTTGCCATCACAGGTGCCGAGATAGCGCACGATGGAGCGCAGCTTCGTCATATAAGCCTTGGCTTCGTCAGACGAGCGCATATCGGGCTTGGAGACGATTTCCATCAGCGCCACGCCGGAACGGTTGAGGTCCACATAAGACATCGTCGGGTGCTGATCGTGCATCGACTTGCCCGCATCCTGCTCCAGATGCAGCCGCTCAATGCCGATTTCGATATCCTCGAAATTGCCCTGACGGTCGGGTCCGAGCGAAATGATGATCTGGCCCTCACCGACGATGGGGTCCTTGAACTGCGAAATCTGGTAGCCCTGCGGCAGGTCGGGATAGAAGTAGTTCTTGCGGTCGAAGATGGAGCGCTTATTGATCTGTGCCTTCAAGCCCAAACCAGTCCGCACGGCCTGCGCCACGCATTCCTCGTTGATCACGGGCAGCATGCCGGGCATGGCGGCATCGACCAGCGAGACGTTGGAATTCGGCGCATTGCCGAACGTGGTGGACGCGCCGGAAAACAGCTTGGAATTGGAGAGAACCTGAGCGTGAACCTCCATGCCGATGACGATTTCCCAATCGCCGGTCGCGCCGGGAATGAAGCGTTTCGGGTCTGGTGTGCGCACGTCTACAAGGGTCATATCAAGCTCTTAATATACGGAATTTCTGTCTATGGTGAGGTAGAACAATTGGCACTGTGGCGCAAGGCTTGTCGCGCCGAACACGGGAAGCGACGAGATTTCATGCTGCTGAATACGGATCCTTTACAATTTTCAATGTCACTCATCGCATGATGATCCCACTCTTGGCCGTCGCCACCTATCTTACCTTCAACCTGGTCGTTTTCCTCATCTATGGGTGGGACAAGAGAGCGGCCAGAACAGGAACATGGCGCGTGCGTGAAAGCACGCTGTTGTGGCTGGCTTTGCTGGGCGGAAGCTTAGGCGCCGTGCTGGCACAACGGTTTCTGCGCCATAAAACGCGAAAAGAACCGTTTCGCCGTTATCTGATTTGGATCATCATTCTGCAAATCGGGATTGGAGCGTCTTTCGTCATCCTACCACACTGGCCAAAAACCGTGTTCGACACGATGAACGCAGCGGCTCAAAAGCCGAACCCGTAACCACCGATGTCCATATCGACCAGTTGCTTTTGTAGGCCGACGGACTGCACCTCGCGGTCCAGTTTGGTCGAATATTTCATCGAGAGCCAGCTGACGCTGTAACCATGCTTGCGGAAAAAGGACACGGCCTGATCGTTTTGCGCGTGGCTTTCCAGCTTGGCCAAAGGCAAACCGCGGGCCTCGATCTGCCGTTCGATGTCGGCGAGAAGTGCCGTGCCGACGCCTTGGCGTTGATAGACAGGATCGACCCAGAAATCGGTGATCGTCTCATCGAAGTGTTCGCGCGCCGCCCAGCCGACAACCACGCCGCCCGCCTCTGCCAAAATGATGGCGCGCCATGATGAATGCGTGAAATTTTCGAAAGCGACACGCGCGTTTTCCCGCAGCGCTTCCGTCACGCCAATGGCCGATGTCGCATTCGCCCATGCCCGCAGCCCGATCGCCGCAAGCACGGACGACTCGCCTTCCCTGGCTGCACGGATATTGATCACACGCCTCTCCATCTGTTGTCCAACTGTAGGACTTTATCCCACATGCGAAAAGCCACCGCCTTGCGGCGATGGCCTTGGTTTAGTTCCAACCTGCGTCGCGGCAATCAGGTGCGTTCGATGCGGATGACCTGCGGCTCGTTGACCAGATATTTTTCGCTCTTAATGGCTTTGACCGCCTTGCGGATGGCATCTTCCATCGTCGCGTGGGTGACGAGAATGATGGTCTGCGGACCACCTTCAGTGTGAACCCGCGAATGCTGCACGATGGATTCCAGCGAGATGTTGTTTTCCGCCATGCGTGTGGCGATGGAGGCGAAAACACCGGCCTTGTCCTTCACCGTCAGGCGAATGAAATAACCGCCTTCGTGGCTCTTCATCTTGGCACGACGGTATTCGGTGAGCGATTTGGCGGGACGACCAAGCACCGGTACCTGCTGAACGCCGGGACGGCTCTTGGCAATGTCGGCGATGTCACCCAGCACGGCGGATGCCGTGGCGTTGCCACCAGCGCCGGGGCCAACCATCAGCAGTTCGCCGAGAATGTCGGATTCGACGGCCACGGCGTTGGTGACGCCGTCTACCTGCGCGATAACCGAGTCCAGAGGTACCATGGTCGGATGCACGCGTTGTTCTATACCGGACTCGGTCACATGCGCCACGCCAAGAAGCTTGATGCGATAACCCAGGTCTGCGGCGGCCTGAATATCCTCGATGGAGATATTCGAGATGCCCTCGAGATAAATGTCATCGGCCGCAATCTTGGAGCCGAAGGCAAGCGTCGTCAGGATCGCCAGCTTGTGGGCGGTATCATTGCCTTCAATGTCGAAGGCTGGATCGGCTTCCGCGTAACCCAGCCGCTGCGCTTCTTTCAGGCAGGCTTCAAACGACAGGCCTTCCTTTTCCATCTTGGTCAGGATGTAATTGCAGGTGCCGTTCATGATGCCGTAAATGCGCGACACATGGTTGCCGGTCAGCGATTCGCGCAGCGCCTTGATGATGGGGATACCACCAGCCACCGCAGCTTCAAAGTTCAGCAATGCGCCCTTTTCTTCCGCCATAATGGCAAGCTCGACACCGTGTTTCGCCAGCAGCGCCTTGTTGGCCGTTACCACATGGATGCCACGAGACAAGGCGGCGCGCACGGCCTTTTCGGCAGCGCCGGACGCACCACCGACCAGCTCCACCAGAACATCGATTTCGGCTTTTTTCGCCATCTCTTCGGGCGTATCGAACCAGGTAATACCGGCGAGATCCAGACCGCGATCACGCGAACGATCGCGCGCGCTGACGGCAATAATCTCAATTGCGCGTCCGCAGGTAATCGCAAGTTCCTTGCTTCTCTGCTGGAGGATGCGCACGAGCGAAGAGCCGACAGTGCCGAGTCCCGCTATGCCGATTCTCAATGAATCTGCCATGGGTATATTCCTGATTTGCTAAAAATTGAGAGGTGGCCTGAGACGGCCACCCGGTTTGATGCCCTTAACGGTGGGCGTTGAGCGAAACGACGTTGTGCAACGTATCGTCCGCAGTCGACAGGAAGCGCTTCAAATTGCGCGCGGCCTGACGAATTCTGTGCTCGTTTTCGACGAGGGCCAGGCGGACATAATCATCGCCCATTTCACCGAAGCCGACGCCCGGTGCGACCGCAATATCGGCCTTTTCGACCAAGAGCTTGGAGAATTCCAGCGAGCCGAGATGGCGGAATTTTTCCGGAATTTTCGCCCAAGCGAACATGGTGGCGGCGGGCGGTGGCACTTCGAAGCCAGCCTTGCCGAATGTATCGACCATGACATCGCGGCGACGGCGATAGACACTGCGTACTTCAGCGATATCGGAACCATCACCATTCAGCGCGTGGGTGGCAGCGACCTGGATGGGGGTGAAGGCGCCGTAATCCAGATAGGACTTGACCCGCGTCAGCGCGCTGATGAGACGCTCGTTGCCGACGGCAAAGCCCATGCGCCAGCCAGGCATGGAGAACGTCTTGGACATGGAGGTGAATTCCACCGCAACGTCCATCGCACCCGGCACTTCCAGAACGGATGGCGGCGGGTTCGCATCGTCGAAGTAGATTTCCGAATAGGCAAGGTCCGACAGCACGATGAGGTCATGCTTCTTGGCGAATGCGATGATGTCCTTGTAGAAATCCAGCGATGCGACGTGGGCCGTGGGGTTCGACGGATAGTTGATGATCAGCGCCAACGGCTTCGGGATGGAGTGGCGCACGGCGCGCTCCAGGGGACCGAAGAAAGTCTCATCGGGCTCCACATTCATGGAGCGGATGACGCCGCCTGCCATGAGGAAGCCGAAGGCGTGGATCGGATAGGTCGGGTTGGGGCAAAGGATGACATCACCGGGTGCGGTGATGGCCTGCGCCATGTTGGCGAAGCCTTCCTTGGAGCCCAGCGTGGCTACGACCTGCGTATCCGGGTTCAGCTTCACACCGAAGCGGCGGGCGTAATAGCCGGCCTGCGCACGACGAAGGCCGGGAATGCCCTTGGACGAGGAGTAACGGTGTGTGCGCGGGTCCTGAACGACTTCGCACAGCTTGTCGACAATGGCCTTCGGTGTCGGAAGGTCGGGATTGCCCATGCCAAGGTCGATAATGTCGGCTCCACCCGCTCGCGCGCTCGCTTTCAAACGGTTGACCTGTTCGAACACGTATTGCGGCAGACGCTTGACCTTGTGAAACTCTTCCATCTTTTCCTCGTGGACATGAACCGAATGACCGGCTCACAAAACGTTCGTTGTTTGGTTTCAAATACAGCCGACACGAACAGATCGGGCCCGTATAGTTTAAGTGTAACGCATGTACCGGAAAACACGAATGGGTTTTCCGCAGTTGCCCGCAGCCAGAACAAACAACGCGACTTTACGAAAACCTGCATAACGCGAGTTTTTTCAAAAATGCAAGGCAAGCCGCTGAGTTTGGCGGCGCGCGCGACCAATCAGCCGCGCTCGCCCTGCACAATTGCCGAACGGATGACCGAAAGCACACGTTCAGGCTGGATATCAGTGCAAACCAGCTGGCTGGGGTGTCCGTCCCAATTTCCCGGCGGAAAGCCGACGCCATCGGGCTTCTGTATCGTCTGCCCATCGGCAATGCCGCCGCAAACGACGCGAACCGCACCGCTGCGGGTTTCGAAAAGCTCAGGGTTGGTCAGGTAGACGCAGGCGCAAGCGTCATGCACCACCATGCCGTCGCCAGTGCGCTGATTGTAGAACTCAATGTAGAACTGCGACAGATCGGACAGAAGCTGGACAGGTGCCCCGCCCTCTTTCGCCATTTCGTCCATGAACTTCGATGTCATGACGGTGCCCGTCGTCACGTCCAGTCCGACGATGGTGACACGCCATGGCGCGGTAAACACCACATCCGCAGCCTCCGGGTCACCGTGAATATTGGCCTCCGCGGCCGGGCTGACATTGCCGTTGATGTCGAAGGCACCGCCCATGATGATAACATCTTTGACCAAGGCGGCAAAATCGGGATCTTCGCGAAGGGCTAGCGCAAGGTTGGTCATGCGACCAACGGCGATCAACGTGACTTCGCCTGGGTTTGCCTTGACGGTATCAATAATGAAATTGTGGGCCGGGCGCGGATCGAGCGGCAAGTCGATCGTGTCGGGAACACCGATATTCCCGAGCCCGTCATCGCCATGAATAAATGTCGGCCAGTGGCCTTCCGGGCGCGATGGATCGAACGTCACGCCTGCGCCCTTGGCCACGGGAGCCGTCATGCCCCATTGCTGCTTGAGGAACAGCGCATTGCGAGTGGTCATGTCCAGCGGTGCGTTGCCGAACACCGTGGTAACGCCGACCAGATCGATATCCGGGTGACGGTGCAGAAACAGCAGCGCCATTGCGTCATCGATGCCGGGGTCTGTGTCGAAAATTACCTTATGCATGCCATGTCCTCGAATTTTTATGCAGGCGGAATCGCCCAAGCAATGGCGAAGCAGCGAGCGCACCATAAACACCCGTACAAATGACACAATGCCCCTGGGACCGCTCGGGAAAAGCATTGCAAAGGGTGGCGTTCAATGACACAGAACCATCAATCACCACAGCCCTTCCGGAATGCTCCCTTGCAAGACATCGCCCTCCAGCTTTTTCTCATCCTGTTTCTTGTTGCCATCTTTGCGGGCTTCGTGGATTCGATTGCTGGCGGCGGGGGCCTGATTGTTTTGCCTGCCATGCTCATCATGGGCATTCCACCACTCGAGGCGCTGGGAACGAACAAGCTGCAAGCCCAATTCGGCTCGGCTTCGGCAACGATTGCCTATGCGCGAAAAGGCCATGTCGACCTCAAAAAACAATTTCCTATGGCCTTCATGGCCTTCCTCGGCGGCATTTTCGGCGCTCTGACGGCATCCTATGTGCCGCCGGATATCTTGCGGGCCATCATGCCGTTTCTGCTGATTGCCATCGCCATCTATTTCGCCTTCAAACCAAACCTCAGCGACATCGACAGCCACCGCCGGATCACGCCGTTTCTGTTCGGGCTGACGGCCGTTCCGCTGGTCGGTTTTTATGATGGTATTTTCGGGCCGGGCGCCGGTTCGTTCTATATGCTGGCCTTCGTCTGGCTTGCCGGTTTCGGGATGTTGAAAGCCACAGCCCATACCAAGCTTTTGAACTTAGGCTCGAACTTCGGCAGCTTCCTCATCTTTACCGTCAACGGCGCGATCATGTGGAAACTCGGCATCATTATGGGGCTTGGCCAGTTCATCGGCGCGCAGCTCGGCTCGCGCCTTGCCATGAGCAACGGCGCCAAGATCATCCGCCCTCTGCTCGTGATCTCATGCATAGCGATGGCAACGAAGCTTTTGATCGACGCCGGTGCACTCGCGTGGATTGGGGCGAGAGTGTTTGGCCTCTAGCCGCTGGAAGTATCAGTTACACTCCAGCGCTGCCTCGGCCTTGATATCCTGAAGAACGACGACGGCGCCGAACACCTCGTTATTGACGCCACGCAAAGGCGTCATGCGGCAACGTGTAGAGAAATTGTCGAAACTACGGTGACCGTGGTGGATATAGTCAACCGTGGCACCCTTGAAGCAGCGGTCGAATGCTGTCTTTGCCATTTTGTTGAAACTATCTTCGCCGATAAACTCGGAGACGTGGCAGCCGATCATCGACAGTGGCGTTCGCTTTAAGAACCGCGCATTGGCCTGATTGGCATAGAGATAGCGATAATCGCGGGTGATCACGGCCACGCGGTCAGGCAGGCAATCGAGAATCGCCTCGTTGAACAGCGGTTGCTCCGGGGCTTCGAACACGAACGGCTTTTCTCCGGGGCCAGTCTGCGCAAAGCTGTCCCTTTCTTCAGGAATGCGCCGAAAATATCGATCGATCAGCATCGACATCGCCGCACTGCGACGGGTCACCATCGAACGGTCCTCGGCTTCATCCCGGATGAGGCCATTGAGGAATTGCAATTGCATATGCGCATCTTCTCGCGTCTGCGCCCGGAACTCGAGAATATCGGCAATGATAGGCTCGAGTTCCTTGTCCAGCACACGGACAAGATCATCGTGACCACAGGCGACGGCATGTTTCAACTGCATGCATTTCAGCGAGAAAGCAGCGAAAAATTCTTGCAGTTGAGCCTCCATCTTATCCCCCTGGTTTTAAAAGCCGAACCAACTCAGCGACCATATTTCTGCGGCCACATAATTTGAGTTCAACCAAAGACCTCTTCATCCGTTCAAGAGTTTCGACGCCGATATCAGATGTTCGGCAACTCCATGCTTCGGTGATACGCACTATACCCGCAAGAGAAAACCAGGCACCGAACCAAAAATTTCGACGCCGGGTAACATGAACACTATCAGCGTTCAATTGGTCAACACACTAGATTTTACCTAGTAACGAATCGCTTTGATTAAAATTTATTATAAGAAGAACGCCGATACCGTAGCATTCTGGACGATGAATTAACTCATTTACAAAACATAAAATTACTACAAAACAATTCAAAATATACTCAAATGGCATCGATCGTTTCAAAATTATGTGAGATTACGGTTATACGCTGTAATAATCTCTTGATACCAAAAGGCCGCTACATCGCTGAAAATGATGTTCAACATATTTTGACATGTCAAAAGACATAGCGATTATTTACGCGACCGCTCTGGTCCTGCGGTCCGCTAGTTCCTTGACGACAATAATTGCCCCCACGAGCTTGTAGGACGGCGAATAGCACGGGGACATTTCGTAAGAGCGCACCACGGTGCGGCCATCGATGTCTTCGGCATAGGTGTATTTGGCAGCCTCACCTTTGAAGCACGCATCGAGCTTTTCACGCAAAGCCTGCTGAAAGTGGCGAATACCGATGAACTCGGCGATGTGCTTACCAACCATCTCGTCGGTCTTCACCTCATAGCATTGGGCATTGACGGCGTTAGTGTAGTTGATTCGATAACCGGGAGAGACAACGAAGACCCGCTCATTGAGATCATCCAGCCGGTCTTCATCCAGAATGACGTAAGGGCTCCAGCTTGCGGGCTCCCCATCGGGTGCCACGCCATCATAGGGCAGGCCAGCACCGATATATCTGTCGACCAAACGGCGAAGCAACTCAGAATTGCGTTGAACGCAACCCGTATCCTCAGCCTCTTCATTGAGGAGATCGATCGCAAAGCGAAATTGCTCGAGCACTTCCGTGGAGTTTTTTGTCTTCTTGCTGGTGATGTTTTCCAACAGCGAATCGAGTTCACGATCCAAAAATAGGACTTTCTGGGCTTCGTTGCGCTCAACGGCTCCCTTCAACTCCAAATATCGCTGCCAGAACAAGTCAATCAACGCTTTCAACCCAAATCCCCCCCGGATGATTGTGCGCCATTCGCACGCTCGATACTCTCCGGCCCAGCGGCATGACCCACGTCAACATATCATGTTAAAATGACGTAACGAGGAACAGCCTACCCATACAAACTGAAAGCAAAATAACACACGCGTCAGGTCTTTAACAAATGCCAGAAATTGTGAAGAACAATATACATTCACAATCCTGAGATGATCATATCGGCATTCGGCCTGACAATGGATAGTCTAGTCTTTAATGTTGCGCTTTATGTGCCAGCGGTCGTGATACCATAACCATTGACCAGGATATTCGCGCACCCAGCTTTCCACCTTGTCGTTGAGAAGCTGCGCGGTCTTCTGAACATCGACAGCGCCCTTTTCGTTCAACGGAATCTCGACCTTCGGTTCAATTTCCAGACGATAGCGATTGTCCGGCAGACGAATGCAGCGGGCCGGAAACACATCGCAACCGAACTGGCGCACCAGTTTTGCCAAAAGCGGGTTGGTCAGCACGTCATTGCCGAAGAATTTGGTAGGCAGGCCTTTGCGGAATTTCTGGTCCACGAGAACGCCGATGCCGCCGCCCTTTTCCAGCTGACGCGCCAGTGCGAAGGACGAACCGGTATGCGACGGCACGAGGTTGCCCATACGCTCCTTGCGGAAATCGAAGATGCGCTTTGCCACATAAGGGTTGTTCGGCGGGCGGAACAGCACCGTCACATCGAGGCCGAAGGCCGATCCTGCCACGGGCAGCAGCTCGAAATTGCCAGAATGGGCGGTAAAGACGATGAAGGGACGCGGATTGTCGCGCAGCTCCAGAAAGGTCTCCGTGCCGATGACTTCCACCCTGCCCGGCTTGCTGTTTGCCGGATCGAAATCGAACAGGCGGTCCAGAAAGACGTATTCGGCAGCAAGGCGGCCCATATTGCCCCAGCTATCCAGGGCAATCTCGAGACGCTCCTCCTCCGATTTCTCAGGGTAGGCGCGCGCCAGATTGAACAGCATGAGCTTATGGCGTGGCGTTTTCGGCCCGATTTTGCGGGCCATCCTGTCTGCGAAATTGATGGCCGGATCGGCAGGCAAAAGCTTCAGCAGGTTCAGAACGCTAAAGGCAATCGTCGCATTCAGCCACTGGCGAAAGTTTTCGAACGCCAGGACCATGCGCGTTATAAACATTTTCAAAAGGGTCAATCCATCCGCAGAACGATTTTGCCGAAGACTTGACGGCTTTCCATCCGCTCCAGCGCCATCTCGATCGTATCGAAGGTTACTTCGGTATCGATGACCGGATGCACAAGGCCCCGCGCCATTTTCTGCATGGCATCGGCCATGTTTTCCATGCGGCAACCGAAGGAGCCGAGCAGTTTCAACTGCTGCTGGAACAGCATCATCAGGTTGATTTCAGAGGAAACGCCCGATGTGGAGCCGCAGGTGACGAGACGACCGCCACGCTTCAAGCAGAACATGGAGCCTGCCCAGGTGTCCTTGCCGACGTGTTCGAACACGACATCGACGCCCTTTTTCTTCGTCAGCTTGCGCACGACGCCTTCGAAGCGGTCCACGCGGTAGTTGATGACGTGGTCTGCGCCCAGCGCCTTGGCCCGCTCGATCTTGTCATCGGAACCGACGGTCGTGATGACGGTGCAGCCCATTTTCTTGGCAAGCTGGATGGCCGCCGAACCGATGCCGGAGCCGCCAGCGTGAATGAGGATGGTTTCGCCCGGCTGGAGCTTGGCGTTGTCGAACAGCATGTGTTCAACGGTGCCGAAGGTAACAGGCGCAAGCGCCGCCGCAACAGCATCGATGCCCGGCGGCGCCAGAACGAGCTGGCGGGCGGGAATATTGATCTTTTCCTGTGCGAAGCCATCCAGATGGAAGCCGTGAACACCGGCGACGTTTTCGCACAGATTATCGCGACCGGCCACGCAGTGGTGGCAGCGACCGCAGGTGCGGGCGCCATAGATGGACACGAGCTGGCCCGGCAGAACATTGGACACGCCGGGGCCGATGGCCTCGACCACGCCGGATGCTTCCGCACCGATGGTGAGCGGCATCTTGCGCTTGGCAAATGCCATGCCGCGCCAGCCCCACACATCGATGTGGTTCAGAGCTACGGCCTTGACCCGGAGCGTGACTTCACCGGGTGCAGGAGCTTCCGGCTCGGGCAGGTCCACTCTTTCAAGTTTACGATCATCAACGAGTTGCAAGGCGCGCATAATGAAGTCCTTCGCCTGGAGGCGTTCTTATTGTTTTCGATTTGGGAAACCGATTAAGCCGGTTCCCGCGTCATGACAAGGCTTGCGTTCTGGCCGCCGAAGCCGAAGGAGTTGGATAGCACGGCGGTAACCTCCGCATCGCGCTTCACATTCGGCACCACATCGAGCGCAATCGTCGGGTCGGGGTTGGTGTAGTTGATGGTCGGCGGCACGGTGCCGGTCAGCATGGTTTGCAGCGAAAACACTGCTTCCACCGCACCCGCTGCCGTCAACGTATGGCCGATCATCGACTTGTTCGAAGAGACAGGAATGGATTTCAGCCCTTCGCCAAAGACTGCGAGCATGGAGCCATATTCCATCTTGTCGTTCTCAGGCGTCGAGGTGCCGTGGGCGTTGATGTAGTTGATATCGCCTTCGGCAACACCAGCATCGGCCAGCGCCGCGCGGATCGTCGCAATGGCCGGGCCACCGTCTGGCGATGAGCGCGTGCGGTGGAAGCTATCGGCCTTTTCGCCAGCGCCCTTGATGATGCCGAGAATTTTCGCGCCACGGGCGACGGCAGCTTCCAGCGATTCCAGCACCAGCGTTGCGGCACCTTCGGCAATCACGAAGCCATCGCGATCCTTGCTGAAGGGCTTGGAGGCCTTTTCCGGCGGGTCGTTCTGGGTGGAGAGAGCCGACAGAAGCGAAAAGCGAATAAGGGCTTCGGCACTGACCGAACCATCGGTCGCGACCGTCAGCGCACGGTCCGTGCGCCCCTGGCGGATGGCTTCGACACCAAGCTGAATGGCCGTGGCACCCGACGCACAGGCCGTGGACAGGGTGACGGGCAAGCCACGTGTGCCGAAACGGTCTGCGAGACGCTCGGAGATGGCGCCGAACAGGGCCGCCTCGTGAAACGCAGGATCGGGACGCTCCCGCAGCGCCGCCATGAAACGGTCATAGGCGTCGCCCGGCTTTGCAGCGGGTGGAGAACGGTCGCCAAGTTCGAAACGGGCGCTCCACTCCGGCTCAATAGGTGGTGCGGCCAGAAACAGCGGACCGTTGAAATCACCGGAAAGACCCGCTTGCGCCAGCGCCTCGATGGTGGTTTCGCGCGCAAAGGCGAAGGAGCGTTCGACGGAATTGGGCTTGGGAATCTCGATGAAATCCACCGTGCCGCAAATCTTGGTGGACAGGTTGTCGGTCGGGAAACGGGTGATCTTGTGGATGCCCGATTTGCCCGAGGTCAACGCCGCCCAGTTATCATCGAGCCCTTGGCCCAACGACGTGATGATGCCCATGCCGGTAACGGCGACGATGGGACGACCGAGGTGATCCTTGAAACTGCTGGACGCCATGGTGTCTACTCCTCAAGCATCTGTGGAAAGCACGGCAACGCCTTCGCCGCGAACATGGCCAACGGTGGTGACGACGGCCTGCGTGGCGGCAGAAGTCATCGGCTTTTCGGCGGAAGTATCGAAGGCTGGAACCTTTGCGCCGCTTTGCAGTGCAAGTGCCGCAAGCGCGAGGCCGAGTGGAAACTGCGCTTCAAGTCCATGACCGGTGACACCGCCGAATCCGCGAATGGCGGATGTCGGCAGCACTTTTGCCAGCACATCCTTCTCGCGACCCGTCACGGCGTCGTAGCCGCTGGCGCCGGAGAAAACGACCGTCGTTTCGTCATCCTTTGCAGGCGCAAGAAGACGCTCCAGCCGGGTTTCCAGCTTATTGTCGTCACGCGCGCCGCGATCACCTTCGATGGCGTCGATGCGGGCGTAAATCTTTGCGCCGCGTGCTTCTGCCCGCTTGCGTGATTCGAGAACGAGGAATGCACCGACGGAGCCGGTGATCATGCCACCGCCCTCGCCTTCAGAGCGCGACCACAGCGGCTGCCACTGCCCCTGCGCATGCGCGCCGATGGCTTCGAACAGCAGGGTCATGTCGGGACGTTCGGCTGCAAAGGCGCCGCCGACAAGTGCGTGGCTCGATTCGCCGGAGCGGATGCGATAAAATGCGGTCTCGACGGCAGAGATACCAGCCGCTTCCTCACCCATAAAGGTACGAGACGAGCCGGTGACCTTGTGGACGATTGAGATATTGCCAGCCATGAGGTTGGAGAGCTGGGCCAGAAACAGCGTCGGGCGCAATTCGGTCGTCAGCTTTTCGTTGAGCATGACTTCGCGGTCGTTGCGCTTCAGGCCTTCATCCACGATCAGCGTATCGACATTGATATCGCGCTCGCCACCACCGGCGGCGACGATCATGTCCATAGTGCCGCAGGCCTCTGCATCCGTCTTCAGGCCCGCATCATCCAGCGCCAGACCGGCGGCAAAGACGCCGAGGCGCTGCCAGTTTTCCATCTGACGCTGATCCTTGCGGCCAATCTGGCTCGACCAGTCGATCTCCGGCAGTGGATGAATGGGATACGGCGCGAACTTTTCGGTTTCGACGATTGCGTCAGGTGCAGCGCCTGCCGACAGCAGCGCAATATGGGCGTCGATACCGACACCATGACAGGTCACGATACCGACCCCGGTAATCACCACATCATTGTCAGACTTCATCATCCATCATCCTTCGTCGCTGTTCCCAACCGCATGATCCGGGCCAGCCATCAAAAAGCGGTCCAATGACCGTATGTGCCATGCGGAATAATGCTCACGATGCGGCTTTGCAATGGCGAAGGGTCAAAGACGCGTTGCAATGCATGGATTTTCAGAGGTTCATGGGGAAAATCTGGGCTTTTTGTATAGGGTAGGATGGTGGGTGGGGCTTACCCCCCTCTGTCCTGCCGGACATCTCCCCCTCAAGGGGGGAGATCGACTCGTGGATACCTCTCGCCCATCTCTAAGGCTTCGGATAAGC